>NZ_PKIE01000001.1 GCF_002860865.1 Streptococcus mitis
AGCACATCGGCTTCAACAAGCGCAAGCACGTCAGCAAGTACGTCAGCTTCAACAAGTGCAAGCACGAAAAAAAAAAAAAAAAAAAAAAAAAAAAAAAAAAAAAAAAAAAAAACATCGGCTTCAACAAGCGCAAGCACATCAGCAAGCACTTCAACAAGCACTTCAACAGCTTCAACAAGCGCAAGCACATCAGCAAGTACGTCAGCTTCAACAAGTGCAAGCACTTCAACAAGCACATCGGCTTCAACAAGTGCAAGCACATCAGCAAGTACGTCAGCTAGCACATCGACTTCAACAAGCGCAAGCACATCAGCAAGCACGTCAGCTTCAACAAGCGTAAGTACTTCAGCAAGCACATCAGCAAGTACGTCAGCTAGCACATCGACTTCAACAAGTGCAAGCACATCAGCAAGTACGTCAGCTTCAACAAGTGCAAGCACTTCAACAAGCACATCGGCTTCAACAAGCGCAAGCACATCAACAAGCACATCGGCTTCAACAAGCGCAAGCACATCAGCAAGTACGTCAGCTTCAACAAGTGCAAGCACATCAGCAAGTACGTCAGCTTCAACAAGTGCAAGCACTTCAACAAGTGCAAGCACTTCAACAAGTGCAAGCACATCAACAAGCACATCGGCTTCAACGAGCGCAAGTACGTCAGCTTCAACAAGTGCAAGCACTTCAACAAGTACGTCAGCTTCAACAAGCGCAAGCACATCAGCAAGTACATCAGCTTCAACAAGCGCAAGCACGTCAGCAAGCACGTCAGCGTCAACAAGCGCAAGTACATCAGCAAGTACGTCAGCTTCAACAAGCGCAAGCACATCAGCAAGTACGTCAGCTTCAACAAGTGCAAGCACTTCAACAAGCACATCGGCTTCAACAAGTGCAAGCACTTCAACAAGTACGTCAGCTTCAACAAGCGCAAGCACATCAGCAAGTACGTCAGCTTCAACAAGTGCAAGCACTTCAGCAAGCACATCGGCTTCAACAAGTGCAAGCACATCAGCAAGTACGTCAGCTTCAACAAGTGCAAGCACTTCAACAAGCACATCGGCTTCAACAAGCGTAAGTACTTCAGCAAGCACATCAGCAAGTACATCAGCTTCAACAAGCGCAAGCACGTCAGCAAGCACGTCAGCGTCAACGAGCGCAAGTACATCAGCAAGTACGTCAGCTTCAACAAGTGCAAGCACTTCAACAAGCACATCGGCTTCAACAAGCGCAAGCACATCAGCAAGCACTTCAACAAGCACTTCAACAAGCACATCGGCTTCAACAAGCGCAAGTACATCAGCAAGTACGTCAGCTTCAACAAGCGCAAGCACTTCAACAAGCACGTCAGCTTCAACAAGCGCAAGCACATCAGCAAGTACGTCAGCTTCAACAAGCGCAAGCACATCAGCAAGTACGTCAGCTTCAACAAGTGCAAGCACATCAGCAAGTACGTCAGCTTCAACAAGTGCAAGCACATCAGCAAGTACGTCAGCTTCAACAAGTGCAAGCACTTCAGCAAGCACATCGGCTTCAACAAGTGCAAGCACATCAGCAAGTACGTCAGCTTCAACAAGTGCAAGCACTTCAACAAGCACATCGGCTTCAACAAGTGCAAGCACATCAGCAAGTACGTCAGCTTCAACAAGTGCAAGCACTTCAACAAGCACATCGGCTTCAACAAGCGTAAGTACTTCAGCAAGCACATCAGCAAGTACATCAGCTTCAACAAGCGCAAGCACGTCAGCAAGCACGTCAGCGTCAACGAGCGCAAGTACATCAGCAAGTACGTCAGCTTCAACAAGTGCAAGTACGTCAGCTTCAACAAGCGTAAGTACGTCAGCAAGTACGTCAGCTTCAACAAGTGCAAGCACATCAACAAGCACATCGACTTCAACAAGCGCAAGCACATCAGCAAGCACGTCAGCTTCAACAAGCGTAAGTACTTCAGCAAGCACATCAGCAAGTACATCAGCTTCAACAAGCGCAAGCACGTCAGCAAGCACGTCAGCGTCAACGAGCGCAAGTACATCAGCAAGTACGTCAGCTTCAACAAGTGCAAGCACATCAGCAAGTACGTCAGCTTCAACAAGCGCAAGCACATCAGCAAGTACGTCAGCTTCAACAAGTGCAAGCACTTCAACAAGCACATCGGCTTCAACAAGTGCAAGCACATCAACAAGCACATCGGCTTCAACAAGTGCAAGCACATCAGCTAGCACATCGACTTCAACAAGTGCAAGCACTTCAGCAAGCACATCGGCTTCAACAAGTGCAAGCACATCAGCAAGTACGTCAGCTTCAACAAGTGCAAGCACTTCAACAAGCACATCGGCTTCAACAAGTGCAAGCACATCAGCAAGTACGTCAGCTAGCACATCGACTTCAACAAGCGCAAGCACATCAGCAAGCACGTCAGCTTCAACAAGCGTAAGTACTTCAGCAAGCACATCAGCAAGTACATCAGCTTCAACAAGCGCAAGCACGTCAGCAAGCACGTCAGCGTCAACGAGCGCAAGTACATCAGCAAGTACGTCAGCTTCAACAAGTGCAAGTACGTCAGCTTCAACAAGCGTAAGTACGTCAGCAAGTACGTCAGCTTCAACAAGTGCAAGCACATCAACAAGCACATCGGCTTCAACAAGCGCAAGCACGTCAGCAAGTACGTCAGCTTCAACAAGTGCAAGCACTTCAACAAGCACATCAGCTTCAACAAGCGCAAGCACATCAGCAAGTACGTCAGCTTCAACAAGTGCAAGCACTTCAACAAGCACATCGGCTTCAACGAGCGCAAGTACGTCAGCTTCAACAAGTGCAAGCACTTCAACAAGTACGTCAGCTTCAACAAGCGCAAGCACATCAGCAAGTACGTCAGCTTCAACAAGTGCAAGCACTTCAACAAGCACATCGGCTTCAACAAGTGCAAGCACATCAACAAGCACATCGGCTTCAACAAGCGCAAGCACATCAGCAAGCACTTCAACAAGCACATCGGCTTCAACAAGCGCAAGTACATCAGCAAGTACGTCAGCTTCAACAAGTGCAAGCACATCAGCAAGTACGTCAGCTTCAACAAGTGCAAGCACTTCAACAAGCACATCGGCTTCAACAAGTGCAAGCACATCAGCAAGTACGTCAGCTAGCACATCGACTTCAACAAGTGCAAGCACTTCAACAAGTACGTCAGCTTCAACAAGTGCAAGCACTTCAACAAGCACATCGGCTTCAACAAGTGCAAGCACATCAGCAAGTACGTCAGCTTCAACAAGTGCAAGTACGTCAGCTTCAACAAGCGCAAGTACATCAGCAAGTACATCAGCTTCAACAAGCGTAAGTACATCGGCTAGCACATCAGCTTCAACAAGCGCAAGCACATCAGCAAGTACGTCGACTTCAACAAGTACAAGCACATCAGCAAGTACATCAGCTTCAACAAGCGTAAGTACGTCAGCAAGTACGTCAGCTTCAACAAGTGCAAGCACATCAGCAAGTACGTCAGCTTCAACAAGTGCTTCTGTTGTAACAAGTAAGGGGCTTCCAGAAATCAGCTCGCTCGATAGTTTAGATATCAATAGTATTATTGCATCAGATTCAGTAAGTACATCCGTATCGACAAGTGCTAGTACGTCAGCTTCAACAAGTGCAAGCACATCAGCTTCAACAAGTGCAAGTACATCAGCTTCAACAAGCGTAAGTACGTCAGCAAGTACGTCAGCTTCAACGAGCGCAAGTACTTCAACGTCAATGATTCATTCGAATTCAACTAGTCAAGCTCCTCAAACTGAAACGGCTAAAACACGTAAGCAATTGCCAAATACTGGTGAAACTTCATCAATCTCATCTGCTGTCTTAGGACTTGTAGCAGGTTTAACTGGATTAGGTTTAGTAGCTAAACGACGTAAACGTGATGAGGAAGAATAAGTCTTGTTCTAGATAATCGAAATAGACTAATTAGGTTATCGTAAACCTCCAAAAGTTAAAAACTTTTGGAGGTTTTTAGTATACTGACATGTCGTGCATCTGAGGAAGATGGAGATGTTCCCAGTTGAAAGAGAAGAAATACATACAAACGTAAAAATACTAAAGGAAGACGTCAAGCTCTTTTGACCCAATTTTATTGATAAGAAGTTCATCATCAACTATAATAAAATGAACCAAAAATAGTACACAATGTGGCATAATATTCTTATGGTATATTCAATAGCTTTTCGTAAAAAAGTTCTCGCTTATTGTGAGCGAACAGGTAGTATAACAGAAGCATCACAGGTTTTCCAAATCTCACGTAACACCATTTATGGCTGGTTAAAGTTAAAAGAGAAAACAGGAGAGCTAAACCATCAAGTAAAAGAAACAAAACTAAGAAAGGTTGATATAGATAGACTTAAAAAACACCTTACTGACAATCCAGATGCTTATTTGACTGAAATAGCTTCTGAATTTGGCTGTCATCCAACTACCATCCACTATGCTCTTAAAGCTATGGACTACACTCGAAAAAAAAGAACCATACCTACTATGAACAAGCTCCAGAAAAAGTAGCTTTATTTCTTAAGAATTTTAATAGTTTAAAGCACTTAGCACCTGTTTATATTGATGAAACAGGATTCGATACTTATTTTTATTGAGGACATGGTCGCTCATTAAAAGGTCAGTTCATAAGAGGTAAGGTATCAGAGGATTTCTTTGGTTGCAGGTCTAACAAATGGTGAGTTAATCGCTCCAATGACTTACGAAGAGGCGATGACGAGCGACTTTTTTGAAGCTTAGTTTCATAAGTTTTTCTTACCGACATTAAATACACCATCAGTTATTATTATGGATAATGCAAGATTCCATAGAATGGGTAAGCTAGAACTCTTGTGTGAAGAATTTGGGAATAAACTTTTACCTCTTCCTCCCTACTCACCTGAGTACAATCCTATTGAGAAAACATGGGCTCATATCAAAAAGCACCTCAAAAAGGTATTACCAAGTTGCACTACCTTTTATGAAGCTCTCTTGTCCTACTCTTGTTTTAGTTGACTATAGAATACTGCATTTGTCCTTACTGTCAGGGAAATCTAAAAGAGATTGGAGCGACTATTCAACGACAAGAATTGAACTTTGTTCCTTCGCAATTAAAAATAGTTGATTATATCCAATGTGCTTACAATACAATGGATATATCATACATCTGATGTATCATAAATATCGATTTTTAGTATACTTTATTATAGGATGATTTTTACTGTATAAGTTGGAAAATAGCTGTTTTTTTGATATAATATGTTTTGTATTATATATGGTATAAAATACGTTTGAAGAGATTTCTTACTTTCTGTCATTCACTATACTACAGGCTTGAAGCCGTGGCATCAACATCATTTTAATCGATTCAGAGAAGAATGGTGGTTTTACTATGGATTGTCTTGGGATGATGTTATACTTAGAAAATATCCTGCCAAAGAAGGATGGAGTGCTCTTGCTTCACTCCCTCCTTATCAAACAGCTATTTATACGAATACCGTGAACTTGCCTGAAGCAGATAATCTGATTAAAGCTCTTCCACAAGTGAATTTTAATATTTTGGCCCACTGCTATTTTGCACCAGAAATTTTAATGTTGGAAAAGTATAAAAATGTAACCCTTTTTCCGTGCTTTGATCCTTTGATGCATGAAAAAGTTTTCAATCAGTTAGATTTTTATCTAGATATTAACTATGAGGGTGAAATTTATAACATTATCCAAAAAGTAGCAGATAAGGGAATTCCTTTCTATTCTTTCCAAGCAACAAATCATGGACATGAAATACCTCACTATGTTTTTGAAAATCAGGATGTTCAAGAGATGATTCAGCATATCAAAAACTATTTGAATGCTCTAGAAAATAAGTAGAATGAATGCAAACAGAACCATTAATTAGTGTTATCGTACCAGTGTGTAATGTAGCACCTTATCTAGAACTAGCCTTAGATAGTATAAGATACCAGTCTTATCAAAATTTAGAAATTATTTTAATTAATGATGGTTCAACGGATGATTCAGAAAGTATTTGTAAAGATTTTGCATCTCAAGATGCAAGATTTAGATACATTTATCAAGAGAATGGGAAAAGTAAAAGATGTTTGTAATCGCAAAAAAAACAGATGATAAAGTTTCAAAAATTAAGGAAATTTTTCAAAATCTAGAGAAATCATTAACTGTATTCTACATTGATTGTTTTGACAATCTAGATAATCTTGAACAAGGGGAATTGACAGCACTGACATACTTCCTAATGAAAGAAAAGGGTCAACCTCTCTTTGTTAACAATTTACCTCTGCCCCCTTACTGGGAGATAACGACAGATGGTTTAGAAGGTTATGTTTATGACCAAAGTAAAAAGAAAGCACGAATAAAGTTTCGTCAACCACAATCAGAGCGTACTATTGCGAGGGTTTACTGGTATGATGAAGAAGAAACGTGCATCTGGATAGATTATTACAGTGCTTATGGCTGGAAAGTTTGTCGTGAACTTTTAGATGAAGAAGAAAAGAGTGTACTGAGAACTATTTACAACTCAGAAGGGAGAGAACTTCTAGTAGAGTGGTTACAACAAGATAAAATAGCTTACTTTGATTCACAGCAGAGTCCAACTATCTATCCGAATCGTCATTCTTTTCTCCTTAAAGTATTAGAAGAGATAGTAGAGAGAGAAGATATTTTAATTTTGGGAGAAGAGATTCTCTCGCTTCTTCCCTCAGGAAAGAAAGAAAATTACTATTATTTGGCAGATGATATAATAGAGGCTGATAAGATTGCAGACCGAGTTAATCAGGTTCTAGTAATGTCCCCTCGAAGTTCTGATCTTTCTCCTTACACACATCTATATGGGTTTGCTTTAAATAAGCCAGTTCCGGTTAGGCCACAAGCTATGATTATTACAAATTCTGAATGGATAGAAGGTTTAGAACAATTATTGATTCAATTTCCAGAGATTGATTTCCATGTAGGAGCAGTTACAGAGATGGGAAGTCGTATTACTAATTTATCTATCTATTCTAATATGCACATACATCCAGGAATGAGTTATCGACTTTTTCAAGAATTACTGGATAGCAGTAGTTTCTATTTTGATATTCAGTATGATATTGAAATTCTTGCCTCTTCTTTACGTGCGGTTGAAAGAGGAATATTACTTTATACATTGGACAATCTGACTCATCATGAAGAATATAAAAAATTAGAAACTTGTTGCGATACAATAGAGTCTCTCATTCAAAATGTACGCCAAGTTATAGAAAATCCTGATAAGTATTATCAACTTTCTAGAAATCAAGCTCAAATATTAGGGATAACTAGTTTAGAAGATTATCGTAGTTTATTTGGTAGATGGGAGAGAAAATTTGACTGTTTATAATTTTAATCTATTGCTAGGGTTTGAGCCAAATGGAGTAGATGTTGCACAAGCACATCGCCTTAAAATGTTTCGCAAGTTAGGTGTAGAGACATATTTTGTATTTACCCATTGGCCAAATAGGGATCAATTAGATTATTTTTTATCCAAAGGTTATCGATACAATGAACTTCTTTTTGCTCAACTTTTGTTTACGGATCAGTTAGTAATAGAACCCATTCTTTCTTCGAGTGAGATGGAAATGCTTTTGGGATTGGAGAAGTCACAACAAATTGATAGTTCTGACGAAAGTCAATCTTATAAACTAGATAATGGAGAAGTTATCGTTTTTCGGTACAGTAAATATTATTTAGATAAGGTTCAGTATGTGGATTATTTTTCAGAAGGATATTTACTAAGAAGGGAAATGTACTCTACAAGAAAACTAGTAACTGATTATTTTGTATTGAACTATCAAAATAATCACATTTCAGCTGAACTAGGAAAACGTGTTTATCATAACCAAGACGGAAGTGTAGCATTAGAGGAAATTTCTCAGAAAGAGAAACGTCTTTATCTATTAAAAGATAATAGACTAATAACACATGAAGAGCTGATAACTTTTTTTATAAATAAGCTCAATCTAAAAGAAAGAGATATTGTTCTGATGGATAGGGCTTCGAATATTGATTTTGCTCGTCCACTATTGGAGCAATCATCAGGTGCAAAACTAGGACTAGTGTTCCATTCGGAACATACTTTTGGTGAGCATCCCTTTAGCTATGAATATTACTACCCTGTAAAGTATGCTAATCGTTTTGACTTTATGATTACATCTACTAAGTTACAGGCAGAAATTTTGAAGGAGTCTTTTCAAAAAGAAGGACAGCAAGCTCCCAAAATTTATACTATTCCAGTAGGGAGTTTGAATTCTTTACGATATGCAGACAAAGTTAGGCAACCACAAAAAATTATGACGGCTTCAAGATTGATTTATTCAAAGCGAGTAGATTTAGCTATTAGAGCAGTTGTTTTAGCGCATCAAAAGGGTGCGAATATTGATTTTTCTATCTTTGGTCAAGGTATGGAATATAATGGGTTGAAAGAATTGATTTGCGAATATTCGGCAGAGGATTATATCCATCTAAAAGGGTATGCGAGATTGGATGACGAGTACATAAAACATAGTATTTATCTAACAGCTTCTACAACTGAGACTTTTGGTTTGACTTTGATGGAAGCTGTTGGATCAGGATTGGCTATTGTTGGATTTGATGTGAGATATGGTAATCCTACCTTTATACTAGATGGTAAAAATGGTTATTTAGTTCCTTTTGAAGGAAGAAGTGATCAGGAGTTGGTAGAGGATATGGCTCAGAGATTAGTTGAACTATCTTCTAAAGATATGGAGGATTTTTATAGCAATTCTTATCAGTTGGCGAGTGAGTACTTAGAGGAAAGTATTGTAGAGCTATGGAATGGTTTTCTTGGAGATCAGACTTCAAGAATAGCTATATCTTAGAGAGTTCAATATTCTAATGATAAATTTATAAAAGAGAGAGGGATATGAGTCTGGAAACGAAAGCAATCTATCAATCATGAGGAATAGATTGCGAAAATTATCGATGAAGTTTATCGTCTTAGAAAAACTATTTTTGATTTTGATAATACTTGTCATAATGTGTTGAGAGGTTCCTTTATTTGTGATCACTCTTATCCTGAAAATATGGTGTTTAAAATAGATAATTTGATAGATAATAAGGAGTTGACTTAGATGAAAGAAGAGTTAATTAGCGTAGTTGTTCCTATTTATAATGTGGAAAAATATCTTCGTCTTTGTTTAGATAGTTTATTGATGCAAACATATACTAATTTCGAAGTGTTAATGATTAACGATGGATCACCAGATGATTCAGCAAATATTTGTAAGGAGTATTTGGCTAAAGATAGACGCTTTCAGTACTTTGAAAAAGAAAATGGTGGTTTGTCAGATGCAAGAAATTATGGGATAGAATGTTCTAAAGGAGAATATATTACCTTCGTTGATTCAGATGATTGGTTAAAGGAAACATTTCTAGCAGATTTATATGAAGCTATTACTAGAACAGGAGCAGATATAGCTCTATCAACCTATATAAAATATGATGATTCAACATCTGTTTATGAGGTCCCAATTTTAGGGGAGTACTATGAGCGTATTTGGACGTCTGATGAGTGGATTAGAGAGTTACCCAAGATTGAAATGGAAGACAATTCCTTTTCTGTTACATGGGCAAAATTATTTAAAAGAGATATGTTTAATGTTATTCGTTTCCCAAAAGGTAAATTAATTGAGGATACTAGAACAAATATTAAATTATTTCTAGAGGCTTCAAGAATCACCTATATTCATAAAGGTTTGTACTTTTATCGGATAAGAGGGGGATCGATTATACAAACTATTACAGAAAAATTATTAGAAGATGTACTGGATACTTTAGTAGAACGACTGTGTCTTGTTACGATAAAAGGTTTGTACTCAGATATTTATAAGAATGCTCTTTTGGAGTCACTAAAGTTTAGAAGTTATCAAGCTTATACTTGTGGTTTAGAGAATACGGAAATCTATCGAAGATATCAAGAAATGCTTTACTTAATTGAAAAGATGGATGAAGAATGATTCTGTTTTGATTAAAATAGACAGCTTAAATTGAGGTCTTTCAGTTTAATTTAGTTTTTCTAGTAGTTCATTTGAAATCCTACCGTAAAGAGTTCTCATCTTGATTATTAGAGTTATTTTGAGATAATATTTCTATTATTAGTAGGGATAATTATTTATTTTATGATTGAAAATATGAAAGGACTTGTCATGAAAAACTATTTTTCATCTATAATAACAAAAAGTCTAATGACTTTCTCTTTGATTTTTATTTATGTACTAGGAAGTCATTTGACGTTACCATTTATTGATGTAAATAGTAGGGACTTTTTAGGTGGTTCAACAGCTTATCTTGCCTTTTCGACGGCTATTACAGGCGGAAATCTCCGCAGTCTTTCCTTACTTTCTGTTGGGATTTCTCCGTGGATGTCCTCTATGATTTTGTGGCAAATGTTTTCCTTTTCAAAACATTTAGGCTTGTCTTCGATGTCGATGGAGACTCAGGATAGGTGTCGGATGTATTTAACACTGTTTATAGCTATCATTCAATCTTTGGCTATTTCC
Organism: Streptococcus mitis; assembly: GCF_002860865.1. Taxonomy (GTDB): domain Bacteria; phylum Bacillota; class Bacilli; order Lactobacillales; family Streptococcaceae; genus Streptococcus; species Streptococcus mitis_AT. The sequence continues at coordinate 10,551 of NZ_PKIE01000001.1, forward strand.
TTAAATCTTCCGGTTCAACCGGCTTACTCTTTTGAACTTGTCCTGTTCTTAAATACAATGTTATTGACTGCAGGAACTTTTTTTTCGATTTGGCTAACTGATATCAATTCTAGCAATGGGGTTGGTGGAGTTATGGTTATATTGTTAACGAGTATGGTATTAAATATTCCGCAGGATTTGATTGAAATATCTAAACAAATCAATATATCGACATCTATTTTGATGTTTTTAAGTCTTATGGGTGTTTTCTTTGCTTATCTACTAGCCCTATTTTATAGAGCTCGCTATCGCATACCGGTTAATAAGATTGGTTTAAATAGTCGTTTTAAGAGATATTCATATTTTGAAGTGATGCTTAACCCAGCTGGAGGGATGCCTTACATGTATTTGATGAGCTTTTTATCTTTGCCAACCTATATTCTTTTGTTGTTACAGACGCTTTTCCCTGCAAATTTAATATTCTCTGAAATTGCAGCAAAGTATACAGTTGGAAAACCACTCTGGATTTATATGTATATCGGATTTCTTTTTCTTTTTAGTATCTTATTTGCTTTTGTAAATATGAGCGGAGAACAAATTGCAGAACGTATGAAAAAGTCTGGAGAATATATCTATGGAATCTATCCTGGTGAAGAAACTAGTCGATTTATGAATAGAATAATTTTTCGTTTTTCTATTATAGGTGCTTTCTTTAATGTGATTATGGCAGGTGGTCCCATGCTTTTTGTTTTATATGATGAAAAGTTATTGAGGATTGCTATGATTCCGGGTTTATTTTTGATGTTTGGTGGTATGATTTTTACAATCAGAGATGAGGTGAAAGCTCTGAGATTAAATGAAACATATAAACCATTGATTTAGGAGGATATCATGTATTATTTTATTCCAGCTTGGTATGGTTCAAATCGTCAATGGCACGCTGATTTGACTCCGTGGTACTATTCTAACTTTAAACTTGAATTTGATGATACTTTCAATCAAATTAGACTTTTTCAAAGACAAGGTCTACCGTCTCGACTATTAGTATTATCCTATCAGCCACATTTACGTTATTTTTTACACAGACATGGTGTCCTAGAGACAGAAGTCTATCCTATATTTGATGATTTGCAAGATTTGCATGATATACACAGCCAGGTTCTGAATATAAGAGATATAGAGTGGGATAGTGATTGTCAATTTATTTATAGTCCTTTTGCAATAGTAGTACAAAAAAATGGTAAAAAATATGCTAAAGTGGAGCATGGTGTAGAAGGATTTATCAGTGAAATCCAATATTTTGATCTCGATGGGCAAATAAGTACACATTATATAATGGACGATCGTGGCTTTGTGTCTAGTGTCATTTATTTTGATAATGGCCAGCCTATCTATCAAGACTATTTAGATCCTAAAGGTATTTGGCGATTTAGGGAGTATTTAAATGAGAGAGGCCGAGTAGAGGTAAATCCAATATTTGGTTACCGTTTTAAACAGCTTTACTACACTGATATGAGTCAACTAATCGCAGAATATTTTGATAAATACCTGCAAAAGAAACAGGAAAAACAGGATATTTTTATCATTCCGTCACATCCTTATCATGATCAGTTTATCTTTGATCATATTCCAAGTGACAATCCTAAAATTTTGAGTCTCTTTATAAATCGGAATTCACAGAATACCTTTGGAGAGTTATCAGTATCGGTTGATCGAGCTAGTTTAGTGTTAGTGGATAGAGAGGATAGTTTACAACTTTTACAGGAACTATATCCTGAACTTTCTAATAAATTTTACCATCTTTCTCCTTTTGATACGCGTTTACGACTAGGTCGAAGTCAGACTCGAAAAGAATCGATTATTTACTATCAACTTGATTTCAACGAAGAAATTGATAGGGAAGCATTGACTCAAGTTTTGTTATTTATTGCTGAAACTAAAAATACAGAGGTCATTTTTGGAGCCTTTTCTGCTAGTCAGGAACAAATGGATGAAGTGGAAAGCTTTGTAAATGAAATCATTCAGGGACAAATCCATACTGACAGCTTGGAAAAAGGCCTAGACTATGGTGGTGCAGAAAATCCACTAGAGGAAAACCAGGAGCAAGAACTGCGTTTTCAATTTGTCAATATGAATGATGAATTGGATTTGATTAAGACACTCGAGTTTGTTCGTTTGATTGTGGATCTCAATAAACAACCCCACCTCTATACTCAAATAGCAGGTATCAGTGCGGGAATTCCTCAGATTAATCTAGTTGAGACCGTCTATGTGGAACATTTAAAAAACGGTTATTTGATTTCAGATGTGACAGAATTTTCCAAGGCGGCACATTACTATACAGATAAACTGAAAGAGTGGAATCAAGCATTAGTATACTCTATTGATAAAATCAAAGAACACACTGGACAAAGATTCTTAGATAAGTTGCATCACTGGATTGAGGAGGTTACAGATGTCAAAGGATTATAAAATCCTACAGATAGGAATTGATAATTGGGCTCATCATTATGATATTCCTGAAAATATGGATTGGTACTATTTCTGTCCCAACTCATCGCTTGCCCTTCGTAAAATGATGGAAATGGATAGCATCACAAATTTTCATGCAATCTTGATAGAGGAGGGTCAGTATCTAGCTGATTTACTACCTTTTAGTTATCAGATTGCACCTTATACTCTTTTTTATGATCAAGGTTTTAAAACGACAGAATTGAGTATTCTTGATTTCTTAAAAAAGAGATGTGCTCAGGCTATAGATTTCTCAGATCCCCAGCAATTACTAAATGATTTATCAACTTCTCTCTTTGGCGGGGGATACGGAGATAAATTATTTCCATCAACAATACAAATACATCCCTCTTTTGAAGGTTCTATTTCCTATCAAGGATTTGAACATGTGATTTTAGAGGGAAATTTTAGTGACACTTTTTCTCAGGTTGCCCATTGGACCTACAATACCATGATTGGAGAAAATCTCCCTATTGAATTGTGGTTAGAGTACGAAAAACAAGGGGATTGTGAGTTTAGATTAGTGATTCGCAAAATATGGTCTGGGGCTGTTGACGAATTTTTTGAGGAGGAAATTTATAGTGAGGATGACCTTCAACAAGCGATTGTTATAGATAATAAGGAAACAAGTTTTTATATAACGGTATCTATTGAGGCACGAGGCAAAGGGAAACTTAAACTAGGGAATCTTCACCAGCGTTGGAGTAGAAAACAGTTTGGAAAGTTTGTTCTTGGTGGTAATATTTTACACGATAGTATACGTGATGAGATTAATTATTTCTTTCATCCTGGAGACTTTAAACCTCCTTTGGCAGTATACTTTGCGGGATATCGTCCTGCAGAGGGCTTTGAAGGATATTTCATGATGAAAAATTTAGGATGTCCTTTTCTTCTTTTTTCAGATCCTCGTTTGGAGGGGGGAGCTTTTTATCTTGGTAGTGAAGAATTAGAAAATAAGATTAAGGAAACAATTCAATACTATTTAGACTATCTTGGTTTGACTTCTAAAGATTTAATTTTATCAGGTTTATCAATGGGAACTTTTCCATCGCTCTACTATGGAGCCGCTTTTGAGCCACGTGCAGTTATTATCGGGAAGCCATTAGCTAATATTGGGACTATTGCAAGAAGAGGGCGCTTAGAGGCACCAGGAGTATTTAATACAGGATTTGATGTTCTGAGACATCAGACGGGCGGAGTTAGCTACCAGGATATGGAGAATTTAGATCGACGTTTTTGGAATGTGTTTAAAAAGGCTAACTTTACACAGACAACGTTTGGCCTCTCCTATATGAAAGACGAAGATATGGACAGTAAGGCATATGATCAGTTAGTAGAACATCTTTGTTATACAGGAGCTAAGATTCTATCTAAGGGTACATCGGGGCGACACAATGATGATACGGGTACAAATGTTACTTGGTTTTTACATTTTTATAATATGATCTTGGAAGAGGATTTTAAAAGGAGAGATAAATGATTATTAATCAAAGAGAAAGTATCTCTTGGGGAGAAGTACAGGGGACATTTATGTATGGTAGCGAAATAATATATCATAAGGATAAACACATTAGTTTATCTAATCCCTTGGTACCATCAGGAGAAATCTTAAAAACTTGGTTCTCCAGTGTGAACTATCAAGCCTTTAGAGCCCAGCCTAGTCTCCCTTTACTTAAAAGAAAACAGGATTATCAGTTGTGCATGAATTTTGATTGTCATCCTGAAAATGGCATATATATAAAGATTTCTTTTTTGGATAGATATGGGGATATTATTGAAGAGAAGATTGAAAAAATGAAAGTTTTTGATTTTACTTATCCAGCAGATACCTATACCTATCAAGTTTCCCTTCTAAGTGCTGGATTTGAGTCTTTAGATTTCTATTCTTTTTCTATTGAGGAGATGAATCGTGTTTAAAGATTTTCAACTTAGAAAAGTCAAAAGGATTTTAAAAAAGATTAATGCTCTTAAAGAAAAGATGGAATATCTCTCAGACCAAGAACTCGCGGCAAAAACGGTGGAGTTTCGCCAACGTCTTGCTGATGGAGCCACTCTTGATGACCTATTGGTAGAAGCTTTTGCAGTTGTTCGTGAAGCGGATAAACGCGTATTGGGAATGTTCCCTTATGATGTCCAAGTTATGGGAGGAATTGTTATCCATCAGGGAAATGTTGCTGAGATGAATACAGGTGAGGGGAAAACCTTGACGGCTACTATGCCTGTTTATCTCAATGCCCTGACAGGTAAAGGTACCATGCTGATTACCACCAATGACTATCTAGCCAAACGGGATGCTGAGGAGATGGGACAAGTGTACCGCTTCTTAGGATTGACAATTGGAGTCCCATTTACAGATGATCCTAAAGAGCAGATGACACCAGAAGAGAAAAAAAGAATTTATGCGTCGGATATTATTTATACAACTAATAGCAATTTAGGTTTTGATTTTTTGAATGATAATTTAGCTTCTAATCAAGAAGGTAAGTTTTTGCAACCTTTCAATTATGTTATTATTGATGAGATTGATGATATCTTATTGGATAGCGCACAGACACCTCTTATTATTGCTGGATCTCCTCGTGTTCAATCTAATTACTACGGTATTATTGATACGCTTGTAACGACCTTGGTAGAGGGGGAGGATTATATCTTTAAGGAGGAAAAGGATGAGATCTGGCTCACTACTAAGGGAGCTAAGGTTGCTGAAAGCTTTTTAGGAATAGATCATTTGTACAAGGAAGAACATGCGGTTTTTGCTCGCCATTTAGTTTATGCGATTCGAGCCCATAAACTCTTTACTAAAGACAAGGACTATGTCATTCGTGGTAATGAGATGGTACTGGTTGATAAGGGAACAGGACGTCTATTAGAGATGACTAAACTGCAGGGAGGACTCCATCAAGCGATTGAAGCAAAGGAACATGTCAAATTATCTCCAGAAACACGGGCCATGGCTTCAATCACCTATCAGAGCCTTTTTAAGATGTTTAATAAGATATCTGGTATGACAGGAACAGGTAAGGTTGCAGAAAAAGAGTTTATTGAAACCTACAATATGTCTGTAGTACGTATTCCAACCAATCGTCCTAGACAACGGATTGACTATCCAGATAATCTATATATCACTTTACCTGAAAAAGTGTATGCGTCCTTGGAGTACATCAAGGAATACCATGCTAAGGGAAATCCCCTACTTGTTTTTGTAGGCTCGGTTGAGATGTCTCAACTTTATTCGTCACTCTTGCTCCGAGAGGGAATTGCTCATAATGTTTTAAATGCTAATAATGCAGCGCGTGAAGCTCAGATTATTTCTGAGTCAGGTCAGATGGGGGCTGTGACAGTGGCTACATCTATGGCAGGACGTGGTACGGATATCAAGCTTGGTAAGGGAGTTGCAGAACTTGGAGGCTTGATTGTTATTGGGACAGAGCGGATGGAAAGTCAACGAATCGACCTGCAAATTCGTGGACGTTCTGGCCGTCAGGGAGATCCTGGTATGAGTAAGTTTTTTGTATCCTTAGAAGATGATGTTATTAAGAAATTTGGGCCATCTTGGGTGCATAAAAAATATAAAGATTATCAGGTTAAAGATATGACTCAACCGGAAGTATTGAAAGGGCGCAAATATCGAAAACTAGTTGAAAGGGCCCAGCAGTCAAGTGATAGTGCTGGCCGTTCGGCGCGTCGTCAGACTCTAGAATATGCTGAGAGTATGAATATTCAACGGGATATGGTCTATAAAGAAAGAAATCGTCTAATAGATGGTTCTCGTGACTTAGAGGATGTTGTTGAGAAAATCATTGCTAGCTACATAGAGCAAGTGACCTCTTCAAGTTATGAAAGCCGAGAGTTACTCTTCCACTTTATCGTTACCAATATTAGTTTTCATACTAAAGAGGTTCCAGATAATATAGATGTGACTGACAAAACTGCAGTTCGTAGCTTTATGAAGCAGGTGATTGCTAGAGAACTTTCTGAAAAGAAAGAATTGCTTGAGCAACATGGCTTATATGAACAGTTTTTACGACTCTCTATGCTCAAGGCTATTGATGACAACTGGGTTGAGCAGGTAGACTATCTACAACAGTTATCTATGGCTATCGGTGGTCAATCTGCTAGTCAGAAAAATCCAATCGTAGAGTATTATCAAGAAGCCTATGCGGGCTTTGAAGCTATGAAAGAACAAATCCGTGCGGATATGGTGCGTAATCTCCTGATGGGCTTGGTTGAAGTCACTCCTAAAGGTGAGATTATGACTCATTTCCCATAAAAAGAGGAACATATGACAATTTACAATATAAATTTAGGAATTGGCTGGGCTAGTAGTGGTGTTGAATACGCTCAAGCCTATCGTGCTGGTATTTTTCGTAGACTGAAACTGGCGTCGAAGTTTATCTTTACAGATATGATTTTAGCCGATAATATTCAGCACTTAACATCCAATATTGGTTTTGATGATGATCAAGTTATCTGGCTTTATAATCATTTCACTGATATTAAGATTGCACCGACTAGCGTGACAGTGGATGATATTTTGGCTTATTTTGAAGGTATAGAGGAACGAAGGGAAAAAAATGGCAAGGTCTTACGTATTTTCTTTTCTGACGAAGACAAGTTTATCACTTGTTATTTAGTAGATGAGAAAAAAGACCTTGTTCAACACGTAGAGTATGTATTTGCAGGCAATCTTGTACGCAAAGATTACTTCTCGTACACACGCTATTGCACAGAATATTTTGCTCCTAAGGACAATGTGGCGACACTCTATCAAAGAACCTTCTACAATGAAGATGGTACTTCTGCTTATGATATGTTCATGAATCAAGGGACTGAAGAAGTCTACCGTTTCAAGGATCGAATTTTATATGGGAAGCCTGCCTTGATACGTTATTTCATGAAGACTCTTCGTTTAAGTAAATCAGATCTAGTGATTTTGGATCGTGAGACAGGGATTGGTCAGGTGGTCTTTGAAGAAGCGCAAGCGGCGCATCTAGCGGTAGTTGTTCATGCAGAGCATTATAGTGAAAATGCTACAAACGAGGACTATATCCTTTGGAACAACTACTATGACTATCAGTTTACCAATGCAGATAAGGTTGATCTTTTTATCGTTTCAACGGATCGCCAAAAGGAAGTCTTAGAGCAACAGTTTGCTCACTATACTACGCATGCTCCTAAGATTGTAACCATTCCAGTTGGAAGTGTTGATGAATTAACAAAACCACAAGAGAGTCGTAAACCATTTTCTCTCATTACAGCTTCTCGTCTAGCCAAGGAAAAACACATTGATTGGCTTGTGAAAGCTGTGATTGAAGCTCATAAGGAGTTACCGGAACTAACTTTTGATATTTATGGGAGCGGCGGAGAAGATTCTCTTCTTCGAGAAATTATTGCAAATCATCAGGCTGAGGATTATATTCAGCTCAAGGGGCATGCGGAACTTTCGCAGATTTATAGTCAGTATGAGGTATATTTGACAGCTTCTACTAGCGAAGGATTTGGTTTGACCTTGATGGAAGCTATTAGTTCAGGTTTGCCATTGATTGGCTTTGATGTTCCATATGGAAATCAAACTTTCATTGAAGACGGTAAAAATGGCTACTTGATTCCAAGCTCATCTGACCATGTGGAGGATGAAATTAAGAAAGCTTATGCAGAAAAGATTTGCCAACTTTATTTGGAGAATCGTTTGGAAGGTATGAGAGAGAAGTCATACCAGATAGCAGAGTCATTCTTGACTCAAGAGATTCTAAACACATGGGAAGAAACAATCAAGGAGGTAGTGGATGATTCAGTTATTTGATGTATATAATCAAGAAAGCCAAGATTTGAACTATAGTCTGACTGAAGCTGGACTGTCTGATTTGGCTGTGGTTATTGAACCAGACGGATTCTTACCGGATGGAGTTGTCTCCCCTTTTACCTATTATTTGGGTTATGACAGTGGTAAACCCTTATATTTTAACCAAGTTCCTGTACCAGACTTTTGGGAAATTGCTGGCGATAATCAGTCTGCAATGATTAATGACCTCAATCAAGAACGGGCAGTGATTCATTTTGCAGATGGTTTACAGGCGCGTTTGGTAAAAAAAGTCGAATGGAAAACACCAGCAGGTCGAATTTTTCAAGTAGATCACTATAATCGTTTCGGGATTTGCTTTGCTAAAACCACCTATGATGTTTCTGGTCAAGCTATTATGACTTCCTATCGGGACGTAGATCAAAAGGAAGTTATTTTGGAAAACCATATCACAGGTGATATTCTTTTGACCTTAGAAGGACAAGGCTTGCGTCATTTTTCTAATCGAGTAGCTTTTATCATAGATTTCCTACAAGGTTTGAATGTGAATCTTAACCACATTATCTTTAATAGCTTATCTACCTCGTTTTTGACATCTTTCCATTTTCCGGATAAATCAGGTCATGATATCCTGGTTTGGCAGGAACCTCTCTATGATGCCATTCCAGGCAATATGCAGTTGATTTTGGAAAGTGATAATGTGCGTACTAAGAAAATCATCATTCCCAATAAGGCAACTTATGAGCGCGCTTTAGAATTGACTGACGAGAAATACCATAATCAGTTTGTGCATTTGGGTTACCATTATCAGTTCAAACGTGATAATTTCCTAAGACGAGATGCCTTAATTTTGACTAATTCAGATCAGATTGAGCAAGTGGAAGCAATCGTAGAAGCCTTGCCTGATGTCACTTTCCGTATCGCAGCGGTGACAGAGATGTCTTCTAAGTTATTAGACATGCTTCGCTATCCTAATGTGGTCCTTTACCAGAACGCTAGTCCACAGAAGATTCAAGAACTGTATCAATTGTCGGATATTTACTTGGATATAAACCACAGCAATGAGTTATTGCAGTCGGTGCGTCAGGCCTTTGAGCACAATCTCTTGATTCTTGGATTTAATCAGACGGTACACAATAGACTCTATATCGCTCCTGATCATCTATTTGAAAGTAGTGAAGTTTCTGCTTTGGTTGAGACCATTAAACTGGCCCTTTCAGATGTTGATCAAATGCGTCAGGCACTTGGAAAGCAAGGCCAACATGCAAATTATGTTGACTTGGTGCGATATCAGGAAACCATGCAAACTGTTTTAGGAGGCTAACATGTCAGACGAAGATTTATTTTACAAAGACGTTGAAGGTCGCATGGAAGAGTTGAAACAAAAACCCATCAAGAAGGAAAAAGAAACCCGAGGGGAAAAGATTAGTAAGACTTTTTCACTCTTACTGGGCTTGATGATTCTGATTGGTTTGCTCTTTACTTTGCTGGGAATCTTGAGGTAGGCCTATGATTGAAATACTAATTGTTTTAGCTATTGTCCTATCTATTGCTTTGATTGTATTGGTAACCATACAACCCCGTCAAAATCAACTATTTTCCATGGATGCCACTAGTAATATTGGTAAACCAAGTTACTGGCAGAGCAACACCTTGGTAAAGGTGCTCACTTTATTGGTGAGTTTGGCCTTATTCGTTTTACTATTAACCTTTATGGTAATAACTTACAAATAAAAGAAAACTTCAGATATTCACCTTTTGTGATTGGTCTGAAGTTTTCTTTTTTTTACTTAATGAAAATCAAAGAGCAAACTAGGAAGCTAGCCGCAGGCTGCTCAAAACAGTGTCTTGAGGTTGTAGATAAGACTGACGTAGTTTGAAGAGATTTTCGAAGAGTATTACTGTCCATATTTTTGGTAAAAGTCAACTTTTACTTGGATGAAGGTTTTGGCTTCGCGTAGGAGTTGAAGAAGGGTGGCGCGGGTTTCAAATTCTTCTCTTGTTTTGGGTAGACTGCGGTTGCGAAAGACTTCTAGATAGCGTTCAATTTCATCTAGTAAATCAGAAGCAGGATTGGTCTGGCTCAGTTGACCTGCAATTTTTGAAAAGAGTTGGGCTAAAATCAGGCTCTCACTGGCAGCTAGGTGACAGGTGTTGATCTGCTGGGCCATGTTTCTCAGGATACGACTTTGACGCTGTCTCATCTCAAAGTAGTGGATATGGTAGTCGGTCTGGTGAAAGAGGTGGTCAGAGTGATCTAAATATACCAGTCTGAGGGCTTCTTCCAAAAGGGTGTCTAATTCTTCCACCAGCTGTGCTCGGTTGCGTCCATCTCCTCTGGATAAATAATATTTGAAGCGCTGGAGGATATCTTTTAACTTTTCTTCTACCAGCGTGTGGTAGTGCTGGATTTCCTCTTCTCGGGAAGGCATGTAGAGATTGACCAGTAAGGCAAATCCTGTACCGATTGCAAAGAGAAGGAATTCATTGACTAGAAGGTCTGGGGAGGTTGACTCTTGAACCAAGAGATGGCTCACCAAAACAGTGCTTGGAGTGATGCCAATTTCCCAGCCCATCTTGTAGGCTAGGGGCACATAAAGCGCCAGATAGAGGCCAAGGCTCCAGATATGAAATCCACTCAAGTGAAAAGCCAAAACTCCAATAGCCAGAGCTAGAAGCATAGAAAAAAGTCGATTGCGGGCTAGTTTTAAGGTACTTCTACGAGTATCAGATAAGCTTAAGAGAGCGATAATTCCGGCCGAAACTGCTGAAGAAAGATTGAGGAAATAAGCAAGAAGACAGGCAAGGCAGGTAGCTAAGATGAGCTTAGTCGTACGTTGGCTAATAGACATAAGAATTTCCTAATAAGTTAGAATAAAAGCGTAAAAGACAAGACCTGAGCAGGCTTGTCTTTATGGATTATTTTTTACGGGCTGCTGCATATTCGGCAACGGCGGTAAAGAGGACGTCTGTAGAAGAGTTGAGGGCTGTTTCACATGAGTCTTGGATGACACCAATCACAAATCCAACCCCAACAACTTGCATGGCAATATCGTTAGAAATACCGAAAAGGCTACAAGCAACTGGGATAAGAAGGAGGGAACCACCGGCAATACCAGAAGCACCACAGGCTGAAATAGCTGCTACCACACTAAGGACAAAAGCTGTCGCAAAGTCAACAGGGATTCCAAGAGTATTTACTGCAGCAAGAGTCAAAACGTTAATAGTAATCGCTGCCCCGGCCATGTTGATAGTAGAACCAAGTGGGATAGAAACAGAATAGGTATCTGGATCCAGTCCAAGGTCGTGACAAAGTTTCATGTTGACAGGGATGTTAGCCGCAGAACTACGAGTGAAGAAGGCTGTCACACCGCTAACACGCAAACATTTCCAAACGAGGGGATAAGGATTTCTCTTCATAAAGAGAAATGCAATCAATGGATTGACAACCAGAGCCACAAAGAACATAGTTGTCACCAAGAGGGCAAGCAAGATTCCGTAGTTGGCTAGGCTTCCGATTCCCTTATCAGAGATAGTTTTGAAGACAAGACCAAGGATTCCAAATGGTGCTAGGTTGATAATCCATTCGACAATTTTAGAAGTCACATCAGCCATAGTTTTCAGCAATTCTTTACTATTTTTGCTGGCTTCTCTCATAGCAATACCGAAGATAACTGCCCAAGATAGGATTCCAATGTAGTTGGCAGTGACGAGGGCGTTAACTGGATTGTCAACTAGTTTGAGCAAGAGGTTGCTGAGGACCTGTCCAATCCCATCTGGTGGAGTAATTTCTGTATTGGCACTATTCAAGGTAATTTCAACTGGAACGATGAAACTTGCTAGTACAGCGATGAGGGCGGCAGCAAAGGTTCCAACCAAGTAAAGGAAGATAACGGTTTTCATATTGCTATCTTGTCCTTTTTTATGTTGGGAAAGGGCATTGGCAACGAGGGCAAAGACTAGAATCGGTGCGATGGCTTTGAGGCCACCAACAAAGAGATCTCCGAGTAGGCCAATTCCTGAAATGTTAGGAAGTGTCAGTCCTAGAGTTCCTCCAATAAGCATGCCGATCAAGATACGTTTGATCAGACTTGCCTTATTCCAAGCATGAATGATTTTTTTCATAACAATCTCCTTTGTTGTGTAATGTTTATGATTATAGTATAAATATGAACTAAAATCAAGAATTTTCTGTCTATTTTTGAAATTATTTTTGAATATTTATGGAGAATGACACTTTATGAAAGTATGGTATAATAAATGAAAGGAGTTTTCTATGCAAGAATTTATTCAAACCTATCTCAATAAGCTTGATGTTACAGCGATTATCGAGAATATCTTAACCAAGTTACTTTCTCTTTTATTCTTATTTTTACTCTTTTATATAGCTAAGAAATTGCTCCATACCATGGTGCAGAGAATTGTTAAACCATCTCTAAAAATGTCTCGTCATGATGTCGGGCGTCAGAAAACCATCTCACGTCTGTTAGAAAATGTGTTTAATTATACCCTTTATTTCTTTTTACTCTACTGCATTTTGTCGATTTTAGGTTTGCCAGTTTCTAGTTTGCTGGCAGGTGCTGGAATCGCTGGGGTGGCTATTGGGATGGGAGCCCAAGGTTTTCTGTCTGATGTTATCAATGGCTTTTTCATCCTCTTCGAACGTCAACTGGATGTGGGGGATGAGGTTGTTCTGACAAATGGGCCTATTACTGTCTCGGGAAAGGTCGTCAGCGTTGGTATTCGAACAACACAACTCAGAGGAGAAGATCAGGTTCTGCACTTCGTCCCCAATCGGAATATCACTGTTGTCAGCAATTTCTCTCGTACAGACCAGGCCTGAAATTTTAGTAGATTTATGGTACAATAGAAAGAGTTTGGTAAAGGAGAGAAGATGTTTTTAGAAAAACAGTTGGGCAATGGTTGTACCTGGATTAACCTAGATTTGGACAAGTTGAAAAAACTAGAGGACCTTTCTGAAATCTACGGTTTGGACAAGGAAACGATTGAATACGCACTGGATAGGAATGAGCGTGCCCACATGGATTATCACCGCGAAAATGGGACTGTGACCTTTATCTACAATGTCTTGAACTTGAAAAAGGATAAGGCCTACTACGAAGCCTTTCCCATGACCTTTATCGTGGAACATCGTCGCCTGATTACCATTAGTAATACCAAGAACGCCTATGTCATTGAACAGATGACCCGTTATCTGGAGAGTCATGACACGCTTTCGATTTACAAGTTTCTCTTTGCCAGTCTGGAAATCATCAGCAATGCCTACTACCCTGTCATCGAGCAGATGGACAAGAGTAAGGATGAGGTTAATGGTCTCTTGCGTCAGCGGACGACCAAGAAAAATCTCTTTGCCCTTTCCGACTTGGAGACCGGTATGGTTTATCTTACTGCGGCTGCCAAGCAAAATCGCATGTTGTTGGAGCATATTCAAGGTCATGCCCTTTATCGTAGTTTTAACGAAATTGAGAGAGAACAGTTTGATGATGCCATGATTGAGGCTCATCAGCTGGTGTCCATGACAGACTTGATTTCACAAGTCCTTCAACAACTATCAGCATCTTACAACAACATCCTAAACAACAATCTGAATGATAATTTGACAACTTTGACCATCATTTCAGTCTTGCTAGCGGTTTTGGCAGTAGTGACAGGCTTTTTCGGAATGAATGTTCCGCTCCCTTTAACAGATGAGCCCCATGCTTGGCTCTACATCAGTTTAGCCAGTGCTGGGTTGTGGATTGTTTTGTCATTGTTATTAAGGAAAATTGCGAAAAAAAGTTAAGAAAAGGAGCCAGAATGGCGATTGAAAACTATATGCCAGATTTTGCTGTGGAAGCAGTCTATGATCTGACAGTCCCAAGCCTGCAGGCGCAGGGAATCAAGGCTGTTTTGGTCGATTTGGATAATACCCTCATTGCTTGGAACAACCCTGATGGGACGCCAGAGATGAAGCAATGGCTACATGATCTCCGTGACGCGGGCATTCGCATCATCGTGGTATCAAATAACACCAAAAAACGCGTCCAACGAGCAGTTGAGAAATTTGGGATTGACTACGTTTATTGGGCTCTGAAGCCCTTCACATTTGGGATTGATCGTGCTATGAAGGAATTCCACTATGAGAAAAGTGAAGTAGTCATGGTTGGCGACCAGCTCATGACAGATATACGAGCAGCCCACCGTGCAGGTATTCGCTCGATTTTAGTCAAACCCTTGGTCCAACATGACTCGATCAAAACGCAGATTAACCGAGCTCGTGAGCGCCGTGTCATGCGAAAAATCACTGAACAGTACGGACCGATTACATATAAAAAAGGAATTTAACTATGGAAGAAATTCTCTGTATTGGTTGTGGAGCAACCATTCAGACGACAGATAAGGCTGGTCTTGGTTTTACCCCCCAGTCGGCACTTGAAAAAGGTTTGGAGACTGGCGAAGTCTATTGCCAACGCTGTTTCCGTCTCCGCCACTATAATGAGATCACGGATGTTCAGTTGACAGACGATGATTTCCTCAAGCTCTTACACGAGGTGGGAGACAGTGATGCCTTAGTGGTCAATGTCATTGATATCTTTGACTTTAATGGCTCTGTCATCCCAGGCTTGCCACGTTTTGTATCAGGCAATGATGTCCTCTTGGTAGGAAATAAAAAAGATATCCTGCCCAAGTCTGTTAAACCAGGCAAGATTAGCCAGTGGCTCATGGAACGTGCCCACGAAGAAGGTCTTCGTCCAGTCGATGTCGTCCTAACTTCAGCCCAAAACAAGCATGCCATTAAGGAAGTCATTGACAAAATCGAGCATTACCGTAAGGGACGCGATGTCTATGTGGTCGGTGTAACCAACGTTGGAAAATCAACTCTTATCAATGCCATTATCCAAGAGATCACGGGTGACCAGAACGTCATCACAACTTCTCGTTTTCCAGGAACAACCTTGGACAAGATTGAGATTCCGCTTGACGACGGATCTTATATCTACGATACGCCGGGAATCATCCACCGTCACCAGATGGCCCACTACTTGACGGCTAAAAACCTCAAGTATGTCAGTCCTAAAAAGGAAATCAAGCCTAAAACCTATCAGCTCAATCCTGAACAAACTCTGTTTTTAGGAGGCTTGGGACGATTTGACTTCATATCAGGAGAAAAGCAAGGTTTCACTGCCTTCTTTGACAATGAATTGAAACTCCACCGAACCAAGCTCGAAGGAGCGAGTGCCTTTTACGACAAGCACCTCGGAACTCTTCTGACACCACCAAATAGCAAGGAAAAAGAAGATTTCCCAAAATTAGTTCAACATGTCTTTAATATCAAGGACAAGACAGACCTAGTCATCTCAGGACTCGGCTGGATCCGCGTAACAGGCACCGCCAAAGTTGCCGTCTGGGCACCAGAAGGCGTCGCAGTCGTCACACGAAAAGCAATTATTTAAAATGAAATCACTGAGCGAACAAAGTGAGCTCATAAAAAGATAGTTATTGCCGTGGTGTCTTGCCAATCTATTGATTGGCAAGGGGCACAATTGAGACCAAGGCTCAATTGTGAGGTCAGGAAATCCATTTTTCAAAGATGAGATCTTTGGAAAATTAGTTCCGACCGTCCCTCACCACCTAAAATAACTATCAAAAAACAAGGAAGAAAATTATGTCATTAACATCAAAACAACGTGCCTTCCTCAACAGCCAGGCACATACCCTCAAACCCATCATCCAAATCGGGAAAAATGGACTGAACGACCAAATCAAAACTAGCGTCCGTCAAGCTCTTGACGCTCGTGAATTGATCAAGGTAACTCTTTTACAAAACACAGATGAAAATATCCACGAAGTCGCTGAAATTTTGGAAGAAGAAATCGGTGTGGATACAGTCCAAAAAATCGGACGCATCTTGATTTTGTTTAAACAGTCTAGCAAGAAAGAGAATCGCAAGATTTCTAAAAAAGTCAAAGAAATCTAGGAAACCTACTCCAAATAACTGTTTTTACAGAGAAATAAAGGAGACTAGCCTATGGCAATCGAACTATTGACTCCCTTTACCAAGGTAGAGTTGGAGCCAGAAATCAAGGAGAAAAAACGCAAACAAGTCGGGATTTTAGGGGGGAATTTTAACCCTGTTCACAATGCCCATCTCATTGTTGCGGACCAAGTACGGCAACAGTTGGGACTGGACCAGGTTCTGCTCATGCCTGAATACCAACCTCCTCACGTAGATAAAAAAGAAACCATCCCTGAACACCATCGCCTCAAGATGTTGGAGTTGGCTATCGAGGGGATTGAAGGCCTAGCCATTGAAACCATCGAGTTGGAGCGTAAGGGTATTTCCTACACCTACGACACCATGAAAATCTTGACAGAGCAACATCCTGACACGGATTATTACTTTATTATCGGAGCTGATATGGTGGACTATCTGCCTAAGTGGTATCGAATTGATGAGCTGGTAGACATGGTTCAGTTTGTGGGGGTTCAGCGCCCACGCTACAAGGCTGGAACTTCTTACCCAGTTATCTGGGTGGATGTGCCTCTCATGGATATCTCATCCAGCATGGTGCGTGACTTCATGGCCCAAGGTCGGAAACCCAACTTTCTCCTACCTCAGCCTGTGCTAGATTACATCGAGAAGGAGGGGCTCTACTGGTGACCTATCAAGACTATATCAACTGCTCTCGTGAGGCTTTGTTGGAAAAAATGGCAGAGCTTCTACCTGAAAAACGTTTAACTCATTGTCTAGGTGTGGAGCGTGCAGCCATAGAACTGGCCCAGCGATTTGGAGTCGATACCGAGAAAGCAGGACTAGCAGGCCTTCTTCATGACTACGCTAAGAAGCTGTCAGATCAGGAATTTTTGGGCTTGATTGACCATTATCAGCTAGATCCTGATCTCAAAAACTGGGGCAATAATGTTTGGCATGGAATGGTTGGCATCTACAAGATTCAGGAAGATTTGGATTTGCATGATCCGGAAATCTTGCGAGCTATTGAAATCCATACAGTCGGAGCTGGTCAGATGACCGACTTAGATAAGGTTATCTACGTCGCAGACTACATCGAGCACAATCGCGCCTTTCCAGGAGTAGATGTGGCGCGTGAGATTGCAAGTTTGTCACTTAATAAGGCAGTAGCTTATGAGACAGCTCGCACTGTGGAGCATCTAGCTCATCAGGGATTCCCTATCTATCCCCAAACCCTTGAAACCTATAACGCCTTTGTGAACTATTTGAAAGAGGACTAAATGAAGACGGCTTTTATAATCATTGATGTTCAGAATATTTTAGTGGAAACAGGTTTTAAGACAGAGAGACTATTGGAAAAAATTTCTTATTTACAAAACCAAGCTAGAAGCAAGAATATCGAAATTATCTATGTTCAACATATTGAGGATTTTGAAGCTCAAACATCAGAAGATTGGCAGATATCTGGACTTTTAAATCGAAAACCTAATGAAAAGGTCTTTCAGAAGAAGTATAACAGTATTTTCAAAGAAACTGGTTTAAAAGAATACTTGGATAAACAGGGGATTGAAAAATTAGTTTTATGTGGTATGCAGACAGAATATTGTGTGGATACCTCTGTCAAGGTTGCCTTTGAATATGGCTATCAGCTTATTATTCCAGAAGGAACTTGCACAACGTTTGATGGGGATGACATTCCAGCAGAAACGATTAATGAATTTTATGAGGACATTTGGGAGGAGCGCTTTGCAGATGTCCTAGATTACAAACATATTTTCTAAAAAGAGGACTAAATGAACGAAAAAGAATTACTAGAACTAGTCGTGAAAGCGGCTGATGAGAAACGTGCGGAGGATATCCTCGCACTTGACGTACAAGATTTGACTAGTGTGACGGACTACTTTGTCATCACTAGCTCTATGAATAGCCGTCAGTTGGATGCTATCGCTGACAATATCCGTGAAAAAGTAGCTCAAGCAGGCTTTAAAGGCAGTCATGTCGAAGGCGATGCAGCTGGAGGCTGGGTTTTGCTAGACCTAGGTGCTATCGTTGTGCATATCTTCTCAGAAGAAATGCGTGCCCACTATAACCTAGAAAAACTATGGCATGAGGCGGATTCAGTAGATATTTCAGAAGCTCTTGCTTAGAAGATGAACTCAGTTGTAGTCAACTGGGTTTCTTTGCTTATTTTAGAAAATTGATGGAAAGGTAAAGAGCGAGTGGTGTTTGCCATAGAGGCTCTTGGTATCATGATTATGGCAACTTATGAAACCTTTGCGGCGGTCTATGATGCGGTCATGGATGACAGTTTATACGATAAATGGACTGATTTTTCTCTGCGTCATTTGCCTAAGACCAAGGAGAAAAAGAAACTTTTGGAATTGGCTTGTGGGACAGGTATCCAGTCTGTTCGCTTCTCTCAGGCTGGTTTTGATGTGACTGGACTTGACTTGAGTGGGGATATGTTGAAGATTGCGGAGAAGAGAGCGACTTCAGCCAAGCAAAAGATTGATTTTATTGAAGGCAATATGCTGGATTTGTCCAAGGCAGGTCAATATGATTTTGTCACTTGTTATTCGGACTCAATCTGTTACATGCAGGATGAGGTGGAAGTCGGGGACGTTTTTAAAGAAGTCTATAATGCTCTCAACGAAGATGGTGTCTTTATCTTTGATGTGCATTCGACCTACCAGACGGACGAGGTTTTTCCAGGCTATTCCTACCATGAAAATGCGGAAGATTTCGCTATGCTTTGGGATACCTATGAGGATGCGACGCCTCACTCCATCGTGCATGAGTTGACTTTCTTTGTCAAGGAAGCGGATGGCTCCTTTAGTCGTCACGATGAAGTGCATGAGGAGCGGACCTATGAGGTCTTGACCTATGATATTTTGCTGGAACAGGCCGGATTTAAGTCTTTCAAACTCTATGCAGACTTTGAGGACAAAGAGCCTACAGAAACTAGCACCCGTTGGTTTTTTGTCGCGCAGAAGTAGGAGATTACTATGACAATCACGGGTATTATCGCGGAGTTTAATCCTTTTCATAATGGACACAAATACCTGCTGGATCAGGCTGAGGGGCTGAAAATCGTAGCTATGTCAGGGAATTTCATGCAACGAGGAGAGCCTGCAATTGTGGATAAGTGGACACGGGCCCAGATGGCACTGGAAAATGGCGCAGACTTGGTAGTGGAATTGCCATTTTTAGTCAGTGTTCAGGCGGCAGATTTCTTTGGCCAAGGAGCTGTGAATATCTTAGCCCAGTTAAGAATTGATAACCTAACCTTTGGGACGGAGGAAGTTCTAGATTATCAAAAAATCGCTGACTTATACACAGAGAAAGGTGCTGAGATGGAGCAATTTGTGGAAAATCTGCCTGATTCCCTTTCCTATCCCCAGAAGACCCAAGCCATGTGGAAAGAATTTGCAGATCTTGATTTTTCAGGCAATACACCCAATCATGTCCTTGCTCTTGCTTATGCCAAGGCGGTTGCTGGACGAAACATCAAGCTCCATCCGATTCAGCGTCAGGGGGCTGGTTACCATTCTGTGGACAAGGATGTGGACTTTGCCTCGGCGACGGCCCTCCGTCAGCACCAGAAGGACCAAGACTTCTTAGACCACTTTATGCCTTCTGTTGCCCTTTTTGAGCAGGCTAGTAAGGTGAGCTGGGATGACTATTTTCCCTTGCTCCGCTATCAAATCTTGTCAAATCTCGACCTAACCACTATCTATCAGGTTAATGAAGAAATAGCTGTGCGCATTAATGAAGCTATTAAAACAGCCCAGTCTGTGGAAGAATTGGTTGAAGCGGTTGCGACCAAGCGGTACACCAAGGCGCGTGTCAGACGCCTCTTAACCTATATCTTGGTGCAGGCTAGAGAAAGTGACTTGCCAGAAGGGATTCATGTCCTTGGATTTACTGAAAAAGGCAGGCAACACCTTAAGTCTCTGAAAGGGCAGGTCAATCTAGTCAGCCGAATTGGTAAAGAACCCTGGGATGCCATGACTCAAAAGGCAGACCAGATTTATCAACTTGGAAATCCAAGTATAGCAGAGCAGAATTTTGGAAGAGTGCCGTTTATAATAGAAACAAACTAAGTCTACTGAAAGGTAGGCTTTTTGAGATTTTTTACGAATAAATAGATAGAAAAGAAAATCTTGTACAAGTTCCTGACAATTTCTTTCTTTTCGTGTATAATAGTGGAAAAGAGGTAAAACGAGGTATGGTTATGGAAGCAGTTCTTTACTCAACATTCCGAAATCATTTAAAAGACTACATGAAGAAGGTAAATGATGAATTTGAGCCTTTGACGGTGGTCAATAAAAATCCAGACGAGGACATTGTAGTACTTTCAAAGAGTGAGTGGGATAGTATTCAGGAAACCCTGAGAATTGCTCAAAATAAGGAACTTTCTGATAAGGTTTTGCGAGGAATGGCTCAAGTCCGTGCTGGAAGTACTCAGGTCCATGTTATTGAGGAGTGAGAAATGCTACTCAAGTTTACAGAAGATGCGTGGGCAGATTATTGCTACTGGCAAACTCAGGACAAGAAAACGTTAAAAAGAATCAATAAACTAATCAAGGATATTCAACGTGATCCCTTTACAGGAATAGGTAAGCCAGAACCACTCAAGTATGACTACCAAGGAGCCTGGTCACGTCGTATCGACGCAGAAAATCGCTTGATTTATATGATGGATGGAGATGGCGTGGCTTTCTTGTCCTTTAAAGATCATTACTAAGTCTACTGAAAGGTGGGCTTTTTTTAATCTCTGCGAAACAACTGTTTCTAATCAACAAGGATTTAACAATTTTATTTAGTGATTATGACCTAAATTCCTCAAAACATATTCTATTTTAAGTTTGTGAAAATCACTTTTTTATGGTAGAATGTAAAAGAATGTATGTCATTCGGAATAACAATAAAATGAGGTAAAAACATGGAAATCATGTCGCTTGCGATTGCTGTTTTTGCCGTCATCATTGGTTTAGTCATTGGATATGTCAGCATCTCAGCTAAGATGAAATCATCTCAGGAAGCTGCGGAGTTGATGCTTTTAAATGCTGAACAAGAAGCAACTAATTTACGTGGACAAGCTGAGCGTGAAGCAGATTTACTTGTTAATGAAGCCAAGCGTGAAAGCAAGTCTCTTAAAAAAGAAGCACTATTGGAGGCCAAAGAAGAAGCCAGAAAATACCGTGAAGAAGTGGACGCTGAATTCAAATCAGAACGTCAAGAACTCAAACAAATCGAAAGTCGTTTGACAGAGAGAGCTACTAGCCTCGACCGTAAGGACGACAATTTGACGAGTAAAGAACAAACACTTGAACAAAAAGAACAAAGTATTTCTGATAGAGCGAAAAACCTTGATGCGCGTGAAGAGCAATTAGAGGAAGTCGAAAGACAAAAAGAAGCAGAACTAGAGCGTATTAGTGCCCTGTCTCAGGCAGAAGCACGAGATATTATCTTGGCACAGACAGAGGAAAACTTGACCAAGGAGATTGCTAGCCGTATTCGCGAAGCTGAGCAAGAGGTCAAGGAACGTTCTGACAAAATGGCTAAGGACATCTTGGTTCAAGCTATGCAACGTATCGCTGGTGAATATGTAGCGGAGTCAACAAACTCAACGGTTCATCTGCCAGACGATACTATGAAGGGACGCATTATTGGTCGTGAAGGTCGTAACATTCGTACCTTTGAAAGTTTGACAGGGGTTGATGTCATTATCGACGATACGCCAGAAGTGGTGACCTTGTCAGGTTTTGACCCGATTCGTCGTGAAATTGCCCGTATGACTATGGAAATGTTGCTCAAGGATGGTCGTATCCACCCAGCTCGTATCGAAGAGTTGGTTGAGAAAAACCGTCAAGAGATTGACAATAAGATTCGTGAATACGGTGAGGCTGCTGCCTATGAAATTGGGGCACCAAACCTTCATCCAGACTTGATGAAAATCATGGGTCGCTTGCAGTTCCGTACTTCATATGGACAAAATGTCTTGCGTCATTCGATTGAGGTTGCTAAGTTGGCTGGTATCATGGCGAGCGAACTTGGTGAAAATGCGGCTCTTGCCCGTCGTGCTGGATTCCTTCACGATATCGGGAAAGCTATTGACCGCGAGGTTGAAGGTAGCCACGTTGAAATCGGTATGGAATTGGCTCGCAAGTACAAGGAACATCCAGTTGTGGTGAATACGATTGCTAGCCACCACGGTGATGTTGAGCCTGAGAGCGTCATTGCAGTGATCGTCGCTGCAGCAGATGCCTTGAGTGCAGCTCGTCCAGGTGCTCGTAGTGAGTCTCTTGAAAGCTATATCAAGCGTCTTCATGATTTGGAAGAAATTGCGAACGGCTTTGAAGGGGTACAAAATAGCTTTGCCCTTCAAGCAGGACGTGAAATCCGTATCATGGTCAATCCAGGACAAATCAAGGACGACAAAGTCACAATCTTGGCTCACAAAGTTCGTGAGAAAATTGAAAACAATCTCGATTACCCAGGAAATATCAAGGTAACCGTGATTCGTGAGCTTCGTGCAGTAGATTATGCTAAATAAATAAGAAAGAGCAGTTGAAAAATTACTGCTTTTTTGTTACACTAGATAGAAAGACTGTAAAGGATAATCTGGCTTTTTGCTATTATTCTAGAGAAATGTTATTTCACAGACTGACTAAAGGAGACACAATGGCAGACCGAGGCTTACTAATCGTTTTTTCTGGTCCTTCAGGGGTTGGAAAAGGAACGGTTAGAAGAGAGATTTTTGAGAGTTCTGAAAACCAATTTCAATACTCTGTATCGATGACGACACGCGCACAACGTCCTGGAGAAGTGGACGGTGTTGACTATTTCTTCCGTACTCGCGAAGAGTTTGAAGAGCTGATTCGTCAAGGACAGATGTTGGAATACGCAGAATATGTCGGCAACTACTATGGAACTCCTCTGACCTATGTCAATGAAACCTTGGACAAGGGAATCGATGTTTTTCTTGAAATTGAAGTTCAAGGCGCTCTTCAGGTCAAGAAAAAGGTTCCAGATGCTGTCTTTATCTTCCTGACACCACCAGATCTTGATGAATTGCAAGATCGTTTGGTAGGTCGTGGAACAGATAGTGCAGAAGTGATTGCCCAACGAATCGAAAAAGCCAAGGAAGAAATTGCCCTCATGCGTGAGTATGATTATGCGATTGTCAACGATCAGGTGCCCCTAGCTGCTGAGCGTGTCAAACGTGTTATCGAAGCAGAGCACTTCCGTGTGGATCGTGTCATTGGTCACTATCAGGAGATGTTACCAAAGTCTCCAACTACTCGATAAAATTTAGAAAATAGGTACAAGCAAATGATGTTAAAACCCTCTATTGATACCTTGCTCGACAAGGTTCCTTCAAAATATTCACTCGTAATCTTGGAAGCAAAACGTGCCCACGAATTGGAAGCAGGTGCGCCAGCAACTCAAGGTTTCAAGTCTGAAAAATCAACTCTTCGTGCTTTAGAAGAAATCGAATCAGGAAACGTTACAATTCACCCAGATCCAGAAGGAAAACGTGAAGCGGTGCGTCGCCGTATCGAAGAAGAAAAACGCCGCAAAGAAGAAGAAGAAAAGAAAATCAAAGAGCAAATTGCTAAAGAAAAAGAAGATGGTGAAAAAATTTAAGGTTGGGGGGACTCAATCTTATTTTTTCTATTGCAAGAATGTACTGACAAGGAGGAGGTGAGAAGATGGCTATAGCCAAGATTATCGTAGATGTGCCCTTGATGCAGACGGACCAGCCCTATAGTTACAGGATTCCTGAGGAATTTGAGGGAATGCTGGAAGTTGGGATGCGGGTTCATGTGCCTTTTGGTAAGGGAAATCGTCTGATTCAAGGGATTGTTCTTGGTTTGGAGTTCCAATCGGATGAAGAAGAGGCTAATCAAGATTTAAAAGATATTGCAGAGGTGCTGGATTTTTCTCCTGTTCTCACGCAAGAACAACTCTGGCTGGCTGAGGAGCTCCGCAAGTCCGTCTTTTCTTATAAAATCTCCATCCTCAAGGCTATGTTACCAGGGTTTCTGAACTCCAGCTATGACAAGATTCTCTATCCTCTGGCAGGTCTGAGTCATGAAGACCGAGAGCGCTTGTTTGGTTCAGAGGATTCGCTTGCCTTTTCTTCTCTGGATTTAGCTAAGCAAGCTGAAATGATGCGTTTGACTAGAAAAGGCCTGCTTGGTCTGGAGTATCAGGCAGTCGATCAAAAGAAGGTCAAGACCCAGTCTTGGTATGAGGTAGACCTTGTTCAGTTAGAAGGTGTAGAGATTTCTACACGCGCCAAGAAAAAGTTAGAACTGAGAGACTATTTGCTGTCTCATCCAGAGAGTGCTTCCTTGGCTAGTTTGTTAGAGTCCTACTCGCGGGAGCAAGTCAACTTCTTTGTGGAACAAGGTGCTGTGACCATAGTCCAAAAGGAAGTGCAACGCTCAGCTGCTTATTTTGAAGGCATTGAGGCAAGTCGGCCTTTGGAATTGAATCCAGAGCAAAGACAGGCGTGTGATGCGGTTGTCAGTGCGATTGGCAGTCATCAGCCACCCTTCCTCCTTCAAGGGATTACAGGAAGTGGGAAGACCGAGGTTTACTTGCAGATTATCCAAGGAGCCTTGGACAAGGTCAAGACAGCTATTTTGCTGGTACCTGAGATTTCCCTGACTCCACAAATGACGGAGCGTTTTATTGCTCGATTTGGTGAGAAAGTGGCCATTCTTCACTCAGGCTTGTCTAATGGTGAAAAATATGATGAATGGCGCAAAGTGGAACGTGGCGATGCTCAAGTTGTGGTTGGTGCCAGATCGGCCATCTTTGCTCCGTTGAAAAATCTAGGTGTTATGATTATCGATGAAGAGCATGAAGCGACTTATAAGCAGGACAGTAATCCCCGTTATCATGCTAGAGAGGTAGCTATTTTACGGGCTCAGTATAATCAAGCAGCCCTGGTACTTGGTTCAGCAACTCCTAGTCTGGAAAGCCGTGCTCGCGCTGGCAAAGGTGTCTATCAACATTTACGTCTGACCCAACGCGCCAATCCTTTAGCTAGGATCCCTGAGGTTCAAGTGGTTGACTTTCGTGACTATATTGGACAAAACGAGACGTCAAACTTTACGCCTCCCTTGCTAGAAGCCATTCAAGATCGTCTAGCTAAAAAAGAGCAGGTAGTTCTTATGCTCAATCGCCGTGGTTATTCTAGCTTTGTTATGTGTCGGGAGTGTGGAACGGTGGATACTTGTCCCAACTGTGACATTTCCTTGACCTTGCACATGGATACCAAGACTATGAACTGCCATTATTGTGGTTTTTCGAAGGATATTCCTCACGTTTGCCCCAACTGTAAGAGTCGCAGTATTCGTTACTACGGGACGGGAACTCAGAAGGCTTATGACGAGCTAGCAGAACTCTTTCCGCAAGCCCGTATTTTGCGGATGGATGTGGATACGACCCGTAAGAAAGGTAGTCACCAAGCTCTTCTTGACCAGTTTGGACGAGGTGAAGCGGACATATTGCTTGGTACACAGATGATTGCTAAGGGATTGGATTTTCCAAATGTAACCCTAGTCGGAGTGCTCAATGCGGATACGGCATTGAATCTACCAGATTTCCGTTCTTCTGAGAGAACCTTCCAACTTTTGACTCAGGTGGCAGGTCGGGCAGGACGTGCTGAAAAAGTTGGGCAGGTCTTGATTCAGTCTTACAATCCTCAGCACTATGCTATTCGATTTGCAAAAGACCAGGACTACGAAGGCTTTTATGCCTATGAAATGGGTATCAGACGACAACTTGGTTATCCGCCTTACTATTTCACCATTGGCATTACCCTTTCTCATAAGAAAGAAGAAGAGGTTGTCAAACGTGCTTATGAAGTCATGAACATTTTGCGATCAGGCTTGTCAGAGACCAGTCACATTCTGGGGCCGACGCCTAAACCTATTGCCCGTACCCACAACCTCTATCATTACCAGATTTTAATTAAATACCGTTTAGAAGATGAGCTGGGGACGACCCTCAACCAGGTTTTGGCCTTGACTCAAGAACGGGAAAATAGTGAGCTCCGTCTCAGCATTGACCATGAGCCACAGCAATTTTTATAAGAAGGAGAAGATATGACAAAATTAATCTTTATGGGGACACCCGACTTTTCAGCAACAGTCTTAAAAGGTCTTTTGACAGATGACCGTTACGAAATTCTAGCCGTTGTGACCCAGCCAGACCGTGCTGTAGGCCGTAAAAAAGTTATCCAAGAAACACCAGTCAAGCAGGCTGCCAAGGAAGCAGGTCTTCCTATCTATCAACCTGAAAAATTATCTGGAAGTCCAGAGATGGAAGCTATTATGAAGCTAGGAGCAGATGGAATTGTGACTGCTGCTTTTGGGCAGTTTCTCCCAAGTAAACTCCTTGATAGCATGGATTTTGCGATCAACGTTCACGCTTCCCTCCTTCCTAAACATCGTGGTGGTGCGCCTATCCATTATGCCTTGATTCAAGGTGATGAGGAAGCTGGTGTGACCATTATGGAAATGGTTAAGGAAATGGATGCAGGAGATATGATTTCTCGTCGCAGTATTCCAATCATGGATGAGGACAATGTTGGCACCTTGTTTGAGAAATTAGCGTTAGTTGGTCGCGCTTTGCTTTTAGACACTCTGCCGGCCTATATTGCTGGGGAAATCAAACCTGAACCACAGGATCCAAGTCAGGTTACTTTCTCGCCAAATATCAAGCCAGAGGAAGAAAAACTGGACTGGAACAAAACCAATCGTCAACTTTTTAACCAGATCCGTGGGATGAACCCGTGGCCTGTTGCCCATACTTTCCTTAAGGGCGACCGCTTTAAGATTTATGAAGCTCTAGCTGTAGAAGGTCAGGGAAATCCAGGTGAGATCCTCTCTATTGGCAAGAAAGAATTGATTGTTGCAACGGCAGAAGGAGCTTTATCTCTCAAACAAGTGCAGCCAGCGGGTAAACCTAAGATGGACATTGCTTCCTTCCTCAACGGAGTTGGACGTACATTGACTGTAGGAGAACGATTTGGTGACTAAAGTAGAAACGGCTAGAAGTTTAGCCCTAGCGGTATTAGAAGATGTCTTTATCAATCAAGCATACTCAAATATCGCCTTAAATAAGCATCTCAAGGGAAGTCAGCTCTCTGCAGCAGACAAGGGTTTGGTAACCGAGCTGGTCTATGGAACGGTAGCCCGCAAACTCACCTTAGAATGGTATCTATCACACTTTATCGAAGACAGAGACCAGTTAGACAGTTGGCTTTATGTCCTTCTTCTCATGAGTGCCTACCAGATCCGCTATTTGAACAAGATCCCAGACCATGCTGTGGTCAATGAAGCAGTAGAATTGGCCAAAGTCCGTAAAAAAGGCAGTGAAAAATTGGTCAACGCCGTCCTTCGCCGTATCTTGCGTGAAGGGTGGCCAGATATTGCTAGCATCAAACGAAAAAACAAGCGTGATTCCATTGCCTATTCCCTTCCGGTTTGGTTGGTGTCTAAACTTAAGGAAGAATACGGAGAAGAGCGAGCGCAAGCTATTTTTGAAAGCCTTTTGGTGCGAAACAAAGCCAGTATTCGTGTGACTGATTTAAGCCGAAAAGAGGAAATCCAAACCTTGTTGGAGGCCAGTGATTCATCCTTGTCTCCTTCTGGTTTGGTTAAGGAGCAGGGGCATTTTGCAGGCCATGATTTGTTTGCGGAGGGAGCCATTACCATCCAAGACGAGTCCAGTCAGCTGGTTGCTCCGACGCTTGATTTACAAGGCAATGAGCAGGTTCTAGATGCCTGTGCGGCTCCGGGTGGGAAAACAGCCCATATAGCCTCTTATCTCACGACAGGTCAGGTTACTGCTCTGGACCTTTACGATCACAAGTTGGACTTAATCCAAGAAAATGCGGAGCGTTTAGGGGTTGCAGAACGGGTTCAAAGGCAAAAATTGGATGCCAGAAAGGTGCATGAGTTTTTTGGTCAGGATTCATTTGATAAGATTTTGGTAGATGCTCCCTGTTCAGGGATCGGTCTTCTGCGCCGAAAACCAGATATCAAATACAATAAAGAAACGGCAGATTTCGCGTCCTTACAGGAAATTCAGCTAGAAATATTAGGTAGTGTTTGTCAAACACTACGCAAAGGTGGTATAATAACTTATAGTACCTGTACTATTGTCTCAGAGGAGAATTTTCAAGTCGTTGAGGCGTTTTTAGAAAGTCATCCTGAGTTCGAGCAGGTAAAACTAGAACATGAATGTAAGGATATCATGAAAGACGACTGTATCCTCATTACACCTGAATTGTATGGAAGTGATGGATTCTTCATCAGTCAATTTCGCAAGATATCGGATTAGGAAGGAACTGACACATGGAAATTTCATTATTAACAGATGTTGGTCAGAAACGAACAAATAACCAAGACTATGTCAACCACTATGTCAATAGAGCTGGGCGTACCATGATTATTTTAGCTGATGGGATGGGAGGTCATCGCGCAGGGAATATCGCTAGTGAAATGGCGGTAACAGACCTAGGTATAGCTTGGGTTGATACCCAAATCGATACAGTCAATGAAGTGCGTGAATGGTTCGCTAATTACCTAGAAATTGAAAATCAAAAGATTCATCAACTTGGGCAAGATGATGCCTATAAAGGAATGGGAACAACTCTAGAAGCTGTTGCTATTATTGGCAATCAGGCTATCTATGCTCATATTGGAGATTCTCGTATCGGTTTGATTCGTGGAGAAGAATACCACCAGTTAACGAGCGATCATTCCTTGGTCAATGAATTGCTTAAAGCAGGTCAATTGACACCAGAAGAAGCAGCTAGCCATCCACAGAAAAATATTATTACTCAATCTATCGGTCAAAAAGATGAAGTTCAACCTGATTTTGGAATGATTACCCTTGAGCCAGGTGACTATCTCTTGCTCAATAGTGATGGTTTGACCAACATGATTTCAGGAAGTGAGATTTGTGATATTGTAACCAGTGATATTCCTTTGGCAGATAAAACAGCGACGCTCGTACGTTTTGCTAACAATGCAGGAGGTTTAGACAACATTACGGTTGCCCTTGTTTCTATGAACGAGGAGGATGCAGAATGATCCAAATCGGCAAGATTTTTGCCGGACGCTATCGGATTGTGAAACAGATTGGCCGAGGAGGCATGGCAGATGTCTATTTGGCCAAGGATTTAATTCTAGACGGAGAAGAAGTGGCAGTGAAGGTCCTGAGGACCAACTACCAGACGGACCCGATAGCTGTAGCTCGTTTTCAGCGTGAAGCGAGAGCTATGGCAGATCTAGACCATCCTCATATCGTTCGGATAACAGATATTGGTGAGGAAGACGGTCAACAGTATCTTGCAATGGAGTATGTTGCTGGACTAGACCTTAAACGCTATATCAAGGAACACTATCCTCTTTCTAATGAAGAAGCAGTCCGTATCATGGGGCAAATCCTCCTAGCCATGCGTTTGGCCCATACTAGAGGAATTGTTCACAGGGACTTGAAACCTCAAAATATCCTTTTGACACCAGATGGGACTGCCAAGGTCACAGACTTTGGGATTGCTGTAGCCTTTGCAGAGACAAGTCTGACTCAGACTAACTCTATGCTGGGTTCGGTTCATTACTTGTCACCAGAGCAGGCGCGTGGTTCTAAGGCTACTGTACAGAGTGATATCTATGCCATGGGGATTATTTTCTATGAGATGCTGACAGGCCATATCCCTTATGACGGGGATAGTGCGGTGACCATCGCCCTTCAGCATTTCCAGAAACCACTGCCATCAGTTATTGATGAAAATCCATCTGTGCCTCAGGCTTTGGAGAATGTTGTTATCAAGGCAACTGCCAAGAAATTGACAGATCGTTATCAGTCAGTTGCAGAGATGTATGTGGACTTGTCTAGTAGCTTATCTTACAATCGTCGCAATGAGCCTAAACTGGTATTTAATGATACTACTAAGGCGGACACCAAGACACTACCGAAGGTATCCCAGAGTACCTTGACTTCGATTCCTAAGGTGCAAACACAAAGTCCGAAGCCACAGACTGCGAAACCGAGTCAGCAGGTTTCAGAAGACAATTACGCAAGCAAGCCTGTTAAGAAACGGAAATTTAGAGTTCGTTATATGATTTTGTTGGCCAGCATTGTATTGGTGGCAGCCTCTCTGATTTGGATACTATCCAGAACTCCTGCAACCATTGCCATTCCAGATGTGGCAGGTCAGACAGTTGCGGAAGCCAAGGAAACGCTCAAGAAAGCCAATTTTGAGATTGGCGAGGAGAAATCAGAGGCTAGTGAAAAGGTGGAAGAAGGGCGGATTATCCGTACAGATCCTGAAGCTGGAAAGACTCGAAAAGAAGGTTCGAAAATCAATTTGGTTGTCTCATCAGGCAAGCAATCTTTCCAATTGAGTAACTATATCGGCCGTAAATCGACAGATGTTATAGCAGAACTCAAGCAGAAGAAGGTTCCTGAAAATCTCATCAAAATTGAGGAAGAAGAATCAAGTGAGAGCGAAGCAGGAACTGTTCTCAGACAGAGTCCAGCTGCTGGAACAACCTATGATTTGAGCAAGGCCTCAACGATTACCTTAACCGTTGCTAAGAAAGTAACCAGCGTTTCTATGCCAAGTTATAAAGGATCTAGTCTTGAATTTACTAAAAATAATCTTGTTCAAATTGTTGGGATTAAGGAAGCCAATATTGAAGTTGTAGAAGTGTCGACAGCTCCTGATGGAACTGCTGAGGGTACAGTCGTTGAACAGAGTCCAAAAGCGGGTGAAAAGGTTGATTTGACTAAGACGCGTGTCAAGATTTCAATCTACAAACCAAAAACACCACCGTCAACGTCATCATCAGCACCATCCCAACGTGGAAACCAAGGTTCTACTACGACACCAAGTCAGGGGAACCAACAAGGAAATCAACGAGGGAATGCACCTGCTACTACTCAATCAAGTAGTGAAGGGAACCACGAAAATTCTCGTGATTAAACGAATCTTTGTCATGATTTCATGGCAAAGATTTTTTTTGACTCTAGATTTGTGATAGAATAGAAGGAGTTGATAAAAGGAGGAAAGCATGGAAGAATCAAAAGAATTAAATGCCGTTATTGATGTGATTATGTTAGCTGGAACCATTCTCCTCAAAAGTGGTTCAGAGATTCATCGCGTAGAAGATACCATGATTCGGATTGCGCATTCGCAGGGGATTGTGGATTGTAATGTTCTTGCCATGCCTGCCGCTATCTTTTTCTCGATTGAAAATACCAATATTTCGCGTATGAAGCGCGTTACCTCCTCTTCTTATAACATCGAAAAAGTCTGCGATGTGAACCAGATTTCTCGTCAGCTGGTTGGGGGGCGGATTGATTTAGAGACAGCCTTCAAGCAATTGACGGCCATACAAGCTCAATCGCTTCCCTATACCAAGTTGCAGGTGACTCTGGCTGCGACCTTTAGTGCTCCTTTCTTTTCAGTTATGTTTAGTGGAAACATCTACGACGCACTTGGGGCAGGAGTGGCTACCTTATTTGGTTTTGCCTTTTCTCTCTATGTGGAAAAATTTATCCGAATTCCCTTTGTGACGGCCTTTGCTGGAGCCTTTGTCTTTGGGATGATAGCCCAGTTTTGGGCTCGCTACACAGGTTTTCCCTCAACAGCAGATTTGATTATAGCTGGTGCTGTCATGCCTTTTGTACCAGGTATTGCCTTGACCAATGCGGTTCGTGATATTATGACCAACCACATAAACTCTGGTATGAGTAAGATGTTTGAATCTCTACTCATTACCCTTGCTTTAGGGGCAGGAACTTCTGTCGCCTTGGTATTGATGAATTAATATGACACTAACAACCTTTTTATTACAAGCAGTAGCAAGTCTTCTTGCTATTATTACCTTTCTAATCGTACTCAATGTTCAGCGGTCCATGCTCTTACCAGGAGGAATTTTGGGCATGGCTGTCTGGCTGATTTATCTCTTGCTCAAGGAACCGACCAATGTTATTGTGGCTACTTTTATTGCAGCCATTATTGGTTCTTGTGTCAGCCAGATTTTAAGTATTCTTTATAAGACACCTGCTGTGGTCTTTATCTTAGCCATCTTGGCACCTCTGGTTCCGGGTTATCTCTCCTATCGGACAACTGCCTTTTTTGTGACAGGAGATTACAGTCATGCCATTGCTAGTGCAACCTTGGTTGTTATGCTGGCTTTGGTGATTTCCATTGGAATGGCTAGCGGAACAGTGATTCTCAGGCTTTATTCTCACTTACGAAAACAGCATAATGGTTAGAATAATAAGAGACTTGATTTGGTGAATCAAGTCTTTTTTCTCTCTTTTACTGCTATTTGTGATAAAATAGTATAGAACGATTTTTTACAATGAATGATAAAACAGAGGTAAATATGACAATCGGTATTGATAAGATTGGTTTTGCGACCAGTCAATATGTCTTGAAATTACAAGACTTAGCAGAAGCGAGGGGAATTGACCCTGAAAAATTAAGCAAAGGACTCTTGCTCAAGGAATTGAGTATTGCGCCCCTAACTGAGGATATCGTGACCTTGGCGGCCAGTGCAAGTGATTCTATTTTAACTGAGCAAGAAAGATCAGAAATTGATATGGTCATTGTGGCTACTGAGTCAGGAATTGACCAGAGTAAAGCTGCGGCCGTCTTTGTGCATGGTTTGCTGGGCATCCAGCCCTTTGCTCGTAGTTTCGAGATTAAAGAAGCCTGCTATGGAGCGACAGCGGCCCTTCATTATGCCAAATTGCATGTGGAAAATTCTCCAGAGTCCAAGGTTTTGGTCATTGCCAGTGATATTGCCAAGTACGGTATTGAAACTCCAGGAGAACCAACTCAGGGTGCTGGCAGTGTGGCCATGTTAATTACACAAAATCCACGCATTATGGCCTTTAATAATGACAATGTGGCCCAGACTCGTGACATCATGGATTTCTGGCGTCCAAATTACTCAACAACCCCTTATGTAAATGGTGTTTATTCTACCCAGCAATACTTGGATAGTTTGAAAACGACTTGGCTTGAATATCAAAAACGCTACCAGCTTACTTTGGGTGATTTTGCAGCTGTATGCTTCCACTTGCCTTACCCTAAATTAGCGCTAAAAGGCTTGAAAAAAATCATGGATAAGAGCCTGCCTCAAGAGAAAAAAGACCTCTTGCAAAAGCATTTTGACCAGTCTATTCTCTACAGTCAAAAGGTGGGGAATATCTATACAGGTTCCCTTTTCCTCGGACTTTTGTCTCTCTTGGAAAATACAGATAGCTTGAAGGCTGGGGATAAAATTGCCCTTTATAGTTACGGAAGTGGGGCTGTGGCTGAGTTCTTCAGTGGTGAATTGGTTGAAGGATATGAAGCTTATCTGGATAAAGACCGCTTGAACAAGCTCAACCAACGAACTGCCCTGTCTGTTGCAGACTACGAAAAGGTCTTCTTTGAGGAAGTAGAGTTAGATGAAACAAACTCTGCCCAGTTTACTGGCTATGAAAATCAAGATTTTGCCTTGGTTGAAATTATCGACCACCAACGCCGTTATAGCAAGGTTGAAAAATAATGAAGATAAGTTGGAATGGATTTTCAAAAAAATCATACCAAGAGCGCCTAGAGCTGTTAAAAGCTCAGGCGCTCCTTAGTCCTGAGAGACAAGAGAGTTTGGAGCAGGATGAACAGATGAGTGTGACTGTGGCAGACCAGCTGAGTGAGAATGTGGTGGGAACTTTTTCTTTACCTTATTCGATGGTTCCAGAGGTTCTTGTCAACGGTCAGGAATACACAGTTCCTTATGTGACAGAAGAGCCCTCTGTGGTTGCTGCGGCCAGTTATGCAAGTAAAATTATCAAGCGAGCAGGTGGCTTTACTGCTCAGGTTCATGAGCGCCGGATGATTGGTCAGGTAGCCCTTTATCAAGTTGCTGATCCTGAACAAGTGCAAGAGAAGATTGCCAGCAAGAAAGCAGAACTCTTGGAGCTTGCCAATCAAGCCTATCCTTCTATTGTTAAACGTGGAGGTGGGGCGCGTGATTTGCATGTAGAGCAGATAAAAGGCGAAACAGACTTTCTCGTTGTTTATCTCCATGTCGATACCCAGGAAGCCATGGGTGCTAATATGCTCAACACCATGCTGGAGGCCTTGAAACCAGTCTTAGAAGAACTCAGTCAGGGTCAAAGTCTTATGGGAATCCTGTCCAACTACGCGACCGATTCTCTGGTGACTGCAAGTTGTCGTATCGCCTTTCGCTACTTGAGCCGCCAAAAGGAGCAAGGACGGGAGATTGCGGAGAAAATAGCTTTGGCTAGTCAGTTTGCGCAGGCTGATCCTTACCGAGCTGCTACTCATAATAAAGGGATTTTTAATGGTATAGATGCCATTTTAATAGCCACTGGTAATGACTGGCGTGCTATTGAGGCAGGAGCTCATGCTTTTGCCAGTCGAGACGGGCGCTATCAAGGTCTTAGTCAATGGACGCTGGACCTTGAAAGAGAAGAATTAGTTGGTGAGATGACCCTGCCCATGCCTGTGGCGACCAAGGGTGGCTCTATCGGTCTCAACCCTCGTGTAGCCCTCAGTCATGAACTACTGGGAAATCCTTCTGCCAAAGAATTAGCTCAGATTATCGTGGCTATCGGGCTTGCCCAAAACTTTGCTGCCCTGAAAGCTTTGGTGAGTACAGGAATCCAGCAAGGCCACATGAAATTGCAGGCCAAATCCTTAGCTCTCCTAGCAGGAGCCAGTGAATCCGAGGTAGCTCCCCTAGTCGAGCGCCTCATCGCAGATAAAACCTTTAATCTAGAAACTGCCCAGCGTTATCTAGAAAACTTAAGATCATAAAAAACTCAGACGAATTGGTCTGAGTTTTCTTGTGCTTAAATACTTTTTCCTGGTAATAATGTAACTGGTAAGAAGTAACCAGTTGTCGCGACTTCCTTGCCTTCGATTTTTTGCAAGAGAAGGTCAACAGTGAGGCAGGCAATCTCTTCCAAGGGTTGCTTAATAGTAGCCAGTTGAGGATAGTAATTCTCGATAAAATAGGTACCATCGTAACCGATGACCTTGAGCTCTTCTGGGACAGAAATGCCCAATTCTTGAGCAATTTTAATGACTAGAATAGAGGTCAAATCATCCGAAGCAAAAA
Source organism: Streptococcus mitis (assembly GCF_002860865.1). Taxonomy (GTDB): domain Bacteria; phylum Bacillota; class Bacilli; order Lactobacillales; family Streptococcaceae; genus Streptococcus; species Streptococcus mitis_AT. The sequence continues at coordinate 45,997 of NZ_PKIE01000001.1, forward strand.
TGGCATCTGGTTTTTGACGGGTCAAGATATTCTTGATTTCCATTTCTTTTCTGACAGGAGAAAAGTCACTGGAAACATTGATAATAGGTGCTTTGGGGAGTACGGATGCAAAGCCAGCGTGGCGTAGCCCAGTTGGCGAATTGGAATTGTCATTCCCTGTAATCATAATGATAGACTGGGCGCCTGTCTTAACCAAGGTCTGGGCAGCAAGAACCCCACCAGCATAGTTGTCAGAGGAGACGACAGGAATGTCTGGTGACAGATTGCGGTCGAAGGAAATAATTGGTGCTGTCACGCGATTGTAGTCTTCTATTCCCAAGTTGTGACTACCAGAAATGATGCCGTCTACCTGATTGGCTTCCAACATTTCGATGTATTCACGTTCCTTCTCAGAGTCGTGTTCGCTGTTGCAGATGATGGTCTTGTAACCATTTTTAAAGAGTTGGTGTTCCAGCTTATCAATTAATTCTGCATAGAAAACGTTGGAAATATTAGGGAAAATCAAACCGATTAATTTGGCTGATTTTCCTTGCAAGCTACGAGCTAGGTTGTTGGGTTTATAGCCCAATTCTCGCATGGCTTCATTGACTTTTTGAATGGTTTTTTCAGAGAGATAACCTTTTTTGTTGATAACCCGAGAAACGGTAGTAGGGCTGACGCCTGCAAGTTTGGCGACATCAGTTAGTTTTGCGACCATAATCTAATTCATAGTAAGTTCCAGTTGGTGTTCCAGATTTAATCAGGATACCATTTTGGTCCGCATGTGGGAAGACACGACCAGAAAATACTTTTTCTCCTTTATTGATGAAAACTTCAAAGACAGAGTTATCGATGAAGATTGTAGCAGTAGTAGCTTGATTGTCGATAGGGCAAGAACGAATTGTCCCAAATTCTTGGGCATACTGTTCACCAGCCTGGCTACGATCTACTGTCACTTGACCATTTACAAGATCAAAGTTGATGGAAAGTCCCTTGCCTTCTTTATCAGCAAGTAAGACAATCTCGCTCTGGCTATTAGCTTCCAAGCTGAGTTCAAGTTCGTAAGTGTTATTGGTTTGAGCACGATTTGAGAAGGCTTCTTCAGAGGCACGAAGGTCCTTGATAGCTGTGACTGGGTATTGGTAGAGTTTACCGTCTTTGATAGTGAGTTCTTTGACCAAAGAGAAGGTTCCTTGGTGGTCAAAACGGTCAGATGGATATGAAACATCAGGCAAGCCAAGCCAGCTAACAGCTAGAGCGCGTCCATCAGGAGCGTTGAAGGCTTGAGTTGCATAGGCTTCGAAACCATAGTCCATGTTTTGAAGTTGAGACACATCTACCATTTTGGCATTTTCAGGGTCAAAGGAAGCCCCAATCTTATACATATTTGGATAGATATTGTCGTAGTCTAGAACATCTTTATCCAATCCTTGTGGGCAGTAGAGAAGGACAGGTTGCTCGCCTACAAAGACCAGGTTTGGACATTCCATCATGTAGGCAGTGCGGTCGTTAGCAAAGTCAAGGTCGCCAACTGCTTGCCAGTTTGTGTAGTCGTTGTCTACAGCCTTGTAGAGACGGACGAAGCCTTTTTTCTCCAAGTCCTGTCCACCGACGATAGCATAGTATTGGCCCTTGAAGTTAAAAATTTGCGGATCACGGAAGTGGTCAGTAGAGTCTGCTGGCTGGTCGATCAAGATCTTATCAATCTTTGTAATCTTGCCATCCTTGTCCATCAAAGCTCCGATCTGGTATGGGTGACGGATCCAGTTTTCATCACGAACATTTCCTGTATAAAATAGGAACAAGTTATCGCCAAACTGCATGGCAGAACCAGAGTAGGCACCGTGGCTATCTAATGGAGTGTCAGGCAAAACTTTGACTCCAGTTTCTGTGAAATGAACCAAGTCCTCACTTTCCAATTGAACCCAAGATTTCAAACCATGGGCTGCACCAAAAGGAAAGTTCTGATAAAAAACAATCCACTTTCCATCAAAGTAAGAAAAGCCATTTGGGTCGTTTAGGAGTCCTGTTTTTGGCTCAACATGGTAATGAGTATGCCATGGAGATTGTGCCATATTTTCTTTTATATGTTGAATTTCTTCTTGCGTCCAATCTTGATAAAGTCTGTAACGACGCTCAGTTGTCCATTTCATTCATTCATTCCTCCAAAAATCTTATCACTTTTAATAGTAACCGTTTTCGGAAAAAAAAGCAAGCCTTTTATGTTAAAAAAAAGAAAAAACTGTCAAACGTTTGTCACAAAATAAATGCAGGAAATCAATCAAATTTTCACGAAAATATGAAAGAGAATGAAACAAAACCCTTTTAAATAAGATTTTAAACTTATTTTTTCAAGGAATACCTGATAAAACAGTCAAAATCAATCAATCTAAAGCATGCTTACTAAGTGGATAGAATATTTTTTCTGCAAAACGCTTGACATATTTCTAAAACATGATAAAATAATAGTCGTAGGGCGGATAAAATCGCTTTCAAACAAGAACAAAATTTTATATAAGGAGATTTTTGCAAATGAACAATCAGGAAATTGCAAAAAAAGTCATCGATGCCTTGGGCGGACGTGAAAATGTCAACAGTGTTGCCCACTGTGCGACTCGTCTTCGTGTCATGGTCAAAGATGAAGGAAAAATCAATAAAGAAGTGATTGAGAACTTGGAAAAAGTTCAAGGTGCTTTCTTTAACTCAGGTCAATACCAAATCATCTTTGGTACAGGTACAGTTAACAAAATGTACGATGAAGTTGTTGCACTTGGTTTGCCAACATCATCTAAAGATGATATGAAAGCAGAAGCTGCCAAACAAGGGAACTGGTTCCAACGTGCTATCCGTACTTTCGGTGACGTTTTCGTTCCAATCATCCCAGTTATCGTAGCAACAGGTCTTTTCATGGGTGTACGTGGTCTATTGACTGCTCTTGGAATGACACTTCCAGCTGACGTGACAACTTACACGCAAATCTTGACAGATACAGCCTTTATCATCTTGCCAGGTTTGGTTGTGTGGTCAACCTTCCGTGTATTCGGTGGAAATCCAGCCGTTGGTATCGTTCTTGGTATGATGCTTGTTTCTGACTCGCTTCCAAACGCTTGGGCAGTCGCTTCAGGTGGTGAAGTAACAGCTATGAACTTCTTTGGTTTCATCCCTGTTGTTGGTTTGCAAGGTTCTGTTCTTCCAGCCTTCATCATCGGGGTTGTCGGAGCTAAATTTGAAAAAGCTGTCCGCAAGGTTGTTCCAGATGTCATTGACCTCTTGGTAACGCCATTTGTTACACTTTTGGTCATGTCTATCCTTGGACTCTTTGTCATTGGACCGGTCTTCCACGTCGTTGAAAACTACATCCTTATCGCTACAAAAGCGATCCTCAGCTTGCCATTTGGTCTTGGTGGTTTCTTGATCGGTGGGGTTCACCAATTGATTGTCGTGTCAGGTGTGCACCACATTTTCAACTTGCTTGAAGTTCAATTGCTTGCTGCTGACCATGCTAACCCATTCAACGCGATCATCACAGCTGCTATGACAGCTCAAGGTGCTGCGACTGTTGCGGTTGGTGTTAAAACTAAAAATCCAAAACTAAAAACACTTGCTTTCCCAGCTGCTCTTTCTGCCTTCCTAGGTATTACAGAGCCTGCTATTTTCGGGGTTAACTTGCGTTTCCGTAAACCATTCTTCCTTTCATTGATTGCTGGTGCAATCGGTGGTGGATTGGCTTCTATCCTTGGACTTGCAGGTACTGGTAATGGTATCACCGTCATCCCTGGTACAATGCTTTACATCGGTAACGGACAACTTGCACAATACCTTCTTATGGTAGCTGTATCATTCGTTCTTGGTTTCGCTCTTACTTATATGTTTGGTTATGAGGATGAAAAAGAAGTTGCTACTGAAGTAGAGACAGAACGTTTGGTCCAAGAAGAAACAACTGGTAACATTCCAGCAACTCTTCAAAATGAAACACTTGTAACTCCTATCGTTGGTGACGTTGTTGCTCTTGCTGATGTTAATGACCCAGTATTCTCAAGTGGAGCTATGGGACAAGGTATCGCTGTGAAACCTAGCCAAGGTGTGGTATATGCACCAGCTGATGCTGAAGTTTCAATTGCCTTTCCAACAGGACACGCTTTTGGTTTGAAAACAACTGATGGTGCTGAAGTTTTGATCCACGTTGGTATTGACACTGTATCTATGAATGGTGAAGGTTTTGAAGCAAAAGTTGCTCAAGGTGACAAGGTGAAAGCTGGCGATGTTCTTGGAACCTTTGACTCAAACAAAATTGCTGCAGCTGGACTTGATGATACAACAATGGTTATCGTTACAAATACAGCTGACTACGCTTCAGTAGCTCCAGTCGCAACAGGTTCAGTTGCGAAGGGGGATGCTGTGATCGAAGTGAAAATCTAATCAATCCTCTCTAATGTGAAAACGAACAAATGACATGTTTGTTCGTTTTTGCTTGAATGGTAAGATTTACAGAGGAAAATCTAAAAAATAGAGAAATTTAGACTTTCGAAATATGCTATAATAAAGAAAATAAAAACAAGAGGTTTATCATGACAAAATTATATGGAAGCTTGGAAGCGGGCGGTACAAAGTTTGTCTGTGCTGTCGGTGATGAAAACTTTAACGTTGTAGAAAAAACACAATTTCCAACAACAACTCCAATCGAAACAATCGATAAAACCATTGAGTTCTTCTCGAAATTCGATAATCTTGCTGGTCTTGCAGTTGGTTCATTTGGTCCGATTGATATTGATAAAAACTCAAAAACTTATGGCTTTATCACAACGACTCCAAAACCAAACTGGGCAAATGTGGACTTGCTTGGTGCCCTTCGTCGCGCTCTAAACGTGCCAATGTACTTCACTACAGACGTAAACAGCTCTGCTTATGGTGAAGTGGTTGCCCGTAACAATGCTGGTGGCCGTATCGAAAACTTGGTTTATTACACAATCGGTACAGGTATCGGTGCAGGTGTCATCCAACGTGGCGAGTTTATCGGTGGTGTGGGTCACCCTGAGATGGGTCACTACTATGTGGCTAGACACCCAATGGATATTGAAAAAGAGTTTAAGGGCGTTTGTCCTTTCCATAAGGGATGTTTGGAAGGCTATGCAGCTGGTCCAAGTTTGGAAGCTCGTACAGGTGTTCGTGGGGAAAATATTGAACTCAATAACCCTGTTTGGGATGTTCAAGCCTACTATATCGCTCAAGCTGCGGTTAATGCGACAGTGACTTTCCGCCCAGACGTGATTGTCTTTGGTGGAGGGGTCATGGCTCAACAACACATGCTGGACCGTGTCCGTGAGAAATTTACATCTCTTCTCAATGGTTACCTACCAGTACCAGATGTGCGTGATTACATTGTAACGCCCGCAGTCGCAGGAAATGGTTCTGCCACACTTGGGAACTTTGTTCTTGCAAAAGAAGTTTCAAAATAAAGCACAAAATCCGCTTGGGAAACCAAACGGATTTTTTACATGTCAAAGCATTTGCCAGAAGAAGTCGATAATATAGGTTAGACCGTAGGTATAAACCACGAGGGTAAAGGGTTTGGTCAGAATGATGATGGTCATATAGCGCTTGAAACTCATCTTGGTCAGGGCAGCCAGCATACAGAGAAAGTCAGCTGGACTAATGGGCCAAATCATCATAAAAATAAAGAAACGGTCAAAACGATTGCCCTTATCCAACCAGCCGATATACTTGTCATAGGTGCGCTTACTGACGACAGACTGAACAAAGGCAGCTCCGTAGAGGCGCACCAGATAAAAGATAATGGCACAGCCAATCACGATTCCGATATAGTTGTAGATAGTACCGATGATGTGACCGTAGATAAAGACCCCAGCGACGGAGGTCAAGGCTCCTGGAATGATAGGAACGACAGTCTGTAAAATCTGTAAAAAGATAAAGAGAGGTGGCCCCCAGATACCTGCCTGCTGGATAAAGGCAGAGAGGGTTTCCTTAGACTGTAAAATCCCAGCCTGATAAGCCCAAATACAGAAAATCAAACTCCCAACCCCACCGACAATCGATGAGATGTTGATAACTCGCTGCAGAAGGGGAGAAACAGCTTTCATTTGTTTATCCTGTGACATGTAAACTCCTCATAGATAGTATATTTCTACTATACCATATTTTGGAGGAGAAAGGGGGAATGAGTGTTTTTGCTATAGGAAGAGTGATGGATTTTGAGCCTAAACATGCTATAATAAAGGGAGCAGATAAGTAGCAAAGGAGAGAGTATGATGCAGGTAAAACCAGAACTGGAGATAGAAAAACAACTAATCAACCAACTGGTGACTGGGGAAAGTCAATGGACTTACAGAGAAGGCCTTAAAACAGAAGAGCAATTATGGGAAAACTTCTTTGAAAAGCTAGCCCAGAACAATGTGGCTCTATTGGCAGATCATCCCCTGACAGAACAGGAAAAACGCCAGATAAAGAATCAACTGAACTTTGTTAGCTACTATGATGCGACCAAGTGGTTGGTCGGCGAAAATGGCATTGCCAAGGTTGAGGTTCAGAGAGAAGATGCTAGTTTGGGGACTATCCGTTTATCTGTCATTTGGCGAGACAATATCGCAGCTGGTAAGTCTAGTTATGAGGTTGTCAACCAAGTCGAGAGAGATAAGATAAATCCTCAGGATCAAGACCGCAGGCTAGATGTGACCCTCTTGATCAATGGTCTTCCAATGATTCAGATCGAGCTTAAAAGTCCCCGAGTTGCTTTTTTAGATGCCTTTCATCAAATCAAGAAGTATGACCGCGAAGGCAAGTTCCGTGGCATCTACTCTAGCTTACAGATGTTTGTTGTGACCAATAAAGTAGACACACGCTATATTGCTGCAGCTAGGGAAAATAAACTCAACAAGCAATTTCTAACCAAGTGGGTGGATAAAGACAACCAACCCATAACGAGCTTGACCAGCTTTGCCCACGAAGTCCTTTCCATACCTCGTGCTCATCAGATGGTCATGCAGTATTCTGTTCTTGATGATAGTAAGAAGGCTCTTATCCTTCTGCGTCCCTACCAGATCCATGCAATCGAAGCAGTGCAAGAAGCTTCTCGCCAGCAAGCATCAGGATATGTCTGGCACACGACAGGTTCAGGTAAGACCTTGACCTCCTATAAGGTAGCTCGGAATCTCCTCCAGATTCCATCCATCCAAAAGACGATTTTTGTCGTTGACCGCAGAGACTTGGACCAACAGACTACTTCGTCATTTCTCTCCTATGCGACCAATGATGTCATTGATATTGATGAGACGGATAATACCCATGATTTGGTCAAGCGACTAGGAAGTAATGATAAGCGTGTGGTGGTAACAACTATCCAGAAAATCACCACTATGATGCGTAAGTTTGAGCAAGGTCTTTACCAAAGAGATGCGGACAAAATCAGGGGCCTCCGAGTGGCCTTTGTCGTGGATGAATGCCACCGTGCCGTAACACCTCAAACACAAAAAGACATTAAGGCCTTTTTTCCACAGTCTCTCTGGTATGGTTTTACAGGCACACCTATCTTTAAGGAGAATAAACGCCAGCAGGTCGGTGACCTAGCTCAGACCACCCAACAGCAATACGGTGACCGTCTCCATGAGTATACAGTCAAGGAAGCCATCCATGATGGTGCTGTTTTAGGCTTTAAGGTAGATTATCGCAATACCCTCATCACGGATAAGTCTGAAAATGACATACCAGATACTGTCTACGAGGATGAGGAGCATATGCTGGAAGTCTTGGATGCCATTATCAATAAATCCCGTCAACAGCTAGGCTTCCAAAAAGGAGTAGGTAAGACCTACAATGCCATCCTGACCGTCAAATCCATCCCTCAAGCCCAAGCCTACTACGACCTCCTCAAACTGGTCAAGGCTGGGGAGACGAGAGTCAAGGTATCGGAAAGGGTCAAGCAGGTTCTTCCTGACTTTCCAAAGGCGACCATCACCTACTCTATTACGGAGAATGAAGAAGAGTCAAGAGCCAATCAAGACCACATGAAGCAAGTCTTAGAGGACTACAACCAAGAGTTTGATACCCATTTTACCATGGCGGATCTTCGTGGCTTTAATACGGATGTCAATAACCGCCTAGCTCGAAAGCAGGACAAATACCTCTATCGCAATGAACAGTTGGACTTGGTTATCGTGGTCAATCGTCTCTTAACAGGATTTGATGCCCCTTGTCTGTCAACTCTTTTTATTGACCGCAAGCCTATGCAACCGCAGGACTTGATTCAGGCTTTTAGCCGAACCAACCGTATTTTTGATAGCAGTAAGACCTACGGTCATATCATCACCTTCCAAAAGCCTCTAGCCTTTAAGGAAGCAGTAGATAATGCCCTCAAGCTCTACTCAAATGGTGGTGAAAACGAGGTTCTAGCACCGAGTTGGGAAGAGGAAAAGAGGAACTTTTTACGGAGTTGCAGTGATTTCCAAAATCTCATCACAGATGATCCTGAGGAAGGACTCCAAATCGAGCAAGTCTCTACGCCTGAGTTGAGGAAACTAGCTAAAACCTATCAAGCCTTTGATAAATACCTAGCCTCTATCCGAGTGTACAAAGAGTATGATGAGGAAGAGCTTTACAGTCAGACAGGACTTGATGGAGAAAAGTTGGAAAGGTATCTGGGACTTTATCGAAATGTCCTTGCAGAATTAAAAAGCCGAGTAGAGGATGATGACGATGGTGAACCACTTGATATCCACTATGAACTGGAGTCTATCCAAGTGGACGAGATTAACTATGCCTATATCTTGACCTTGATCCAAAGCCTGATTGAACAAGGTCAAAGTCAAGAAAAGAACCTAAGCGCTCAAGATAGGGAAGCCGTGGATAACTATATTCAGAGTCTTGAGAAGACCAATCCAAATCTTGCACAGATTATCACTGAACTTTGGAGAGAGGTACAAGAACATCCAGCAAGTTATCGTGGTCAGTCTATCGCAAATATCTTGGATCAGATGATAGAGGCGGTTATCCAGCAACATATTCAAGTCTTTAGCAAGTGCTGGTATGTCGGGGAGGATGAACTCCGTTACTATGTCGAACACTACCGTAAGGGAGCTAAAAAACAACTAGGAGAAAGCCAGCTGACCAAGAGCCAGCGTTATCATGACTATAAGCTAGAGGTGGCGGATGCCCTCAATCCTCTCCTCTATAAAAAACAAATCAAGGAAGCCTATACCCAGCTAGTAGAGGAAGTCATTGAGCCTTTGAGGGTTGGAAGATAGTAAAACTTTGGAGGAAAAAGTATGAATTGGACTACCATTTTTGCGGGAATCGCAGCATTTGTTTCAATTGTGAATGTTTTTGTAACTATTAGAAATAATAAGGCTCAAATAGAAGCCCAGATTATCTCAAGTTCTCGTGTTCAGTGGATTAAGGAAGTTAGAGAAATCTACTCGAATTTTATTAAATTAAGTACAGAGTTTCATAATGAGTTATTGTTTTTAAGAGTATGTGATAATGAAGAAAATTTTGATAAAAATTTTAATATGTTGAGAGGAAATTTGTGGTCAAGTTATTATCAATTAATTTCTTATTTCCCCAAAAAAGACAGTGATGGAAGAAACTTTGAGATTGTAAGTATATTTAATGAATTAGTTAATTTTCTGGAAGAAAAATTAGAGTATTCCTATGGAGATATCACTTTTTCGGAGTTTGTACCAAGTTTTCAGGAATTGCAAAGATATGATGTTCCTGAACAATATAAAGCTATGCTGAATATAGTTTCTGATGAATTTTCTTGTTATATGAAAGCGGAATGGGTGAAAGCAAAATTAGAGGTGGAGAACCAATTTAAGTTCTCCAAGTAATAAAATAACAGGTGTTGTCTAGTAAAGTACAATGCCTGTTATTTTTGTTTATCTGTCCCTAAATTGACATTTTTGTCCCATGGTGTTATACTTAGTTTAGTATTTAAAATGGAGGTCTAGCAATGAAAAAAAAGCAAGTGATTAACTTAATTAGGTATTTTACAGAGAAGAATGAGTCTGGATTCAGGACTGAAGCGTATGAAATAGCAAAATCATTTGATAAAAGTGGAGACTATCAGTTAGCTGAATATATAATGGCATTGCTATCAGATGCTAATACTTTTGTTCCACAAATGAATAAAGAAGATATTGAATCGTTGAGGAAGGTTTCACTGCTGAACTTAGAATCATTGCCTTTGCCAGAACCTATCTCAAAAGATGTGATTGGGATAGTGAATGCTGTTCGGAGGAATATTGGAGTAAATAAGTTTCTCTTTGAAGGGGCACCAGGGACTGGGAAGACAGAGACAACAAAACAAATAACTCGCCTATTGGAACGAGAACTTTATATTGTAGATTTTGAAGCAATAGTTGATAGTAAATTAGGACAAACGTCAAAGAATATTGCTTCACTCTTTAAGGAAATAAATAGTTTTTCTAAACCTAACAGAGTAGTTATATTGTTTGATGAAATAGATGCTATTGCTTTAAATAGATTAGATACCAATGACTTGAGAGAAATGGGAAGAGCAACTTCTGCTATATTAAAGGGAATAGACTCACTAAATAATGAGGTTGTTTTAATTGCTACGACTAATCTGTTTGATGTTTTTGATAAAGCTTTAATAAGACGTTTTGATGCAGTAATTAATTTTAATAATTATAATCAAGATGATTTATTAGATATTTCAAATATTTTAATGAGTGATATTTTAAAAGATTTTAAACAATCTGGGAAAAATAGTAAATTATTGAGAAAGATTATCTCTCTGATGAAACCTATTCCTTATCCAGGTGAACTAAAGAATATTTTAAAGAGTGCAGTAGCTTTTAGCAGTTTAACTGATAAATACGATTATTTGAGGCGAATCTTTACAAATGCATATAAATCTATAGATGAAGTTTCAATTGAAGAATTAAAAGAGCTTGGTTTCACAGTACGTGAAATAGAGATTTTGAAAGGTATTTCAAAAAGTCAGGTTTCAAGAGAGTTAAAAGGATGTTAAAGAATGAATGAATTATTGCAATTAAAGGGGCGTTTTGAGCAAAAATCAAGTAGTGGTCGACCAGGTTCTCCAAAGTTGTTGGCTAATCAAATTGTAAGTGAAAAAAAAATATTAAAATTAAAAAAAGAGCTCGAAGAACTTAAAGAATATTGGTCAAATATCTCATATTTTGAAGGAGCTTTAATTTCAGTAACTTATGTAGATGTTGTTGCAAAAAGTAGAAGAATGAGAGAACTATTTAAAAAAAATAGTAGAATTCAACCAAATGATTGCGTTGTTGGAGCCAAATTTATTGATAAAACTTCTACAGAGAAGCAACATGTTATTACTTATTACGTAGATTTAGATGTTTTGGATGAATCGATTAATACTTTGAATATAGTTGCATCATTACTTATTAAAGATTTCAATGGAGAAATTTCTACAGAAAAATTAAATTCGATTAGTGACAGGACAGATAATTATGAACCAGGAATAATTGCTAGAACAAAATTTTTACAAGCTATTGTAGACATTAGTTCGATTGAAAATTTTGCAATACCCAAAAATGAACTTGATGAACTAAGAACATCAATTATTAGTATCTTTGATACCAAAGTACCTACAAGTGAATTATTAAAGAGGGTTGGTTTAAATGTTCCTGATTACAGAGTGATTGATGAGACAACGATATTATTGACTCCGGATCAGTTAGAAATCTTAAATGAAAAGGCTCCTTATCTGATTTCTATGGCTACTACAGATTTATCGAAATTGGATACTCAGAATTTTGAAATTTTTGATAGCGGGCATAGAATGACAATTCCTTCACCTGCAGATGAACCGGTAGTCGGAGTTATTGATACTATGTTTGATAGTAGTGTTTATTTTTCTGAATGGGTGACATTTCAAGATAAGGTAAATGCCGATATTCCAATTAATCCAACTGATTATGAACACGGTACAGCTGTATCTTCGTTAATTGTTGACGGTGCTTCAATTAATCCAGAATTAGATGATGGTTGTGGTCGTTTTAGAGTTAAACATTTTGGAGTTGCAAGGGGTAGCAAGTTTAGTTCATTTTCTATACTTAAGTCAATTAAAGAAATAGTAGCAGAGAATAGAGATATTAAGGTATGGAATTTATCATTAGGGTCAGCATTAGAAATTCAAAAAAATTTCATTTCTCCAGAAGCTGCTTTGTTAGATAAAATACAATATGAATTTGATGTTATATTTGTGATAGCAGGAACAAATAAAAGAGTGAGTGATAAAGCTAGAATGAAAATAGGGGCACCAGCAGATTCGATAAATTCTCTAGTTGTGAATGCCGTTGATAAGGATAATAAACCAGCGACATACTCTAGAGAAGGTAAAGTGTTGTCCTTCTTTAATAAACCTGATATTTCTTATTTTGGAGGGGATGGGAAAAACAAAATAAGAGTTTGTATGCCTACAGGAGAATATTTTGTAGCAGGAACATCTTTTGCAGCACCTTGGATTACTAGAAAAATAGCATATTTAATCCATAAGATAGGGTTAAGTAGGGAGGTAGCGAAAGCTTTAATTATTGATTCTGCAATATCATGGTCAAAAGCAAATAGTTCTATGAATTTAATCGGGTATGGTGTAGTACCTCAAAAAATCGAAAATGTGCTTAACTCCCAAGATGATGAGATTAAGTTTGTTATATCTGGAGAATCAATCATGTTTGATACATACAATTATAATCTTCCAGTGCCTGTTGTTGATGATAAGCACCCTTACATTGCTAAAGCAACGTTGTGTTATTTTCCCAAGTGTTCTAGGAATCAAGGAGTTGATTATACAAATACAGAATTAGATATTTATTTTGGTAGACTTAATGGACAGAAAATAATTACTGTGAATGATAATAAACAAAATGATAATGTGTCTCTTTCTGAAACAGATGCTAGAGGATTGTATAGAAAATGGGATAATATCAAATCAATTATAGAGTACGTTAAACCAAATGGGCGAGCTAAGAAGGCATATGGTGATGGTTTGTGGGGGTTTAGTCTTAAAACTAAGGAACGACTTAACAATGGTGATGGTAGAGAACTTAGGTTTGGAATAGTTGTAACACTTAAAGAAATGAAAGGGATAAATAGGATTTCTGATTTCATTAGTCAATGTTCTATGCGTGGTTGGCTTGTGAATAGAATTGACGTTCAGGAAATGATTGATATTTATAATGTTGCTGAGGGAGAAATTCATTTTGAAGATTAATTTTATTAAAAAAAGCTTGATGAAGGTTAGATAAAAATATGATAAAGCAAGATATTCCTAAAATAAGATTCTATTCCTATCAAGGTTCTTGGACAGAAAATAGAATTGCAGATATAGTCAAAATATCTGCTGGTGGTGATGTAGATAAAGTAAAATTGAAGGAAAGTGGAAAATATCCTGTTATTGCAAATGCTTTGACAAACAAAGGAATCGTTGGATTTTATGAAGATTATAAAGTGAAAGCTCCTGCAGTGACTGTTACGGGTCGTGGAGATGTTGGATATGCAGTAGCAAGACATGAAAATTTTACTCCAATTGTTAGACTCTTGACTCTTCAATCGGAAAAAATTGATGTTGATTATCTTGAAAATCAGATTAATTCTATGAGAATTTTAAATGAATCTACGGGTGTTCCTCAATTGACAGCTCCACAACTTGGGAACTATAAAGTGTATTATCCTGAAATTGAAGAACAATCCGCCATCGGCTCCCTATTCCGCACCCTCGACGACCTTCTGGCTAGCTACAAGGACAATCTCGCCAACTACCAATCTCTCAAGGCGACCATGCTCTCTAAGATGTTTCCAAAAGATGGACAGACAGTTCCTGAGATTCGTTTGGATGGATTTGAAGGTGAGTGGAAAAGGAAGAATTTGTCAGAGGTTTGTAATATTAATTCTGGTAGAGATTATAAACATTTAAAGGATGGGGACATTCCTGTATATGGCACGGGTGGTTACATGCTTTCTGTAAATGATAAATTATCTGATGAGGATGCTATAGGTATTGGAAGAAAAGGAACTATAGATAAACCATATTTATTATCAGCACCTTTTTGGACTGTAGATACTTTATTTTATGTGACATGTAAAGTAGGCTATGATTTATATTATCTTTTCTTAATTTTTCAAAAAGTTCGTTGGAAAAAGTTTGATGAATCTACTGGTGTACCAAGTTTATCAAAGAAAACCATTGAAAAAGTTGTTTCAAAATTTCCATCACTTCCTGAACAGCAAGCCATCGGTGCCTATTTCTATAATCTCGATAACCTCATCAATTCTTACCAAGAAAAACTTTCTCAATTGGAAACACTCAAAAAGAAACTCTTGCAGGATATGTTTATTTAATATTTTTTATTTAACTGAAAGGAGCGAATTATGCCAGATACAACTTTTAACCGTGAAAAGAAAACAGATAGACCTGTTATTGCGCTATGCTATGATTTTGATAAGACACTTTCTCCAGATGATATGCAGGCTCAAGGATATATCCAAACAGTACAACCAGAAGGTAGCGATATGATTGGTGATTTCTGGAAGGAATCAAATAGTCGTGCCGCAGCAAACAATATGGATAAAAACCTTGCTTATATGTATACAATGAAGAAAAAAGCACGTGGGCAAATTGTTTTTACAAAAGAGAAGTTAGCTGAGTATGGATCTCAGGTTGCACTTTTTCCAGGAGTAGAGGATTGGTTTAAACGCATAAGAGACTACGGAGCTGATAAAGGAATCATTGTCGAGCATTATATTATATCTTCAGGTTTAAAAGAGATGATAGAAGGAACTTCAATTGCAAAAGAGTTTAAAGAATTGTACGCAACTTCTTTCTATTTTGATGATGATGGAGTTGCTGTCTGGCCTGCTCAAGTAGTGAATTATACTAATAAAACACAGTTTCTTTTTCGTATCTCAAAGGGTGTCCTTGATGTTAATGATGAAGCGGTTAATGATTCTTTCGCACCTGACGAAATCAGAGTTCCATTTCGGAATATGGTTTATCTAGGGGACAGCGATACGGATATTCCTTGTATGAAATTGGTAAATTCTCAAGGCGGATATTCTATAGGTGTTTTTAATCCAGATGAAAAAGATAAAGTGAAGGCGAAAAATAAAGTCTATAAAATGATGAGGGATAATCGTATTTCTTATTTTGCCCCTGCAGATTATTCGGAAGGTAGCGAGCTTGATGAACTTGTGAAATTGATCATTGATAAAACTGTGTACAACGAAAAATTGTACAAGAAAAAATATATTAATCAGAAGGAAGCTATCGAACAAGAAAAACCAAGAGAAGAACAGGAGAAAATAGACTTGATTAACTCTTTGGAAAGTAGTGCTAGTTTCAAAAGTACTCATGCTATTATCGAGAAATTATCAAAATATACTAGTTGGAAACCAGAAGAAATAGAAGATCTCTTAGAAATTGCAGTGGAAAATACACAGGTATTACATATTTTGAATGACCAAGATATTAAAAAGTTTTACCAGTATATAATTGAACAACTCGGTAGCAATACTGATGAGTTAATTAGAGACAAAGTTGAAAATATTCAACAAAAATTTGAATCATAAATTGTAGATGAGAAGATTTAGGTGAGATATGGCGGAGAAAAATTTTATAGAACTAGATAAAATTGAAATTTTAACTGCTGCGCAAAATTTTGCAAATTTGTTAAACGAGAATAAGACTTATTTTCTAAATGGTACTTGGGGGTCAGGTAAGTCTACTTTTCTTAAAGAAGTTGACGATACGAAACAAGTTAAATTAGTAACCATTGATTTTTGGAGATTAAATGATAGTCGGTCAACTCTAGAGACAGTTTTTGCTAAGTTACATCCATATGTTTATTGGGGACTTAGATTAGTTGTGATTCTATGCATTGCATTATCAATCCTAATGACTAATGTAGTTGATTTGGGTCTAAGTGTTCTTGTACCTAATTGGGTTGTTTTGTTTGCAGGAGTAATTGCTTTAATAGTTGCAATCCATCAGTTTTTGAAAATAAAATCAGATGGAATTTATAGTTGGTTGTTGACTAAAAATTATCTTTCATGTAGGAAGAAAGTCTTAGTTGTTGATGATTTTGATAGAATGACTGAAGAACAGCAGGAAGCTAGTTATAAACTTTTCAGCTTACTTAATGGAAAACTTCCGATTATTTTCGTTGGAGATATCGATATAATTCATCGAAATAATAGTAATTATCTCTCAAAAATTATAGATCGACGAATTGAACTTCCATTTGTTCTCCATCCCACAAAAATATGGAGTGATTATTTCGAGCAATTGGAAAATAGATTAGAAATAAAGCTTTCTGATGTGTTTAAAGATGTGTTCATAAAAGATGGAAAAAATTTACGAGACAGAGAACGCTTTAATGATTATGTTAATCTGGAATTGATTGGACGTAATAAAGTGAAATATGTTCAAATTGAGCAACAACTAGTTGTTTTGTATCTTTTTCTATATTATCCAAAATTTTATGAAAGTCTAAAGACAGGTAAAGGTTCTATTGAAATAGATTCGAATAAACAATTATTAATTGAAGAACTTCATAATATTTTATTTAAAAAAAATGATTTATATCCTAGTTGTTATGTTTCAAATAGGGAAGGATACCTTATAAATGAAGTACCATCAAATAGACGCACTGATGAATTGATTAAGATTATTAATGATGGACAACAACTTTCTAATGAAATTTTACTTTCACAGAATGATTTCCTAGATTTTATCAATGGAGAATACGAAAAACTAACTAATCAACAACAAGATTTATTGTTTTCAAATGCTTTAAAATTATCTACTCACAGTGAAGATAACTTGTTAATAAATCTTATTTTACAGAAGAAGGTTAAGACTAAAATTCCTGAGTATAGGATAGGGACTCAAGATGTTAATACAGAATTAGTTGAAAATACTTATTTATTTTTAATGAAAGTTTTAGGTAAAACAGATGTAAGCGAGATATTCTATTTTATTTTCAAACATAAAATTTTTAGGTATCAAGATATGGTAGGTCTTGATATAGGATTAAGTCCTTACAATAAAGAATTCTCGTCATACAGGTGGAAATATATAATAATAATGATGCACTTGTATGAACTAGATAAAGTACTTCAATTTTTGGATTGGAGCAATACTATCTGGGAAGCTATAAATAAACTAAGTACAGAAGAGTTCCTCCGTTTTTGGCTAGAATTTGGATTTATAAGTAATAAAGATCCGAATAAACCTGGGTATGATTCTAAAAATAAAGAATATATTTTTGTAAAAGATTTTGACACTTATGCTGACGAAGCAGATATGATTTTCTTAAAAGAAAGTAATAAGAACAGATTAAACAAACTTAAAGAAGAAGGGTTCAAATTCGAAGATTAAAAGCTAAAAGGAGTTGCCATGGTATCTGTAACACAACGTATAAAAGAAATTAATCAACCTCGAGGTGGCTACTTGCCCATCAAGTTATTTTCAGCAGAGCGGTTCGAAGATCACAGAGTTCTGAATCCTGTAGAGTCTGTATCTCCTAGTTTAGTGGGGATTTGTGTGGACTACTTGACCCGTTTTATGAAAGGGGCAGAAGCCAGTGATGCTTTCAGAATATCTCTCTTGGGAGCTCAGATGGTGGGCATGGGAGACCTAGCAGAAGCACTGCTCGATTTGGTGACAGGATTGGACGATTTATCAATAGAAAGTGCGTGTCGTTTGGTTTCTTTTGATGTCGTTTTTCGTGCGGGGATTAAGTATTATAAGCCATTTGAGGAAATTTCAGTGGACGCCGAAACGATAGAGAATATTTGTATCATGGTGGAGCGAAGTCTTTGTTTCTTTAATCTCTATGGTCCTTTGGTAAAAGATGGCTTTCATTTTCTTGGAGGATATACAGATACGATTGATAAGGGTGATGGAGATTTTCTGACCAAGGATACACTGTGGGATTTTAAGGTGACTAAAACAGCTCCTAATAAAGACCATACACTACAAGTCCTTGTATACTATATCATGGGCTTACATTCCTTTGATCCTGACTTCCTTTCTATCGAAAATCTTGGATTTTATAACCCTCGAAAAAATATTGTTTATCAACTTCCAGTCTCTTCTATTCCTTTAGATTTGATTCGAACGATTGAAAATGAAGTGATTTGTTATAAATGATTGCTTGTTTAAAAAAATAATTGTAAAACTTAGAAAGAAACATTATGGAAACAACACAAACTTCCCAGTCGCTCTACCAAGCCCTGTGGAACTCAGCGGATGTTCTCCGCTCTAAGATGGATGCTAATGACTACAAGTCCTATCTCTTGGGTATGGTCTTTTACAAGTATCTGTCAGATAAGATGCTCTTTTTCGTGGCGGAGACTATGGAGGAGGGGAGTGAGAGTCTAGAGGCTGCCCTTGAGGTCTATCGTGACTACTATGAGGATGCGGACACCCACGAGGATCTTCTTGCAGTGATGAAGGACGAACTCAACTATAGTATCAAGCCTGAGTTGACATTTACGGCTCTTGTAGCACGTGTCAATGAGGGGACTTTCCAGTTGGAAGATTTGGCTCAAGGTTTTCGTGATATTGAGCAGAGTGATGAACTCTATGAAAATCTCTTTGAAGATATTGACCTCTATTCTAAAAAGTTAGGGGCGACTCCGCAAAAGCAAAACCAAACGGTGGCGGCAGTCATGAAGGAGTTGGCTGTGCTAGATGTGGCTGGTCATGCTGGTGATATGCTGGGGGATGCTTATGAGTATCTAATCGGTCAGTTTGCGACTGACTCGGGTAAGAAGGCTGGTGAGT
This sequence comes from Streptococcus mitis, assembly GCF_002860865.1. Taxonomy (GTDB): domain Bacteria; phylum Bacillota; class Bacilli; order Lactobacillales; family Streptococcaceae; genus Streptococcus; species Streptococcus mitis_AT. The sequence goes on from NZ_PKIE01000001.1 coordinate 64,784, forward strand.
TCTATACACCTCAGCCTGTTGCCAAACTCATGACTCAGATTGCCTTTTTGGGTCGTGAGGATCAGCTAGGTTTTACCATCTATGATGCGACTATGGGGTCTGGCTCTCTCTTGCTCAATGCCAAGAAATACTCTCATAAACCGCAGACAGTGGTCTACTTTGGTCAGGAACTCAATACCTCAACCTATAATTTGGCTCGGATGAACATGATTCTACACGGTGTTCCTGTTGAGAATCAATTCCTCCATAATGCTGATACACTAGATGAAGACTGGCCGACTCAAGAACCGACTAACTTTGACGGTGTTCTCATGAACCCACCTTACTCTGCCAAGTGGTCAGCAAGCTCTGGCTTCCTGAATGATCCTCGTTTCTCTCCTTTTGGAAAACTTGCTCCTCAGTCCAAGGCTGACTTTGCCTTTCTCTTGCATGGTTACTACCACCTCAAGCAGGATAATGGGGTTATGGCTATCGTCCTTCCTCACGGTGTTCTTTTCCGTGGAAATGCGGAAGGAACCATTCGCAAGGCCTTGTTAGAAGAAGGTGCCATTGATACGGTTATCGGTCTACCTGCTAATATCTTCTTTAACACCAGCATTCCGACTACGGTCATCATTCTCAAAAAGAACCGCACCAACCGTGATGTCTACTTTATCGATGCCTCTAAGGAGTTTGATAAGGGGAAAAACCAGAATATCATGACGGATGCTCATATCGAGAAGATTTTGGAAGCCTACAAGTCACATGAGGAGATTGACAAGTTTGCCCATCTGGCAAGCTATGAAGAAATCGTCGAAAATGACTATAACCTCAATATCCCTCGCTATGTAGATACCTTTGAGGAAGAAGAAGTCGAGCCACTGACAGACATCGTTAGCAAGATTAACACGACAAATGAGGCAATCCAAAACCAAACAGCTTCCCTACTCGAAATGCTCGGTCAACTACACGGAACCACACCAGAAGCCGATGCTGAACTCAAAAAGTTTTTGAAAGAGTTTAAAGGGTGATGTAAAAGTAGCAGAGATTGTAAAGAAAAAATGAGCTTGTCTAAGACTCCGAGTAATAAATTCCTGATACAGTCTTTTATTTAAAAACCAAGAGCTAGTTTTGTAAGAAACGACAAATTACAGGAAAATCTAACTAGTCTAATGTGGTAGAATATAAAGAGTCTACTTGAAGCTTTGTTTAGAAAGGAAAACCATGACACCGACTTATGAAATTGATAATCCCAGACTCTCTTATCAGACCAAATTAGACCTATGGGAAACGGGATTTGGTTTACAAAAGGTAGATAATCTAGAGCCATCGTCGTATATGAGAGAGCTCGCACAGCAAAATTCTCAAGGAAAGTTGACTTATCAAGAAGTTTATGATCAAGTAACGGCTTATCACCAAGAGACGGATGATAGCACAAGAGAAGCAGACCTTGTTGCCATGAGAATTGTGGAACTCTTGTCCTCTAATGCCTTTAAATTTGCTCCAACAACATTGAAATTGATTCATAGAGAGCTTTTCTTTAGTCTCTTACCACATGGCATTCCCTTGGGAGAATACCGCTCTTACAACATTACAAAAAGTGAGGCTGTTTTAAATGGAGACAGTGTCATTTATGATGATTTTCGCACGATAGCAGATAGTTTGATCTATGATTTTCAGCAGGAAAGTCAATTTGACTATCGAGGAAAATCCGATATCGAAGTAGTAAAACATATCAAGACTTTCATTTCAGGTATTTGGCAAATTCATCCTTTTGGAGAAGGAAATACTCGAACCATAACAGTATTTTTAATTAAGTATCTTAGAACTATGGGATTTCAAGTAGACAATAAACCCTTCCAAGAAAATGCAAAGTATTTTCGAGATGCTCTTGTTCTAGATAATGCGAAGCTACTCCAGAAAAAAACAGAATATTTGGAGCGATTTTTTGAAAATCTCTTATTAGCTGGGCAACATGATTTAGAAATAGACTAAAGAGATGAACGGTTTATTGTACATTTTGAGTTAGAAATTATTCCCCCTTTTGGGGATGGAAATGTTCGTGTGGGGCGGATGGGTTAGAGTCTTATCTTGTAGAGAATTATCAGATAACAACTGCAGTTGCACAAGAACTAACAGGTTTGAGTGCGGCAACCATGCGTCGTTATCTCCAAATATTCGTAAATCAAGGTTTATTAGAAAAATCAGGAACTGCAAAAAACACTATTTATTCGCTCATATTCCGCTCATAATTCGCTCATTTTTTCAAAAAATATATAGCTCTAAAAGAAAGAGGGGTAAGTGATGAAGAATAGTGCTATTGGGAGTAATTGGAAAGATATCAGAACTGAGCTCTTTAGCAAGGAGGAAATCCTTGAAAGTGATATGCGAGTGGCTATTATGAGTGAGCTGATTGAGGCTATGCATGAGCAAGGCATCAGTCAGAAAAAGCTGGAAGAACTTAGTGGAGTAAGACAGCCTGTCATAGCTAGGATGGAAACAGGCAAGACAAGCCCTCAGTTGGACACAGTCTTAAAAGTCTTAGAAAGTCTAGGAAAGACACTAGCAGTTGTCCCACTTGAACAGAGAAAGAGTTGATAGGGATGAAATTACTTGGTTGGCTAAAATCATCCACTGGATAATTTTACCTCCCATCCGCACTTTTCAGGGAAATATCAGAATTACAAAAGAAAAATCAACCTATAGTCTTTTCTAATAACAAGCCATAGTCACTTATAAGAATTACTAATAACGCGTTTGAGTATTCTAACTGAAATTGAGCTATAAAACAAGCTACACAAAGGATTTGAGGCATTTGTCTCAGGTCTTTTTCCTTTGTTTAAAACAGAGATATAGTTTCAAACTATATCAAAGCCTAATTTTTTACAATTATACAGATGATTTCTTTTCTGTTAAGATAGTTTCAACAACAAATTTTGGAGGACACATCATGTCAACTACAATCATCGGTTTCCCTCGTTTGGGCGAATTCCGCGAATTAAAATTTACAACTGAAAAATACTTTAGAAAAGAAATCTCAGAAGAAGAACTCCTTGCAGCCGCAAAAGACTTGCGTGCTAAACACTGGAACATTGTCAAAGAAAAAGGCATCACTGAAATCCCATCAAATGACTTTTCTCACTATGACAACTTCCTAGATGCAGCTTTCCTTTTCAACGTGGTACCTGCTTCAGTTCAAAACTTGGACTTGTCTGACCTTGAGCGCTACTTCGCTTTGGGTCGTGGTTACCAAGGAGAAAAAGGAGACGTTCGCGCCCTTCCAATGAAGAAATGGTTCAACACCAACTACCACTACATCGTTCCTAAATTTGAAAAAGACACTCAAGTCAAACTTGCAGGTCACAAAATCTTTGATGAGTTCCAAGAAGCCAAAGAACTTGGATTGAACACTCGTCCAGTTCTTGTAGGTCCATTCACTTTCCTTCAATTGTCAGACTTTGAAGAAGGCGTGAAAGCAGAAGACTTCGTAGACAGCTTAGTGGCTGCTTACCAAGACGTTTTTGCTAAATTGGCTGAACTTGGTGCGACTCGTATCCAACTCGACGAAGCTGCTCTTGTAAAAGATTTGACATCTGAAGAAAAAGCTCTCTTCTTGAACCTCTACAACAAGCTTTTGGCTGACAAAAAAGGTCTTGAAGTCTTGCTTCAAACTTACTTCGGAGATGTTCGTGACGTTTACGCTGACCTTGTAAACTTGCCAGTAGATGCTATCGGTCTTGACTTCGTTGAAGGTAAGAAAACTCTTGAATTGGTTAAAGGTGGTTTCCCAGCTGACAAGACTCTTTATGCAGGTATTGTCAATGGTAAAAACATCTGGCGCAACAACTACGAAAAGAGCTTGGCCGTTCTTGAGCAAATCCCAGCTGAAAACATTGTTTTGACAAGCTCATGCTCACTTCTTCATGTGCCATTTACAACTGCTAATGAAGAATTTGAACCAGCTATCTTGAACCACTTTGCCTTTGCAGTTGAAAAATTGGATGAGATTCGTGATTTGGATGCTATCCGCAATGGTCAAGGTGAAGAAGCACTTGCAGCTAACAAAGAACTCTTTGCGACTGAGCGTGTGGGTGAAAATGGGGAACTTCGTGCGCGTATCGCTGGCTTGACAGACGCAGACTACACTCGTTTGCCAGCCTTTGCAGAACGTGAAGCTATCCAAGAAGAAGCTTTCAAACTTCCAGCTCTTCCAACAACAACTATCGGTTCATTCCCTCAAACAAAAGAAGTTCGTGCGAAACGTTTGGCTTACCGTAAAGGTGAATTGTCTCAAGAAGAGTACGATGCTTTCCTTGCTGAAACAATTGACGAATGGATCAAATGGCAAGAAGATATCGACTTTGATGTCCTTGTTCACGGTGAATTTGAGCGTAATGACATGGTTGAGTACTTCGGACAAAACTTGTCAGGATACCTCTTCTCTAAAAATGGTTGGGTACAATCATACGGTATGCGTGGGGTGAAACCACCAATCATCTGGGGTGATGTAACTCGTCTTAACCCTATCACTGTTAAATGGTCTAGCTATGCACAAAGCCGTACAAACAAACCTGTTAAAGGTATGTTGACTGGACCTGTTACCATCCTCAACTGGTCATTCCCACGTGAAGACATCTCTATCAAGGATTCTACTCTTCAAATCGCCCTTGCCATCAAGGATGAAGTGCTTGACCTTGAAGCTGCTGGTGTGAAAATCATCCAAATCGACGAGGCTGCTCTTCGTGAGAAATTGCCACTCCGTCGTAGCGACTGGTACGAAGACTACCTTGACTGGGCAATTCCTGCCTTCCGCTTGGTACACTCAACAGTAGCGCCAGACACACAAATCCACACTCACATGTGTTACTCAGAATTTACAGATATCATCCCAGCTATCGATAACTTGGATGCGGACGTTATCTCATTTGAGGCTAGCCGTTCAAACCTTGAAATCTTGGACGAACTCAAAGCGAAAAACTTCCAAACAGAAGTGGGACCTGGGGTTTACGATATCCACTCACCTCGTGTGCCAAATGAAGGCGAAATCGACCACACAATCGAAGCCATCCTTGCTAAAGTGCCAAGCAAGAAAGTTTGGATCAACCCTGACTGTGGTTTGAAAACACGTGGTATCCCAGAAACAAAAGAAAGCTTGATCCGCCTTGTTGAAGCAGCGAAAGCTGCGCGTGAGAAATTGTAAGATAGGATTTCTCTAGAAGCGCTGTTTGGTCAATCTGCCTGTTTCACTCGGATTCTAGGAGTCCAGCTAACGAAAAAATCAACTAGAAAAGGATAAAGACTATGTCACGCCAAACACCGTCACTCTCATTTGAAGTGTTCCCTCCCAACCCAGCCGTGGGTAATGATAAAATTATTTCTGCTCTTCAAGATATGCAGGAGTTGGCTCCCCACTTTATCAGTGTGACTGCCAGCAATAATAAATTTAATATCAAGGAAACAACGGTCCGTTTGGCCGACTTTATCCAAAATGACTTGGCGATTCCGACTATTGCCCACTTGCCAGCTATCTATTTGACTAAGGATAAGGTTGCTGAAACGATTGCTGACTTGGACAAGGTTGGGGTGCAGAAAATCTTGGCTCTTCGTGGGGATATTATTCCAGATGTGGAGCCGCAAAAGGATTTCCGCTACGCAACTGACTTGATCGAGTTCATCAAGGAACAAGCCCCTCACTTTGATATTGTTGGTGCTTGTTATCCAGAAGGCCATCCAGATTCACCAAATCAGATTACAGATATTCAAAATCTTAAGAAGAAAGTAGATGCAGGTTGTTCGAGCCTTGTAACTCAGCTTTTCTTTGACAATGAGCGCTTCTATGATTTCCAAGACAAGTGCATCTTGGCTGGGATTGATGTTCCCATTCATGCAGGGATTATGCCAATTCTGAATCGGAATCAGGCTCTCCGCCTCTTGAAGACTTGTGAGAATATCCATCTTCCACGCAAATTTAAAGCCATCTTAGACAAGTATGAGCATGACCCTGAGTCGCTCAGAGCAGCAGGACTTGCCTATGCAGTGGACCAAATCGTGGACTTGGTAACTCAGGATGTTGCCGGTGTGCATCTCTACACTATGAACAATGCAGAAACAGCAAAATACATCCACCAAGCAACACATGCCTTGTTTAATCACCAGTTTCTAGGATAATAAAAAGCAAACCATTCTTCTCAGGTGAGGGGAATGGTTCCTTTTTAATGGTAAAGGCCGCACTTTTTAAGAAAAATATGATAAAATAGACTCTGTACGTACTTGATACAAAGATGAGGGTATTAAAGTTTTAAAGGCTTTGTCGATTCTCAATTTTATGATAGAAATTTTTTCATAATTTGTTCTTTTCAGTATTTAGTTTGAGCGATACGAACGAGTCAAATCGATGTTATTTGACGAGAGAGTTAGTAAAGCATTTAGCTAATTGCCTGATAGCGATTAGCGTGAAAGGATTAGATGCTTTAGTATCAAATCTTTCTAATAACTAACGGTAGGAAAGAGCGACACGAACGAGTCAAATCGATATTATTTGACGAGAGAGTTAGTAAAGCATTTAGCTAATCGCCTGATAGCGATTAGCGTGAAAGGATTAGATGCTTTAGTATCAAACCTTTCTAATGATTTGTATCTTGAGAATTGAACACGCCTACAACTCTGTGGAAAAAGATAAATCTGCCTAGGAGCAGTCGCTCCGTCGTTCGATTTCCTATTTTCCTTTGAGTTGCTTGACGGCTTAGTATCTTGATTTTTGTAGGCAAGGCGTATAATTTCATCAATCCAAAGGGGATTAAAATGACAAAACAAGTGTTTCAAACGACTTTTGCGGGTCGTGAGTTAATTGTAGAGACTGGTCAGGTTGCTAAGCAAGCAAATGGCGCAGTTGTCGTGCGTTATGGTGAGTCAACTGTCTTGACTGCTGCCGTGATGTCTAAGAAAATGGCAACTGGGGATTTCTTCCCTCTTCAAGTCAACTACGAAGAAAAAATGTATGCAGCTGGGAAATTTCCTGGTGGCTTTATGAAACGTGAAGGACGTCCTTCAACAGATGCGACCTTGACAGCACGTTTGATTGACCGTCCAATCCGCCCTATGTTTGCGGAAGGTTTCCGTAATGAAGTCCAAGTTATCAACACCGTGCTTTCTTATGATGAAAATGCATCTGCTCCAATGGCAGCAATGTTTGGTTCATCCTTGGCGCTTTCTATTTCAGATATTCCATTTGACGGACCAATCGCTGGGGTACACGTGGGCTATGTAGATGGCCAAATCATCATTAACCCTAGTCAAGAACAAGCAGAGCAATCGCTCCTTGAATTGACAGTAGCTGGTACCAAACACGCCATCAACATGGTAGAGTCTGGTGCTAAAGAATTGTCAGAAGAAATCATGTTGGAGGCTCTCCTTAAAGGGCATGAAGCAGTCAAAGAATTGATTGCCTTCCAAGAAGAAATCGTTGCTGCTGTCGGGAAAGAAAAAGCAGAAGTAGAATTGCTTCATGTGGACGCTGAATTGCAGGCTGAAATCATTGCAGCCTACAACAGCGACCTCCAAAAAGCGGTTCAAGTAGAAGAGAAATTGGCTCGTGAAGCTGCAACTCAAGCAGTTAAGGACCAAGTTACTGCCGTTTACGAAGAAAAATATGCAGACTACGAAGAATTTGACCGTATCATGCGTGATGTGGCTGAAATCCTGGAACAAATGGAACATGCTGAAGTGCGCCGCTTGATCACAGAAGATAAGGTACGTCCTGATGGTCGTAAGGTCGATGAAATCCGTCCTTTGGATGCGGTTGTTGACTTCCTTCCTCGTGTTCACGGTTCAGGCCTCTTCACTCGTGGACAAACTCAGGCTCTTTCAGTCTTGACCTTGGCTCCGATGGGGGAAACTCAAATCATCGATGGTTTGGATCCAGAGTACAAGAAACGCTTTATGCACCACTATAACTTCCCACAATACTCTGTAGGGGAAACTGGTCGTTATGGTGCACCAGGTCGTCGTGAAATCGGTCACGGTGCTCTTGGTGAACGTGCCCTTGCTCAAGTCTTGCCAAGTTTGGAAGAATTCCCATATGCTATCCGCTTGGTGGCTGAGGTCTTGGAATCAAATGGTTCTTCATCTCAAGCTTCTATCTGTGCGGGAACGCTTGCCCTTATGGCTGGTGGGGTGCCAATCAAGGCGCCAGTAGCAGGGATTGCCATGGGTCTCATCTCAGATGGAAACAACTATACAGTCTTGACAGATATTCAAGGTTTGGAAGACCACTTTGGAGACATGGACTTTAAGGTTGCTGGTACTCGTGACGGGATTACAGCCCTTCAAATGGATATCAAGATCCAAGGGATTACTGCAGAAATCTTGACTGAGGCTCTTGCTCAAGCCAAGAAAGCGCGTTTTGAAATCCTTGATGTGATTGAAGCAACCATTCCAGAAGTTCGTCCAGAATTGGCTCCAACTGCACCGAAAATTGATACCATCAAGATTGATGTCGACAAGATCAAGATTGTCATCGGTAAGGGTGGAGAAACCATCGACAAGATTATCGCCGAAACAGGCGTTAAGATTGATATCGACGAAGAAGGAAATGTGTCTATCTACTCTAGCGACCAAGATGCCATCAACCGTGCCAAAGAAATCATTGCTGGTTTGGTTCGTGAGGCTAAGGTGGATGAAGTTTACCGTGCTAAAGTCGTTCGTATCGAGAAATTTGGTGCCTTTGTTAACCTCTTTGATAAGACAGATGCCCTTGTTCATATCTCTGAGATGGCTTGGACTCGTACCAATAATGTCGAAGACTTGGTAGCAATCGGGGATGAAGTTGATGTTAAGGTTATCAAGATTGATGAAAAAGGACGTGTGGATGCTTCTATGAAGGCTCTTCTACCTCGTCCGCCAAAACCTGAACGTGATGAAAAAGGTGAAAAATCAGAGCGTCTTCATCGCCCACGTCATCACAAGGACCACAAACCTAAGAAAGAATTTACAGAAACACCAAAAGATTCAGAATAAGAGAGGAGAAATGTATGGGATGGTGGCGCGAAACCATTGATATCGTAAAAGAAAATGATCCAGCGGCCCGCACCACTTTGGAGGTTTTGCTGACTTATCCAGGTGTCAAGGCCTTGGCGGCCCACCGTCTCTCACATTTTCTATGGAAGCATGACTTTAAGCTCTTAGCTCGTATGCACAGTCAGTTTTGGCGCTTTTGGACTCAGATTGAGATTCATCCAGGTGCTCAGATAGACTCAGGTGTTTTTATCGACCACGGTTCAGGCTTGGTGATTGGAGAAACGGCGATTGTTGAAAAAGGCGTTCTTCTCTATCACGGAGTGACTCTCGGTGGGACTGGAAAGGATGTTGGCAAACGTCATCCAACCGTGCGTAAAGGTGCTCTCATATCAGCCCATGCCCAAGTTATCGGGCCTGTGGAAATTGGTGAAAATGCCAAGGTCGGTGCAGCAGCAGTTGTCGTTGCAGACGTACCTAGTGATGTGACGGTTGTTGGTATTCCTGCCAAGATTGTTCGTGTTCATGGAAAGAAAGATGAACCTGTCATTCACGAAGTCGAAGAAAAACGAGAGTATTACGTCAATAAACTCGAGCAGGCTAAAGAAGCCAGTCACAGATCGTCTGGGCTGTAGAGGATACTTATATGATTCAAGCAAGAAACAAGTTAAGCCAAGAGGAGTTATCTGAGGCGAAAAACCTAATTAACTGTTGCCAAGGCTATGATGGAACTTATCGTGATCCCTATCTCTCTAACATGCTTAATTTTGACCCAAACATGCCCGCCTTTTTCCTTTATTATGAAAAAGGCGAACTTGTTGGTTTCTTAACTGTCTATGCTGATGACCAAGATGTGGAAGTGACGATACTGGTTCATCCAGATTATCGTCGTCAGGGAATTGCGCGTGCTTTGTTTACTAGTTTTGAGAAAGAAACGGATGCTTTTCCTATTCATTCAGTCACTTTTCAGACAGAACGTATTTTTCTAGAGCGTCATCCTGATTTTGTCAGTAACTGGGGATTGGTCGAGGATGAAGAGACAGAAACTTGGTTGGGTAAGGATAGAAGACCATATCCGTTAGTAAAGCTTTCCAATCTTGAAGTTTTGTTAGCAGATAGTTCGTATCAGGATCAAATTAGCCAATTAAAATTTCAGGCATTCTCAGAAGAGCATGAATCGAGACAAGTTGTGGATAGATATGTCGCTGAAGCTCTGAAGGATCCAGAAAGTCGCTTATATATTTTATTAAAAGACGGTCAGGTTATTGGGACTTGCACGGTAGATTTATCGACTAATACGAATTACTTCTATGGTTTAGCAATATCGGAACCTGAACGTGGAAAAGGCTATGGAAGCTATTTAGCAAAATATCTAGTCAACCAACTGATTGAGCAAAATGATAAGGAATTTCAGATTGCAGTAGAGGATAGCAACGTAGGTGCCAAACATTTGTATGAAAAAATCGGCTTTGTCAAACAGACGCAGGTGGTTTATCTGAATGAGAAAGGAGCAAGGGATTCCGAAGTCTAGAGATATTCGGACTGAAATTTAATTGAACTCTTAGTAATGAAACTAACTGTTCTTGGATTTTAGCTTTCCTGACTATTATTTTATGATTAAAATCTATGACACCATGTCTCGTGATTTGCGAGAATTTGTTCCAATCGAGGACGGTAAGGTGAAGATGTATGTCTGTGGGCCAACTGTGTACAACTATATCCACGTGGGGAATGCCCGTTCGACGGTAGCTTTTGATACCATTCGTCGTTATTTCGAATACCGTGGCTACGAGGTTGCCTATATTTCCAATTTTACGGATGTGGATGATAAGATTATCAACCGTGCCAAGGAAGAAGGGATCACGCCTCAGGAGGTTGCGGACAAGTACATCGCTGCCTTTCGTGAGGATGTGACGGCCTTGGGTGTCAAACCTGCGACTCGCCATCCGCGTGTGGTGGAGTTTATGACTGACATTATCCGCTTTGTGGAAGACTTGATTGGAAAAGGCTTTGCCTACGAGAGTCAAGGAGATGTCTATTTCCGTGTGGAAAAATCTCACAACTATGCCAAGTTGGCCAATAAAACCTTGGAAGACTTGGAGCTAGGTGCTTCAGGTCGTACCGATGAAGAAACGGCTCGCAAGGAAAATCCGGTAGACTTTGCCCTATGGAAAACTGCCAAATCAGGCGAGATTTCTTGGGACAGTCCTTGGGGACCTGGTCGTCCAGGCTGGCATATCGAGTGTTCAGTCATGTCGACAGAAATTTTAGGCGATACTATTGATATCCACGGTGGTGGAGCCGACCTTGAGTTTCCGCACCATACCAATGAAATTGCCCAGTCAGAAGCCAAAACAGGCAAGACTTTTGCCAATTACTGGATGCATAATGGTTTTGTCAATATCGACAATGTCAAAATGTCTAAGTCTTTGGGGAATTTTATCACCGTACACGATGCCCTTAAAACTCTTGATGGGCAAGTACTTCGTTTCTTCTTTGCCACTCAACATTATCGTAAGCCTATCAACTTTACGGAAAAGGCAGTGCGAGACGCTGAGACAAATCTCAAGTATCTGAAAAACACCTATGAGCAACCATTTACTGAAACTGTAGATGTTCAAGAGTTACAGGACTTTAAAGACAAGTTTGTAGCAGCTATGGATGAGGATTTTAACTCAGCTAACGGTATCACAGTAGTCTTTCAAATGGCCAAGTGGATCAACTCTGGCAACTATGATGCAAGTGCTAAGGAAGCTCTTGCGGATATGTTAGAAGTCTTTGGAATTGTCTTTGTTGAGGAAGTTTTGGATGCAGAAATCGAAGCCTTGATTCAAAAACGACAAGAGGCGCGTGCCAATCGTGACTTCGCGACAGCAGACCAAATCCGTGGCCAATTGGCGGCTCAAGGAATTAAGCTCCTTGACACCAAAGATGGAGTGAGGTGGACACGTGATTGATGTCAATCTCATTAACGGGATTGCGCTAGCCTTTGAAGGAGATGCGGTGTATTCTATGTATATTCGTCGTCACCTCATTCTTAAAGGCATGACCAAACCCAATAAACTCCACCAAGAAGCGACCAAGTATGTGTCTGCCAAGGCTCAGGCTCGCCTGATTGCCCTCATGTTGGAGGAGCAAGTTCTGACGGAAAAAGAAGAGGAAATCTACAAACGTGGTCGCAATACCAATAGCCACACAAAGGCTAAAAATGCTGATGTGGTGACTTACCGTATGTCCACAGGTTTTGAAGCCGTGATGGGCTATCTCCATATGACTGAAAATCTGGAACGTCTTGAGAGCTTGATTTCTTGGTGCATCCAAAAAGTGGAGGGCTAGGATATGATTGCAAAGGAATTACAAGACTGGTTTCCTGAGGCTCAGATTTTAGACCAACCTGTTGAGAAAGAGGGATATCTTACTCTTCCTTTAGCTTCTCAGCAGTGGATTTTGCTGGAGGAAGCTGGTCTCAGTGAGCGTGAAAAGCAGTTGGTTGCCCTTTTGACCCAGCAGGAGCAGGCTCGTTCGCTCAATCCTTGGTATTCTTTTTTGATTGAGGGGAAGGGACAGGCGCCGAAAACTTTTAAAAAGATTCAGTTGGTTTATTGTCATCTTTCCTATTTTCAGCAGGAAAATCTAGCTTCTTGGCTGGATATGATGCGGACTCTATTTCCTAACTGTCAGACAGTGCTTCAGGTCGGAGCTCAGGATTATGTTTTTGTGCTTCAACAAGATAAGTATTCCTCTGTTCGTTCAATCTTATCTGATACGATTGAAGCAGTTGAGTATGACTTTGGTCTTCGTCTGTCAATCATGTTAGGTCAGGTTTGGTCTCAGACAGGCCATCAAGCCCTATCAGACTTGATTAAAACGGAGCGGGATTTATTTAAGATTTGGTGGCGTCAGGGTCACCAAGGTGTTCATGCTTTTTCTCAGCTCTATCTTTGGAGTATGGGAGAAAGACTCGTGGACTTGAAGGCAATCAAGGAATGTCTACACCAGATGATTTTGGATCAAGATCAGATTCAGGAAATCATTCTTTCTCTTTGGGAAAATAGTGCTGTTCTAACAAAAACAGCCCAGCAACTCTATCTGCACCGCAATTCTCTCCAATACAAGATTGATAAATGGGAAGAATTGACAGGGCTACAATTGAAGGAATTGACAGATCTTACCCTGTGTTATCAATTGATTTTACCAGATATTCTCTAAAGTTTTGTGCAAGTTGCACAGAACTTTATTATTTTTTTGGTCACCTTGCCATAGAAATGTAAAGCGTTTTCATCTATAATAAAACTATCAAAAGACAAAAGGAGTTCACCTCATGGTAGAATTGAATCTTAAAAATATTTACAAAAAATATCCAAACAGCGAACATTATTCAGTTGAAGACTTCAACTTGGACATCAAAGACAAAGAATTTATCGTTTTCGTAGGTCCTTCAGGATGTGGTAAATCAACTACTCTTCGTATGATTGCCGGTCTTGAAGACATCACAGAAGGTACTGCATCTATCGATGGCGTGGTTGTCAACGACGTAGCCCCAAAAGACCGTGACATCGCCATGGTATTCCAAAACTACGCTCTTTACCCACACATGACTGTTTATGACAACATGGCTTTCGGTTTGAAATTGCGTAAATACAGCAAGGAAGATATCGATAAACGTGTGCAAGAAGCAGCTGAAATCCTTGGATTGAAAGAATTCTTGGAACGTAAACCAGCTGACCTTTCAGGTGGTCAACGTCAACGTGTTGCCATGGGTCGTGCCATTGTCCGTGATGCAAAAGTGTTCTTGATGGATGAACCTTTGTCAAACTTGGATGCAAAACTTCGTGTATCAATGCGTGCTGAAATTGCGAAAATCCACCGCCGTATCGGAGCTACAACTATCTATGTAACTCACGACCAAACAGAAGCGATGACACTTGCAGACCGTATCGTTATCATGTCAGCAACTAAGAACCCTGCTGGTACAGGTACTATCGGACGTGTGGAACAAATCGGTACTCCTCAAGAAGTTTACAAAAACCCAGTTAACAAATTCGTAGCAGGATTCATCGGAAGCCCAGCTATGAACTTCATCAACGTGAAATTGGTTGGTAGCGAAATTGTTTCTGACGGTTTCCGTTTGAAAGTTCCAGAAGGTGCTTTGAAAGTTCTTCGTGAAAAAGGCTACGAAGGTAAAGAATTGATCTTCGGTATCCGTCCAGAAGACGTGAATGCAGAACCTGCTTTCCTTGAAACATTCCCAGAATCAGTTGTCAAAGCTACTATCTCTGTATCAGAATTGCTTGGTTCAGAATCTCACCTTTACTGCCAAGTTGGTAAAGATGAATTTGTTGCCAAAGTTGATGCTCGTGACTACTTGCAAACAGGTGCAACAGTTGAACTTGGATTTGACTTGAACAAAGCACACTTCTTCGATGTAGAAACTGAAAAAACAGTCTACTAAGATAAATGAAACTCAAAACACTGCTAGAAATCTGGCAGTGTTTTTTGAGATTGCGTAGAAAAAACTCTCCATGTACTTGGAGAGCTAATTTATTATTCTGCAGCTTGTTGCCAACGTTTTGCTAGCATATGAGATAGGCTAGAAATGGCTAGGTTAAAGCTGAAGTAGATGAGGGCAATCAGGATATAAAGACTGAAGACCTGCTCTGGTTCGAAATAACGGCCCATGAGAATTTGGCTGGCTCCAAAGAGCTCTTGTAGGGCGATAACAGAGTAGAGAAGACTGGTATCCTTAATCACGGTTACAAACTGAGAAATGATGGCTGGCAACATTTTACGAATAGCTTGTGGAAGAATGATGTGGTAGAGGATTTGGGCTGAGGTGAATCCTTGTGACATTCCTGCTTCGTACTGCCCCTTATCCACAGCATTGAGACCGCCTCGGATAATCTCAGCCAAGGCCGCTGAGGTAAAGAGGGTAAAGGCTGTAATACCTGCTGGAGTGGACTTCATCTTGAACACTAAAAAGATAGTGAAAATCCAGAGGAGGTTGGGAACGTTACGCACAAATTCGATGTAAATGCTGGAAATGATGCGCAAGATAGGATTTTTCCCATTTCTCATGACGGCTAGCACCGTTCCGATAAGGGTAGAGAGGACGATGGCAATCAGAGAAATATAGAGGGTCAAGCCAAATCCTTTAAAGATAAAGACTAGATTATCTGGGGTCAAAACTTCTAAAATGGATTCCATAGTAACCTCCTAAAGTGAATAGGCTTTTTTGTTGGCTTGCTCCATCTTGCGACCAAACTGGGCAACAGGGAAGCAAAGGGCAAAGTAGAGTAGGGCAGCACCTAAAAAGGCTGGGATGTAATTTCCGTTAAGTGCTGACCAAGACTTGGTCACAAACATCAAGTCCACTCCAGAGATGATAGCAACTGTAGAGGTATTCTTGATGAGGTTGACGATTTGGTTGGTCAAAGGAGGGAGAATGATTCGGAAAGCCTGAGGCAAGATAATCAAGCGCATGGCACTGATATAGGTAAAACCTTGCGACAAGGCGGCCTCCATCTGACCACTAGGAATCGACTGAATACCTGAGCGAATCACCTCAGCGATATAGGCGCCGTGATAAAGTCCGACGCAGAGAACAGCTGTCCAATAAATCGGAATCATGATGATATGATCACTGATAAGAGGTAGGCCATAAAAAACGATAACAAACTGCACCAAGAGGGGAGTGTTTTGGTAAAATTCCACAAATATGCGAGCTAAGATTCGCAAAATTGGACGTTTGCTGGTTGACATGGCTCCAAAGAAGATGCCCAAAACCATGGCTAGGATAAAGGATCCAATCGCTAGGGCAAGGGTGAAGAGGAAACCATTGAAAATTTGTCCAAAATCCTGAAAATAGGCTGTCCAAGATGATAAATCTGTCATGGGGTGTCCTCCTTAATCTGCGGTATGGCTAGATGGTTTCAGCTTGTAACGGTCATAAAGTTTTTGCAAACTGCCATCCTTGCTCCATTTGGTGACCAAGTTATCAAGATAGTCGTTGAGCTCGGTATTTGATTTTTTGGTGACGATACCGTAGTCAGATGGCTTGAAACTATCATCTAGTAGAGCTGTCCGTTTACTAGTGTAGCCAGATAGAATCGAGCGGTCAACGGAAAAGGCATCGATACGATGAGCATGCAGGGAAGTAATCAATTCTGGGTAGGAACCAAGTTCGACGAATTTAAACTTCAGACCTTTCTTTTTACCCAGTTCGGTAATTAGGCGTTGGGTAATGGAACCTTGGGCAACCCCGATGGTTTTACCATTTAGATCCTCAATCTTTTTGATTTTGGCAGATTTATTGACCAAAAAGCCAGATGCGTCTGTGTAGTAGGGACTGGTAAAGTTGTAGAGTTTTTTGCGTTCGTCTGTGATGGTAAAGGTCGCGATATCCATATCGACTTGTTCATTGTCTAGAAGGGGTCCACGAGTTTGCGCTGTAACAGGTACATAGCGAACCTTGACCTTGAGCTCATCAGCTACCATCTTGGCCAGGTCAGTTTCGATACCAGAATAGGTCCCTGTCTTGGGATCCTTGTAGCCAAAATTGGGAACGTCTTGTTTGACACCGACAACCAGCTCGCCTCTCTTTTGAATGTCTGCAACACTGGTATCAGCCTGAACTGGTTTTGTAGCAGCAAGGCCGAAAAGGCTAATCAATAATGCTGATAAAAAGAATTTCTTTTTCATAGGCGCCTCCTTATTTGACTTTGTCACTTTCATGGTTGATGATTTTGCTGAGAAATTGTTGGGCACGAGGTTCGCTTGGATTGTCGAAAAAGTCATCGACATCGGTTGTATCTACCAAAACTTCTCCGTCAGCCATAAAGATGATGCGGTCAGCAACTTCACGGGCGAAGCCCATTTCATGGGTCACGACAATCATATTCATACCATCGTGGGCCAATTTTTGCATAACTGCCAGAACATCGCCGATGGTTTCAGGATCAAGAGCAGATGTTGGCTCATCAAAGAGGAGGAGTTCCGGATGCATAGCGAGTCCACGTGCGATGGCAATTCGTTGTTTTTGTCCACCGGATAGCATGGCTGGATAAGAATCTTTTTTGTCCCACATATTTACAAATTCTAGATATTTTTGGGCTGTTTTTTCAGCTTCTTTTTTATCAATTCCTAGAACTTTTATGGGTGCGAGTGTTACGTTTTCTAACACTGTTTTGTGAGGGTAAAGGTTAAAATGCTGGAAAACCATGCCGACTTCCTTGCGAAGAGGAACCAAATCTTTCTGGCTGGCACCAGCAACTTGGTGGCCATTGACTAGAAGACTTCCCTTGTCGACAGCCTCCAAACCATTGATGGTACGGATAAGAGTGGATTTCCCAGAACCAGATGGTCCGAGTAGGACAACGACTTGTCCTTTTTCAAAACGGAGATTGATGTCGCGGAGTGCGTGGTAGTCTCCGTAATATTTTTCGACGTGTTCAAATTCTACTAAAGCCATATGGAATCTCCTTTGTGTTAGATTTTATAACACGATTCTACACCAAAAGAATGGCCTTGTCAAATCATATCTGAAAAAATTCACTAAAATTTTATAAAAAAGCAATCTGGATAGAGAAAAAGCCTAAATCATGTTATAATGAAGCAATAGAATTCTTAGAAAGAGTGGATGTCTTTTTGATAACACCTACTTATGAATGGCAGTTTGCCCCGCAGGTTGAAGATGCGGATTTTACAAAGATAGCCAAGAAGGCTGGACTGGGTCCTGAGGTGGCTCGCTTATTATTTGAGAGGGGGATTCAGGACCAAGAAAGCCTGAAGAAGTTTTTAGAACCTTCTTTGGAGGACTTGCATGACCCTTATCTGCTCCATGATATGGACAAGGCAGTGGCTCGGATTCGTCAGGCCATCGAAGAAGGGGAAAATATTCTCGTTTATGGAGACTACGATGCGGATGGTATGACCTCGGCTTCGATTGTGAAGGAAAGTTTGGAACAGCTTGGTGCCGAGTGCCGTGTTTACCTGCCCAATCGTTTCACTGATGGCTATGGACCTAATGCTAGTGTTTATAAATACTTTATCGAGCAAGAGGGAATTTCCTTGATAGTGACAGTGGATAATGGGGTTGCTGGTCATGAGGCCATCGAATTGGCCCAGTCTATGGGAGTAGATGTCATTGTGACTGACCACCATTCCATGCCTGAAACCCTGCCCGATGCCTATGCTATCGTTCATCCTGAGCATCCAGATGCGGACTATCCTTTCAAATATTTGGCTGGTTGCGGAGTGGCCTTCAAGCTGGCTTGCGCCCTTTTAGAGGAAGTTCAAGTGGAACTGCTTGACTTGGTCGCTATCGGTACCATTGCAGATATGGTGAGTCTGACGGATGAAAATCGTATCTTGGTTCAATATGGTCTGGAAATGTTGGGGCACACTCAGCGCATTGGTCTACAAGAAATGCTGGGCATGGCTGGCATTGCTGCTAACGAGGTGACAGAAGAGACAGTTGGTTTCCAGATTGCCCCTCGTTTGAATGCCTTGGGCCGCTTGGATGATCCCAATCCTGCCATTGATTTGTTGACTGGATTTGACGACGAGGAAGCGCATGAGATTGCCCTTATGATTCATCAGAAAAACGAAGAGCGCAAGGAAATCGTCCAGTCAATCTATGAAGAAGCCAAGAACATGGTGGATCCTGAGAAGAAGGTTCAGGTCTTGGCCAAGGAAGGCTGGAATCCTGGGGTTCTAGGTATCGTGGCTGGTCGTTTGTTGGAAGAATTGGGACAGACAGTCATCGTTCTTAATATAGAAGACGGTCGTGCCAAGGGTAGTGCTCGTAGTGTGGAAGCGGTCGATATTTTTGAAGCCCTGGATCCCCATCGTGACCTCTTTATAGCCTTTGGCGGCCATGCTGGTGCAGCGGGTATGACGCTGGAAGTTGAGAAACTTTCAGATTTATCTCAGGTCTTGGAAGATTATGTCCGTGAAAAAGGTGCAGATGTTAGTGGCAAGAATAAGTTAAACTTAGATGAAGAGCTGGATTTGGAGACTTTGAGTCTTGAAACAGTCAAGAATTTTGAACGTTTAGCTCCCTTTGGAATGGACAATCAGAAACCAGTCTTTTATATTAAGGATTTTCAGGTTGAAAGTGCCCGTACCATGGGGGCAGGCAATGCCCATCTCAAGCTGAAAATCTCTAAGGGGGAAGCGAGTTTTGAAGTGGTAGCCTTCGGTCAAGGCAGATGGGCGACAGAGTTTTCTCAAACCAAGAATCTAGAGCTGGCAGTCAAATTGTCTGTCAATCAATGGAATGGTCAAACTGCCCTCCAGTTGATGATGGTGGATGCACGTGTGGAGGGTGTTCAACTTTTTAACATTCGTGGAAAAAATGCAGTCTTGCCAGAAGGGGTTCCAGTCTTGGATTTTGCTGGGGAATTGCCAAATCTGGCGGATAGTGAAGCTGTTGTCGTACAAACCATTCCTGAAGATATTACTCAGCTGAAGACCATTTTTCAGGAACAGAATTTCTCTGCTGTCTATTTCAAAAATGACATTTACAAGGCCTATTATCTAACAGGCTATGGGACTAGAGAGCAGTTTGCTAAATTGTACAAGACCATCTACCAGTTTCCAGAGTTTGATATTCGCTATAAGCTCAAGGATTTAGCGACTTATCTCAATATCCAACAAATCTTGCTGGTCAAGATGATTCAAGTGTTTGAAGAACTAGGCTTTGTGATGATCAAAGATGGTGTCATGACGGTCAATAAAGAGGCGCCAAAGCGGGAAATCGGAGAAAGTCAAATTTACCAAAATCTCAAACAAACCGTCAAAGACCAAGAAATGATGGCGCTGGGTACTGTGCAAGAAATTTATGACTTTTTAATGGAAAAAGAATAGCAGATAGGAAAGAGTTGGGAAACCAGCTCTTTTTTGAAAACAAATCTTCATTTTGAAAATCATCAAAAAAATGGTATAATGGTAGGAAAAGATTCGGCTAAAAGTAGTGCTTTTAGAATAAAAGGGCAAGTAACCCTATAATCAAAATAAATTAAGCTTTCGGAGGAAAAATGAGTAATATCAGTTTAACAACACTTGGTGGTGTACGTGAAAATGGGAAAAATATGTATATCGCTGAAATCGATGGGTCTATTTTCGTTTTGGATGCAGGTCTAAAATATCCTGAAAATGAACAACTAGGGGTGGATGTGGTCATTCCCAATATGGACTACCTTTTTGAAAATAGCGACCGTATCGCTGGGGTTTTCTTGACCCACGGACATGCCGATGCCATCGGCGCGCTGCCTTATCTCTTGGCTGAAGCTAAGGTACCTGTATTTGGTTCTGAGTTGACTATTGAGTTGGCCAAGCTCTTTGTCAAAGGAAATGACGCAGTTAAGAAATTCAATGATTTTCATGTCATTGATGAGGATACGGAGATTGATTTTGGAGGGACTGTAGTTTCCTTCTTCCGTACGACCCACTCTATCCCAGAAAGTTTGGGTGTTGTCTTGAAGACAGCTGAAGGTAGTATCGTTTATACAGGTGACTTCAAATTTGACCAGACAGCTAGTGAATCCTATGCGACAGACTTCGCTCGTTTGGCAGAAATCGGTCGTGATGGAGTTCTGGCTCTTCTTAGCGATTCAGCCAATGCGGACAGTAATATCCAAGTGGCTAGCGAAAGTGAGGTTGGGGACGAAATCACTCAAACCATTTCTGATTGGGATGGACGTATTATCGTTGCAGCAGTAGCTAGCAACCTCTCTCGTATTCAGCAGGTGTTTGACGCTGCGGATGCAACAGGCCGTCGTGTGGTCTTGACAGGATTTGATATTGAAAATATCGTCCGCACTGCTATTCGCCTCAAGAAATTGTCTTTAGCTAACGAAAGTCTTTTGATTAAGCCAAAGGATATGTCTCGCTTTGAAGACCATGAGTTGATTATCCTTGAGACAGGTCGTATGGGTGAGCCTATCAATGGTCTTCGCAAGATGTCGATTGGTCGCCACCGTTATGTGGAAATCAAGGACGGTGATTTGGTCTATATCGTAACCACTCCGTCTATCGCCAAGGAAGCGGTCGTTGCGCGTGTGGAAAACATGATTTACCAAGCTGGTGGGGTTGTCAAACTGATCACTCAAAGCTTGCGTGTGTCAGGGCACGGAAATGCGCGTGATTTGCAGTTGATGATCAATCTCTTGCAACCCAAGTATCTCTTCCCAATTCAAGGGGAATATCGTGAGTTGGATGCTCATGCTAAGGCTGCTATGGCAGTTGGAATGTTGCCAGAACGCATTTTCATCCCTAAAAAGGGAACAAGCATGGCTTATGAGAATGGAGACTTTGTCCCAGCTGGAGCGGTTTCAGCAGGCGATGTCTTGATTGACGGGAATGCCATCGGTGATGTTGGAAATGTGGTTCTTCGTGACCGTAAGGTCTTGTCAGAAGATGGCATTTTCATCGTAGCAATTACCGTTAACCGTCGTGAGAAGAAAATTGTGGCCAAGGCTCGTGTTCATACGCGCGGATTTGTTTATCTCAAGAAGAGCCGTGATATTCTCCGTGAAAGTTCAGAATTGATTAACCAGACGGTAGAAGACTATCTTCAAGGAGATGACTTTGACTGGGCAGATCTCAAAGGGAAGGTTCGTGATAATCTGACCAAGTATCTCTTTGACCAGACTAAGCGTCGTCCAGCTATTTTACCAGTAGTCATGGAAGCAAAATAATCGTTGAAATAAACAGAGAGAAAGTCGAATTTCGGCTTTTTCTTATCGGAAAATAGAAGGAGCAAATCATGGCAGTAATGAAAATTGAGTATTACTCACAAGTCTTGGATATGGAGTGGGGAGTGAATGTCCTCTATCCCGATGCCAATCGAGTGGAAGAACCAGAGTGTAAAGATGTTCCCGTCTTGTACCTCTTGCACGGGATGTCTGGTAATCATAATAGTTGGCTCAAGCGGACCAATGTAGAACGCTTGCTTCGGGGGACTAATCTCATAGTCGTCATGCCCAATACCAGCAACGGTTGGTACACTGATACCCAGTATGGTTTTGACTATTACACAGCTCTAGCAGAGGAATTGCCACAGGTTTTGAAACGCTTTTTCCCTAACATGACTAGCAAGCGTGAAAAGACCTTTCTCGCTGGTCTCTCTATGGGAGGTTACGGCTGTTTTAAACTGGCTCTTGCTACAAATCGTTTCTCTCGTGCAGCTAGCTTTTCAGGCGCCCTTAGTTTTCAAGATTTTTCTCCTGAAAGCCAAAATCTGGGAACACCAGCTTATTGGAGAGGTGTGTTTGGGGAGATTAAAGATTGGACAGCTAGCCCCTATTCTCTTGAAAGTCTGGCTAAAAAATCGGATAAAAATACCAAGCTTTGGGCTTGGTGTGGCGAGCAGGATTTCTTGTACGAAGCCAATAATCTCGCAGTGAAAAATCTCAAAAAACTTGGATTTGATGTGACCTATAGTCATAGCGCTGGAACACACGAATGGTATTACTGGGAAAAACAATTGGAACGGTTCTTAGCAACCCTACCGATTGATTTTAAATTAGAAGAGAGATTGACTTAGTTTGAATTTCAGCATAGGGGGAGTAGAATTAAAATAAAATATGTTTTCACTAGACTTTTCAAACGAAAGTAGTAGAATAGTAATAAGATACTGGAGGAAAGAGAGTAGGAAATGTACCGTTATCAAATTGGCATTCCCGCATTAGAATATGATCAGTTTGTCAAAGACCATGAATTAGCTAATGTATTACAAAGTAGTGCTTGGGAAAAAGTGAAATCTGATTGGAATCATGAGAGGCTTGGTGTCTATGAAGAGGGGAAGTTACTGGCTGTGGCTAGTATTCTCATAAAGTCTCTACCTTTGGGGTATAAAATGTTTTATATTCCAAGAGGTCCTATATTGGATTACAGGGATGCAGAACTTTTAAAGTTTGTCCTGCAGTCTATTAAGTCTTATGCTCGCAGTAAGAGAGCTATTTTTGTGACTTTTGATCCAAGTATTTGCCTGTCTCAAAGTTTAATTAATCAGGAAAAAACAGAATTTCCTGAAAATCTGGCTATTATTGATAGCTTGCAACAAATGGGAGTAAGGTGGTCAGGAAAAACAGAGGAAATGGGAGACACCATTCAACCTCGTATTCAGGCGAAAATATACAAGGAAAATTTTGAAGAAGATAAACTCTCCAAGTCAACAAAACAGGCTATTCGAACAGCACGGAATAAGGGGGTAGAGATTCAATTTGGTGGAACTGAATTATTGGAGTCTTTTTCCTTTTTGATGAAAAAAACCGAGAAGCGGAAAGAGATTCATTTGAGGAATGAAGCCTATTATAAAAAGTTATTAGATAATTTTAAGGACAAGGCCTATATCACCTTGGCAACCTTGGATGTTTCTAAACGTTCGCAAGAATTAGAAGAACAGTTAGCGAAAAACAGAGCCTTGGAAGAGACCTTTACTGAGTCGACTCGAACTTCAAAAGTAGAAGCGCAGAAGAAGGAAAAAGAACGTTTGTTAGAGGAATTGACTTTCCTGCAGGAATATATGGATGCAGGTCAAGCAAGAGTTCCTTTAGCGGCTACCTTGACTTTAGAATTCGGACAAACTTCTGTCAATCTATACGCAGGAATGGATGAAGATTTTAGACGTTATAAAGCTCCTATTTTGACTTGGTATGAGACAGCTCGATATTCCTTTGAACGTGGCATTTTATGGCAAAATTTAGGAGGCGTCGAGAATGCTTTAGATGGTGGACTCTATCGTTTTAAAGCTAATTTTAATCCAACGATCGAAGAATACTTGGGTGAATTTACAATGCCTACCCATCCTCTCTATCCTCTGTTAAGACTTGCTCTTGATTTCCGTAAAACATTAAGAAAAAAACATAGAAAGTAAGTATATGGCACTAATTACACTCACGAAAGAAGAGTTTCAGGATTATTCTGATCAGGTTTCTTCTCGTTCTTTTATGCAATCGGTCCAGATGGGGGACTTGTTAGAAAAAAGAGGAGCTCGAATTGTTTATCTTGCTTTGAAACAAGCAGAAGAAATTCAAGTTGCAGCTCTGGTTTATAGCTTGCCCATGCTGGGTGGTCTGCATATGGAGATCAATTCGGGGCCGATTTATACCCAACACGATGCTCTTCCAGTTTTTTATGCGGAGTTAAAAGAATATGCCAAGCAAAATGGTGTATTAGAGTTGCTTGTAAAACCTTATGAAACTTATCAAACTTTTGATAGCCAAGGTAATCCAATAGATGCTGAGAAAAAAAGTACCATTCAAGGTTTAACTGATTTAGGTTATCAATTTGATGGCTTGACAAGAGGTTATCCAGGTGGAGAACCAGATTGGTTATACTATAAAGATTTGACTGAATTAACTGAAAAGAATTTGCTTAAAAGTTTTAGTAAAAAGGGTAAACCCTTGGTGAAAAAGGCTGAAACGTTTGGCATTCGGTTGAAAAAGTTACAACGTGAAGAACTATCGATTTTTAAGAATATAACAAAAGAAACCTCTGAACGTAGAGAATACAGTGATAAAAGTTTAGAATATTATGAGCACTTTTATGATTCATTTGGAGAACAAGCGGAGTTTCTCATAGCAACCTTGAATGTTTCGGACTATATGAGCAAATTGCAAGGTGAACAAAGTAAACTAGAAGAAATCTTGGACAAGTTGCGACTTGATTTGAGTAAAAATCCTCATTCTGAGAAAAAACAAAATCAACTGAGAGAATATTCTAGTCAATTTGAAACGTTTGAAGTTCGAAAAGCAGAAGCGCGAGACTTGATTGAAAAATATGGAGAAGAAGATATTGTTTTAGCCGGGAGTTTATTTGTTTATATGCCTCAGGAAACGACTTATCTCTTTAGTGGTTCTTACACTGAGTTTAATAAGTTTTATGCCCCTGCACTGCTTCAAAAATATGTTATGTTGGAAAGCATAAAACGTGGAATACCTAAATACAACTTCCTAGGCATTCAAGGGATTTTTGATGGTAGTGATGGTGTTTTGCGTTTTAAACAAAATTTTAATGGCTATATTGTACGTAAAGCAGGAACTTTCCGTTATCATCCATCGCCTTTAAAATACAAAGCTATTCAGTTATTCAAAAAAATAGTAGGACGTTAAGATGAAAAAGCCAGTATTTAGCTTTCTTTCAGCTTGTTTTAGTAAAATAGACTGTATTTGCTAGAAAGGTGGAGAGATATGCGTTGGCTTTTTCGTTTGATAGGGGCTTTCTTTTATTTTATTTGGCGTTTGTTTTGGCGTCTGGTTTGGATTGTTTTGCTTTTATGTACTCTTGCTTTTGGATTTCTCTGGTATCTGAACGGGGATTTTCAAGGGGCGCTGAAGCAAGCAGAACGGTCAGTAAAAATTGGTCAACAAAGTATCGACCAATGGGAAAGAACAGGGCAACTGCCTAAGTTAAGCCAGACAGATAGTCATCAACACTCTGAAGGAAGGTGGCCACAGGCCTCTTCTCGTATTTACTTGGATCCCCAGATGGATTCACGCTTTCAAGAAGCTTATTTAGAAGCAATCCAGAATTGGAATCAAACAGGTGCTTTTAACTTTGAACTCGTGACGGAGTCCAGTAAGGCGGATATTATGGCTACGGAGATGAATGACGGAAACACTCCTGTGGCAGGAGAGGCGGAAAGTCAGACCAATCTCTTAACAGGGCAATTCTTGTCTGTAACGGTGCGCCTGAATCATTATTATTTGTCCAATCCTAACTATGGCTATTCCTATGAGCGCCTTGTCCATACGGCAGAACATGAGTTGGGGCATGCAATTGGCTTGGACCATACAGATGAGAAGTCTGTGATGCAACCTGCAGGTTCCTTTTATGGTATCCAGGAAGAGGATGTTGAAAGACTTCGGAAATTATATGAGACCAATGAGTAGGGAGGTTATCTTTCCCTACTTTTTTGCTATAATGGAACTATGAATAACTTGATTAAATCAAAACTAGAGCTCTTGCCGACCAGCCCTGGTTGCTACATTCACAAGGATAAAAACGGCACCATTATCTATGTAGGAAAGGCTAAAAATCTGCGTAACCGCGTGAGATCTTATTTCCGTGGAAGTCATGATACCAAGACAGAGGCATTGGTGTCTGAAATTGTGGATTTTGAATTTATCGTTACGGAGTCCAATATTGAGGCACTTCTCCTTGAAATCAATCTGATTAAGGAAAACAAGCCCAAGTACAATATCATGCTCAAGGATGATAAGTCCTATCCTTTCATCAAAATCACCAATGAACGCTATCCTCGTTTGGTTATCACCCGACAGGTCAAAAAGGACGGAGGTCTCTACTTTGGACCTTATCCAGATGTGGGGGCAGCCAATGAAATCAAGCGACTACTGGATCGGATTTTCCCTTTTCGTAAGTGTACCAATCCGCCGTCTAAGGTCTGTTTTTACTACCATATCGGCCAATGTATGGCCCACACGATCTGTAAGAAGGATGAGGACTATTTCAAGTCTATGGCTCAGGAGGTTTCTGATTTTCTGAAAGGGCAAGATGACAAAATCATTGATGACCTAAAGGACAAAATGGCAGCGGCAACCCAGACTATGGAATTTGAACGTGCAGCGGAATACCGTGACCTGATTCAGGCTATTGGAACGCTTCGAACCAAGCAACGGGTCATGGCTAAGGATCTCCAAAATCGTGACGTTTTTGGCTATTATGTGGATAAGGGCTGGATGTGTGTTCAGGTTTTCTTTGTTCGTCAGGGCAAGCTTATCGAGCGCGATGTCAATCTTTTTCCCTACTACAACGATCCGGATGAGGACTTCTTGACCTATGTAGGACAATTCTATCAAGAAAAATCTCATCTAGTTCCCAATGAGGTACTGATTCCGCAGGATATTGACGAAGAAGCTGTCAAGGCTTTGGTAGACACCAAGATTCTTAAGCCTCAGCGTGGAGAGAAAAAGCAACTGGTCAATTTGGCTATAAAGAATGCTCGAGTCAGCCTAGAGCAGAAATTCAACCTGCTGGAGAAATCTGTTGAAAAGACCCAGGGGGCTATTGAAAATCTAGGACGCTTGCTCCAAATTCCCACCCCAGTTCGCATCGAGTCCTTCGATAACTCCAACATCATGGGAACTAGTCCTGTTTCAGCCATGGTGGTCTTTGTCAACGGAAAACCTAGTAAGAAGGATTACCGTAAGTATAAAATCAAGACTGTCGTCGGGCCAGACGACTATGCCAGTATGCGAGAAGTCATTCGCAGGCGCTATGGTCGAGTACAGCGTGACGGTTTGACTCCTCCAGATTTGATTGTCATCGATGGGGGACAAGGTCAAGTCAATATCGCCAAGCAGGTCATCCAAGAAGAACTGGGCTTGGATATCCCCATTGCAGGTCTGCAAAAGAATGACAAGCACCAAACCCATGAATTGCTCTTTGGAGATCCGCTTGAGGTGGTGGGGTTATCTCGCAATTCTCAGGAATTTTTCCTGCTCCAACGTATCCAAGATGAGGTCCACCGCTTTGCTATTACGTTCCACCGTCAACTGCGCTCCAAAAATTCTTTTTCATCACAACTGGATGGAATTGACGGTCTGGGACCTAAACGCAAGCAGAATCTCATGAAGCATTTCAAGTCTTTGACCAAAATCAAGGAAGCCAGTGTGGATGAGATTGTCGAAGTTGGAGTACCTAGAGCGGTTGCAGAGGCTGTGCAGAGAAAGTTGAACCCGCAGGAGGCAGAAGCCTTGCCTCAAGTGGCGGAAAAGAGAGTAGATTACCAAACAGAAGGAGACCATCATGAACCATAAAATCGCAATTTTATCAGATATTCATGGCAATGCGACGGCGCTAGAAGCAGTGATTGCAGATGCTAAAAATCAAGGAGTCAGTGAATACTGGCTTCTGGGAGATATTTTTCTTCCCGGTCCCGGCGCAAATGACTTGGTCGCCCTGCTAAAGGACCTTCCTATCACAGCTAGTGTTCGAGGCAATTGGGATGATCGTGTCCTTGAGGCATTGGATGGCGAATATGGTTTGGAACATCCGAAAGAAATCCAGTCAATGCGCATGACCCAGTTTTTGATGGAGCAAATGGATCCTGCAACGATTGTCTGGCTACGAAGCTTGCCTTTGCTGGAAAAGAAAGAAATTGACGGATTGCGCTTTTCTATCTCTCATAATTTGCCAAATAAGAACTATGGTGGGGACCTACTGGTTGGGAATGATACAGATAAATTTGACCAACTGCTAGATGCGGAAACGGACGTGGCAGTTTATGGTCATGTTCACAAGCAGTTGCTTCGTTATGGAAGTCAAGGGCAACAAATCATCAATCCAGGGTCGATTGGCATGCCCTATTTTAATTGGGAGGCGTTAAAAAATCACCGTGCCCAGTATGCCGTGATAGAAGTTGAAGATGGGGAATTGGTAAATATCCTATTTCGTAAAGTCGCTTATGATTATGAAGCGGAGTTAGAACTGGCCAAGTCCAAGGGACTTCCCTTTATCGAAATGTATGAAGAGCTACGAAGAGAAGACAACTATCAGGGGCACAATCTGGAACTCTTAGCCAGCTTAATAGAAAAGCATGGGTATGTAGAGGATGTGAAGAATTTTTTTGATTTTTTGTAAGAGTTTCCTAAAATAACCAATGCAAACTAAAAAAGCGATTGGCTGGTCCAATCGCTTTTAGTATATCTTATACTCAATGAAAATCAAAGAGCAAACTAGGAAGCTAGCCGTAGGTTGCTCAAAGCACAGCTTTGAGGTTGCAGATAAAGCTGACGTGGTTTGAAGAGATTTTCGAAGAGTATTATTGTAATTGAGATTTATCTGGAAGGTAAGAACCACCTAGATAAGTATTGCTAAGTTTTTCAAGTGTTCCGTCTTGATAGAGTTCTTTGAGCGCTTTATCAAATTTTTCTTTAAACTCCTTTTGGTCGCTTGAGAAAACGATATAGTTGTTGGGGCTATCGGCAGAAGGTAAGTCAACGACTGAGAGATCTAAGCCACGGTCCTTGATAATCTTTTGGACGGATACCTTGTCAAAGACTAGGAAATCAAACTCTCCGTTAGAGAGGTCTAGGATTCGTTTACCGATATCCTCTCCAGAAAAATCGATAGTAGCGGGATTGTCAGTGTGTTTTTGATTCCAGTTATTGATGAATTGAGCGTTTGAAGTTCCAGTATCCTCCTGTGTTGTTTTGCCAGCGATTTGGTCAAGTGAAGTCAGAGGATTTTTCTTGTTGCTGACAAGGACGAGGGGATTGTTCGAAATTGGGAGGGAGTAAAGGTATTTTTCAGCACGCTCTTTTGTGTAACTCAAGTTATTGGCTGCGGCTTGATAGTGACCAGAATCAAGTCCTGGGAAGATACTCTCCCAGGCAGTTCTTTGGAATTGAATCTCGTAGTCGCTGAGTTTTTCATCCACTGCTTTTAGAACTTCGATATCGAAGCCTGTCAGATTGCCCTTGTCTTCGTAGTCAAATGGCGGCACATCACCAGCTGTAGCAACGACAATTGTCTTTTGAGAGCTGGTTTCTTTAGGTGTAGTTTGATTTCCACAGGCAACTAAAAATGGTAGGATGGCTAGTAATAGGCTAAATTTTTTCATAATGTCTCCATTCAAATGTAAAGTTATCTGCTAGTTTATCAGAAATGTTCCTGATGAACCAATATATATTTTTTATGGCTGTAATAAAAAATCTTAATCATGAAAAATCCCTGCAAGCTCTTTCAAAATATGATAGAATGGAAGCAGTAGAATTAGAAAAGGAAATCGATTATGAAATTTCTTGAATTAAATAAAAAGCGTCATGCGACCAAGCATTTCACTGATAAGCCAGTGGATCCAAAAGATGTACGTACGGCTATCGAAATTGCAACCTTGGCGCCAAGCGCCCACAACAGTCAGCCTTGGAAATTTGTGGTGGTACGTGAGAAAAATGCCGAACTAGCAAAATTGGCATACGGTTCAAACTTTGAACAGGTATCATCAGCACCTGTAACCATTGCCCTCTTTACAGATACGGACCTTGCCAAACGTGCCCGTAAAATTGCTCGAGTTGGTGGTGCTAACAATTTCTCAGAAGAACAACTACAATACTTCATGAAAAATTTGCCAGCTGAATTTGCACGCTACAATGAACAACAAGTCAGCGACTACCTAGCCCTCAATGCAGGTTTGGTTGCTATGAACTTGGTTCTCGCTCTTACAGATCAAGGAATCGGATCAAATCTTATCCTTGGTTTTGACAAATCAAAAGTCAACGAAGTTTTGGATATCGAAGATCGTTTCCGTCCAGAACTCTTAATTACAGTGGGTTACACAGATGAAAAATTGGAACCAAGCTACCGCTTGCCAGTAGATGAAATCATCGAGAAAAGATAGAAGGAAGATAATATGACAGCAATTGATTTTACAGCAGAAGTAGAAAAACGCAAAGAAGACCTCTTGGCTGACTTGTTTAGCCTTTTGGAAATCAACTCAGAACGTGATGACAGCAAGGCTGATGCCCAGCATCCATTTGGACCTGGTCCAGTAAAAGCTTTGGAGAAATTCCTTGAAATCGCAGACCGCGATGGCTATCCAACTAAAAATGTTGATAACTATGCAGGACATTTTGAGTTTGGTGATGGAGAAGAAGTTCTCGGAATCTTTGCCCATATGGACGTGGTGCCAGCTGGTAGCGGTTGGGACACAGACCCTTACACACCAACTATTAAAGATGGTCGCCTTTATGCGCGTGGAGCTTCAGATGACAAGGGTCCTACAACAGCTTGTTACTATGGCTTGAAAATCATCAAAGAATTGGGTCTTCCAACTTCTAAGACGGTTCGCTTCATCGTCGGAACAGACGAAGAATCAGGCTGGGCAGACATGGACTACTACTTTGAGCACGTAGGACTTGCAAAACCAGATTTCGGTTTTTCACCAGATGCAGAATTCCCAATCATCAATGGTGAAAAGGGAAATATCACGGAATACCTCCACTTTGCAGGTGAAAATGCAGGTATTGCCCGTCTTCACAGTTTTACAGGTGGTTTGCGTGAAAATATGGTGCCTGAATCAGCAACAGCGGTTGTTTCAGGAGATTTGACTGACTTGCAAGCTAAACTAGATGCTTTTGTTGCAGAACACAAACTTAGAGGAGAACTCCAAGAAGAAAACGGCCAATACAAGGTGACGATCATTGGTAAATCAGCTCACGGTGCTATGCCTGCTTCAGGTGTCAATGGTGCAACCTACCTAGCTCTCTTCCTCAGCCAGTTTGACTTTGCTGGTCCAGCCAAAGACTACCTTGACATCGCTGGTAAGATTCTCTTGAACGACCATGAGGGTGAAAATCTCAAGATTGCCCATGTGGATGAAAAGATGGGTGCTCTTTCTATGAATGCGGGTGTCTTCCGCTTCGATGAAACAAGTGCTGATAATACCATTGCCCTTAATATCCGCTATCCAAAAGGAACAAGTCCAGAGCAAATCAAGTCAATCCTTGAAAACTTGCCAGTTGCTTCTGTTAGCCTTTCTGAACATGGACATACGCCTCACTACGTGCCAATGGAAGATCCACTTGTGCAAACCTTGTTGAATGTCTATGAAAAACAAACTGGACTTAAGGGTCACGAGCAAGTCATCGGTGGTGGAACCTTTGGTCGCTTGCTCGAACGCGGAGTTGCCTACGGTGCTATGTTCCCAGACTCGATTGATACCATGCACCAAGCCAATGAATTTATCGCCTTGGATGATCTCTTCCGAGCAGCAGCAATTTATGCCGAAGCTATTTATGAATTGATCAAATAAAACGATAGAAGTCTGAGATCTTATGCTTAGACTTCTTTTTGGAGGGAAAGTAGATGTCTCAAATTGAAAGAATCAAGCAGGCTATTATGGCGGATCCACAGAATGTCGACTATACAAAGCGTGGCATTGAGCCTCTCTTTGCGGCGCCAAAAACTGCTCGCATCAATATCATCGGTCAAGCGCCTGGTCTTAAAACCCAAGAAGCAGGCCTTTACTGGAAGGACAAAAGTGGTGACCGCTTGCGCAACTGGCTCGGTGTGGATGAAGATACCTTTTACAATTCAGGTTATTTTGCTGTTCTGCCTATGGATTTTTACTTTCCAGGGCATGGCAAGTCAGGTGACCTGCCACCGAGAACTGGCTTTGCAGAAAAATGGCATCCGCAACTCTTGCGAGAATTGCCCGATATTCAGTTGACCCTCTTGATTGGGCAATATGCCCAAGCCTACTATTTACAGGAGAAAGTCAGTGGCAAGGTAACAGAACGGGTAAAACATTACCAGAACTACTTGCCAACCTATTTTCCACTAGTTCACCCTTCACCACGAAATCAAATCTGGATGACCAAAAATCCTTGGTTTGAGTCAGAAGTGGTGCCAGATTTGAAAAAAAGAATTAAAACCATTTTATAGTCAATGAAAATCAAAGAGCAAACTAGGAAGCTAGCTGCAGGCTGCTCAAAGTACAGCTTTGAGGTTGCAGATAAAACTGACGAAGTCAGCTCAAAACACTGTTTTGAGGTTGTGGATAGAACTGACGAAGTCAGTAACCATACCTACGGTAAGGCGACGCTGACGTGGTTTGAAGAGATTTTCGAAGAGTATTAGGAGAAAAAGAATGAAAGAAATTACCTTTGACGCATTTTACCAGCTTTATCAAAACGGTCAACTTTCTCTAGTGGACGTGAGAGAAGTGGACGAATTTGAAACTCTTCATTTAGAAGGTGCCCACAACCTGCCGCTTAGTCAATTGGCTGATAGCTATGATCAGTTGGACAAGGACCCGTTGCATTATGTCATTTGCAAATCTGGGATGAGATCGGCGCGTGCTTGTCAATTTTTAGCTGAACAAGGTTATAATGTTATCAATGTTCAAGGTGGTATGACTGCCTTTGAAGAACTCTAAACGTAAGAATTTCTCCTACTTGGTGTGGTCTGGGTAGGAGAGTTTTATTTTTAGATAATTCATACTTTTTAGAATCTTAAAAACATTTAACATTTTGCTTCGTGATACTTTTTTCATACTTCTATTCATGATATACTAGGTCAGTATTTTATAAATATGAAGGAGATTTTCATGGCTAAAAAAGGTGCCTTAACAGGTTTACTCCTGTTTGGAATATTTTTTGGTGCGGGGAACTTGATTTTTCCGCCTTCTCTAGGTGCTCTATCTGGAGAACATTTTCTTCCTGCCATCGCAGGTTTTGTCTTTTCAGGTGTCGGTATCGCCGTCTTGACCCTTATTATTGGAACGCTAAATCCTAAAGGATATATTTACGAGATTTCAACAAAGATAGCGCCTTGGTTTGCGACTCTTTATCTCTCAGTTCTTTACTTGTCAATCGGTCCATTCTTTGCTATCCCACGTACAGCTACAACAGCTTACGAAGTAGGGATTAGCCCCCTTTTATCGGATGCAAATAAAGGACTTGGCTTGATTGTCTTTACGGTTCTTTACTTTGCGGCAGCTTATTTGATTTCGCTTAATCCATCAAAAATTTTGGACCGCATTGGACGTATTTTAACGCCGGTTTTTGCGATTTTGATTGTTATCTTGGTTGTTCTAGGAGCTTTCAAATACGGTGGAACAAGTCCTCAAGCTGCTTCAACTGCTTATCAAGCTTCTGCCTTTGGTACAGGTTTCCTAGAAGGTTACAATACTTTGGATGCCCTTGCCTCAGTTGCCTTTAGCGTAATCGCAGTTCAAACCTTGAAACAACTTGGATTTTCAAGTAAGAAAGAATACATTTCAACTATTTGGGTGGTTGGTATCGTTGTTGCCCTTGCCTTCAGCGCTCTTTACATCGGTTTAGGTTTCCTTGGAAATCATTTCCCAGTACCTGCTGAAGCGATGAAGGGTGGAACACCGGGTGTTTACATCTTGTCACAAGCCACTCAAGAAATCTTTGGCTCAACAGCTCAACTCTTCCTTGCAGCTATGGTTACCGTAACCTGCTTCACAACAACAGTTGGTTTGATTGTGTCAACAGCTGAGTTCTTTAATGAGCGTTTCCCACAAATCAGCTACAAGGTTTATGCGACAGCCTTTACCTTGATTGGATTTGCTATTGCCAACTTGGGACTTGATGCGATTATCAAGTACTCAATCCCTGTACTGGTTATCTTGTACCCAATCACCATTGCCATCGTCATGATCGTCATTGTCAACAAATTCGTGGCTCTTTCAAAACCAGGTATGCAGTTGACAATTGCTGTGGTTACAGCTATTGCCATTGCAAGCGTACTAGGAAGCTCGTTTAAGGTTGAGTTTCTTGCAAATCTTGTCAACGCTCTTCCTTTTGCCAAGGCATCTCTCCCATGGTTGGTGCCTGCCATCGTTGGAATCTTGCTCTCATTGGTTCTACCAAACAAGCAAGAAAGTGATGTTTTTGAAATGGAATAATCACTAATACTCTTCGAAAATCAAATTCAAACCGCGTCAACGTCGCCTTGTCGTACTCAAGTACAGCCTGCGGCTAGTTTCCTAGTTCGCTCTTTGATTTTCATTGAGTATACAATCACTTTTGTAGCCAAGTCTACAGGAGTGATTTTCTTTTTTTATCCGATGATAAATGTGTTATAATAGGTAGCAAAAGAGGTGAAGAAATGAATCAAACAGTAGAATATATCAAAGAACTGACAGCTATTGCATCGCCAACAGGCTTCACTCGTGAGATTTCGGACTATTTAGTCAAGACTTTAGAAGATTTTGGTTATCAGCCAGTTCGCACAGCCAAGGGCGGTGTCAATGTGACCATTAAAGGTCAAAAAGATGAACAACACCGCTATGTGACTGCCCATGTAGATACGCTGGGTGCTATTGTCCGTGCTGTCAAACCAGACGGTCGTCTCAAAATGGACCGTATCGGTGGTTTTCCTTGGAATATGATTGAAGGAGAAAACTGTACCGTTCATGTGGCTAGCACAGGTCAAAAGGTATCTGGAACCATCCTTATCCACCAAACTTCTTGCCATGTCTATAAGGATGCAGGAACTGCAGAACGCACGCAGGACAATATGGAAGTGCGTTTGGATGCAAAAGTAACCAATGAAAAAGAAACTCGTGCCTTGGGGATTGAGGTCGGTGATTTTATCAGCTTTGATCCCCGAACTGTCGTGACAGAGACCGGTTTTATCAAGTCTCGTCATTTGGACGATAAGGTCAGTGCAGCGATTTTGCTTAACCTACTTCGTATTTATAAGGAAGAGAAGATTGAATTGCCAGTAACAACCCATTTTGCTTTTTCAGTTTTTGAAGAAGTAGGCCACGGTGCTAACTCTAATATCCCTGCTCAAGTAGTCGAATATCTGGCTGTGGATATGGGAGCTATGGGGGATGATCAGCAAACAGATGAGTACACAGTGTCCATCTGTGTCAAGGATGCTTCAGGTCCTTATCACTATGACTTCCGTCAACATTTGGTTGCCTTGGCGAAAGAGCAAGATATTCCATTTAAGTTGGATATCTATCCATTTTATGGTTCGGACGCTTCGGCGGCCATGTCTGCAGGTGCAGAGGTCAAGCATGCCCTTCTTGGTGCTGGTATCGAGTCTAGTCATTCTTATGAGCGTACTCATATTGACTCGGTGGTCGCAACGGAACGTATGGTTGATACTTATCTTAAGAGCGCATTGGTAGACTAATATGTGCCTGATTTGCCAGAGAATTGCCCTCATCAAAGCTGGGAAAAATCCTTACTTTGTAAGAGAGTTGGAAACAGGATACCTTGTAATCGGAGATCACCAGTATTTTGCAGGCTATAGTCTCTTTCTAGCCAAGGAACATGTCACCGAATTGCATCACTTGAAAAAGGAAACGAGACTCCGTTTTCTAGAAGAAATGAGTGTGGTTCAAGAGGCAGTTGCTATTGCCTTTGCTGCTGAGAAAATGAATATCGAACTTCTAGGAAATGGCGATGCCCATCTTCATTGGCATCTGTTTCCTAGACGGACAGGTGATATGAATGGTCACGGTCTAAAGGGTCGTGGACCAGTCTGGTGGGTTCCCTTTGAAGAAATGACAGCAGAAACCTGCAAAGCAAAACCGGAAGAGATTAAAAGATTAGTCGAATGTTTATCGTCAGAAGTAGATAAACTATTAGAAATAAAGGAGTAGAAATGAAAAAAAGATACCTTATCTTGACAGCTTTGCTAGCCTTGAGTCTAGCAGCTTGTTCACAAGAAAAAGTAAAAAATGAAGATGGCGCAGCTAAGACAGAACAAACAGCTAAAGATGATGGAACAGTCGATAGTAAATCTCAAGGAGCTGCCCAGAAAAAAGCAGAAGTGGTTAACAAAGGAGACTACTACAGCATCCAAGGCAAATACGATGAAATCATCGTAGCCAACAAACACTATCCATTGTCAAAAGACTATAATCCAGGGGAAAATCCAACAGCCAAGGCTGAGTTGGTCAAGCTCATCAAAGCTATGCAAGAGGCAGGTTTCCCAATCAGTGATCATTACAGTGGCTTTAGAAGTTATGAAACTCAGACCAAACTCTATCAAGATTATGTCAATCAAGATGGGAAAGAAGCTGCCGACCGTTATTCTGCTCGACCTGGCTATAGCGAACACCAGACAGGTTTAGCCTTTGATGTGATTGGGACAAATGGTGATTTGGTGACAGAAGAAAAAGCGGCCCAATGGCTCTTGGACCATGCGGCTGATTATGGTTTTGTTGTTCGTTATCTCAAAGGAAAGGAAAAGGAAACAGGCTATATGGCTGAAGAATGGCACCTTCGTTATGTCGGAAAAGAAGCAAAAGAAATAGCTGCAAGTGGTCTCAGTTTGGAAGAATACTATGGATTTGAAGGCGGAGATTACGTCGATTAATACTCTTCGAAAATCAAATTCAAACCACGTCAGCGTCGCCTTGCCGTATGTGTAGGATACTGACTACGTCAGTTCCATCTACAACCTCAAAACAGTGTTTTGAGCAACCTGCGGCTAGCTTCCTAGTTTGCTCTTTGATTTTTATTGAGTATAAAAAATAAACTTTTCTCTTGCAATTCTAGATAAATAGTGTATAATAGATGGGTATGTGAAAAGCATACTTGTGGGAGGTAAAAATCTTTAATTACCGCAAAAACCACAAAGGAGGATTTAAAAATGGCTAAAAAAGTCGAAAAACTTGTAAAATTGCAAATCCCTGCTGGTAAAGCTACACCAGCTCCACCGGTTGGACCTGCTCTTGGTCAAGCTGGTATCAACATCATGGGATTCACAAAAGAGTTCAACGCTCGTACAGCTGACCAAGCTGGTATGATCATTCCAGTTGTTATCTCAGTTTACGAAGATAAATCATTTACTTTCATCACTAAAACACCACCAGCTGCTGTTCTTTTGAAAAAAGCTGCAGGTGTTGAAAAAGGATCAGGTACACCTAACAAAACTAAAGTTGCTACAGTTACTCGTGCACAAGTACAAGAAATTGCAGAAACTAAGATGCCAGATTTGAACGCAGCAAACGTAGAGTCTGCAATGCGTATGATCGAAGGTACTGCTCGTTCTATGGGATTCACTGTTGTTGACTAATCAATAACACAGTAGAAAATCTCACAGCAGTCTATTAGTTGCTTTTCATACTAGGCAAGTGACTGATGCTTGTACTTGGGTACAGCAAGGGAATTTAACGACGTAGGAAAAGAAAAATAATAGACTGATAACCCGCAAGACTTCATCATTTCGAGGAGTGACGTGGGAGATGAAAATCGATTGAACCACTTACAAGGAGAATAGAAAATGGCTAAAAAAAGCAAACAACTTCGTGCTGCTCTTGAGAAAATCGACAGCACAAAAGCATACAGCGTAGAAGAAGCTGTAGCACTTGCAAAAGAAACTAACTTTGCAAAATTTGACGCAACTGTAGAAGTTGCTTACAACTTGAACATCGACGTTAAAAAAGCTGACCAACAGATCCGTGGAGCAATGGTATTGCCAAACGGTACTGGTAAAACTTCACGCGTTCTTGTTTTCGCACGCGGTGCAAAAGCTGAAGAAGCAAAAGCTGCTGGTGCAGACTTTGTTGGTGAAGATGACCTTGTTGCTAAAATCAACGACGGTTGGTTGGACTTCGACGTAGTTATCGCTACACCTGACATGATGGCTCTTGTTGGACGTCTTGGACGTGTCCTTGGACCACGTAACTTGATGCCAAACCCTAAAACTGGTACTGTAACAATGGATGTTGCAAAAGCGGTTGAAGAGTCTAAAGGTGGTAAAATCACTTACCGTGCTGACCGTGCAGGTAACGTTCAAGCAATCATCGGTAAAGTATCATTTGAAGCTGAAAAATTGGTTGAAAACTTCAAAGCTTTCAACGAAACAATCCAAAAAGCAAAACCAGCTACAGCTAAAGGAACTTACGTAACAAACTTGACTATTACAACTACTCAAGGTGTTGGTATCAAAGTTGACGTAAACTCACTTTAATCAGTAGTTTATATCAGATAACGAGTACGAAAGTGCTCGTTTTTTTAGGTACGACGGGCTGTCGTATATCTGAGGTGTAATTCCTCCGTAGGCACCCGCTACCGGTGAACCCAATAGCGATTCCCAAGCCTGACTATCGTGAGGTAGCGGGGATAGGAAGGGATAGAGAAATCGTGGCTCTACGAACAGGAAGGTGGAGGTTCGTATAGCGGATGAAGAAGAGAGCAATTCCAAAGTACAAAAATAGTCGTAACCTGAATGTGTAAATGATGGGAGGAATTGAATTCGAACTAGAGAGGTAATAATAAATTTATGCTATAGTCATGGTGGTTTGTATGCGTTTGATTATAGTTCATCAAATAATAGATTAGAATTGTTAGATAATATCATTTTATGTTATAATGAAGAAAAAATAGAGGTGTTCAAATGTCAGAAGCAGGTCATAAGTTTTTAGCAAAACTAGGGAAAAAACGCTTACGTCCAGGTGGAAAACGTGCTACAGATTGGTTAATTGCGGAAGGAGGATTTTCAAAAGAAAAGAGAATACTAGAAGTTGCGTGTAATAGGGGAACTACAGCAATTGAGTTGGCACAGCGTTTTGGTTGTAAGATAACTGCTGTTGATATGGATGCTCAAGCTTTAGAAGTGGCTAAAAAATCTGCTGAAACGGCAGGTGTTGCTCATTTAATCAGTTTTGAAAGAGCTAATGCAATGAAACTTCCTTATGAAGATACTAGTTTTGATATTGTTATAAATGAAGCTATGCTGACTATGCAAGCCGATCAAGCTAAGAAAAAATGTGTAATGGAATATCTAAGGGTTTTAAAACCTGAGGGTCTTCTCTTGACACATGATGTGCTTCTTAAGGAAGCTAAAGAGTCTGTCAGACAGGAACTGTCACAAGCAATTCATGTAAATGTGGGTCCTTTAACTCAAGATGGTTGGGAAGAGGTGATGATAGAATCAGGTTATTGTGATGTGAAAGTATTGACTGGTGAAATGACATTAATGAAATTATCGGGTATGATTTATGACGAAGGTTGGCTAGGAACCTTGAAAATTTGTGTAAATGCTTGTAAAAAGGAGAATAGAAAGCAGTTTTTAACTATGTATAAAATGTTTGATAAGAATAAACAGAACTTGGGCTTTATTGCTATGGCTAGTCATAAATCGTCAAATCGTTAGATAATCATTGAAGTTAACTTTTCCTTTTTTCTTTCTTAAAAAATATGCTATAATAGAGAGTAAAAAACTTTGAAAGAAAGAAAAAGATGAATTTAAAAGATTACATTGCAACAATTGAAAATTATCCGAAGGAAGGTATTACTTTCCGTGATATTAGTCCTTTGATGGCTGATGGAAATGCTTATAGCTACGCTGTTCGTGAAATCGTTCAGTATGCTACTGACAAGAAAATTGACATGATCGTGGGACCTGAGGCTCGTGGTTTTATCGTGGGCTGTCCAGTTGCCTTTGAGTTGGGAATTGGTTTTGCGCCTGTTCGTAAGCCAGGTAAATTGCCACGCGAAGTTATTTCCGCTGACTATGAAAAAGAGTACGGTGTTGATACCTTGACTATGCATGCTGACGCCATTAAGCCAGGTCAACGTGTTCTTATCGTAGATGACCTCTTAGCAACAGGTGGAACTGTTAAGGCAACCATCGAGATGATTGAAAAACTTGGTGGTGTTGTAGCAGGCTGTGCCTTCCTTGTTGAATTGGATGAATTGAACGGCCGTGAAAAAATCGGTGACTACGATTACAAGGTTCTTATGCATTATTAATCAAAAACAGTCCCTAGGGCTGTTTTCTCTACATTAGGATATAAAAATAGACTATAGCTAGTTAGAGAAAAACTATAATTGAAAACTATATCTTCTTGCAGTATAATAAAAGGACTAAGTGTTTGAGATTTAGTTTCATACTCAATGAAAATCAAAGAGCAAACTAGGAAACTAGCCGCAGGCTGCTCAAAGTACAGCTTTGAGGTTGCAGATAAAACTGACGAAGTCAGCTCAAAACACTGTTTTGAGGTTGTGGATAGAACTGACGAAGTCAGTAACATATCTACGGCAAGGCAACGTTGACGCGGTTTGAAGAGATTTTCGAAGAGTTTCAAACATATGCAATTATTCCTGAAAGAATACAGTTAGGAGAGGGTTATGCCGATTCGAATTGATAAAAAATTACCAGCTGTTGAGATTTTACGGACAGAGAACATCTTTGTCATGGATGATCAACGTGCTGCCCACCAAGATATCCGCCCTTTGAAGATTTTAATTTTAAATCTCATGCCACAAAAAATGGTCACAGAGACCCAGTTGTTACGCCATTTGGCTAATACACCCCTGCAACTGGATATAGATTTTCTCTATATGGAGAGCCATCGTTCTAAAACAACTCGTTCAGAGCACATGGAGACCTTCTATAAAACTTTTCCAGAGGTTAAGGATGAGTATTTTGATGGCATGATTATCACGGGTGCTCCAGTTGAGCATTTACCATTTGAGGAAGTGGACTATTGGGAGGAATTCAGTCAGGTAATCGAGTGGTCCAAGACCCATGTCTATTCGACCCTTCATATCTGTTGGGGGGCTCAGGCTGGTCTTTATCTGCGTTATGGAGTGGAAAAATACCAGATGGACAGTAAGTTATCGGGTATCTATCCTCAGGACACCCTAAAAGAGGGTCACCTTCTCTTTAGAGGCTTTGACGATAGCTACGTAGCTCCTCATTCTCGGCATACGGAGATTTCTAAGGAAGAGATTCTGAATAAGACCAATCTCGAAATTTTATCAGAAGGACCTCAGGTTGGGGTTTCGATTTTGGCCAGTCGGGATTTACGAGAAATTTATAGTTTTGGGCATTTGGAGTATGATCGTGATACCCTGGCAAAAGAGTATTTCCGAGATCGTAATGCAGGTTTGGATCCTCATATTCCAGAAAATTACTTTAAGGATGATGATGTCAACCAGACACCTTGTCTTTGTTGGTCTTCATCAGCAGCCCTCTTTTTCAGTAACTGGGTAAACTATGCTGTCTATCAGGAGACGCCTTTTGACTGGAGAAAGATAGAAGATGATGCATCTGCATATGGGTATTTATAAGAGGAATTATGACATATTTAGACGCTTTTAAATCAGGGAACTTGGTTTTACCGAGTGCCCTGCTCTTGCATTTTAAGGAACTCTTTCCTTCAAGCGATGATTTTTTAGTCTGGCAATTTTTCTATTTGCAAAATACGACAGGTTTGGAAGAAATGTCGCCAAGTCAGATTGCTGAAAGGATTGGCAAGGAAATTTCGGATGTCAACCAGTCCATTTCCAACTTGACAGAGAGGGGACTGCTCCAGTATCGTACTATCGAATTAAATGGCGAAATTGAATTGCTCTTTGATGCTAGTTTGGCTTTGGAACGTTTAGATAACTTGCTTGGAGCTCCTACTTCGAGTTCAGACCAGTTGACACCTCAAAACCAGCTCAAGGATTTGGTAGAAACCTTTCAACAGGAGTTGGGACGTTTGTTGACGCCTTTTGAAATTGAGGATTTGACCAAGACCCTAAAAGAAGATGGGACCAGTGCTGACTTGATTAAGGAAGCTCTTCGTGAAGCTGTTTTGAATGGAAAACCAAACTGGAAGTACATTCAGGCGATTTTGAGAAATTGGCGCCATGAAGGAATCAAGAGTGTGGCTCAAATTGAGGCTAAGCGGGCAGAAAGAGAAGCAAGCAATCCTCAGATGACACAGGTATCGGCAGATTTCAG
Source organism: Streptococcus mitis (assembly GCF_002860865.1). GTDB lineage: Bacteria > Bacillota > Bacilli > Lactobacillales > Streptococcaceae > Streptococcus > Streptococcus mitis_AT. The sequence goes on from NZ_PKIE01000001.1 coordinate 106,970, forward strand.
AAATGCCATGGATCTCTGGAAGGATTAATCCGTGTAAGCAGGCTTGAAATCCGAGTAAGATTTGCAAGCTGTGTCTAATTGTGATAAAATAAATAGAAAATAAATTGAAAAAAGAGGTATGTGAAATGTCACGTAAACCATTTATCGCTGGTAACTGGAAAATGAACAAAAATCCAGAAGAAGCTAAAGCATTCGTTGAAGCAGTTGCATCAAAACTTCCTTCATCAGATCTTGTTGAAGCAGGTATCGCTGCTCCAGCTCTTGATTTGACAGCTGTTCTTGCTGCTGCTAAAGGTTCAAACCTTAAAGTTGCTGCTCAAAACTGCTACTTTGAAAATGCAGGTGCTTTCACTGGTGAAACTAGCCCACAAGTTTTGAAAGAAATCGGTACTGACTACGTTGTTATCGGTCACTCAGAACGCCGTGACTACTTCCATGAAACTGACGAAGATATCAACAAAAAAGCAAAAGCAATCTTTGCAAACGGTATGCTTCCAATCATCTGTTGTGGTGAGTCACTTGAAACTTACGAAGCTGGTAAAGCTGCTGAGTTTGTAGGTGCTCAAGTATCTGCTGCATTAGCTGGATTGACTGCTGAACAAGTTGCTGCATCAGTTATCGCTTACGAGCCAATCTGGGCTATCGGTACTGGTAAATCAGCTTCACAAGACGATGCACAAAAAATGTGTAAAGTTGTTCGTGACGTTGTAGCTGCTGACTTCGGTCAAGAAGTTGCAGACAAAGTTCGTGTTCAATACGGTGGTTCTGTTAAACCTGAAAACGTTGCTTCATACATGGCTTGCCCAGACGTTGACGGTGCCCTTGTTGGTGGTGCGTCACTTGAAGCAGAAAGCTTCTTGGCTTTGCTTGACTTTGTAAAATAATCAGTAGCAAAAGCTAGGTGGAACAGCATTCAGATGTCTGTTCCATTTTTTATAGGAGAGGAAAGATTGAAAACAAAGATTGGAAAAATTGGATTAGCAAGCGCTTTTTTGATTGGACTAGTTGTCAATCAAGTGCCTGCCAATGAAACTGAAGTGAAAGCATCTTCAGAAGAAAGCAGTGTTCAAGCTTATTCTAGTAAGGTAGAAGAAAAGAAATCAGAAACGACTACAAGTCAAAAAGAAGAAGAGAAAAAGGTTGAGACTTCTTCTAGTCAGCGTCAAGAGAAAAAGGAAGAAGTCAAAGAGACGCGAGCTAGTAGTCAGAAAGAAGAAAGTAAGCCAAATTCAACATCAGCAAACTGGGAAGGTGACTTCTATGTAAAAGCAGATGGTTCAAAAGCTAAGAGTGAGTGGATCTTTGATACTAGCTACAAGGCTTGATTCTATATAAAAGCAGATAGTCGTTATGCTCAAAAAGAATGGCATGGAAACTACTACCTCAAAGCAGGTGGTTATATGGCTAAAAATGAATGGTTTTACGATAACAATTATAAGAGCTGGTTCTACCTCAAAGCAGATGGTTCTTATGCAGAACAAGAATGGCATGGGAACTACTACCTCAAAGTGGGTGGCTACATGGCCAAGAGTGAATGGTTTTATGATAGCAATTATAAGAGTTGGTTTTACCTGAAATCTGATAGTTCTTATGCGAATCAAGAGTGGTATGGTAAATATTACCTAAAAGCGGGTGGCTACATGGCCAAGAGTGAATGATTTTACGATAACAATTATAAGAGTTGGTTTTACCTGAAATCTGATGGCTCTTATGCAAATCAAGAGTGGCAAAAGGTAGACGGCAAGTGGTACTATTTCAAGAAGTGGGGTTACATGGCCAAAGATGAGTGGCAGGGTAACTACTATTTGACAGGAAGTGGTGCTATGGCTACTGGTGAATTAGTCATGGATGATGCTCGCTATATTTTTTCTGACTCAGGTGAGTTAAAAGAAAAGAAAGACTTGAATGTTGGCTGGGTTCACCGAAATGGCAGACGTTATTTCTTTAACCATCGTGAAGAACAAGTTGGGACTGATCAAGTTAAAAAAGTTATCGATGTCAGTGAGCACAATGGTCGTATCAGTGACTGGAAAAAAGTCATCGATGATAATGGAGTAGATGGAGTCATTGTTCGTTTGGGTTATAGTGGAACTGAAGACAAGGAATTGGCTCATAATATTAAGGAGTTAAACCGTCTTGGAATTCCTTACGGTGTTTACCTTTATACTTATGCTGAAAATGAGACCGATGCTGAGAATGATGCTAATCAAACCATTGAACTCTTGAAAAAATACAAGATGAACTTGTCTTACCCTATCTACTACGATGTTGAGAACTGGGAATATGGCAATAAGACCAAGAGAGCTCCAAGTGATACTGGAACCTGGGTCAAGATTATCAACAAGTATATGGCAACAATGAAACAGGCTGGTTATCAAAATGTAAATGTTTATAGCTACCGTCAACTTTTGCAAACTCGTTTGAATCATCCCGATATTTTACAACATGTCAATTGGGTTGCTGCTTATACTGATGCGCTTGATTGGACAAATCCTCATTATTCAGGTGAAAAAGGATGGCAATATACCTCATCTGAATACTTAAAAGGAATTCGTGGTCGTGTTGACGTCAGCGTTTGGTATTAAGATATAAGTTTGAGAAAGGAGTGTGCAAGAAAATTGCATCCCTTTTTTCTTTATTTTGTCGCAGTTAATACTCTTTGAAAATCAAATTCAAACCACGTCAACGTCACCTTGCCGTACTCAAGTACAGCCTGCGGCTAGTTTCCTAGTTTGCTCTTTGATTTTCATTGAGTATAAGAGAGGTGTAAGGGGACTGTGTTTTATTCTAAAAATTCTTAAATTATCAGTCTATTGCAACTTTTCTCATGTGAGTCATTTGGCTTGCTATTGGTTATTCTTAGTAGTATACTAAGATAGTAATCAGTAAGAAGTGGTTACAAATAATAATGAATGAGGTAAAAATAATGGTAGAATTGAAAAAAGAAGCAGTAAAAGACGTAACATCATTGACAAAAGCAGCGCCAGTAGCATTGGCAAAAACAAAGGAAGTCTTGAATCAAGCTGTTGCTGATTTGTACGTAGCTCATGTGGCTTTGCACCAAGTACACTGGTATATGCGTGGTCGTGGTTTCCTTGTATGGCATCCAAAAATGGATGAGTATATGGAAGCTCTTGACGGTCAATTGGATGAAATCAGCGAACGCTTGATTACACTTGGAGGTAGCCCATTCTCTACATTGACAGAATTCCTTCAACACAGTGAAATCGAAGAAGAAGCTGGTGAATACCGTAATGTTGAAGAAAGCTTGGAACGTGTCCTTGCTATCTACCGTTACTTGTCAGAACTTTTCCAAAAAGGTTTGGATGTCACTGATGAAGAGGGTGATGATGTGACAAACGGTATCTTCTCAGACGCTAAAACTGAAACTGATAAAACAATCTGGATGCTTGCAGCAGAACTTGGACAAGCACCTGGTTTGTAAGAAATAGAATAATCATATAAAAATCTGTAGGATTCCTCTTACGGATTTTTTTCTATTCTGTAAGCTATTCCAAACCAGTCTTTTTTTGAGTTTTTTGATAAAATAGTACTATCAGTAAAAAGGATGGAAGCATGACTAAGAAAATCGTAGCTATTTGGGCCCAGGATGAAGAGGGTGTGATTGGTAAGGACAATCGTTTGCCTTGGCATTTACCAGCAGAACTGCAACACTTCAAAGAAACAACTCTGAATCATGCTATCTTGATGGGGCGTGTGACCTTTGATGGAATGGGACGTCGACTGCTTCCAAAACGGGAGACCTTGATTTTGACACGTAACTCGGAAGAAAAGATAGATGGTGCGGCTACTTTTCAGGATGTCCAGTCTGTCTTGGACTGGTATCAGGCTCAAGAAAAGAATCTCTATATTATTGGTGGAAAGCAGATTTTTCAGGCTTTTGAGCCCTACCTTGACGAAGTGATTGTGACTCAAATTCATGCTCGGGTGGAAGGAGATACCTATTTTCCTGAGGAGTTTGATCTGTCCCTTTTTGAGACTGTTTCAAGCAAATCCTATACCAAGGATGAGAAAAATCCTTATGATTTTACCATCCAATACCGCAAGAGAAAGGAAGTCTAATGGAACGTAGTATATTTGGTTTTTTCACAGCCATGCTGTGTTTGGTCTGCTTGCTTGCTGGAGCACAGGCTTTTCGTAAAAAGCGTTATGGACTTTCTGTCCTGCTCTGGTTAAATGCCTTTACCAATTTGGTCAATAGTATCCATGCTTTTTATATGACCTTATTTTAGATAGAATGACAGTATAGAATAGAACGGAAGGAAATCATGCCTACAACTAGGAATAATGATATGATGGTTTATTGCTCATTTTGTGGCAAAAGCCAAGAAGAAGTACAAAAAATAATTGCTGGGAACAACGCCTTTATCTGCAATGAATGTGTGGAGTTAGCCCAGGAGATCATTCGGGAGGAGTTGGCGGAGGAAGTCTTGGCAGACTTGTCAGAAGTTCCAAAACCAATCGAACTCCTCCATATTTTGAACCACTATGTAATCGGTCAAGATCGTGCCAAGCGTGCCTTGGCAGTTGCAGTTTACAACCACTACAAACGCATCAATTTCCACGATACGCGTGAAGAGTCGGAAGATGTGGATTTGCAGAAGTCAAACATCTTGATGATTGGCCCTACTGGTTCAGGGAAAACTTTTCTTGCCCAGACCTTGGCTAAGAGCTTGAATGTGCCTTTTGCGATTGCGGATGCAACAGCTCTTACTGAGGCTGGTTATGTGGGTGAGGACGTGGAAAATATCCTCCTCAAACTATTGCAGGCTGCTGACTTTAACATTGAACGTGCAGAGCGTGGCATTATCTATGTGGATGAAATTGACAAGATTGCTAAGAAGAGCGAGAACGTATCGATCACACGTGACGTTTCTGGTGAAGGGGTGCAACAAGCCCTTCTTAAGATTATCGAGGGAACAGTTGCCAGCGTACCGCCTCAAGGTGGACGTAAACATCCACAACAAGAGATGATTCAAGTGGATACTAAAAATATCCTCTTCATCGTGGGTGGTGCCTTTGATGGTATTGAAGAAATCGTCAAACAACGTCTGGGTGAAAAGGTTATCGGATTTGGTCAAAACAATAAAGCGATTGATGAAAACAGCTCTTACATGCAAGAAATCATCGCAGAAGATATTCAAAAATTTGGTATTATCCCTGAGTTGATTGGACGTTTGCCTGTCTTTGCTGCTCTTGAGCAATTGACGGTTGATGACTTGGTTCGTATCTTGAAAGAGCCAAGAAATGCCTTGGTTAAACAATATCAAACCTTGCTTTCTTATGATGATGTCGAGTTGGAATTTGACGACGAAGCCCTTCAAGAAATCGCCAATAAGGCCATCGAACGGAAGACAGGTGCGCGTGGTCTTCGCTCGATTATCGAAGAAACCATGCTAGATGTCATGTTTGAAGTACCGAGTCAGGAAAATGTGAAATTGGTTCGCATCACAAAAGAAGCTGTCGATGGAACGGATAAACCGATCCTAGAAACAGCCTAGAGGTGACTATGGAACTTAATACACATAATGCTGAAATCTTGCTCAGTGCGGCTAACAAGTCCCACTACCCACAGGATGAACTGCCAGAAATCGCTCTTGCAGGGCGTTCAAATGTTGGCAAGTCTAGCTTTATCAACACCATGCTGAACCGCAAGAACCTAGCCCGAACATCAGGTAAACCTGGTAAAACCCAGTTACTCAACTTCTTTAACATTGATGACAAGATGCGCTTTGTGGATGTGCCTGGTTATGGCTATGCCCGTGTTTCCAAAAAGGAACGTGAAAAGTGGGGGCGCATGATTGAGGAGTACCTAACGACTCGGGAAAATCTCCGTGCGGTAGTCAGTCTAGTCGACCTTCGTCATGACCCGTCAGCAGATGATGTGCAGATGTACGAATTTCTCAAGTACTATGAGATTCCGGTTATTATCGTTGCGACCAAGGCGGACAAGATTCCTCGTGGTAAATGGAACAAGCACGAATCAGCAATCAAAAAGAAATTAAACTTTGACCCAAGTGACGACTTCATCCTCTTTTCATCTGTCAGCAAGGCAGGGATGGATGAGGCTTGGGATGCAATATTAGAAAAATTGTGAGGAAAAGAAAATGGCAAAAACAATTCATACAGACAAAGCTCCAAAGGCTATCGGACCATATGTTCAAGGAAAAATCGTTGGCAACCTTTTGTTTGCTAGTGGTCAAGTTCCTCTCTCTCCTGAAACTGGGGAAATCGTTGGAGAAACAATCCAAGAGCAAACAGAACAAGTCTTGAAAAACATCGGTGCTATTTTGGCAGAGGCAGGAACTGACTTTGACCATGTTGTCAAAACAACTTGCTTCTTGAGCGATATGAACGACTTTGTTCCTTTTAACGAGGTTTACCAAACGGCCTTTAAAGAGGAATTTCCAGCTCGTTCAGCAGTAGAGGTAGCTCGTCTTCCTCGTGATGTAAAAGTCGAAATCGAAGTCATCGCAGAGATTGGATAAGCTAGTTGAAGTTTGGTGTTGCCAAACTTCTTTTGATATAAGGAGAAAAAGATGACAAAGAAACAACTTCACTTGGTGATTGTGACAGGGATGAGTGGTGCAGGGAAAACTGTGGCCATTCAATCCTTTGAGGATTTAGGTTATTTTACTATTGATAATATGCCACCAGCTCTCTTGCCTAAGTTTTTGCAGTTGGTGGAAACAAAGGAAGACGACCATAAGTTGGCCTTGGTAGTAGATATGCGTAGCCGTTCTTTCTTCTCGGAGATTCAAGCTGTTTTGGATGAGCTGGAAAATAAGGAAGAACTGGACTTCAAAATTCTCTTTTTGGACGCAGCTGATAAGGAATTGGTCGCGCGCTACAAGGAAACCAGACGGAGTCACCCACTAGCAGCAGACGGACGAATTTTGGATGGAATTAAGCTGGAGCGTGAACTCTTGGCACCACTGAAAAACATGAGTCAAAATGTGGTGGATACGACTGAACTCACTCCACGTGAACTGCGTAAAACCATTGCAGAGCAGTTTTCAGATCAAGACCAAGCCCAGTCTTTCCGTATCGAAGTCATGTCTTTCGGCTTTAAATATGGAATCCCAATTGATGCGGACTTGGTCTTTGATGTCCGTTTCTTGCCCAATCCCTATTACCTTCCAGAACTGAGAAACCAAACGGGTGTGGATGAACCAGTGTATCACTATGTCATGAACCATCCTGAGTCAGAAGACTTTTATCAACATTTATTGGCCTTGATTGAGCCGATTTTACCAAGTTACCAAAAGGAAGGGAAGTCTGTTTTGACCATTGCCATGGGTTGTACGGGTGGGCAACACCGTAGTGTGGCCTTTGCTAAACGATTGGCGCAGGACTTATCCAAGAATTGGCCTGTCAATGAAGGGCATCGCGATAAAGACCGAAGAAAGGAAACGGTAAACCGTTCATGAGAAAACCAAAGATAACGGTGATTGGTGGAGGGACTGGAATCCCTGTCATTCTAAAAAGTCTGCGGGAAAAAGATGTGGAAATTGCTGCTATCGTAACGGTGGCAGATGATGGTGGTTCATCAGGTGAACTCCGAAAAAATATGCAACAATTGACACCGCCAGGTGATCTTCGTAATGTCCTTGTGGCCATGTCGGATATGCCTAAGTTTTATGAGAAGGTCTTTCAGTATCGCTTTTCTGAGGATGCTGGAGCCTTTGCTGGCCATCCATTGGGAAATCTCATCATTGCTGGCCTGTCAGAAATGCAGGGCTCGACCTATAATGCCATGCAGTTATTGAGCAAATTTTTCCATACTACTGGGAAGATTTATCCTTCCAGTGACCATCCTTTGACCTTGTATGCAGTCTTTCAGGATGGGACAGAGGTGGCTGGAGAGAGCCATATTGCAGACCATCCAGGTATGATTGACCACGTCTATGTGACCAATACCCTCAACGATGATACGCCTCTGGCTAGCCGTCGAGTAGTGCAGACTATTCTTGAAAGTGACATGATTGTCCTCGGACCTGGTTCTCTATTTACCTCTATTTTGCCCAATATCGTGATTAAGGAAATCGGGCAGGCGCTTTTGGAAACCAAGGCAGAAATCGCCTATGTCTGCAATATCATGACCCAACGTGGGGAGACGGAACACTTTACAGATAGTGACCACGTGGAGGTCTTGCATCGTCACCTTGGTCGCCCTTTTATCGACACTGTCTTGGTGAATATCGAAAAAGTGCCTCAGGAATACATGAATTCCAACCGGTTTGATGAATACTTGGTGCAGGTGGAACATGATTTTGCTGGTCTTTGTAAGCAGGTTCCGCGCGTGATTTCATCCAACTTCCTTCGTCTGGAAAATGGTGGTGCCTTCCACGATGGGGATTTGCTAGTGGATGAATTGATGCGGATTATACAGGTGAGAAAATGAGTTTCACAGTAGCAGTAAAAGAAGAAATCCTAGGTCAGCACCATCTAAGCCGGCATGAATTATCTGCCATTATCAAGATGTCTGGCAGTATCGGTCTTTCGACTTCGGGCTTGACCTTGTCCGTCGTGACAGAAAATGCCAAACTGGCTCGTCACCTCTATGAATCCTTTCTCCATTTCTATGAAATCAAATCGGAAATTCGCCACCACCAACGGAGCAATCTTCGTAAGAATCGGGTCTATACCGTTTTTACAGATGAAAAGGTGCAGGACCTGCTGAGTGATTTACACTTGGCAGACTCCTTTTTTGGCCTAGAAACGGGTATTGATCAGGCGATTTTATCGGACGAGGAAGCCGGTCGTGCTTATCTCTGTGGTGCTTTCTTGGCAAATGGCAGCATTCGTGACCCTGAGTCAGGTAAGTACCAGTTGGAAATCAGTTCTGTTTATCTGGACCACGCGCAAGGGATTGCCTCTCTTCTCCAGCAGTTTTTACTGGATGCCAAGGTGCTTGAGCGCAAGAAGGGAGCTGTGACCTACCTCCAGCGAGCCGAAGATATTATGGACTTCTTGATAGTAATCGGAGCTATGAAGGCGCGTGATGATTTTGAGCGAGTTAAGATTTTGCGAGAAACCCGTAACGACCTCAATCGAGCCAATAATGCCGAGACAGCTAATATCGCACGGACAGTTTCTGCCAGCATGAAGACTATCAACAATATCAGCAAAATCAAAGATATTATGGGCTTAGAAAATCTGCCAGTGGATTTGCAGGAAGTAGCGCAATTGCGGATTCAGCACCCAGACTACTCTATCCAGCAGTTGGCAGATAGCCTCAGCACCCCTCTGACCAAAAGTGGTGTCAACCACAGACTCAGAAAGATAAATAAATTAGCCGATGAATTATAAAGACATAAAACACCTCTTTCTTGACAATTGAACAGAACATGTGAGATAATAAATAAGAATTGAGAAGTTCTAGCATTTTAGTGCTAAAACAGAAATCCCCTCGGTACTGCAATACCAAGGGGATTTTTTCTGGGTTAGATAGCACTAACCAGGAAAGTTACTTGTCGAAGTGATCGTCTAACCAACGAGTCACCATCCATGAGATGATACTCTCGATGACTGCGATAAGTACTATTTTGAGAAGTTCTGGCATCTGTAATACCTCCTTTTCCAAGGAGTATCGTTAGTGCCATCGTTATGATATCACATGCTCTATCAATTTGATAGGACATTTTTGCTTTTTGAAAAAGAAGGGGAAAGGCAAAAAGCAATGTCATTAAGTTAAGAAATTTAGCTCTTTAAAATCAAAAACGCATAATATCAGATATTGAAAACCGTGATACTATGCGTTTTATTGTGAGAAAATTTATTTCATTTTCTCCTGAAATTGAGTTTTTACCCAGTCTCTAATGAGTTATTTCCAAGTGACCAGTTCGCTCCAAACGCTAACATTCGATATAGTAGAGGTTTCACCAGCTGGAACCCATTTGTTGGTGCCTAAGTATCTAACTTCTAGTTTACGAACGTTTACTGTGTAAGATGCTTTTAGTCTAATATAACCATAAGTGTAGGGTGGTACGTTATGGGAGACTGAGTGATTTAAACTAAGTCCAGCTCCAGACTCCGGAGCAGAAAAGCTAACACCTGCACCTACAGTCAGAGTAGCTCCAGCTTTTCCACCATAGGCAGTTGAACTTACAGGACCTGATGTGGTGCTTTTCTTGTAAGAGTGAGAGTATTTAGTTCTATAGTCTGCAACACCAGTTGCATTAGAACGAGTCTGATACGTAGATTTAGACTCTAAATAGGCGTCTCTAAGTTCAGTTGTATAAAATGACAATAACTCTCCTGTGTTGATATCTTTTACAATACGATTAGATACAATTTCATAATTTGTACCAGGATAGACATCAGCAAAAACCGTAGATGTTGTGACTAAGAATAATAGACTTGATAGTAGAGAGAAAAACAATAGTTTCAGTTTAATCATAACAAATTTCCTTTCTTCATGAGTAAAAGATTATTTTTTCAATCCTTTGAAAGTTATAATGCAACCCGAAATAATACTGAGAGTTCCTACAGGTCTCCAATATAGTTGCCAAAAGAATAAATTTATTCTTTCTTTCAGTGTCGCATAGGGTTCGGCATAATAGGGGTTAATGTGAAATAATAAAAAACCAAAACATAAAACTATGATTCCAGTTAAGAATAAAATGTCCTTATTTACTTTCCTCATAAAACCTCCTTTTATTTTATTTAAAGCGCTTTCTATTATTAGTATACGTCAAAAAAAGAAAAAAACAAGTCTATTTATTTATTTTTTTATATGGTATAATAGAATAGTTGGAGAGTTTTTATATAGCTTTAAAAGGCTGATATGAATACTTTGTATAATCTAATGATTCTTCAAAAAATTTCTTATTCAAACAAGAGCAAAGAGAAGGTGGGCTGCATATCAGAAGTTAGATGTATTTCTGTCTAACTTTTGAGGTGTAGTTCATTTTAAAACCACGAATCCTATGTGACTCGTGGTTCTTTTTTATAAACTGGTTGAGTGTTTTGGCTGCACTTTTTGCTCAGGGTCAATGTAGTTGATGGCATTGTTGACAGCGGTTGGAGCTTCTCCGAGGCCTGTCGCAATCAGGTCAATTTTTCCGTCATAGTAGCAGCAGTCTCCGATAGCATAGATACCTGATTGGCTAGATTCTTGCTTGCTGTTGACAATAATCTTGTGACGATTGAGGTCCAGACCCCAGTTTTTGAGGTTACCGACAGAAGATTTGAAACCATAGTTGACAAAGAGGTGGTCTAGGTCAATCGTTTCTGTTTCATCAGATTTAACTTTTGTGATTTCAAGTTTATCGAGCGTTTTTCTATCTCCAAGGAGTTGGCTAGGGACGAATGGTGTCTTGATGGTTACAGATGATTCCTGCAAGGCTTGGACACTGTGCTCCAAGGCGCGGAAATTATCTCTGCGGTGGACAAGGGTAGTTGGTGCGATTTTTTCAAAAGCCAAAGCCCAATCTACAGCTGAGTCTCCTCCACCAAGAATTGTCACTTTCTTCCCAGCATATTGCTGGATGTTGGAAACGTGGTAGTGGATATTTTCATAGCCCTCAACGCCTTCTAGTTCCAGCGGACGTGGTTTAAAGGCACCGCCACCCATAGCGATGATAACAGTTTTAGACAGGTGACTTCCTTTAGAAGTGGTAATGGCAAAGCCTTCTTCTTGTTTTTCAATCTCAAGAACCGTTTCATTGAGATGAATAGGGGTATCAAAGCCGTTTAACTGTTCAATCAAGCGGTTGGTCAACTCTTCTCCAGTTAGGTTTGGGAAACCTGGTACGTCTAGGATTTCCTTTTCAGGGTAGAGAATAGCAGGCTGTCCACCTAGTTGGGGAAGGGAGTCGATGATTTGAACGTTAGCTTGGCGTAGGTGGGCATAGAAGGCCGCAAAAAGACCGACAGGACCACCACCTACAATAGTGATATCATAGAGTTGGGACATGGTTTCTCCTTTGTTTTTTCTAGTCAGTTTATTTTATCATATTTTTCCTTAATTTAAAATGAAGTAGGATAGGGAAAAAAATGCCAGAAAAATGGTATAATAGAGAGGAACGTGTTTGGACAGAGAGGAGACAGCAGATGAACTTTCAACAATTATCCAACCTGCAATATTGGACTAGCTTGTTTTCTAGTCCTTGGAGTATTGCCATCAATCTGTTTGATATTTTGATTGTGACCTATGTTTTGTATCGTTTTACAAAAGCGATAGCTGGCACCAAGATTATGATTTTGGTGCGAGGGGTCTTGATTTTTGTATTAGCCCAGGTCGTGGCCAATATCCTTGGTTTAACAACGATTTCTTGGTTGATTAATCAGATTATCACCTATGGAGTTATTGCTGCGGTTGTTATCTTCTCTCCAGAGATTCGGACTGGTTTGGAACGCTTGGGAAGGGCGACAGATTTCTTTTCTACTACTCAAATTAGTGCAGAAGAGAAAATGATTCGTGCCTTTGTTAAGTCAGTTGAATACATGAGTCCCCGTAAGATCGGTGCTTTGGTTGCCATTCAACGAGTTCGGACCTTGCAAGAATACATTGCGACAGGGATTCCCTTGGATGCCAAAATTTCGGCAGAACTCCTCATCAATATTTTTATTCCCAACACTCCTCTACATGATGGTGCTGTGATTGTAAGAGAAAATCGGATTGCAGTCACCTCTGCCTATCTGCCCTTGACAGAAAGTACAGGGATTCCCAAGGAATTTGGGACCAGACACCGGGCGGCTATCGGTTTATCAGAAGTATCCGATGCCTTGACCTTCATTGTCTCAGAGGAAACAGGTGGCATTTCTATTACCTATAACGGTGTTTTCAAGCATGATTTGACGATTGAAGAATTTGAAGCAGAGCTACGAGCAATTCTTTTGCCAGCTGTTGAGGAAAAAGTCAGTTTTAAGGACCGTTTGCTAGGAGGTTGGAAATATGAGAAAAAATAGTCTATATATCATTTCATCTCTCTTTTTTGCTTGTGTCTTATTCATCTATGCAACATCGACTAATTTTCAAAATAACAATACCGCAAGACAGGTCAAATCAGAAACCTACACCAATACGATAACGAACGTTCCTATCGATATTCACTATGATGATGACCAGTATTTCATTAGCGGATTTGCATCAGAGGTTTCAGTTGTACTGACAGGTGCCAATCGTGTGACCTTGGCCAGTGAAATGCAGGAAAGCACTCGTAAGTTTAAGGTCACAGCGGATTTGACAGATGCTAGTGTTGGAACGATTGAAGTTCCTTTGAACATTGAAAATCTTCCTAGTGGATTGACTGCTGTGGCAACGCCTCAAAAGATTACAGTGAAAGTTGGGAAGAAGGTTAAGCGAGATGGGATGATTGTTGTGCCACAAGTTGACCAAAGCCAGATTGATCCCAAGCTACAACTTGATAGTGTAACCGTGTCAAATGAACGCGTTTCGGTCACGACTGACCAGGAAACATTAGCTAAGATTGACAAAGTTATTGCGCTTTTACCAACCAGCGAACGCATAACAGGTAATTACAGTGGCTCAGTACCTTTGCAGGCAATCGACCGCAACGGGGTAGTCTTACCAGTAGTTATCACTCCGTTTGATACAACCATGAAGGTCACTACAAAGCCTGTGGCACCAAGTTCAAGCACAAGCAGTTCGTCGGAGACATCTTCGTCAACAAAAGCAACTAGTTCAAAAACGAATTAAAAATAGGAAAAGGATTTTATAAAAATGGGTAAATATTTTGGGACTGATGGAGTCCGTGGAGAAGCTAACGTAGAATTAACGCCAGAATTGGCCTTTAAACTAGGACGTTTTGGAGGCTATGTTCTCAGTCAACATGAAACGGAAGCACCGAAAGTCTTTGTAGGACGTGACACACGTATTTCAGGGGAAATGCTGGAATCGGCCTTGGTAGCAGGTCTCCTCTCTGTAGGGATTCACGTATATAAACTAGGCGTTCTGGCAACACCAGCAGTAGCTTACTTGGTTAAAACTGAGGGAGCTAGTGCAGGTGTCATGATTTCTGCTAGCCACAACCCAGCCCTTGATAATGGGATTAAGTTCTTTGGTGGTGATGGCTTCAAACTAGATGACGAAAAAGAAGCAGAAATTGAAGCCTTGCTAGATGCTGAGGAAGACACTCTTCCTCGTCCAAGTGCAGAAGGATTGGGAACCTTGGTAGATTATCCAGAAGGCTTGCGTAAGTATGAAGGATACCTTGTTTCAACTGGAACTCCTCTTGATGGAATGAAGGTTGCCTTGGATACAGCTAATGGAGCAGCTTCTACCAGTGCCCGTCAAATCTTTGCAGACCTTGGTGCTCAATTAACAGTTATCGGGGAAACACCAGATGGTCTTAACATCAACCTTAATGTTGGTTCAACCCACCCAGAAGCCCTGCAAGAAGTGGTTAAAGAAAGCGGGTCAGCTATCGGTTTGGCATTTGATGGAGACAGTGACCGTTTGATTGCTGTTGATGAAAATGGTGAGATCGTTGATGGTGACAAGATCATGTACATCATCGGGAAATACCTTTCTGAAAAAGGACAATTGGCTCAAAATACAATTGTGACAACTGTGATGTCTAACCTTGGTTTCCACAAGGCCTTGGATCGAGAAGGTATTAACAAGGCAGTTACAGCAGTTGGCGACCGTTACGTTGTTGAAGAAATGAGAAAATCAGGCTACAACCTTGGTGGTGAACAATCTGGCCACGTTATCTTGATGGATTACAATACAACAGGTGATGGTCAATTATCCGCTGTCCAATTGACCAAAATCATGAAGGAAACAGGTAAGAGCTTGTCAGAGTTGGCAGCAGAAGTAACAATCTATCCACAAAAATTAGTCAACATTCGAGTGGAAAATGCCATGAAGGAAAAGGCTATGGAAGTGCCAGCTATCAAGGATATCATCGAGAAGATGGAAGCTGAAATGGCAGGGAATGGCCGTATCCTTGTTCGCCCAAGTGGAACAGAGCCCCTCTTGCGTGTTATGGCAGAAGCGCCTACAACAGAAGAAGTAGACTACTATGTTGATACCATCGCAGACGTAGTTCGAGCTGAAATCGGGATTGACTAAATCCTAGAAAACTAGATGAAAATAAAAAATTATGGTACAATAGCTTATAATATTGTAGCCAAGGGAGAAAGACATGAATCTTAAACGTGAACAAGAATTTGTTAGTCAGTATCATTTTGATGCGCGTAATTTTGAATGGGAAAATGAAAATGGAGCTCCTGAAACTAAGGTGGATGTGAACTTCCAATTGCTCCAACATGATCAAGAAAATCAAGTGACTTCCTTGATTGTCATCTTGACATTTATGATTGTATTTGATAAGTTTGTCATCAGTGGAACCATTTCACAGGTAAACCACATCGATGGCCGTATTGTTAATGAACCAAGTGAATTGAGCCAAGAAGAAGTGGAAACTTTGGCTCGTCCATGTTTGAATATGCTCAACCGTTTGACTTACGAAGTAACTGAAATTGCATTAGACTTACCAGGAATCAATTTGGAGTTCTAATATGAAACTAGCTGTTATCACAGATTCTTCTGCCTATCTCAGTGCAGAGACCTTGCAAAGAGAAGATTTATTTGTCTTGGATATTCCTGTCAATATTGATGGTGAGGAGTATGTCGAAGGCATCAATCTGACTGCTGAGGAATTTTACCAAAAAATGGCTCAGGCTTCTGAATTGCCTAAGACCAGTCAACCAAGTATTGCCAAGTTAGATGAAATCTTAACTTCGCTCAAAGAACAAGGTTATACACATGCCTTGGGGCTTTTCCTATCTTCTGGAATTTCAGGTTTTTACCAAAATATCCAGTATATGATAGATGACTATGATGGCTTAACCATTGCTTTTCCAGACACTTTGATTACAAGTGCTCCTCTGGGTATCATGGTTGAAAGCGTCTTTAATTGGCGTGACCAGGGCGATGATTTTGCCAGCATTCAGGATAAGCTAGCCATTCAAATCAGCCGTACGTCAGCCTTTATCATGGTAGATGACTTGGATCATTTAGTGAAAGGTGGACGTCTTTCAAATGGGGCAGCCATTTTGGGCAATTTGCTTAGCATTAAGCCAATCCTCTATTTCAATGACCAAGGTGTGATTGAAGTTTACGAAAAAGTTCGTACTGAAAAGAAAGCAACCAAGCGATTAATTGAAATTATCAAGGAAACAACGGCTTCAGGCCAATATCGGGTCATTGTCATTCATGGGAATGCTCCTGAAAAGGCTGAAGAATTGCGTCAACACTTGCTTGAATCTGGAGTGGGTACGGATATTTCACTAGCTACATTTGGTAGTGTCATTGGGACACACCTAGGATCAGGAAGCATTGCCCTGGGTTATATTCCAGTGATTTAGTTGGCACTTTTAGACTAGTTAAGAAGTTAGCAGTTGAACACGCCTGGAACCCTGTATGAAAAAGATAGTTCTTCCAAGGAGTAGACACTTCTTGATCAAAACTCCTATTTTCACTTTGTGTTCCTACAGGCTTTGTATCTTAGCAATTGAACACGGACTACCTGCCTCATGAAAAAATATGCCTGTCTGGCCTTTCGTCGAAAGTCAGCGCCATTCCCTATTTTTCATGGGCAGCCAACGTCCTTTGTATCTTAGACAGGAGTAGAGATGAGTATTCGAGTAATTATTGCTGGTTTTAAGGGAAAGATGGGCCAAGCTGCTTGTCAGATGGTCTTGGCTGATCCAGACTTGGACTTGGTAGCAGTTTTGGATCCTTTTGAGTCTGAGTCAGAATGGCAGGGTATTCCTGTTTTCAAGGATAAGGCTGATTTAGCCGGTTTTGAAGCGGATGTCTGGGTAGATTTTACTACTCCAGCTGTTGCCTATGAAAATACACGCTTTGCTCTTGAGAATGGCTTTGCTCCAGTAGTTGGAACGACAGGCTTTACTAGTGAAGAAATTGCAGAGCTAAAAGAATTTTCTCGTGCTCAAGATTTGGGTGGCTTGATCGCCCCTAACTTTGCCTTGGGTGCTGTCTTGCTCATGCAATTTGCGACGCAGGCTGCCAAATATTTCCCAAATGTGGAGATTATCGAGCTCCATCATGACAAGAAAAAGGATGCCCCGAGTGGAACAGCTATTAAAACAGCTGAATTGATGGCAGAAGTTCGAGAGTCTATTCAGCAAGGTGCGACTGATGAGGAAGAACTGATTGCTGGTGCTCGTGGTGCTGACTTTGATGGCATGCGTATTCACTCAGTTCGTTTGCCAGGCTTGGTAGCCCATCAGGAAGTCATCTTTGGCAATCAGGGAGAAGGATTGACCCTGCGTCATGACTCCTATGATCGTAGCTCCTTCATGACAGGGGTCAATTTGGGAATTAAAGAAGTTGTCAAGCGTCATGAGCTTGTCTATGGATTAGAACACTTATTATGAGATTAACGCAAATGCCTTCTGAATTTCAGAAGGCTTTACCAGTATTAGAAAAAATTAAAGAAGCAGGTTTTGAAGCTTATTTTGTTGGGGGTTCTGTTCGAGATGCCCTCCTCAATCGTCCTATCCATGATGTGGATATTGCGACGTCTTCTTATCCAGAAGAGACCAAGCAGATTTTTCCGCGAACAGCAGATATCGGAATCGAACATGGAACTGTCTTGGTTTTAGATGGGGACGAGGAGTATGAGGTGACGACCTTTCGAACTGAAGATGTCTATGTAGACTATCGCAGACCCAGTGCGGTTTCCTTTGTGCGCTCGCTAGAAGAAGACCTCAATCGCCGTGATTTTACAGTCAATGCCTTTGCCTTGGACGAGGCAGGAGAAATCATAGACTTGTTCCATGGTTTAGAAGATTTGGAAAACCAAGTCTTGCGAGCAGTTGGAGTGGCCAGTGAGCGTTTCAACGAAGATGCTTTGCGGATTATGCGTGGTTTCCGTTTTCAGGCCAGTCTTGGTTTTGAACTTGAGCCAGAAACCTTTAAAGCTATGAAGACCTTGACGCCACTTTTGGAGAAAATTTCTGTAGAGCGTACTTTTGTTGAGTTTGATAAACTCTTGCTGGCTCCATTTTGGAGAAGGGGCTTGGCTTCCATGATTGAGAGTCAAGCTTATGACTATCTCCCTGATATGACAGCTAGCCAGAACAAGCTTAACAGACTGTTTGATTTGGAGACTGATTTCACCTTTGAATCTTCAGAGCAAGCCTGGGCAGCTCTTTTGTGGGCTTTGGAGATTGAAAATGCGCAGCCATTTTTGAAAGCTTGGAAGACCTCACGCCAGTTTGCCAAGCAAGTTCAGGATTTGCTGACTATTTTGGCCTTGCGTGAAAAGGGAGAATTGAGCAAGCGCGATTGTTACCGCTTTGACTTGGATTTGCTTTTACAGGCTGAAAATCTTCGTCAGGCTCAGGGAAAACCAGTCAACCCACAAGTCATCACAGAAACCTACCAGAGTCTGACCATTCATGACAAGAAAGAAATTCAGATTAATGGTGGCATTTTGATTAAGGAATATGGCTATCAACCAGGTCCAGACTTGGGAGAGATTTTAACAGAGATTGAATATGCCATTGTCGATGGCGAATTGGAAAATGACCGTCAAGCCATCCATGCTTATCTGAGGGAGAAAAAATGAGTGATTTTATCGTTGAAAAACTAAGTAAATCCGTCGGTGACAAGACCGTTTTTAAGGATATTTCCTTTATTATCCATGACCTAGACAGAATTGGTCTGATTGGTGTCAATGGAACGGGGAAGACCACCCTTTTAGATGTTCTTTCTGGTGTTTCTGGCTTTGATGGGGATGTCAGTCCTTTTTCAGTTAAGAATGATTACCAGATTGGTTACTTGACCCAAGATCCTGATTTTGATGATAGCAAGACGGTCTTGGATACAGTCTTATCCAGCGATCTCAAGGAAATCCAGCTTATTCGTGAGTATGAATTGATCATGCTCAACTATAGTGAGGACAAGCAGGCGCGTTTGGAACGGGTCATGGCAGAAATGGACTCTCTCCAAGCTTGGGAAATTGAGAGTCAGGTCAAGACGGTTCTTAGCAAGCTGGGGATTCAAGACTTATCTACTCCAGTTGGAGAATTGTCAGGTGGCCTAAGAAGACGGGTCCAGTTGGCGCAAGTTTTACTTGGTAACCACGACCTCTTACTTCTGGATGAGCCGACCAACCATTTGGATATTGCGACTATTGAGTGGCTGACCCTCTTTTTGAAAAATTCCAAGAAAACAGTCCTCTTTATCACCCACGATCGCTACTTCTTAGACGCTTTGTCAACACGGATTTTCGAGTTGGATCGCGCAGGCTTGACCGAATATCAGGGCAATTATCAGGACTATGTTCGCCTTAAGGCGGAACAGGACGAGCGCGACGCGGCTCTTCTTCACAAAAAGGAACAACTTTATAAGCAAGAATTGGCCTGGATGCGCAGACAACCGCAGGCGCGTGCGACCAAGCAACAAGCTCGTATCAATCGTTTCCATGACTTGAAAAAGGAAGTTTCAGGTAATACTACTGAGACAGACTTGACCATGAACTTTGAAACTAGTCGGATTGGGAAAAAAGTCATCGAGTTTCAGGATGTTTCCTTTGCCTATGAAAACAAGCCCATTTTGCAAGATTTTAATCTCTTGGTACAGGCTAAAGATCGTATTGGAATTGTTGGGGACAACGGTGTTGGGAAATCAACCCTGCTTAACCTAATTACAGGAAGTCTTGATCCGACCGAAGGACAAGTTGTGATTGGGGAAACAGTTCGCATCGCCTATTTCTCTCAGCAAATTGAGGGTTTGGATGAAAGCAAGCGTGTTATCAATTACCTGCAAGAAGTGGCAGAAGAGGTCAAGACCAGCGGTGGTTCTACGACTTCCATTGCAGAATTGCTAGAGCAGTTCCTTTTCCCACGCTCGACGCATGGAACCTTGATTGAGAAATTGTCTGGGGGAGAGAAAAAACGTCTTTATCTCCTCAAATTGCTCTTGGAAAAACCAAATGTTCTTCTCTTGGATGAGCCGACCAATGATTTGGATATTGCAACCTTGACAGTTTTGGAGAATTTCTTGCAGAGCTTTGCAGGGCCTGTCTTGACAGTTAGCCATGACCGCTATTTCTTGGATAAGGTAGCGACCAAGATTCTCGCTTTTGAGGATGGCAAGATTCGTCCTTTCTTTGGTCATTACACCGACTATCTAGATGAAAAAGCCTTTGAAACAGATATGGCCAATCAAGTGCAAAAGGCCGAAAAGGAAAAAGTGGTCAAGGTTCGAGAAGACAAGAAACGCATGACCTACCAAGAAAAGCAGGAGTGGGCAAGCATTGAAGGCGATATTGAAAACTTGGAAAATCGTATCGCTGCTATTGAAGAGGAGATGCAGGCCAACGGCTCTGATTTTGGCAAACTAGCTACTCTTCAAAAAGAACTGGATGAGAAAAACGAAGCACTCCTTGAAAAATACGAACGCTATGAATACCTAAGTGACTTTGATAACTAGAAGAATAGAAAAATCCCGTCTCATGACAGGATTTCTCTATTCTTTTTTGGTTTCTTGATGAAAGATATTTTGCCAAGTTTCGTGGCGACGCCAGATACTGGTATGGACAATTCCGTCCAATTCATAGCTGATGAGTTTTGTTTTCTGACTGATGGAAGTGATTTGGATGTCCTTGATAGCTGAATTCAAGTCTTTTTCGGCTTTATAGGCCTCTTTATCCATCTGCTCTCCATCCTGACGAATATAGACAAAATCATCAGCCAAGAGTTCTTCCAGTTGATTTCCTTGGTCAATCAATTGTTCACGCATAAGCAATTTTTTATAGACATTGTCTAAAACTTCATCTTCAGGGATAGGTGCTGGCTCGATATGGACATCGGTATCAAAGACTCCAAAACGTTCCTCCAGCATAGACTCGACCTGATCCGCAATTTCATGGCTTTCAAAAACAGACAAGTCAGGATTCATTTCTAGTGTAATATCAAGGTAGATGTTACTACCGTAGGTGCGACCTCTTTGCGACTTAACCTTGCTGATCTTGGGAATTTCCATGATAGCCTTTTGATAGTCCTCAAGCAGACGGTCGTCAAAGCCATCCGAAAGGCTAAAGGAAGACTCGATGAAGATATCATAGGCAGTTTTCAAGATAAAGAAAGTGATGATGATGGCAACCAGTTTATCCACAATGGGATAATTGAAACTGCTAGCCAGGATGGCAATGGTAGTACCAAGTGAGGTAACAGCGTCAGAAAGATTGTCTTTGGCGGCAGCCTTCAGTGCCTTAGAGTTGGATTTCTTACTGAGGCCAGTATTGTAGAGATAGACTAGAAACATAATCGCTGCAGACATAATTCCTAGAGTTGCACCCAGAGGGTCAATGACTGTTTCTTCACGACTGAGAATCTTCTGAATGGTATCCCGAAGTACATCGAAACCAACATAGAACATGATAATGGAAGTGATTAAGCTAGCCAAATCCTCAATCTTCCAGTGGCCAAAACGGTGGTCTCGGTCAGCAGGCTGGCGCGCCATTCGAATCCCAATCAGAAGAGCAACATTTCCAATGATGTCCGATACGTTGTTAAAACCATCGGCCACCAAACTGGATGAATGGAGGAGGTGACCAGTTGCCAATTTTGCTGCAGACAAGATTAAATAGGTCGAAATACTGATAATGGCCCCACGCTCAGCTAACTTGAGATTTGAGATAGATTGCTTCATTCAACTTCCTTTCTAGTCACATAGCATTCTACCATTATACTGGTTTTCAAGGGAAAATTCAAATAAGTCAGTTTTTACTCTTTGAAAACTTTTCAAAATTTGGTATAATAGTACTACTCAAGGGAGTAGCTGGCAGAAACCTGTGATAGTGTCGTCATTCCGAATTTTATACTGAAAAGTATGCTTTCCGGCACTATCTTAAACAGCGAGACTTGTTATGATTAACAGGTCTCTTTTTGTTTGTCGTGAAAAGATACGATAAGGAAAAGAGAGTCTGTTTTGCACACAATGTCAAGGAGGAGACACATGTCAAAAGAACAAAAACGCCAAGCGTTTTACACTCAGAGTCCTAAAGAGGTCTTGAAGGTTGTGGATGCGACCGAGCAAGGTTTGTCATCAAGTGAGGCGGAAAAGCGCCTTGCCGAATTTGGCCACAATGAACTCGAAGAAGGCGAGAAACGATCAATTCTGGTCAAATTCATTGAGCAATTTAAGGATTTGATGATTATTATCCTAGTTGCGGCAGCAATCTTGTCAGTTGTGACTTCTGGTGGGGAAGATATCGCCGATGCCATTATCATCCTAGCCGTGGTTATCATCAACGCTGCTTTTGGTGTTTACCAAGAAGGGAAAGCCGAAGAAGCGATCGAAGCCCTCAAATCCATGTCTAGTCCAGCTGCCCGCGTTTTGCGTGATGGGCACATGGCTGAGATTGACTCTAAAGAATTGGTTCCAGGTGATATCGTTGCCCTTGAAGCAGGTGACGTAGTGCCAGCAGACCTACGTTTGCTAGAAGCCAACTCTCTTAAAATCGAAGAAGCAGCCTTGACAGGTGAGTCTGTACCAGTCGAAAAAGACTTATCAGTCGAATTAGCTACAGATGCTGGTATTGGTGACCGTGTCAACATGGCCTTCCAAAACTCAAACGTGACCTATGGTCGTGGAATGGGTGTTGTTGTCAATACTGGTATGTACACTGAAGTTGGTCATATCGCTGGTATGCTCCAAGATGCGGATGAGACAGATACACCACTTAAACAAAACTTGAACAACCTTTCTAAGGTCTTGACCTATGCTATCTTGGTCATTGCCCTTGTTACCTTTGTAGTGGGTGTCTTCATTCAAGGGAAAAACCCGCTTGGTGAGTTGATGACCTCTGTTGCGCTTGCCGTTGCAGCCATTCCAGAAGGGCTCCCAGCTATCGTAACTATCGTTCTTGCCCTTGGTACTCAAGTTTTGGCCAAACGTAACTCTATCGTTCGGAAGTTACCGGCAGTTGAAACACTTGGTTCAACAGAAATCATTGCTTCTGATAAGACTGGTACGCTGACTATGAACAAGATGACGGTTGAAAAAGTCTTCTACGATGCAGTCCTACATGATTCAGCTGATGACATTGAACTGGGTCTTGAAATGCCCCTTCTTCGTTCAGTTGTCTTGGCCAATGATACGAAAATTGATGTGGAAGGCAACCTGATTGGTGACCCAACCGAAACAGCCTTTATTCAATATGCCTTAGACAAGGGCTATGATGTCAAAGGATTTTTAGAGAAATATCCTCGTGTGGCTGAGTTGCCATTTGACTCTGATCGTAAGCTCATGTCAACGGTTCACCCACTTGCAGATGGACGCTTCCTCGTAGCTGTTAAAGGTGCGCCAGACCAACTTTTGAAACGTTGTGTTCTCCGTGACAAAGCTGGGGATATTGCTCCGATTGACGAGAAGGTTACAAACCTCATTCACACAAACAACTCTGAAATGGCTCATCAAGCCTTGCGTGTCCTTGCAGGTGCCTATAAGATTATCGACAGCATTCCAGCAAACCTGACTTCTGAAGAGCTTGAAAATGATTTAATCTTTACTGGTTTGATTGGGATGATTGACCCTGAACGTCCTGAGGCAGCTGAGGCTGTTCGTGTGGCTAAGGAAGCTGGAATTCGTCCAATTATGATTACAGGTGACCACCAAGACACTGCAGAAGCTATTGCCAAACGTTTGGGAATCATTGACGCAAACGATACAGAAGGCCACGTTTTAACTGGTGCTGAACTCAACGAACTATCTGATGAAGACTTTGAAAAAGTTGTTGGTCAGTACTCTGTTTATGCCCGTGTGTCTCCAGAGCACAAGGTTCGTATCGTCAAGGCTTGGCAAAAACAAGGTAAGGTTGTTGCCATGACAGGTGACGGTGTCAATGATGCGCCAGCTCTGAAAACAGCCGATATCGGTATCGGTATGGGAATCACTGGTACAGAGGTCTCTAAGGGAGCTTCTGACATGATTCTTGCAGATGATAACTTTGCGACTATTATCGTTGCAGTTGAAGAAGGACGTAAGGTCTTCTCAAACATTCAAAAGACGATTCAGTACCTACTTTCTGCCAATACTGCTGAAGTATTAACCATCTTCCTATCAACCTTGTTTGGTTGGGACGTCTTGCAGCCAGTTCATCTTTTGTGGATCAACTTGGTAACAGATACCTTCCCAGCTATCGCTCTTGGTGTTGAACCTGCTGAGCCTGGTGTCATGAACCATAAACCACGTGGACGCAAGGCAAGCTTCTTCTCAGGTGGTGTTTTGAGTTCTATCATCTATCAAGGTGTACTCCAAGCAGCTATTGTTATGAGTGTTTATGGTCTTGCCCTTCTTTACCCAGTTCACGTGGGTGACAATCATGCCATTCATGCGGATGCTCTTACTATGGCCTTTGCAACTCTTGGTTTGATTCAGCTCTTCCATGCTTATAATGTCAAGTCTGTTTACCAATCCATCTTGACAGTTGGCCCATTCAAGTCTAAGACATTTAACTGGTCCATCTTGGTATCCTTCATCCTTCTCATGGCAACAATCGTTGTAGAACCGCTTGAAGGAATCTTCCACGTAACCAAACTAGACTTGTCACAATGGGGAATCGTTATGGGCGGAAGTTTCTCAATGATTATTATCGTCGAAATCGTTAAGTTTGTTCAACGTAAACTTGGCTTTGATAAGAATGCGATTTAAAAAGAAAAAGTCATCTTCGGATGGCTTTTTGCTACAGTTGAGGGAAAGGGCTTGCAGTTATCGTCTTTTGTGCTATAATTGCTATAATATAGTAAAGATCAAGAGGAGTGTGAGCAAGTGGAAAAGAAAATTGTAAAGGATATTTTGTTTTTATCTCAGGTGTCTCAGCCGGCAAGTCAGGATGATCTGTATCTTGCCAGAGATTTGCAGGATACACTCTTAGCAAATCGTGAAACCTGTGTCGGTCTAGCTGCCAATATGATTGGAGTGCAGAAGCGCGTGATTATTTTTAATCTTGGCTTGGTTCCCGTGGTCATGTTTAACCCAGTGCTCCTGTCCTCTGAAGGACCTTATGAGACAGAGGAAGGCTGTTTGTCCTTGACGGGTGTGAGATCAACTAAGCGTTTTGAAACCATAAGGGTTGCTTATCGTGACAGCAAGTGGCAGGAACAGACCATTACCTTGACAGGATTCCCAGCTCAGATTTGCCAGCATGAACTGGATCACTTGGAAGGACGAATCATTTAGGAGGAAAGCAAATGAAACGAATAGTCTTTGAACTTATTTTTATCGCAACGACCTGGTATATCTTTTTACCGCCCCTTAACCTGACCAGCTGGGAATTTCTCTTTTTCCTCTGTGGGCATTTGCTGGTTGTAGCAGTCTTATTTGGCTTTGGCAAGGGGATAAACCTTGTCAAAACGGTTCATGTGCGCCACGGCAAGGCAGAAGCTGCCTTAAATCTAGAGGGTTTCAAAATCAATCGGTTAGGGAAAATCCTTTTAGTTTCTATTGGAGGAATTATTCTCTTAGCAGCCTTGGTTTCCTTGGTGACTTCCAGCATTTTTCAGGCTAAAAATTATGCCAATGTAGTCACGGTTACGGAAAAAGGCTTTACTGAATTTCCTAAGACGGACACTAGTAAGGTTCCTATTTTAGATAGAAGTACTGCTGAAAAAATTGGTGACCGCTACTTGGGTTCTCTAACCGATAAGGTGTCGCAATACGTAGCGGCAGATACCTATACCCAATTGACGATTGATGGGAAACCTTATCGGGTTACACCATTAGAATACGCAGATCCTATCAAGTGGTTTAATAATCAAGCCAAGGGAATCGGCGAATATATTAAGGTGGACATGGTAACCGGGAATGCAGACTTGGTAGATTTGAAGACACCAATCAAATATTCAGACTCGGAGTATTTTAACCGTGATGTCAAGCGTCACCTGCGCTTGAAGTACCCAACTAAAATCTTCAAGACTCCATCTTTTGAGGTGGACGATGAGGGTAATCCTTTCTATGTAGCAACGGTTTACCAAAAGCAATTTGGACTTGCGGTTCCTCGTCCTGTTTCAGTCATTATCTTGGATGCCACAAATGGAGAAACCAAGGAATACAGCTTGGCAGATGTTCCAGAATGGGTGGACAGGGTCTATCCAGCTGAGGAAACCATTGAGCAAATCAACTACAACGGCAAGTACAAGGACGGTTTCTGGAATGCTATGATTTCCAAGAAAAATGTGACCCAGACTACCAAGGGCTATAATTACTTGTCTATCGGTAATGACATCTACCTCTACACAGGTGTGACATCGGCCAATGCAGATGAAAGTAATCTTGGTTTTATCCTTGAAAATATGCGAACAGGAGAAATCACTAAGTACAGCTTGGCTTCTGCGACCGAAGAATCAGCCCGTGAATCAGCCGAAGGTGCTGTTCAGGAGAAATCCTACAAGGCAACCTTCCCAATCCTCATCAACCTCAATGACAAGCCTCTCTACATCATGGGCTTGAAGGACAATGCTGGCTTGGTCAAAGAGTACGCTTTGGTAGATGCAGTCGAGTACCAAAATGTTATCGTAGCTACTACAGTGGAAGAGCTACTCAGCAAGTACGCCAATAAAAACGACCTTGAAATTGACAATGCAACAACAGAAAGCATTAAGGGTGTGGTAGCAGACCTCAAATCAGCTGTTATCAAGGGAGACACCGTCTACTTCTTTAAAGTTGATGGCAAGATTTATAAGGTTAAGGCCTCTGTATCGGATGACCTTCCTTACCTTGAAAATGGTAAAAACTTCGAAGGTCAAGTAGGAAATGACAATTATCTCAAGACTTTTAAAGTGCAGTAAAAAAGGTTTATTTAAGAAATATATGTTATAATAAGGTAAATTAAGATTAATGGAGGACAAACAAATGGGTTTTTATGTGATGGTTGCTTCAATGCTACTCGGACTGCTCGCTTTGAAGATAGGTTTTTCTCAGTTCAAGGAGAAAAAAGATAAATTCTTATCTATCTTAACAAGTTTAGCTGGTTTAGCCCTTGTTCTCGTGGCTGTCTGGTTAGGATGGCCAAAATAACCAGAGAAATCTCGGTCAAACCGAGGTTTTTCAGATGAATTTCTTGGTAGTGGCTAAAAAATATGCTACACTATCAATATGAAAATTTTAATCCCAACAGCAAAAGAAATGAACACAGATTTGCCAAGTATCGAGGCAAATCCTTTAAGACCAGAAAGTCAGGCCGTGCTTGATTCCTTGGCCCTCTATTCTGCTAGTCAATTAGAGAGTTTTTACAAGGTTTCAGCTGAGAAGGCAGCGGAGGAATTTCAACATATCCAAGCTTTGAAAAGGCAAACTGCTCAACACTATCCAGCCTTGAAACTTTTTGATGGACTTATGTATCGTTATATCAAGCGAGACAAACTGACCGAGGCAGAACAAGCCTATTTTGAAAATCATGTCTTCATTACCTCGGCTTTGTACGGAGTCGTTCCAGCCTTGTCACCTATGGCACCTCACCGTTTGGACTTTTTGATGAAATTAAAAGTCGCTGGTAAGACTTTAAAGAGTCATTGGAAGGTAGCCTATGATGAAGCTGTGAAGCAGGAAGAAGTGGTTTTCTCCCTCTTGTCATCCGAGTTTGAGACCGTATTTTCTAAGGAAATCAGAGAAAAGATGGTGACCTTCAAATTCATGGAGGATAGAGGTGGGCAGCTGAAGATTCATTCAACCATTTCTAAGAAAGCGCGTGGTGCCTTCCTAACAGTCCTGATAGAAAATCAAGTGCAGACAGTGGAGGAAGCTCGTCGCTTAAGCTTTGCAGGATTTAACTACCGAGAAGATTTGTCACAGCCACAGGAATTGGTTTTTGTTAAGGAAGTATAGAAAATAGATATTTTGTATTTGACAATATGTATCATCAGACATTTTATACTCTTCGAAAATCAAATTCAAACCACGTTAGCTTCGCCTTGCCGTACTCAAGTACAGCCTACGGCTAGCTTCCTAGTTTGCTCTTTGATTTTCATTGAGTATTAGTTTATAAATGAGAAAAAAGCGAACAAGCTAGCCTTCTGAGTGTCAGAAGATTAGCTTGTTCGCTTTTATTATGTTAGTTACTTGATCGCTGCGACCAAGTCTTCCGCTTGTTTCTCAAGTGAGTTTAGGACTGTTTCTTCAAGAATCAATTTTCCGTCTGCCCAAGCAGAGTCATTGACACGTGCAGCAGTGAAATCACCAACGATTTGTGTACGGATAAATGGCAAGAGGTCTTTGTAAATAGCGAAGAGTTGATCGTGACCTGCATTGGCTACAGATGATACTGTGACAAATTTATCTTGAAGGGCAGAAGCGCCACGTGTATCAGACAAGTCAAGGGCACGAGATAGCCAGTCAAGCAAGTTTTTCACTGTTCCAGGGATAGAGAAGTTGTAGACTGGAGAGAAGATCCAGATAGCATCCGAAGCGAGAACCGCTTCACGAGCAGCCGCTACAGCTGGATGAGTTGGAACTTCCAAATCTTGGCTGAAAAGAGGAAGGGCTGAATAATCAAGGTAGCTAACTTCCGCTTTACCAGCAAGTGCTTTCTCAGCTTCTAGAGCCATTTGGTGGTTGAAAGAACCTTGACGTAGGGATCCGACGATAAATAATACTTTTTTAGACATGATGTGTCTCCTTTTTCTTAAGTTTACGAGAACTCTCTCGTTGTTATAAGATATATTACAACAAAAGAAAACACCTTGCAAGAAATTTGCTCAGAGTTTATTTGAAAACTATAAAATTGTAGAAACTCTAATCACTTGCGACTGGAATGCATTTGATTTTCATTGAGTATTACTATATTCTCTTGTAATATGATGACATAAGTGCTAAAATAAACAAGAAAACTCGCAATAGAAACCGCAGAACAGCTATTTTCCGGTATCATTTTATAAATCATTAAAGGAACAATAATGGCATTGAAGAATGCTTCTAAAAGGGGTGGAGATCATGTAAGGCAAAGATTAACAAGTGACGGACAAAAGAAATAATAATACACTTGTTAAAGGAGAAAAAATGTTAATAAGAAATTATCGGAAAAATATTGGCCTAATGGCCGGAGTTGAGTTTTTTGCTTTTTTAGGGATTACCAGCTTTTGGATTCTCTTTCTCAGTCAAAATGGAATGTCTCTTTGGCAGATTGGCCTTCTAGAGAGTATTTTTCATACTACCAGTCTTCTCTGTGAAATTCCATCTGGTATGTTAGCTGACCGCTATTCCTATAAGATCAATCTTTATTTAAGTAGAATAGCAGGGATTCTGTCTTCTATTCTCATGTTGGCTGGGCAGGGAAATTTTTGGATTTATGCACTAGCTATGGCGGTAAGTGCCTTGTCTTATAATTTTGATTCAGGAACAAGCGCAGCAATGGTCTATGACTCGGCTGTAGAGGCTGGACTAAAGGAGCGTTATCTATCCATTTCAAGTTTCATATCAGGAGTGTCAGAAGGAACCCAGTCTTTGGGGACAGTGTTGGCAGGATTTTTTGTCCATGGTCAATTGCACCTGACCTACTATATCATGATTGCCACTTCTATCATAGTTCTTTTCCTGATCTGGATGCTGAAAGAGCCCAGTGTCAAAGTAGAAAAAGCTGATAGTGTGACCATGAAACAGATTATCTGGACTGTTAAGGATGAGTTGAAGAGAAATCCCACGCTCTTCAACTGGATGATTTTGTCTCAGATTGTCGGAACACTCATGTGCATGTTTTACTTTTACTATCAAAATCAGTTACCAGATTTAAGTGGTTGGCAAATTTCAGCAGTTATGCTACTTGGTAGTCTCTTGAATATCGTCGCAGTCTATCTAGCGAGTAAGATTGGAAAGAACTATGCTGCCTTGAAGCTTTTCCCTATCCTCGTCCTGCTGACTGGAGTTACCTATATGTTGTCCTATTTTGGAACACCTCTAATCTATATTTTGATTTATTTGATTAGTAATGCTCTATATGCTCTTTTTCAGCCAATTTTTGACAATGATTTGCAAGAGCGGCTCCCAAGTGAAGTAAGGGCAACCATGCTGAGTGTCTACTCTATGATGTTTAGCTTGAGTATGATTGTGTTTTTCCCACTGACAGGCTGGTTGATTGATCATTTAGGCTTTGTAGTAACATTTCTTTATCTAGGATTATTTTTAGTCATGATTAGCCTTCTACTGCCTGTATTTTTAGGAAAAATGGCTAAAAGAATAGATGATAAAATGATTCCATAGATCAAAAAAATTACGAAAACTTGAGTGTCAAGCTCAGGTTTTTTAATATCTTGATTTCGCTGTATCTTTACTTTTCTTGCTCGGTTTTAAACAAGAAAAATCTGTTTTGTTTTAAGGAAGAAATAATATAGGTTTGTTCTTGCATTCACTTGTAATAAAGCTTAATAGATGGTAAAATAGACGAGTGAAAAAAAGACAAAACAAAGCAAAAAATAATCTACTGTGGCAGTATGGTCTAGGGATGACGATTTTGTTTGTGGTTATCAGTGCTTCCTTTCTGTATCTAGTGTTTCTGAGTATGAAACCTTATCAAACAGCTAAAAGTGAAGGAGAAAAATTAGCTCAGCAGTATGCAGGATTAGAGCAGACTGATCAGGTTGACTTATACAATGGCTTAGAATCCTATTACAGCGTTCTTGGTCGTAATAAAAAACAAGAATCACTTGCTGTCCTGATTGGAAAAGATGACCATAAGATTTACGTTTATCAGCTAAATCAGGGTGTTTCACAAGAAAAAGCAGAAGCTGTTTCTAAGGAAAAAGGAGCTGGCGAGATTGACAAGATTACCTTTGGCCGTTATCAAGACAAGCCAATCTGGGAAGTCAAGTCAGGCTCTGATTTTTATCTAGTAGATTTTGAAACAGGAGCATTGGTCAATAAGGAGGGCCTATGAAACTATCCAACCGTGTTTTAGAAATGGAAGAAAGTGTAACCTTGGCTGCTGGAGCCCGTGCCAAAGTACTGAAAGCTGAGGGAAGAGATATTTTGTCTCTAACCTTGGGTGAGCCAGATTTCACTACTCCAAAAAATATCCAAGATGCCGCCATTGCATCGATTCAAGATGGGTGTGCTTCTTTTTATACAGTAACCTCAGGCCTACCAGAGCTCAAAGCAGCGGTCAATACCTACTTTGAGCGCTTTTACGGCTATTCTGTAGCGCCAAATCAAGTGACAGTCGCTGCGGGAGCCAAATATTCTCTCTATACCTTCTTTATGGCCGTGGTCAATCCAGGTGATGAAGTGATCATCCCAACCCCATACTGGGTCAGCTATGGAGATCAGGTTAAGATGGCAGAGGGTGTGCCAGTCTTTGTTCCTGCTAAGGAAGACAATCACTTTAAGGTGACCGTAGAGCAGTTAGAAGCAGCTCGCACAGACAAGACCAAGGTTTTGGTGCTGAATTCACCATCTAATCCGACAGGAATGATTTACACCCGTGAGGAACTCTTGGCAATCGGAAACTGGGCTGTAGAAAAGGATGTTCTCATCCTAGCAGATGATATCTATGGGCGCTTGGTCTATAATGGACATGAATTCACACCGATTTCTAGCCTATCGGAAGCGATTCGCAAGCAAACAGTGGTCATCAATGGTGTGTCTAAAACCTATGCTATGACTGGTTGGCGTATTGGCTATGCCGTCGGAGAAGTAGACATTATCTCGGCCATGTCCAAGATTGCAGGTCAAACAACCTCTAATCCGTCAGCAGTAGCCCAGTATGCAGCAGTTGAGGCCCTATCAGGGGAGCAAGATACTGTAGAAAGCATGCGTCAGTCCTTTGAGGAACGACTAAACACCATCTATCCCCTTCTTGCGGAAGTGCCAGGATTTGAAGTGGTCAAACCGCAAGGAGCCTTCTATCTCTTCCCAAATGTCAAAAAGGCAATGGAGATGAAAGGCTATACGGATGTGACAGAATTTACAACCGCTATCCTAGAAGAAGCTGAAGTGGCCTTGGTAACAGGAGCAGGATTTGGAGCTCCAGAAAATGTCCGCCTCAGCTATGCGACAGACCTAGACACACTTAAAGAAGCAGTTAAACGCTTGAAAGCATTTATGGGGAGTGAGAATGATTGATCATTTTGAAATTAAGGTAAAGGATTTACAAATTTCAGAAGGATTTTATAGGAGTTTTCTTGCCCCTTTGGGCTATAAATTAGCTTTTAAGACTACTTCTCTAATCAGTTTTCTTGCCCCAAACAGCCCTCATCCTGGTGGTGATTTTTGGCTGGCTCAGGGGACACAAGATCCTATTCACTTTGCTTTTTTAGCAGAAAATAAGGAAGAGGTTCAAGCTTGTTATGAGGCTGGCTTAGAGGCAGGTGGGTGAGACAATGGGGCTCCTGGTTATCGCAGTGAGCAACCGATTTACTACGCTGCTTTTGTGATTGACCCAGATGGGAACAATATAGAAGTGGTTTGCCATAAAGAATAAAAAAGAAAAGGAAAAATAATGACAAAACGTGTAACGATTATTGATGTAAAAGACTATGTTGGTCAAGAAGTGACAATTGGCGCTTGGGTTGCCAACAAATCAGGAAAAGGGAAAATCGCCTTCTTGCAATTGCGTGATGGAACAGCCTTCTTCCAAGGTGTGGCCTTTAAACCAAACTTTGTAGAAAAATTTGGTGAAGAAGTAGGACTTGAGAAGTTTGATGTCATCAAACGCTTGAGCCAAGAAACGTCTGTTTATGTGACAGGGATTGTCAAAGAAGACGAACGTTCTAAGTTTGGCTATGAATTGGACATTACAGACATCGAAGTGATCGGTGAATCTCAAGACTACCCAATCACACCAAAAGAACACGGAACAGACTTCTTGATGGACAACCGTCACTTGTGGCTCCGTTCTCGTAAGCAAGTAGCGGTTATGCAAATTCGTAACGCGATCATCTATGCGACTTATGAGTTCTTTGACAAGAACGGCTTCATGAAATTTGATAGCCCAATTCTTTCAGGAAATGCGGCTGAAGATTCAACAGAACTCTTTGAAACGGACTACTTCGGAACTCCAGCTTACTTGAGCCAATCAGGTCAGCTTTACCTAGAAGCAGGAGCGATGGCCCTTGGCCGTGTCTTTGACTTTGGTCCAGTATTCCGTGCTGAAAAATCAAAAACACGCCGTCACTTGACTGAGTTCTGGATGATGGACGCAGAGTACTCATACTTGACACACGATGAGTCACTTGACTTGCAAGAAGCTTATGTAAAAGCTCTTCTTCAAGGTGTTCTTGACCGTGCGCCTCAAGCCTTGGAAACCTTGGAACGTGATACAGAACTCTTGAAACGCTACATTGCAGAGCCCTTCAAACGTATCACTTACGATCAAGCCATTGACCTCTTACAAGAGCATGAGAATGATGAAGATGCTGACTACGAACATCTTGAGCATGGTGATGACTTTGGTTCACCACATGAAACTTGGATCTCAAACCACTTTGGTGTGCCAACTTTTGTTATGAACTATCCAGCAGCCATCAAGGCCTTCTATATGAAACCAGTTCCTGGAAATCCAGAACGTGTGCTTTGTGCAGACTTGCTTGCTCCAGAAGGCTATGGAGAAATCATCGGTGGATCTATGCGTGAGGAAGACTACGATGCATTAGTTGCTAAGATGGATGAACTTGGCATGGATCGTACAGAGTATGAATTTTACCTTGACCTTCGTAAATACGGTACTGTACCACACGGTGGATTTGGTATCGGTATCGAGCGTATGGTCACCTTCGCGGCAGGAACAAAACACATCCGTGAAGCTATTCCATTCCCACGTATGTTGCACCGTATCAAACCGTAAGAATAGAAAAACGCCTATGTGGCGTTTTTTTCTATAGAAATCTCTAGAAACGAAAGGAAATATTATCAGGTTTTCAAAATCGGCTCTTGATAATATGCGCTTTTCGTGAAAATATAGTGTATTGAATCTAGAACAGTACACTGTGTCTGCTAAAATATTTCTAGAAATTAATTTGCCTTTCTTAATCAGTTTGTTCATATCTTATTTTAATCCACTATATTTACTTCCTTTTCTTATAAAATTGAATTTGTGCTAGAAACATACTATTAGTTGTTTAGAATAGAATTTCGTATCTTAGTACATTGATCTTATTGTTTAAAAACTGATGTATGTACTGGTTTCTTCAAGGAAGTATTAAATTGAAACAATAAATATATATAGACATGAAACTTGAATTAATAATAGTGGCATGATACAATATTAAGTGATATTGATAATTATTGGGCAACCTTTTTAAAATGATAACCTCTTAATATTACTAAAAAATTCGAGGGGGGGGGCTTTCTATTTGTCTGGATACTTCAATTCAATATTAAAAAACATGCATAAAGGAGGTTCTAAGTCTAATGAAGGGTAAACAACAAGATTTTAGAACGGAAAAGTATATACGTTACGGTATTCGTAAGTATAGTTTCGGTGCGGCATCGGTAGCGATTGCGGCTGGTTTAATGTTTTTGGGAAATGGAGCAGTTTCAGCTATTGAACAAAATCCAGTTTCAGACTCTAAAGAAAATATTCAAAAAGTAGAAAATTCTTCTCCAGAATTAGGAGAAAGTAATATCCAGTTGGTTGATAAGACAATTGAAACACCCAAGAAAGAAGAACTTAAAGTAAATAAGTCACTTCTTGAAACGAGTATTTCAAATTTAGAGGCTGTATTATCTAATGCTAAGTATGCGGATGCCTCAGTTGTAGCCAATGTTCGTGAAGCTTTAGCTACTGCGAAAGCTGTTTTGGCAAATGAAGCTGCCAAGCAAGAAGAGGTAAATGTTCAAAAAGAGATTCTTTCTGCATTGGGAACAGTTGTAACTGAATCAAACAAACTTGGATTAGAGAAAGAACAGGCTGATAAAGATAAGGTAGCAAAAGAAGAAGCACAAAGAAATGCTACACCAACAGAAAAAGTTCTTTCAGAAGCTAAATCGGCACTCGATAAAGTTTCATCAGAAGCAGATGTAACCAATACACTCGCTGCTACAGAACTTCGTAAGAAAGAAGTAGCAGCAGAGAATCGAGCAGCAATTGAAGCAGCGGTGGCCAAGAACCAAGCTGTAATTGACGAATCAAAAATTCTTTTAGCTGACAAGAGTGTCACAAAGGAACAAGTAGATGCCCAATTAGCCCGCTTAAATGAATCAATTCTTGCGGTTTATAGTGAACTGAAAAAAGCAGGAATTGGTCGTGATGGGAAGTTTGCTGTAGTGTTGGCAGCACAAGATTTTTATGCTGAAAGATCTACAAGTACTACTCATGCTTCAGAAATAAATGCAACAATCCATACAGGATCAGATACATATACAATTCCACACCAAGAAATTACACTAACCAAAGGGGCTGGAACTGATACTTCAGACCTAGAAGTAGTTGTGTATTCTAACCAACGTGATGGTGATGAAACAAATGCAGGAAATGGGATGCATACTGAACAAGGTGGGACAAGAGGGCATAACAATACAGGTCGTGTTGACTATCCTTTAACACCAGAGGCTGCTAAGAAATTAGCTGAAGAAGCTCCACTTTGGAGAAATAAACTTCGTGCTGATGGTTCAAAGATCTCAAATGCAGCAACTGCAATTTATTCAGCTAACGGTGGGTATGAATACCTAGCAACTGAAATTTATGGTTATGCATATGAGCAAGGGGTTGATCGTGTATATATTAAAGGATTAAAAGAACGTATTGCTGTTACAGAGGCTGCTAAGCAAGCTGGATGGAGTCTTACTTCTGTAACACCGACAAACCTTGTTCCTGGTTTAGCATATGATGAGGCTACAGATACTATTCAAGGGGTGGTCTCTGCCAATATTGAAAACGGGGTATATGATTTACGTTTTGATGTAACTGCAAGCCATACTGACGGTCGTTCAGTAACTTTTCGACTTCAGAATTTACGTGCTGGTTGGGTAGGATGGCAAGACACCACACCTCCTACAATAGAATCTGATTCTGCTCGTTATGAACGTACTGTAGGTGATGATGCGAATATCAATATCCGATTTTATGATGATGCTGGATCAAGTGCGATTCCTAAGGGTACTGCTGGAAACTATAATTATACAACAGCTGAAGGCAAGGTAATTACAGTTCGTAAACAGAATTCACCAGCTGTGACTGGTGTGTCAGGCTATAATACTACAGGAGCGACTTTAGATGATTCTAAAGTGTTGATTCCCGGTACTAACTACAGTCTTTCTGATAGTACAAAAGATGAGCAAGCTAATGGTAGAACCAATAAGGGTAATGCTATTATTGGAGGTAAGGTTACGGAGGCAGGTATCTATACTGTCTCAGTATATGCTAAAGACTATGATAAGTTATCTAGCAATACAACTTGGAACCAATCAGGTCAAGAAGCGCATGCTTCCCTCACAGTTGTGGTGAAACCCAAAGTTGAGGTTCAAAACGTTGAAACTTACTCAACAACAGTTCCTGTTAAAATCTCTAAAGGTGCAACAAGTGCAAAAGTAACGATGCCAGATGGAACTGTAACAAATCTAAAAGCGGTTAAGGGTAAGTGGCTTGTAGATAGTGGTTCAACCAATACAGCAGTTACTGAAGATCAAGAACTAGGTGCCGTAGATTCTAATACTGTCTTTAATATTCCCGTCACATCAGAAGCAACCGCAAAAGTTGGTGTGGATAACATTAAAGTAGAATCATCATCTGAAAATGTTAAGGGAACTTTCCTACGTGAACAAGTTGAATTAACTGGAACTGACGGTCAAAAACACATCGCAAAATTAAATAGTACATCTGGTCATTGGGAACTTCCAGCTGATTATGCTGAAGTAAAGACACCAAATGGTAATGGAACTACAACGTGGACAAAACGCGAAGTGTATACTGAAGCGCAACAAGATGGAGCAATGAAATTCTACATCTATGAGTATACTCGTCAGCTAGATATCAATGGTAAAGTAACAAGTGTTGATACACCAACTCGCCCACTCACTGTATATGCTTCGCAGAATACTAGTCAAGCAGGTGATGGAATGTCAGTAACAATCACTTATGATAAACATTCCAATACTTGGTCTTCATCAGATGGTACAGAAGTGACT
The DNA here is from genome assembly GCF_002860865.1 of Streptococcus mitis. GTDB lineage: Bacteria > Bacillota > Bacilli > Lactobacillales > Streptococcaceae > Streptococcus > Streptococcus mitis_AT. The sequence continues at coordinate 144,051 of NZ_PKIE01000001.1, forward strand.
GCTACCAAATTGGGTGACAATTCTTGGGAAGTGCTTACTAAATCAGGATTTGGTGGTATCATTAGAGGAACAATTGCAACAAACTCAGATGTTGCAACTGTAGTTAATACAAAACCAACAGCAAGTTCACAGGATTATACGTCTACAAAAGGAACTACGGTTGACCTTCGTAATGAAGCAAAAGCTGCAGTGACAATCTCTGATACAGAAGATACTAAGTACGGTAAAACAACTTACATTACTCGTATTACAGTAACATCTCCTTCAGGAGTTCAGAAGGTTTATGACACTAAACAAGATGCAAACAACTACAATCTTGCTAGTGGTTATACACTGAATGAAGTGGGAGTCTATACAGTAACAGTTGATGTTATTGATAGTAATGGTAATTACACAACAGATGCTACAATAGGTGGAACTGAATCTGGTGTGGATCATGGGGCTGGCTCATCAACAGCTACAACTACTTACCACATTACAGTAACAGACACGATTGAAGGTCACGATGCTACATCATCTGATATCCAAGGAGCTACTCAAACGGGAACACCAACCTTTACTTCTGTAGGTGACGGTTCAACCATCTCACCAAGTGCAACATCTCCAGCTAAGTTGGTTGCAGCTGATGGTAGTCTAGTTGATACTTTACCAGTTGCAAATGAGGGAACTTATACAATTGACCCAGAAACAGGTGTTGTAAACTTCAAACCACTTCCAACATTCACAGGACCAGCAAGTCCAGTAACTGTCAAACTAACTGCTATTTTAGGTACAGATACTAATAATGCTAATATTACTGAAACTGCGACAGCTACCTACACACCAACAGTAGTTCCAGTAAAACCAACAGCAGTAGCGTCTCAAACAACTGGACCTCAAGGGAAAGCCCAAACTTCTGCTATTAAGTTTGACGCAGCAGATACAGATGATACAACTGTGAACTTTGCTAAAGGAACAGTTGCTATTGATGCAAATACAACAAAATCTGTTGATCTTAATACAGCATCAGTAACTCTTCTTAATGCAAACGGTGATGCTGTAACATCTGTAACAGTTGAAAATGAGGGAACTTATACACTGGATAAAGCGACAAATGTTATTACATTCCAACCAGTCGCAACATTCACAGGAACTGTTACAAAACCAGTTAATGTACGTATTGCAGATGCAAATGGTACTACTGTAACAACTACTTACACTCCAACTGTCACAGATGTCACTATGACAGCTGAAAATACAACATCTACAGACGTTCAAGGCAAAACACAAACTGGAACACCAGGATTTGAAACATCAGATCCATCAGTAACGATTGCAACACGTCAGTTGATTGATCCATCAACGATGCAACCAACTACTAGTGTTACAATTGCAAATGAAGGAACATACACAATTGATCCAACAACAGGTGTTGTAACCTTCGTACCAGTCCCAACATTTACTGGAGAAGGAACAGGAGTAACTGTTCAAGCAACAGATTCAAATGGTGAGACAGCAACAGCTACTTATAAACCAACAGTAACACCAATCACGATTACTGGTAAAAATGTAACATCTAAGAATATCCAAGGTGAACAGCAGTCAGAAACACCACTATTCTCATCATCAGATAAGAGTGCTCCAGTATCAAATTACAAACTTGTAGATCCAGCTACTGGAAATCCAACGACTGCAACTTCAGTGACTGTTGAAAATGTTGGTACATATACAATTGATTCAACAACAGGTGTAGTAACGTTCCAACCAGTTGCAACTTATAAAGGAACACCAGCACCAGTAACAGTTCAAGCATCAGCTACTATTACTAATGAAAAAGGTGAATCAACAGTCATCACAGGTACAGCTACTTATACTCCAACAGTAGTTCCTGTAGCCCCAACAGCTAAAGAATCAGCGACAGTTGGTAAGCAAGGTCAAGCGCAAACGTCACAAATTGTTTTTGACACCCCTGATACAGATGCTACAACATTGAACTTCGCTAAAGGAGAAACATCTGAGGTATTAGGTGAAGATGGTCAACCAAAATCAGTAGCTCTTGATAAGAGTACTTTGACACTTCTTGATGCGAACGGAAATTCTGTAACCACAGTTACGGTTGATGGTGAAGGAACTTACACTCTTGATAAAACAACTAATGTCATTACATTCCAACCAACTGAAGAATTCACAGGTAAAGCTACACCAGTGCGTGTGCAAATTGCAGATGTCAACGGTACTACTGTAACAACTAATTACACTCCAACTGTTGTTGCTGAAGATGGAACTGTCATTGTTGAGTATAAGGATGAAGAGGATAATATTATCTCTCCTTCAACAACTCCAGTAAACAACGAAAAAGTGACGACTCCATTTACAACTGAGCCAAAAGAAATTCCTGGTTACACTCTTGTTAAAGTGGAAACAACAAATGGTACGGTTGATGAAGCTACTAAGAAGGTTTCAGGTAAGGTTACAAATGAGCCAACTACTGTGACATATACTTATAGAAAGAATGTTCAAACAGCAACTATTTCTTACTATGATGTGACAACTGGTGCAGAAGTTGCGATAGATTCAGCTAAAGTACCAGAAGCATCTGTTGAGACAGTAGAGGGTGTTTATAAAGGAACTATCGACTTTGTTAATCGTGAAAAAGCAATTGCAGCTCTTGAAAAAGCTGGCTATACGTTAGTAGAAGATGGTTTCGTTGCAGCAAGGACAGCTGATAAGCTTTTTGATAACGACACAGCGGTGAATCAAAACTTCACGGTAACAGTTAAACAACGTGTGGAACCAGTGACTCCAAATGATGAGAAACCTGTTCCAGGACAACCAGTAGATCCAGAAAATCCAAACTCACCTGTATGGCCAAGTACTGCAGAAAATCTTGAGTTAACTAAGACAGTAACTCGTACAATCAAGTACCGCTACAACGATGAAAATGGTAAAGAAGTAACAGCTGATAAAGTTCAAACAGTAACCTTCACACGTAGCGCAAGCATTAACTTGGTAACAGGAAATGTGGAATATACTGACTGGTCAGCAGCACAAACGCTTGAGGCAGTAGTTTCTCCAGAAGTAGCTAATTATACTTACGATAAGGAAACTGTTCCAAGTCTTGAGGTAACAAACGAGTCAACTGATAGTACAGTATACGTTATCTATAAACCAGTAGTGCCAACTGCAACACCTGCTACATCAACTGATATCCAAGGTAAGGCACAGACAGGTATTCCAACATATAAACATGCTGATGGAACTGAGTTGAAACCAACAACAGATAATCCAGCTAAGTTCGTTGGAACTGAGGAAACAACTATCCCAGCTACTAAGGATGGTAAGACAGTTGGTACATATACAATCGATCCAACTGGTGCAGTAACCTTTACACCAAATAAAGACTTCGTTGGCACACCAGATCCAGCCAAAGTAGTTGTAACAGATCCTACAAATGGTACAACTGTTGAGTCAAGTTACATTCCAACTGTAACCCCAGTTACACCAACAGGTGTGGATACAAGTTCGACAGGTCCTAAGAACACTCCTCAATCTGGTACACCAACATTTGTACCTGGTCATAAAGATGTACCAATGGACAATACTGTTCCTGTTACATTTGAAGATGGTACAACAAGTAAAACAGTTCCAAACGAAGGAACATATACTGTTGATCCAACAGGTAAGGTAACTTTCACACCAAATAAAGATTTCGTTGGAGCTGCAACAGGAGTAACTATTGTACGTAAAGACACTAACGGAACAGAGGTGAAAGCTAAGTATACACCAACTGTTTATGAAGTGAAGTCTGATACACAAGTTGCAACTGTAACTTACAAAGATACTAAGGGAACAATTCTTGGTGAAGTGGATATCCTTCAAGGTGATTCTGGTTCTGAAATGAACTACTCTACTGCAGAACGTATCAACGCACTGAAAAAACTTGGCTACGAACTTGTGTCTGATGAGTTTACAAAAGCTGATGGCAGCAAGCAATCATTTGATAATGATACAAAAGCTATTCAAAAATTTGTTGTTACTGTTCAACCACGCCTTGTTCCAGTTATTCCAGGTGATGTGACGCCAGTTCCAGGTCAACCAATTAATCCAGAGGATCCAAACTCACCAGTATGGCCTGAAAGCGTTAAGGAATTGACAACTTCAGAAGAAGTAACTCGTACAATTACTTATGTTGATGGAGATGGTAAAGAGGTTACTACTTCTGTGACTTCATCAGTTAAATTCACTCGTGATGCTAAGGTGAACTTAGTGACAGGTGAAGTTACTTACGGCGAATGGAAAGCAGCTACAACTGATGTTCTTTCTGGTAACAAACTTCCACTTGTTAAAGGTTATATTGCAGTAAGTGGAGATATTGAAGAATCTACTAAGGATCAAACTGTTAAGGCTAAAGATAAAGATATCGTTCAAAAAGTTGTCTATAAGAAACTTGGAGCCTGGATTCCAAACGTGCCAGGACAAACAAATCCTCCACGTATTGATTATCCAAATGATCCAAATGGTGATCCAACTAAACCGGGTGTACCAACGGAAGATATTGTAATTCCTTATGTTCCAGGTTACATTCCAAGAGATAAAGATGGAAATCCGTTGAAACCAGTTGATCCAGAAGATCCAACAAAAGGTTATGTGCCACCAACATTACCAACTGATCCGAGTCAAGATACACCAATTAACTATACGAAGATTACAACGTCTTATGTGACAGTTGATCCAAATGGTAAAGAAATCTCTATTCCAGATTATCCAACAGTTGAGGGTAACCAACCTAAGAAAGATATCCCAGGCTACGAGTTTGTTAAGACTACAACTGATAAAGATGGTAATGTAACTCACGTTTACCGTAAAGTAGTTAAAACAACTACATCATTCGTAGATGGAAATGGTAACCCAGTTTCACCAAATGAAGAAGGTAACCAACCTAAGAAAGATATCCCAGGATACGAGTTTGTTAAGACTGCAACTGATAAAGATGGTAATGTAACTCACGTTTACCGTAAAGTAGTTAAAACAACTACATCATTCGTAGATGGAAATGGTAACCCAGTTTCACCAAATGAAGAAGGTAACCAACCTAAGAAAGATATCCCAGGATACGAGTTTGTTAAGACTACAACTGATAAAGATGGTAATGTAACTCACGTTTACCGTAAAGTAGTTAAGACAACTACATCATTCGTAGATGGAAATGGTAACCCAGTTTCACCAAATGAAGAAGGTAACCAACCTAAGAAAGATATCCCAGGATACGAGTTTGTTAAGACTACAACTGATAAAGATGGTAATGTAACTCACGTTTACCGTAAAGTAGTTAAGACAACTACATCATTCGTAGATGGAAATGGTAATCCAGTTTCACCAAATGAAGAAGGTAACCAACCTAAGAAAGATATCCCAGGATACCGTTTCGTAGAGACTAAGAAACTTCCAAACGGCGATGTAGAACACATCTACGAAAAAGTAACATCACCAGCTCCAACACCTTCACCTGTTCCTCAACCAAATCCAGGTAAGCAAAATACAACTACTTGGACTGATGAGAATGGAAATCCATTGAAACCAACTGAGCCAGGTTCTAAAGAACCGGGAACAATTCCAGGTTACGAATATGTGAAGACTGTGACAGATTCAAATGGAAATATCAGACATATCTTTAAAAAAGTTGAAACATCAAACCCAGTTTCTCCACAAGAGCCAGAGACTCCAGAGCAACCAATGACTCCAGAAATGCCAACAGTACCTGAGCAACCAAAACAACCAGCAACACCTAAATATGTTGATGGTCAAAAAGAATTGCCTAACACAGGTACAGAAGCTAACGCTAGCCTCGCAGCGCTTGGACTTCTTGGAACCCTAAGTGCGTTTGGACTTCTTGCTCGCAAGAAAAAAGAAGACTAAAAACTCATAGTTTTTGAGAAGATGATTCGTCATCTTCTTTTTTATTCCAGAGTTTTTACTTGCGTAAAAAATTGTTTTCTAGTATAATAGTTTATTGTGAGCGAACCTCACTTACCCCTTGCAAAGTCTTGGGGTCATTAGACCAAAAGGAGGAACATATCAATGGCTAAATACGAAATTCTTTATATCATTCGTCCAAACATTGAAGAAGAAGCTAAAAACGCTTTGGTAGCACGTTTTGACTCTATTTTGACTGACAACGGTGCAACTGTTGTTGAATCAAAATCTTGGGAAAAACGTCGTCTTGCATACGAAATCAAAGATTTCCGTGAAGGACTTTACCACATCGTTAACGTTGAAGCAAACGACGATGCAGCTCTTAAAGAGTTTGATCGTCTTTCAAAAATCAACGCTGACATTCTTCGTCACATGATCGTCAAAACTGACGCGTAAGAAGGTAAACTATGATTAACAATGTTGTACTTGTAGGGCGTATGACACGTGACGCTGAGTTGCGTTATACCCCATCAAATGTAGCAGTTGCGACTTTTACTCTTGCAGTAAACCGTACATTTAAGAGTCAAAATGGCGAACGTGAGGCTGATTTTATCAACGTCGTTATGTGGCGCCAACAGGCTGAAAACCTTGCTAATTGGGCTAAAAAAGGCTCACTTATCGGGGTGACAGGTCGTATCCAGACTCGTAGTTACGATAACCAGCAAGGACAACGTGTCTACGTGACAGAGGTCGTGGCTGAGAATTTCCAAATGTTGGAAAGCCGTAGTGTGCGTGAGGGTCATACAGGTGGAGCTTACTCTGCACCAAGTTCAAACTATTCAGCGCCTACAAATTCAGTACCAGACTTTTCACGTGATGAAAATCCATTTGGAGCAACAAATCCATTGGATATTTCAGATGATGATTTACCATTTTAATGGACAACTAAAATTATAAAGGAGAAAAAACATGGCTCAACAACGTCGTGGCGGATTCAAACGCCGTAAAAAAGTTGATTACATCGCAGCAAACAAAATTGAATATGTTGATTACAAAGATACTGAGCTTCTTAGCCGTTTCGTTTCAGAACGTGGGAAAATCCTTCCTCGTCGTGTAACAGGAACTTCAGCTAAAAACCAACGTAAAGTAACAACAGCTATCAAACGCGCTCGCGTAATGGCTTTGATGCCTTTCGTAAACGAAGATTAAAAAAGGGGTCCAGTGGACCTCTTTTTCATGAGCTTGAAAACAAGAAAGCGAATTAAGACCCGGTTGGGTCTTTTTTTCACGAGCCTTGAAATGAGAGAGCGAGTTGGGGTCCAGTGGACCTCTTTTTCATGAGCTTGGAAACAAGAAAGCGAATTGAGACTCGGTTGGGTCTTTTTTCACGAGCCTTGAAATGAGAGAGCGAGTTGGGGTCTAGTGGCCCTCTTTTTCACGAGATAGTTTTTTTCTGACCTTGGCGTGCTATAATGGTAATAAAAAGAGTAAAGGTGGGTAAGTCAAAGATGAATTGTACGATTAGAAATATGATTAAGTCTGATATTGAATCCTTATCTAATGGATTTATCAATCAAGGTTGGCCTGGTAGAGAGGAAATTTTGGCTAGATATTTTCTGGAACAGGAAAGTGGGGAGAGAGAAGTCTTAGTTGCAGAGATTGATGGTGTTGTAGCGGGCTACGTTACCATTTTGCCCTCTGCTAAACATGGTCCTTTTGCAGAAGTCTATCCAGAATTATCAGATTTTAATGTGTTTGAGCCTTTTCGAAATCAAGGGATTGGGAATCAACTGCTAGAAGGAGCAGAAAAACGAGTCAAGTTTGTTTCGAGTAAGGTCACTCTTGGTGTAGGTTTGCACTTAGGCTATGGCCCTGCCCAGAGATTGTATATCAAACGAGGCTATATTCCAGATGGGACAGGTGTCTGGTATCGAAATCAACCCTTGGAAATGAATGCAACTAGCCAAAATAATGATGATTTGGTTTTGTATCTAGTAAAGGAATTCGGATAGGAGACAAGGATTTTATTGGGGATGTGGTATTTAGCTACTTTATGGTATAATGGAAAGAGTTAGATTGAAAGAGGTAGTGAGATGGATGCCAAATTAAGATATAAGGCAAAGAAAATCAAGATTGTCTTTTTTGATATTGATGATACATTGCGGAATTCAAAGACAGGTTTTATTCCAGCTTCAATCCCAACTGTTTTTAAGCAATTACGTGAGAAAGGAATTTTGACAGGTATTGCTTCTGGACGAGGGATTTTTGGTGTCGTTCCGGAGATTCGTGAGCTCAAGCCTGACTTTTTTGTAACTTTGAATGGGGCTTATATCGAAGATAAAAAATGTCAGGTCATTTATCAGCATCAGATTGAGAAGTCAGATGTTGAGGAGTATATCTCTTGGGCCAAGCAAGAGGGAATTGAGTATGGTTTGGTTGGGAGTCATGATGCCAAGTTGTCGACTCGCACCGATATGATGAGTGAAGCGATCAATCCAATTTACCCTGATTTAGATGTAGATCCTGATTTTCATGAAAAAGAAGATATCTATCAGATGTGGACTTTTGAAGATAAGGGAGATGACTTGCACTTGCCTGATAGTCTCTCAGACAAACTTCGCATGGTTCGTTGGCATCAACATTCGTCTGATATTGTGCCGATTTCAGGCTCCAAAGCGACGGGTGTGGAAAAGGTTGTGGAACACCTAGGATTGAAACCAGAGAACGTCATGGTTTTTGGAGATGGACTCAACGACTTGGAACTCTTTGATTATGCTGGAATCAGCGTTGCAATGGGAATTTCTCATGATAACATCAAAGAAAAAGCAGATTATATTACAAAAACATTAGAAGAAGATGGCATTTTTGATGCCTTAGAAGGATTTGGTATGGTAGAAAAAGAATTGCATTTTCCACAAGTAGACATTGAAACAGTAGAAGGTCCTATCGCGACTATTAAGACCAATCACGGAGACTTGCGTATTAAGCTCTTCCCTGAACATGCTCCTAAAACAGTGGCTAACTTTATAGCTCTTTCAAAAGATGGCTACTATGATGGTGTCATTTTCCATCGTATTATCAAGGACTTTATGATTCAAGGTGGAGACCCAACTGGAACTGGTATGGGTGGCGAGTCAATCTACGGCGAATCATTTGAGGATGAATTCTCAGAAGAACTTTACAATATCCGTGGTGCTCTTTCCATGGCCAATGCTGGTCCAAATACCAACGGCAGCCAGTTCTTTATCGTGCAAAATCAACACCTGCCTTATTCTAAAAAAGAAATTGCTCGTGGTGGTTGGCCAGAACCGATTGCGGAAATCTATGCCAACCAAGGTGGAACCCCTCACCTAGACCGCCGTCACACTGTATTTGGTCAGCTAGCTGATGAAGCTTCTTACGCTGTCTTGGATGCCATTGCTGCTGTTGAGACAGGAGCTATGGACAAGCCAGTTGAAGATGTTGTGATTGAAACAATTGAAATCGAGGACTAAGATGAAAATCGGTGATAAGCTAAAGGGCCGTATTACAGGGATTCAGCCCTACGGAGCCTTTGTTGAGCTAGAGACGGGTGATACGGGGCTGATTCACATTTCAGAGATTAGGACAGGCTTTATTGAAAATATCCAAGAAGCCTTGAAAGTCGATGAAGAGGTTCAAGTTCAAGTAGTGGATTTAGATGAATTTACAGGGAAAGCTAGTCTTTCTATCCGCACTTTGGAGGAAGAAAAGCACCAGTTTCCGAGACGGAGACGCTTTTCAAGCGACCGTTTTAACTACGGTTTTGCTCCTCTCAAACGAATGATGCCAATTTGGACCAAGGAAGCCCTTCAACATTTGAAGAATCAGAAGCACTAGTTAGAAATTTCTATCTTTTGTAATGTTAATATAAATTTGCTATAATAGGACCATGGAAGAAGAACAATTATTAAAATCAGGAGAGCGCATTAACCAGCTCTTTTCGACAGATATTAAAATCATTCAAAATAGAGAGGTTTTTAGCTATTCGGTGGATAGTGTTCTCTTGTCACGTTTTCCACGTTTTCCTAAGAAGGGCTTGATAGTGGATTTTTGCGCTGGAAATGGAGCGGTAGGGCTATTTGCTAGCACTCGGACTCAGGCACAGATTTTGGCTGTTGAGATTCAGGAGCGTTTGGCGGATATGGCTGAACGCTCTGTCCGTTTGAATGGTTTAGAAGAGCAGATGGAGGTCATCTGTGATGATTTGAAAAATATGCCTGCTTACATCCAGGGAAGTAAGGTGGATATGATTTTGTGTAATCCGCCCTATTTCAAGGTAGATCCTCATTCCAATCTGAACGAGAGTGAACATTATCTCTTGGCGCGACATGAAATCACGACCAATTTGCAGGAAATCTGTCGTAGTGCCCAGAGTATTCTCAAATCCAATGGACGCTTGGCCATGGTTCATCGTCCTGATCGACTTTTAGATATCTTGGACAGCTTACAACGGCATAATCTAGCTCCTAAGCGCCTGCAGTTTGTTTATCCAAAAAGAGAAAAGGAAGCCAATATGCTTTTGATTGAGGCTATCAAGGATGGTTCAACAAGCGGTTTTAAGGTATTACCACCTCTCATTGTTCACAATGATGATGGCTCTTATACGCCTGAACTTGAAGAGATTTATTATGGATCATAAGGCTTATATGTACGTGCTGGAGTGCCGTGATGGATCTTACTATACAGGCTATACGACTGATGTGAGAAGACGCCTTGCTGTCCACAATAGTGGGAAGGGAGCCAAATACACACGAGCACGCTTGCCAGTCAAACTCATCTATGCTCAAGGTTTTGCCAGTAAGGAAGAAGCCATGTCGGCTGAAGCCCTTCTCAAGCGTAAGAAGAGGCCACAGAAGGAAAGATTTTTATCTGAAAATCAAGATAGAAATTTACTCATACTCAATGAAAATCAAAGAGAAAACTAGGAAGCTAGCCGTAGGCAGTACTTGAGTACGGCAAGGCGAAGCTGACGTGGTTTAAATTTGATTTTCGAAGAGTATCAGTTATTTTGAAGAGTAGTGAGGAGCCATTTGACTCCTCTTACTTTTGTCAAAAAGCGAAAAAAATGCTACAATAAAGAGAATAAACAAAATGAGGTATTATCATGTCTAAGATTCTAGTATTTGGTCACCAAAATCCAGACTCAGATGCCATCGGGTCATCTGTAGCCTTTGCCTACCTTGCAAAAGAAGCTTATGGTTTGGATACGGAAGCTGTTGCCCTTGGAACTCCAAATGAAGAAACAGCCTTTGTCTTGAACTATTTTGGTGTAGAAGCACCGCGTGTTATCACTTCTGCTAAAGCAGAGGGTGCAGAGCAAGTTATCCTGACTGACCACAATGAATTCCAACAATCTGTATCAGATATCGCTGAAGTAGAAGTTTATGGTGTTGTGGACCACCACCGTGTGGCTAACTTTGAAACTGCAAGCCCACTCTACATGCGTTTGGAGCCAGTTGGTTCAGCGTCTTCAATCGTTTACCGTATGTTCAAAGAACATGGTGTAGCTGTACCTAAAGAGATTGCTGGTTTGATGCTTTCAGGTTTGATTTCAGATACCCTTCTTTTGAAATCACCAACAACACACCCAACAGATAAGATTATTGCTCCTGAATTGGCTGAATTGGCTGGTGTAAACTTGGAAGAGTATGGTTTGGCTATGTTGAAAGCTGGTACAAACTTGGCTAGCAAATCTGCTGACGAATTGATTGACATCGATGCTAAAACTTTTGAATTGAACGGAAATAATGTCCGTGTTGCTCAAGTAAACACAGTGGACATAGCTGAAGTATTGGAACGCCAAGCAGAAATTGAAGCTGCAATGCAAACTGCCAACGAAGCAAACGGCTACTCTGACTTTGTCTTGATGATTACAGATATCGTCAACTCAAACTCAGAAATCTTGGCTCTTGGTGCCAATATGGGCAAGGTTGAAGCAGCCTTCAACTTCAAACTTGAAAACAATCATGCCTTCCTTGCTGGTGCAGTTTCACGTAAGAAACAAGTGGTACCTCAATTGACTGAAAGCTTCAATGCTTAATATTTTGAGTGTTAATTCAAATTAGAACAGGCTAGTTTGCCTTATATCGAAAGGAGTTTCGGCTCCTTTTTTTCTAGGAGTGAAGCATGTTAGAAAATGGCGATTTGATTTTTGTGAGAGATGAGTCGGATATGGGTCAGGCCATCCAGACTTCCACAGGCAACTATAACCATGTTGCGATTTATTTGGATGGGATGATTTACCATGCTAGTGGAAAGGCGAGTGTTTTCTGTCAAGAACCAGCAGATTTCTTTGAGTCCAATCACTTGTACGACCTCTATGTTTACCCAGAAATGGATATCCAGTCTGTGAAGGAAAAGGCTTGCACACATCTAGGAGCATCCTACAATGCTTCTTTCTATCCAGATGGAGCTGGTTTTTACTGTTCCCAGTACATGGCAGAAATCCTACCGATTTTTGAGACCATACCTATGAAATTTGGGGATGGGGAGCAGGAGGTTAGTGATTTTTGGAGAGAGTATTACAGAGAATTAGGTCTGTCTGTTCCTTTGAACCAGCCCGGGACCAATCCCAGTCAATTGGCAGCATCGCCTCTGTTAAAAAGTAAAGAAAGGAATCTTCATGATTCAGATTTTTAATCCATCTCGTTTGACGAGACAGCCATTTTTTAGAGAATTGATCCGCTATCTGGACCAGCATGAGGATGTTATTTTGCGAGAAATTAAGGCTCAATTTCCAGATGTTGCAGTTGATAAACTCATGGAAGAGTATATAAAGGCAGGTTTGATTCTACGAGAAAATAAGCGTTATTACCTTAATCTTCCTATGCTTGAATCACTCGATAGTCTCGAACTGGATCAAGAGATTTTTGTCAGCGAAGCTAGTCCGATCTATCAAGCCTTGTTAGAGCAGAGTTTTGAAACGGAATTACGAAATCAAACCAATGCAGCTATTTTAGTTGAAAAGACAGACTTTGCGAGATTAAAAATGACCCTGTCTAATTATTTCTACAAGGTCAAACATCAGTATCCTTTGACAGAAAAACAGCAGGAACTCTATGACATTTTAGGAGATGTTAATCCTGAGTATGCTCTCAAATATATGACGACTTTTTTGTTGAAATTTCTCAAAAAAGACCAACTGATGCAGAAGCGCCGTGATATCTTTGTGGACAGTTTAGTCATTCTAGGCTATATTGTTCAAAATGAAGATGGAAAGTATGAGTTGGCCGTCGATTTTGATAAGGAAAGATTAACTTTCTATTTGGCCTGATTTTTTGTTTCTGAGCACATTGTTTGACTTTCCTTAGTATCCGGTATAAACTATATGTAACCGGTAACATATATCGGAATAAAATTAAAGGAGACAATCATATGTCACTTGAAAACAAATTGGAACAAGCAACAGGCGCTATCAAAGAAGGATTTGGTAAAGTTACTGGGGATGGTAAGACTGAAGCAGAAGGTGCTGTAGAAAAGACAGTTGCTAAGGCAAAAGAAGTAGTTGAAGACGCTAAAGGTGCTGTAGAAGGTGCCGTTGAAGGTTTGAAAAACGCTTTTAAATAACAATAGAAAAAATCAAGGGTTTCATTTCCCTTGATTTTTTTACTATCTTATAAATAATGTTCTGCGACGGCTGCATCTCCAGGATAGGCTTCTTTTTTTCCTTGGACGATTTGGTAGCAATCTGCTCCCTTACCAGCAATAATAACTGCATCTAATTCGTGATTTGTGATAGCCATAGCTGCCTTGATGGCTTCTTGGCGATCCGCAATTTTTTCAACAGTATGATTGATGTAGCTACTGATTTCATCTGCAATGGCCATTGGGTCTTCGTAGTTGGGGTCATCAGCAGTCAGAAAGACTTGAATCTCAGGGTGTTGATTGAGGAGGAGGCCAAAGTCCTTACGACGGCTTTCTCCCTTATTCCCTGTCGAACCTAAGACCAGAGCAATCTTTCCAGTTTGATGAGTTTCTACAACATTGATTAGTTTTTTCAGACTGTCACCATTGTGGGCGTAGTCGATGAAAACCTTGGCTCCGTTTTTCTGAGTGAGGACTTCCATACGACCAGGAACACGGGTTGCAGCGATTCCTTTTTTGATGTCCTCAAGACTTGCTCCGAGACGGAGGCAAGCAAGTCCAGCAGCAACGGCATTTTCTTGGTTGAAGTGACCAATGAGTTGGATATCATAGTCTCCAGCAAGTTTACCCGTAGCTGAAAAGCTAAAGGCTTTGGAATTCTCGATTTGATTACTTGACTGGCTACCATAGAAATCATGGTCTTGATCTTCCACCTGTTCTTTCAAGACTGAGAAGTGGTCCATGTCACTGTTAATGATGACTGCTCGGCTATTTTCCATCAAGAGACGCTTGTGGTAGAAGTAGTCTTCAAAGCTAGGGTGTTCAATCGGGCCGATATGGTCTGGGCTGATATTGAGGAAAACTCCCACATCAAAGGTTAAACCATAGACACGTTTGACCAGATAGGCTTGACTGGATACTTCCATGATGAGGTGGGTACGGTCATTTTGCACAGCCTGATTCATCATATCAAAGAGGTCAATACTTTCAGGGGTTGTCAATGCTGACTTAAAGAAAGTCTTGCCATCTAAAGTTGTATTCATAGTCGAGAGCATAGCAGGTCGGTGCCCTTGAGATAAGATGTTGTAGGCGAAGTAGGCTGCTGTTGTCTTACCCTTAGTACCAGTAAAGGCAAGGAGTTTGAGTTTTTCCTGTGGATTGCCATAAAATTCCATAGCAATCAAACTCATGGCTTTCTTAATGTCGTTCACGATAATGGCAGGGATACCGACTTCGTAGTCCTTTTCAGCTACATACCAAGCTAAGCCTTGTGTTATAGCAGAAAGAAGGTATTCTTTTTTAAAGGCAGCGCCTTTTGCAAAAAAAAGAGTGTCTTCTTTTACTTTTCGGCTGTCATAGCAGATGGTGTCAAAGATGACATGGCTGTAGTTGTAGTGATAGTGTCCTTGGTCGATAATCTCACGGAAGAGACCATCTTTCTTTAAAATATCTAATACGGTTTCAATCTTAATCATACTTTCTATTGTAAACCGAAAGTCGCAAATTTACAAGTAACAAGGAAAAGTTTATAATGGAAGATAAGGAGTTTTTCCTAGTTATCAAAATTGAATGAGGAATCTATGTCGCACGAAAACAATCACCAGCAGGCCCAGATGTTACGGGGGACTGCTTGGTTAACGGCTAGTAACTTTATTAGTCGCCTACTCGGGGCTATTTATATTATTCCATGGTACATCTGGATGGGGTCTTATGCGGCTACGGCAAATGGTCTCTTTACCATGGGTTACAATATCTATGCTTGGTTCTTGCTGGTTTCAACAGCAGGGATTCCAGTTGCGGTGGCCAAGCAAGTTGCCAAGTATAATACCATGCGAGAAGAGGAGCATAGCTTTGCCCTGATTCGGAGCTTTTTAGGCTTTATGACAGGACTTGGCCTCGTTTTTGCTTTAGTCTTGTATGTCTTTGCTCCTTGGCTAGCAGACTTATCTGGCGTGGGCAAAGACTTGATACCGATCATGCAAAGCTTGGCTTGGGGAGTCTTGATTTTCCCATCTATGAGTGTTATCCGAGGATTTTTCCAAGGGATGAATAACCTCAAACCTTATGCCATGAGCCAAATCGCTGAGCAGGTCATTCGTGTTATCTGGATGCTTCTAGCAACATTTATCATTATGAAGCTCGGTTCAGGAGATTACCTAGCAGCCGTTACCCAATCGACCTTTGCGGCCTTTGTCGGCATGGTAGCCAGTTTTGCAGTTTTGGTCTATTTCCTTGCTCAAGAAGGTTTACTCAAAAGAGTCTTTGAAACAGGGGATAAGATTAACAGCAAGCGTCTTTTGGTTGATACGATTAAGGAAGCTATTCCTTTTATCTTGACTGGTTCGGCTATTCAGCTGTTTCAGATTCTGGATCAGATGACCTTTATCAATAGTATGAGTTGGTTTACCAACTATAGTAATGAAGACTTGGTTGTCATGTTTTCTTATTTCTCTGCCAATCCTAATAAAATCACTATGATTTTGATTTCTGTAGGGGTTTCAATTGGGGGTGTCGGTTTGCCACTTTTGACTGAAAACTATGTCAAGGGGGACTTGAAGGCAGCTTCTCGTCTCGTTCAGGACAGCATTACCATGCTTTTCCTATTCTTGCTACCAGCAACGGTTGGAGTGATCATGGTAGGAGAACCTCTTTATACAGTCTTTTATGGCAAGCCAGATAGTTTGGCTATGGGCTTGTTTGTCTTTGCAGTTTTACAGTCTACTATTTTAGGATTGTACATGGTTTTGTCTCCAATGCTTCAAGCCATGTTCCGCAACCGCAAGGCAGTTCTCTATTTTATCTATGGTTCCATTGCCAAGCTGGTCTTGCAACTTCCAACCATTGCTCTCTTTCACAGTTATGGTCCTTTGATTTCTACAACAATTGGTCTTATTATTCCTAATGTTTTGATGTATCGGGACATTTGCAAGGTAACAGGTGTTAAGCGCAAGGTGATTTTGAAGCGAACCATTTTAATCAGTTTGTTAACTCTTTTCATGTTTCTTGTAGTTGGGACATTGCAGTGGATTTTAGGATTTGTATTCCAACCAAGTGGACGTTTGTGGAGCTTCCTTTATGTAGCTCTTGTCGGTGCCATGGGTGGAGGAGTATACGGAGTCATGAGTCTCCGTACTCGTTTGTTAGATAAGGTGATTGGAAAAGCCCAAGCAGATCGCCTGCGAGCAAAATTAAAAATTTCTTAAAAAATAATTTATAAATAAAATGAATAAGTTGAGTTTTTTAAAAATCAAAACACTCTCTTATTCATTTTTTATTGTTAGAATTGGATATAAAATGTAAAACAGAGAATAAATAACGAAAGTAATTGAATTTTATGTCAAAAAACACTTGACTGAAAAGTAGTTAGTTTGTATAATAAAACAAATATTTAAATCAGGAGGTTCTGGATATGAAAAAGTCTAAGGCCAAGTATGCAACGCTTGCAGGTGTCGTGTTAAGTGCAGGTATTTTGTTAAGTGCCTGTGGAAATTCTAGCACAGCGTCAAAAACCTATAACTATGTTTACTTAAGCGATCCATCTAGTTTGAACTATCTAGCAGAAAACCGTGCAACAACAAATGATATTGTGACCAATCTGGTAGATGGTCTCATGGAAAATGACCAATACGGGAACTATGTTCCATCCTTGGCAGAGGATTGGAGTGTTTCTAAGGACGGTTTGACCTATACCTACAAACTTCGTAAGGATATTAAGTGGTATACTTCAGATGGGGAAGAATATGCTCCTGTAACTGCCCAAGATTTTGTGACAGGTTTGAAATATGCGGCTGATAAAAAATCAGAAGCCTTGTACTTAGTGCAAGAATCCGTTGCAGGTTTGGATGACTATATCAACGGGAAAACAACAGACTTTTCAACTGTCGGAGTCAAGGCCCTTGATGACCAAACCGTTCAATATACATTGACACGACCAGAATCTTATTGGAACTCAAAAACAACTTCAACCATTCTCTTCCCAGTCAACGCAGATTTCTTGAAATCAAAAGGGGATGATTTTGGGAAGGTAGACCCATCTAGCATTTTGTACAATGGACCTTTCTTGATGAAATCCTTTGTTTCAAAATCAGTTATCGAATTCAAGAAAAATCCTAGTTACTGGGATGCTAAAAATGTTTTTGTAGATGATGTGAAATTGGCCTATTATGATGGTAGTGACCAGGATGCACTGGCTCGTAACTTCGTGGAGGGGGCTTATAGTTATGCTCGCCTTTATCCAAATAGTGCAAGCTTTGAAGGAATTAAGGAGAAGAATAAGGACAATATCATCTATAGCATGCAAGATGCTACTTCTTACTTCTTAAACTTTAACCTAGATAGAAAATCTTATAAATTCACTTCCAAGACAAGTGATGCTGAGAAGAAATCGACTCAAGAAGCGGTTCTTAACAAAAACTTCCGCCAAGCCATTAATTTTGCCTATGACCGTACAGCCTACGGGGCTCAATCTCAGGGAGAAGATGGTGCAACTAAGATTTTGCGTAACTTGGTTGTTCCTCCAAACTTCGTAAGTATCAACGGAAAAGACTTTGGTGAAGTAGTAGCCTCTAAGATGGTGAATTATGGTAAAGAATGGCAAGGAATCAACTTTGCGGATGCCCAAGATCCATACTACAATGCTGAAAAAGCCAAGGCTAAATTTGCAGAGGCTAAGAAAGAACTCCAAGCTAAAGGAGTTCAATTCCCTATCCACTTAGATAAAACTGTAGATTTGACAAATAAGGCAGAAATTCAAGGAATCAATTCCATGAAGCAATCAATAGAATCTGTCTTAGGTGCAGATAATGTTGTGATTGATGTTCATCAACTTTCTACAGAGGACTATGAAAGTTCAGGTTATCTTGCTCAAACTGCAGCTCAGAAGGATTATGATCTTTACAACGGTGGTTGGAGTCCAGACTATCAAGATCCTTCAACCTATCTTGACGTCTTTAACGTTAATTCTGGTGGTTTGATGCAAAATCTAGGTATAGAGCCTGGTGAAGCCAATGATAAAGCCAAGGCTGTTGGACTGGATGTCTACACTCAAATGTTGGAAGAAGCTAATAAGGAGCAAGATCCAGCTAAACGTTATGAAAAATATGCAGATGCCCAAGCTTGGTTAGTAGATAGCTCTCTAGCAATTCCAAATGTTTCACTAGGCGGAACACCAACATTGAGAAAAATTGTTCCTTTCTCAACACCATATTCATTGGCTGGTAATAAAGGGGTTGAATCTTATAAATACCTCAAATTACAAGATAAGACAGTCACAAAAGACGAATATGAAAAAGCCAAAGAAAAATGGTTGAAAGAAAAAGAAGAATCTAATAAAAAAGCCCAAGAAGAATTGGCAAAACATGTCAAATAAGGATTTTTCAAGAAAAACGATGGTTTCGAAGGAAACTGTCGTTTTTTAATAGAATGATGGCAAATTTGGAAGAAAAGTGCATATACTCAATGAAAATCAAAGAGCAAACTAGGAAGCTAGCTGCAGGCTGTACTTGAGTACGGCAAGGCGAAGCTGACGTGGTTTGAATTTGATTTTCGAAGAGTATTACATTTTTTAGATTGTTTATTAGATGTATGTTATAATGAATATAACAAAAACGTGAGAAGCTATTTTTAAAATCCTCTTCCAGTGTTAACTAAAGTATGCACTTGCTAGGATGATTTTATAGGAGGGATGCCATCTGCTGGAAAAGTAAGATAAAACGCAATAATTGATAAGTTCTTCTTTAAGTGAAGAATTCTTAACTGGCTATTTAGTAATTTTTATGGAGGTAACATCATGGGTGCTATTATGGAGTTTGCAACAGAAAAACAGATTGCATCATTTCTTTCAACTTGCCACATTGAAGGGCAAAAGAATTTTCTGATGGCTTTCAAGAAAAAGACATTGCTGAAATCTTTTATTGATTTTTTCGTTATAGGAGGAAGTTACTATGTTCAGTCAAGTGTGAAGCCTAAGATTCTGGCCTTCACACCTAAGGGAATCTACTTGATGGACATCAGTGATGTAACTGAGAATCATTCTAATCACGTCGTAGAGATGCCTTGGAATCAAGTTCAAGATTTTACTTATAAGACAGTCTTGAATACAGTTAGACTTAATTGGCATTATCAAAATGAAACCTATATTTTTTCCGTGGATGTCGGTCAGATTAGTCAGCATGTGGGCCAATATCAATTTAACAAAGATCATTATGACTATTTAGCCCAACAGGATTTCTTTCAGTATAAGTAAACCCTAGCAATCATTTTCACAAAAGAATCTGGAAGCTTTTCTGGATTCTTTTTAGCTTTACTAGTTAATACTCAATGAAAATCAAAGAGCAAACTAGGAAGCTAGCCGCAAGCTGCTCAAAACACTGTTTTGAGGTTGTAGATAAGACTGACGAAGTCAGCTCAAAACACTGTTTTGAGGTTGCAGATAGAACTGACGAAGTCAGTAACATATACCTACGGTAAGGCGACGCTGACGTGGTTTGAAGAGATTTTCGAAGAGTATAAGTCTATAGTTTAAAACTATAACTAGCTCTTAAAAAGAAGAAAATGAGTTGATGAAAATAAGTGGTACAATAGTTACTATAGATTTGGAGGTATTGTATGAGCAAGGAATTACACATTAACACAATTTTGGCCCAGGCGGGTATTAAGTCAGATGAAGCGACAGGAGCTTTGGTGACACCGCTTCATTTTTCAACGACTTATCAGCATCCAGAGTTTGGTCAATCTACTGGATTTGACTATACGCGCACCAAAAACCCAACTCGTAGTAAGGCTGAAGAAGTCTTGGCGGCTATTGAGTCCGCAGACTATGCCCTAGCGACTAGCTCAGGGATGTCAGCTATTGTACTGGCCTTTAGCGTTTTTCCAGTAGGTAGTAAGGTCTTGGCTGTCCGTGACCTTTATGGTGGTTCTTTCCGCTGGTTCAACCAAGTGGAACAGGAAGGCCGTTTCCATTTTACCTATGCCAATACAGAAGAAGAGTTGATTGCCGAGTTGGAGAAGGACGTGGATGTTCTCTATATCGAAACTCCAACCAACCCTTTGATGTTGGAATTTGATATCGAAAAACTAGCAAAATTGGCTCATGCTAAGGGTGCCAAAGTAGTGGTGGACAATACCTTCTACAGCCCTATCTACCAACGTCCGATTGAAGATGGAGCAGATATCGTTCTCCATTCAGCAACCAAGTATCTGGCAGGGCACAATGATGTCTTGGCTGGAGTGGTTGTGACCAATAGTTTAGAACTATACGAGAAGCTTTTTTACAATCTCAATACGACAGGGGCAGTCTTGTCTCCATTTGACAGTTATCAATTGATTCGTGGTCTCAAGACCTTGTCTCTTCGTATGGAGCGCTCAACAGCTAACGCCCAAGAAGTGGTTGCCTTTTTGAAAGATTCTCCAGCAGTTAAGGAAGTTCTCTATACGGGTCGTGGGGGGATGATTTCCTTTAAAGTAGCGGATGAAACACGCATTCCTCATATTTTGAACAGCCTCAAGGTCTTCTCTTTTGCGGAAAGTTTGGGTGGAGTGGAGAGTCTGATCACTTATCCAACGACACAAACTCACGCTGATATTCCAGCAGAAGTGCGCCATTCTTATGGTTTGACAGATGACCTCTTGCGCTTGTCAATTGGGATTGAGGATGCTAGAGATTTGATTGCAGATTTACACCAAGCATTAGAAGGATAAGACAAAGATGGGAAAATATGATTTTACAAGCCTGCCCAATCGTTTAGGGCATCATACTTATAAATGGAAAGAGGCTGAAACGGATAGCGAAGTCCTACCAGCTTGGATAGCAGACATGGACTTTGTTGTTTTGCCTGAAATCCGCCAAGCTGTGCAGACTTACGCAGACCAACTGGTTTATGGCTATACCTATGCCAGTGAAGAGTTAATTAAGGAAGTTCAAAAGTGGGAAGCCACACAACACGGCTATCACTTTGACAAAGAGGCCCTTGTCTTTATCGAGGGTGTGGTACCAGCCATCTCAACAGCTATTCAAGCCTTTACAAAAGAAGGCGAGGCGGTTCTGATTAACACACCTGTATACCCACCTTTTGCTCGCAGTGTCAAGTTGAATAACCGCAGATTGATTACCAATTCTTTGCTGGAAAAGGATGGTCTGTTTGAGATTGACTTTGTCCAACTGGAGAAGGATCTGGTAGAAGAGGATGTCAAACTCTATATCCTCTGCAACCCTCACAATCCTGGTGGACGTGTGTGGGAAAAGGAAATGTTGGAAAAGATTGGCCAGCTCTGCCAAAAACATGGTGTTTTGTTGGTTTCAGATGAGATTCACCAAGATTTGGCCCTCTTTGGTCACAAGCATCATTCTTTCAATACCATCAACCCTGACTTTAAAGAATTTGCTATTGTCTTGACTAGTGCCACTAAAACCTTTAACATTGCTGGGACAAAAAATTCCTATGCCGTCATTGAAAATCCTAAGTTGAGAGCGGCTTACCAGAAACGTCAGTTGGCTAATAATCAGCACGAAATTTCAGGTTTGGGTTATTTGGCGACAGAAGCTGCTTATCGCTATGGGAAGGATTGGTTAGAGGAACTCAAGCAAGTCTTTGAATATCACATCAATTATGTGGTGGATTTATTTGGAAAAGAGACTAAAATCAAGGTCATGAAGCCGCAAGGAACCTACTTGATTTGGCTTGATTTTTCAGCTTATGACCTGACTGATGAAAAATTACAAGAGCTTTTGAGAAATGAAGCCAAGGTTATCCTCAACCGTGGTTTGGATTTTGGTGAGGAAGGAAGTCTCCATGCCCGCCTCAATGTAGCCATGCCTAAATCTCTGTTGCAAGAAGTTTGTCAGCGTATCGTTAGCACTTTTTCCAAACGTTAAAAATCCAGCCTTCTAGGAGAAAAGTCTTCTTAGAAGGCTATTTTCATAGGTGAAAATATGGTATAATAAAAAGATAAGGTAAAGGTAAAAATATGGCTAAATTGATTCCGGGGAAAGTCCGTATCGAAGGCGTTGCCCTTTATGAAACTGGTAAGGTTGACATCATCAAGGAAAAGAACAATCGGCTCTACGCTCGCGTTGCAGAAGAAGAACTACGCTATAGTTTAGAGGATGATTTGGTTTTTTGTGCTTGCGATTTTTTCCAAAAGAGGGGCTACTGTGTGCATTTGGCAGCGCTGGAGCATTTTTTGAAAAATGATGAGCGTGGTCAAGAAATCTTGCAGAGTCTGGAAGAAGGTCATGAGGAAAAAGAGGCCGTTGAAACAAAGGTGACCTTGGGTGGCAAATTTTTGAATCGAATCTTGTCTCCGAAATCAGACCAAGCCTATGAGTTGTCAGCTGTGGGTCAGGTGGAAGCAGGAACCAATCATATCTTGTGGACGCTGAGAATCGGCCAAATCAATAGCCAAAAATACTACGTCATTCGGGATATTCAGCTTTTTTTAAGAGTTGTCGAGAAGAGAAAACCTTATATGATTGGTAAAACTTATGAGGAGTCTCTATCTTGGGAAGCCTTTAATGAGGAAAGCCAAGAGCTTCTGACTTTCTTACGGGGACTAATGGAGGAAGGACTTAGTCCAGAGCTTTTTTTCCAAAACCAAGGTCGGCACCTCTTTTTTCCTCTGACCTTTTTTGAGCAGGGTGTGAATCTACTGATGGCCTTGCCCCATTTTCAATTTGACCATCAAGTGGATAGCTACCAGACTCTACTTTTTCAGGATATGCATGCGGATGCTAATCTATTTGCCTTTACAGTAACAGAATACTCGGATTATTTTGAAATGGAAATCAGTGAGAGTCCAAGGGTCAGTGTCTTTTATCAGGGAGCTGTGCTTTTCCATAAAGGTCAGGTTTATTTTCTAACAGACCAGCAGATGCGTCTTCTCAAGGAAATCAAAGCGCTGCCTTTGGATCAACATGGAAAGAAATACCTACAATTCGATAGTAGTGACCGAGATAAGTTAGCTTCCGGTCTAACTCTTTTTAGCCAGATAGGGATTGTTTCAGCTCCAGAACGTCTACAAATCAAATCCTTTGCACCCTCTTTTTACTTTGACAGGGAAGAAGATAATCGGATTCGTTTAGAAATTCAGTTTGATTATGGGGATAGGCAGGTATCAAGCCGACAAGAGCTAGAAGAATTACCTTTTTCGAGTGACGCGGACTTAGAAGAAAGAATTTTCCAAGTCTGTTTGGCAGCTGGTTTTGAAGCAGATTTTCAATCTCGGCGTCAGGCTTTAAAAGCAGAGTCTGTCTATCATTTCTTCCATGAAATCATTCCAGTCTTTGAAAAACTCGGGTATGTTGACTTATCAGAAAAGCTCGAAGAACTTTATAGTCTAGCAAGTCCTCAAGTGCAGATTGCTTCCAAGGGAGGTCTCTTGGAAATCCAGTTTGATTTTCAAGATATCGCCCAAGAGGAAATTGACCAAGCCATGCAGGCCTTGGTTGCCAATCGAGATTTTTATATTGATTCGTCTAATCAAGTCTACTTTTTCGATGAAGAAACCAAGAAAATTCGCCAAAATCTACAGGAATTGGGGCAATTTGAATTAAAAGATGGGGCCTTGCAGGCTCGAAAATCTTTGGCCTACAGTTTAGCTCATCTCTTTGAAGGGCGAGACCGTGTTTCTTTTTCACAAGAATTCCAGAATCTGGCTCATGATTTGACGCATCCAGAGGACTTCCCTAGACAAGCAACTCAGGTTCAGGCTGATTTGCGAGATTATCAGGAAAAGGGAATCGGCTGGCTACAAATGCTCTATCATTATGGTTTTGGTGGGATTTTGGCCGATGATATGGGATTGGGGAAAACCCTCCAGACCATTGCTTTTTTGACCAGTCAAGTGACAAAAGAAAGTCGAGTCTTGATTTTAGCACCGTCAGGTTTGATTTACAACTGGGCAGATGAGTTTCAAAAATTTGCCCCACAGTTAGATATGGCTGTTGTTCATGGTTTGAAAGCTAGTCGTGAAGAGATTCTTGCTGAGAGCCATCAAATCTATGTGACGAGCTATGCTACCTTCCGTCAGGACAGTGAGCTTTATCAGGGGATGGCCTTTGACTTCCTTTTCTTAGATGAAGCTCAGGTTATGAAAAATGCCCAGACTAAGATCGCCCAGACCTTGAGACAATTTGTGGTGCCGTCAGTCTTTGCCTTGTCAGGAACTCCTATTGAAAACCATTTGGGTGAGCTGTGGTCTATTTTCCAAATCGTCATGCCAGGACTCTTGCCAAGCAAGAAAGAATTTATGAAATTGCCAGCTGAGCGCGTAGCTCAGTTTATCAAGCCTTTCGTTATGAGGCGCAAGAAAGAAGAAGTGCTGACTGAATTGCCAGACTTAATCGAAGTAGTTTATAAGAATGAACTGGAAGACCAGCAAAAGGCTATCTATCTAGCCCAGTTGCAACAGATGAGAGATAGATTGGCTCAAGTGTCAGACCAGGAATTCCAGCGAAGTCGGGTGGAAATCTTGTCTGGTCTGATGCGCTTGCGTCAAATTTGTGACACTCCTGCCCTCTTTATGGAAGATTATCAGGGTGCCAGTGGCAAACTGGATAGTCTCCGAGACCTGCTGGTACAGGTGGCAGACGGCGGACACCGTGTCTTGATTTTCTCGCAGTTCAAGGGAATGCTGGAGAAAATTGAACAAGAATTGCCAGACTTGGGCTTGGCTTCCTTTAAAATTACGGGTTCAACCCCAGCCAAGGAAAGACAAGACATGACCAAGGCCTTTAACCAAGGGGAAAGAGATGCCTTTCTGATTTCCCTCAAGGCTGGTGGTGTCGGTCTAAATCTGACAGGTGCTGATACGGTTATTTTGGTTGACCTTTGGTGGAATCCTGCGGTGGAGGCGCAAGCCATTGGCCGTGCCCATCGGATGGGTCAGGAAGAAACGGTTGAGGTTTATCGCTTAGTGACCAGGGGAACCATTGAAGAAAAAATTCAGGAACTCCAAGAACAGAAGAAACATCTGGTGTCACAAGTATTGGATGGCACAGAGTCACGTGGCAGTCTGACCCTAGCAGAAATTAGAGAAATTTTGGGAATTTCTGAAGCCAGCACTTGAAAAATCAAGACAATACGCTATAATGAAGTGTTGAAAGGAAATAGAAAATGAAACAAGAACGATTTCCATTGGTGTCAGATGACGAGGTCATGTTGACTGAAATGCCAGTCATGAACTTGTATGATGAGTCTGATCTGATCAGTAATATCAAGGGTGAGTATCGAGATAAAAATTATTTAGAATGGGCTCCTATTACTGAAGAAAAACCAGTAAAACCAATTGAAAAGCAAGTCGAGAAACTTAAAAAAGCTCCTTTAGGGGTTAAAAAAGAAGGAAAGAGCTATGCAGAGGTGGCGCGTGAAGAAGCGCGTGCAGACTTGAAAAAGAAACGCTCTGCTAACTATCTAACTCAGGATTTCAGCCGTGCGAGACGTCATTCTAAATCAGGCCTTCTTAGACAGGGTAACCAACCGACAGCTCCTTTCCAAAAGGAAAATCCTGGTGAATTTGTCAAATATAGCCAAAAATTGACCCAGTCTCATTATATCTTGGCGGAAGAAGTTCATTCTATCCCTACCAAGAATGAAGAAGTGTCAGCACCTGCTCCAAAGAAAAACAACTATGATTTTCTAAAGAAGAGCCAAATCTACAATAAAAAAAGTAAACAAACAGAACAAGAACGTCGGGTTGCCCAAGAGTTAAATCTGACCAGAATTACAGAATAGGGGAGAAAACATGCCAAAGACATATCATTTTATCGGAATTAAGGGATCAGGGATGAGTGCCTTGGCCTTGATGTTGCACCAAATGGGGCACAAGGTTCAAGGATCAGATGTTGAAAAGTACTACTTTACTCAACGTGGTCTTGAGCAGGCAGGAATTACTATTCTTCCTTTTGATGAAAAGAACCTAGACGGTGATATGGAAATTATCGCTGGAAATGCCTTTCGTCCAGATAACAACGTCGAAATTGCCTATGCAGACCAAAATGGTATCAGCTACAAACGTTACCATGAATTTCTAGGTAGCTTTATGCGTGACTTTGTTAGCATGGGAGTAGCTGGAGCGCATGGAAAAACTTCAACGACAGGTATGTTGTCTCATGTCTTGTCTCACATCACAGACACTAGCTTCTTGATCGGGGATGGGACAGGTCGTGGTTCGGCCAATGCCAAATATTTTGTCTTTGAATCTGACGAATATGAACGCCACTTTATGCCTTACCACCCAGAATACTCTATTATTACCAACATTGACTTTGACCATCCAGACTATTTCACAAGTCTCGAGGATGTTTTCAATGCCTTTAACGACTATGCCAAACAAATTACCAAGGGTCTTTTTGTCTATGGTGAAGATGCAGAATTGCGTAAAATTACGTCTGATGCACCAATTTATTATTATGGTTTTGAAGCAGCAGGTAATGACTTTGTAGCTAGTGAGCTTCTTCGTTCAACAACTGGTTCAACCTTCACCGTTCACTTCCGTGGACAAGAATTGGGT
Organism: Streptococcus mitis; assembly: GCF_002860865.1. Lineage (GTDB taxonomy): Bacteria > Bacillota > Bacilli > Lactobacillales > Streptococcaceae > Streptococcus > Streptococcus mitis_AT. Next base: position 171,057 of record NZ_PKIE01000001.1, read on the forward strand.
CAATTCCACATCCCAACCTTTGGTCGTCACAATATCATGAATGCGACAGCCGTTATTGGTCTTCTTTACACAGCAGGATTTGATTTGAACTTGGTGCGTGAGCACTTGAAAACATTTGCCGGTGTTAAGCGTCGTTTCACTGAGAAAATTGTCAATGACACAGTGATTATCGATGACTTTGCCCACCATCCAACAGAAATTATTGCGACCTTGGATGCGGCTCGTCAGAAATACCCAAGCAAGGAAATTGTAGCAGTCTTCCAACCGCATACTTTTACAAGAACCATCGCCTTGTTGGACGAATTTGCTCACGCTTTGAACCAAGCGGATGCTGTTTACCTAGCGCAAATTTATGGGTCAGCTCGTGAAGTAGATCATGGTGATGTTAAGGTAGAAGACCTAGCCCAAAAAATCAACAAAAAACACCAAGTCATCACTGTTGAAAATGTTTCTCCACTCCTTGACCATGACAATGCTGTCTATGTCTTTATGGGAGCAGGAGATATCCAAACCTATGAATATTCATTTGAACGTCTCTTGTCTAATTTGACAAGTAATGTTCAATAGGAAGTTCTCATGGAAATTCCAATTAAGATCATTCAGGCAAGTAAGTCTGATTTGGCTGAGATAGAGGAACTTCAGGCTTCATCTTTTCCAGCTGAAAAGCAGCAACCTTCCCATATTTTAGAAGAAAGTATCCGTAAGTGTGCGGATACCTTTCTTCTAGCTAGGGATGAAAATCAGCTTCTGGGCTATGTTCTAGGTGGTCCTTACCCACACAATCCGCAATGTCTAGAAATATATTCTTTAGTCATTGATACTGACCATCAGAGACAGGGATTGGGAACGCTTCTTCTTGCGGCTTTGAAAGATGTGGCAGTTGAGCTGGATTACAAAGCTATTCGTTTGAATAGTCCTGATGATCTGCTTTCCTATTTTGAAATGAACGGTTTTATCGATGTAGAAGAGACAGATTCGCTTTATGCAGCTAGCCAGGGTGTTAGTATGATTTGGTTTAATCTCTTTTAGAGGAGGCACAATGAAAATCAGGAAAGCAAGATTAGAAGATTTGGATCGTATCGTTGAGATTGAACTAGAAAATTTCTCGGTTGAAGAAGCTATTCCTCCTTCTGTCTTTGAAGTGCATTTGCGAGAAATTCAGACCTCGTTTCTGGTTGCAGAAAAAGAAGGCAGAATCATGGGGTACATAGAAGGGCCAGTTGGACCACACCGCCATCTGCAAGACCAGTCTTTTACAGAAGACATAAAAGACTATAGTCATGAGCCTGGTGGCTATATCTCTGTGACCTGTCTGTCTATTGCCAAGGAAGCACAGGGCATCGGACTGGGTCAGAAATTGCTAACAGCCTTGAAAGAACTGGCTCTTGAAGATGAGAGAGAAGGCATTAACCTAACCTGTCATGACTATCTCATCGCCTACTACGAAAAACACGGATTTGTCAACGAAGGCTTGTCCCAGTCAACCTTTGCAGGGGAAAGTTGGTATGATATGGTCTGGGAAGCTAAAAAATAGGCAAGACAAGGCATCATAGGTTGCTTTTCCTAGACTTTTAAGATATAATATTATGGATTGTCAACGAGGAGGAAAAACTTTTGAGTGAAAAGTCAAGAGAAGAAGAAAAATTAAGCTTTAAAGAGCAGATTTTACGAGATTTAGAACGAGTTAAAAAATATGAAGAAGATCAGGAGGAAGTTAATTTAGCTTCAATAAAACCCCAACTTTCTTCTAAAAATGACCAGTCGATAGAAGAGCTAATGGAAGATTCTCTATCAGCTGTAGAGGAGATTATGAGAAAAGCTCCTACCGTGCCTACTCACCCAAGCCAAGATGTACCAGCTTCTCCAGCAGATGAGATTCAAAGAGAAACTCCTGGTGTTCCAAGTCATCCAAGTCAAGATGTGCCTTCTTCTCCCGCAGAAGAGGCTGTAAGACAAGCTCCACTTGCTCCTAGTCATCCGAGTCAAGAAGGACCTTCTACTCCATCAGCGGAGGGAGTATCAAGACCAACTCCAGGACCTGTTAGTCCTAGAAAAGTAGAAAAGGAATTTAATGAAATCCCAACGAGGGTAGCTGTTTCTTATAAGACAGAAGCTCAGAGAGAGGTAAAAAGAGAAGTTCCTACTTCAAAACCAGTAGTGGAAAAGAAAGTTGTAGAAGAAATGCCTGCAACTCCACGTCGTAGCCGTCGTGAGACAGTTCAGCCTACTAAGAAGAAAAAATCAGGATTTAAGGCCTTCTTCATTTCTCTACTTATTTTCTTAGGTTTGATTTCGGCAGGTGGTTACTTCGGTTATCAGTATGTTCAGTCATCTTTACAGCCTGTTGACGCTGATTCTAAGCAATATGTAACGGTTCAAATCCCAGAAGGCTCTAATGTTCAAGAAATCGGTAAGACACTTGAAGATGCCGGCTTGATTAAACACGGTCTAGTTTTTAGCTTGTATGCTAAGTACAAAAATTATGCTGATTTGAAATCAGGTTACTATAATTTGCAAAAGAGCATGAGTACAGAAGATATCATCCACGAACTACAAAAAGGTGGAACAGTTGAAGCTCAAGAACCTGTCCTTGCGACTTTGACAATTCCAGAAGGTTATACGATTGATCAAATGGCACAAGCTGTAGGTCAATTGCAAGGTGACTTCAAAGAGCCTTTGACATCGGATGCTTTCCTAGCAAAAGTTCAAGATGATAGCTTTATCAGTCAAGAAGTTGCCAAATATCCGAGTCTACTTGAAAGCTTGCCTACAAAGGAAAGTGGCGTTCGTTATCGTTTGGAAGGTTTCCTCTTCCCAGCTACATATTCTATCAAGGAAAGTACAACTATTGAAAGCTTGATTGATGAGATGTTGGCAGCTATGGACAAGACTTTAGCACCTCATTACAGTACGATTAAGTCTAAGAATTTGACGGTCAATGAATTGCTGACCATTGCTTCACTTGTAGAAAAAGAAGGAGCTAAGACTGACGATCGTAAGTTGATTGCAGGTGTATTCTACAACCGCTTGAATCTTGGTATGCCACTTCAAAGCAATATTGCCATCTTGTATGCCCAAGGCAAACTTGGTCAGAAGATTAGTCTTGCTGACGATGCTGGAATTGATACATCGATTAATTCACCATACAATGTTTATACAAATCTAGGCCTCATGCCTGGTCCAGTAGATAGTCCAAGCTTGGATGCTATCGAGTCAAGTATCAATCAGACTAAGAGTGAAAACCTTTACTTTGTTGCAGATGTGACAGATGGTAAGGTCTACTATGCTAGCAATAAAGAAGAACATGATCGGAATGTTGCTGAACACGTTAATAGCAAGCTTACTCAAAATAGTAGTTCAAACTAAGACTACACAAATGAGAATCTCAGATAGAGATTCAATATTATCGAAGGAAAGTTGAGAAAAATGGCAGAAAAAACATATCCTATGACCCTTGCGGAAAAGGAAAAACTTGAAAAAGAATTAGAAGAATTGAAATTGGTTCGCCGTCCAGAAGTGGTAGAACGTATTAAGATTGCTCGTTCATACGGTGACCTTTCTGAAAACAGTGAATACGAAGCGGCTAAGGATGAACAAGCCTTTGTCGAAGGACAAATCTCTAGCTTGGAAACAAAAATCCGTTATGCTGAAATCGTCAATAGCGACTCAGTCGCCCAAGACGAAGTAGCGATTGGTAAAACAGTCACTATCCAAGAAATTGGTGAGGACGAAGAAGAAGTTTATATTATCGTAGGTTCAGCGGGTGCGGATGCCTTTGCAGGTAAGGTTTCAAATGAAAGCCCAATTGGACAAGCCTTGATTGGTAAGAAAACAGGTGACACAGCAACTATTGAAACACCTGTTGGTAGTTATGATGTAAAAATCTTGAAAGTTGAAAAAACAGCCTAAAAACAGAAAAAAGGAGTGGGGAAGGCAGTGCGCTTCACTCACTCCTTTTTCCATTTTAAATTGAATTGGAGACGATATGAGTTCAAAGAAGAAAAAAAATAAGATGGAGCGTGGTCTGACCAATCGTCACGTGCAGGTTATGGCCATTGCGGGAACAATTGGAACAGGACTCTTTTTGGGAGCAGGTCGCTCTATCAGCTTAACAGGTCCTTCCATTGTACTAATTTATATGATTACTGGAGCCTTTATGTTCCTCATGATGCGTGCGGTTGGGGAAATGCTTTATCAAGATCCTGAGCAACATACCTTTATCAACTTTATCACGCGCCATTTAGGTAAGGGCTGGGGTTATTTCTCAGTTTGGTCCTACTGGCTATCCGTTGTTTTTATCGGTATGGCGGAAATTACAGCCATATCTCACTACGTTCAGTTTTGGTTCCCTAGCTGGCCAAGTTGGATGATTGAGATTGGATTTTTGACCATTCTAGCCTTAGTCAATCTGATTGCGGTGAAGCTCTTTGGGGAAGTTGAGTTTTGGTTTGCGATGGTTAAGATTGTGGCTATTTTAGCTATGATCGCCACAGGAGTCTTTATGGTCTTGACTGGCTTTAAGACACCTCATGGAGTAGCAAGTTTGGCCAATATCACCGACAATTTCTCCCTCTTCCCTAATGGTGGAGTGAACTTTGTCATGGCCTTTCAGATGGTTTTCTTTGCTTACCTCATGATTGAGTTTATCGGGGTAACAACTTCTGAAACCAAAAATCCACGTCAGGTCTTGCCAAAAGCCGTTAAGGAAATTCCTTTGCGAATCGCCTTTTTCTACGGTGGTGCCCTCTTAGCCATCATGGCTATCATTCCGTGGCGTGAACTTGCATCGGCTGATTCTCCCTTTGTTACGGTATTTGAATTGGCAGGTATCAAGTGGGCAGCGGCCTTGATTAACTTTGTCGTCTTGACGTCAGCAGCATCTGCTCTTAACTCAACACTCTATTCAACAGGTCGCCATTTGTACCAGATTGCCCATGATTCGCCAAATCCATTCTTAAAGGCTATTAAGGCAGATACGCTTTCTCGTCATAACGTGCCACAAAATGCCATCATTGCTTCAGCGGTTTTGATTGCCCTAGCAGCCTTTATCAACGTATTGCCAGGAGTTTCGGATGCCTTTGCCTTGATTACGGCATCATCATCAGGTGTCTATATCGCCATTTATATCTTGATTATGGTGGCTCACCTTAAATACCGCAAGTCACCAGACTTTATGGCAGATGGCTATCTCATGCCCCATTATCGTTTCCTAAATCCTTTAACCATGCTCTTCTTTGCCTTTGTCTTTGTAACCCTCTTTTTACAAGAGTCTACATTTGTAGGAGCAATTGGATCAGCTATCTGGATTATCGGTTTCGGGATTTATAGCCAGTGGAAATTTAGAAAATAGATTATGAACTCATCAACTCAGGTTGGTGGGTTTTTGCTAGTTTGACAGTCTATTGAAATAAGACTATAATCAAGCTGTAATCGTTTCGAGGAGGTTTATATGTACTTTAGATTGGAAAACAAGGAGTCTCAGAAAGCACAAGAAATAGGGAATCTGATTCGTGTTTATAACCGTTCAAAAAGAGAAGAGGCTGAAAGTGAGCCACTTAATCTTTATGTCGAAGATGAAAAGGGCAATCTCCTGGCAGGTTTGATAGCAGAGACTTTTGGAAATTGGCTAGAAATTGAGTATCTATTTGTAAAAGAGGAACTGAGAGGGCAAGGAATCGGTTCAAAACTATTGAAGCAGGCAGAAAGTGAAGCTAAGAATCGAAACTGTCGTTTTGCATTTGTTAATACTTATCAGTTTCAGGCACCAGACTTTTATCAGAAACATGGCTACAAGGAAGTCTTTACTTTGAAAAACTATCCCTACACAGGACAAAGATATTACTACCAAAAGGATTTGTAAGGAGAATAAAGCAAAGAGGGGAGCTTGACATAAGTCTCGATAAATACCAGTTAAATCCTACAAATTGTGTCTTTCTAGACGATATGGAGGACAATACAATCGCAGCTGAGACATTAGATCTGAAAGCCTAGCATGTCGTCGATATTTTAAAATCCTATATTTAAACTCAACACTCTCTATTTTTTATGGTAGAGAGTTTTTGTTAATAAAATTTTACAAAATGACATTTATATATTGCATTAAGTTGGATATATGATATAATGTTGTTAAAAAGAGGCGCAACTTTTTAAAATTAATGAGAATCAAAGAGAAAACCAAGAATATTAATGGAGGAATAAAAAATGGAAGTTATAAATGTAAGTAAGCATTATGGTCATTCAACCATTCTCAAAGATATAAATTTCGCACTTAACAAGGGTGAAATTGTTGGTCTAGTAGGGAGAAACGGAGTTGGTAAGAGTACATTGATGAAAATTCTTGTTCAGAATAATCAACCGACTTCAGGGAATATTATAAGTAGTGATAATGTTGGGTATTTAATCGAAGAACCAAAATTATTTTTATCTAAAACAGGTTTAGAGAATTTAAAATATTTGTCAAATTTATATGGTGTTGACTACAATCAAGAAAGATTTGGAAGTTTGATCCAAGAGTTAGATTTGACTCAGTCTATTAATAAAAAAGTTAAGACCTATTCTTTGGGTACAAAACAAAAATTAGCTTTGCTTCTAACTCTCGTTACGGAACCTGATATATTGATTTTAGATGAACCGACTAATGGTTTAGATATTGAATCATCACAAATAGTTTTAGCGGTTCTAAAAAATTTAGCTTTACATGAAAATGTGGGAATTTTAATATCGAGTCATAAATTAGAAGATATTGAAGAAATTTGTGAGAGGGTTCTTTTCTTGGAGAACGGACTTTTGACATTTCAAAAAGTAGGAAAAGATAGTCATAATTGCTTGTTTGAGATAGCTTTTTCATCAGCTACAGATAGAGACATTTTCATTACCAAACAAGAATTTGGGGATATTGTTCAGGAAGAGGGACTGAAAATAACTATGTCTGGGAATATTCAAAGTAGTGAGCTTTTTAAATTTTTTAACGAAAACTCTATTAAAGTAGTTGATTTTGAAACTAAAAAAGAGACGCTTAAAGATATTTATCTAAATCGTTCAAAATAAAGGAAGGTTATAATCATGAAATTAAATAAATTGAATTTTCTTAAGGAAAATATAAGAGATTTATATTCATCAGGCGTAATATATCTCGGATTGATTATCTCGTTTATACCGCCGATACTGGTTACATTCTTTATTCTAAAGACTCAAGGGACATCACTTGGTATTAAGCATATTTCAAATTTTTATGCTATGCTCGGTATGTTAATGGCTGTTATACATGCTAACCGAATTATTAGCAGGGATTTTTCCCACAATACGATAAGTTTATTTTATAATCAACAGAAAAATCGGATGATTTACGTCTTGGCTAATTTTCTATATGCCATCTCAGTTTCCATTATTTATTCTTTGAATGGCATTGTGCTACTAGTCATCGTAAGTAAATTGGGTGTTCCAGGTGATTTAGGATTAGATTTTATAGTAGCCATTGTAGTCAATACAATTTTGTTAGTCCTATTTTATTTTCTATTATCTTACATTTTCTATTTATACAAATTGAAAAGTGGCTTGGTATTTGGTATTTTAGTAGCTTTACTACTCTTTATCCCTAATATATTAAATACGATTATGATGAATACTAGTAATGATTTATTTATCAAAGCAATTGAACTTCTTCCTTTTTATTCCTTACCTGTATTTGTTGCTTCAAATACGATGTCTATTAGTCAGTATCTTGTGGTAATCACTACAATCATTTTATTGTACTTTTTCACTCTCAAGAAAAGCAAGGAGTATTCATTTTAGTTTCGTTTAGTATTATTTTGCAGATTTAAAATCCAGCAAAAAAATCAGTCATCTTGCTATGCACACGTTTTTGTCTTACACTAGACTCATTTCCAAAAGCATTATATAATAGTGATATGAAAGCAACTAAACTAAACAAGAAATACAAGCAATCAAAACTCGTTTAAAAGACTCTACTAAAGCTAATACTAAACAAAAAATCACTAGGGAGTTTATTTCAAACAATCTAACATACTGATTTTAGGCTGAAGATAATATTGGAGTGCTAATTAATGAGGTTATAATAAATAGGTGACAGCTTGTGTTAGTTTTGGATTTTTTAAGAGTAGATGAGTATTAAAATTATAAGGAGGATGCAGGTGGCTAAAAATTTAAAATTAAAATTAGCTCGTGTGGAGCTTGATTTAACACAAGGTCAACTGGCAGAGGCTGTTGGGGTGACGCGCCAGACTATTGGTTTGATAGAGGCGGGAAAATACAATCCCAGTCTCTCGCTTTGCCAGTCCATTTGCAGATGTTTAGGGAAAACACTAGACCAACTATTTTGGGAGGAAGAAGATGATAACTAAATTCATTCATTATCAATTACTTGACGAAAGAGAAGAACAACTAATCAATAAAGCTGGGGCGGAATCCTTTTCCCTCTTTATTGGGCTTGTGCTTCTAAGCTATTTGGTGGCTGTATTGGCTCCATCTCTTTTTAATCCGAATTTTCTAGTCTATACTCTGATAGTAGGAATTTTCTTCTTTTTCAATCGTGCCCGTTATCTGGGAGTAACCTACTATAGTCGTTTTCATTTTACGATTTTGGGTTGTTTTTTCCTAACCTTGGCTATTACGGCTCTTTTGATGTTACAGAATTATCAATTCAACATAGAAATTTATCAGCACAATCCTTTGAACGTTAAATACCTATCTGCTTGGGCAATTACTTATATCATTTACCTTCCCTGGGTCTTTATTGGCAATCTTGGTCTTAAGAGCTATGGTGAATGGGCGCAGAAAAAGTTTGAACAAGATATGGATGAACTGGAGAGTGGAGAATAGCTTGTTACTCTTTTCTCAATCCAGCTAAAATGTGTTATAATAGTACTAATTTATTGGAACACATGAAAGTTTTTGAAAATTTTCATGGGTTTCTAGCTAAGGAAGTAGGAAAAGTATGTATCCAGATGATAGTTTGACATTGCACACGGACTTGTACCAGATTAACATGATGCAGGTTTACTTTGACCAAGGGATTCACAATAAAAAGGCGGTCTTTGAGGTTTATTTCCGCCAACAGCCTTTTAAGAACGGCTATGCGGTTTTTGCAGGTTTGGAAAGAATTGTGAGTTATCTTGAAGACCTGCGTTTTTCAGATAGTGATATAGCCTATTTGGAGTCGCTAGGTTATCATGGGGCGTTCTTGGATTACCTCCGCAATTTCAAGTTGGAGTTGACCGTTCGTTCTGCCCAAGAAGGGGATTTGGTCTTTGCTAATGAACCGATTGTGCAGGTGGAAGGCCCTCTAGCTCAATGTCAGTTGGTCGAAACGGCTCTTTTGAACATCGTCAACTACCAGACCTTGGTGGCGACTAAGGCAGCTCGTATTCGTTCAGTAATTGAAGATGAACCTTTAATGGAGTTTGGGACACGTCGGGCGCAAGAAATGGATGCGGCTATCTGGGGAACACGCGCAGCGGTGATTGGTGGTGCCAATGGAACCAGCAACGTGCGTGCTGGTAAACTCTTTGACATTCCTGTTTTGGGGACCCATGCCCATGCCTTGGTACAGGTTTATGGTAACGACTATGAGGCTTTTAAGGCTTATGCTGCGACCCACAAAAACTGTGTCTTTCTTGTGGACACCTATGACACCCTTCGCATTGGGGTACCCGCTGCCATTCAGGTAGCGCGTGAGTTGGGTGATCAGATTAACTTTATGGGTGTGCGGATTGACTCTGGGGATATTGCCTACATTTCCAAGAAAGTCCGTCAGCAACTGGACGAGGCTGGATTTACAGAGGCTAAGATTTATGCCTCAAATGACCTAGATGAAAATACTATCCTCAACCTCAAGATGCAAAAGGCCAAGATTGATGTCTGGGGTGTGGGTACCAAGCTGATTACAGCCTATGACCAGCCAGCTCTTGGTGCAGTTTACAAGATTGTTGCAATCGAAGATGAAAATGGCCAGATGCGCAATACCATCAAGCTGTCAAATAATGCTGAAAAAGTGTCTACGCCAGGTAAGAAGCAGGTGTGGCGCATTACCAGTCGTGAAAAAGGCAAGTCAGAAGGCGACTACATCACTTATGACGGTGTGGATGTGAGCGACATGACGGAAATCAAGATGTTCCATCCGACTTACACATACATCAAGAAGACCGTTCGTAATTTTGATGCCGTTCCTCTCTTGGTGGATATCTTCAAAGATGGAAAATTGATTTACACCCTGCCTAGCTTGACTGAGATTCAGGCTTATGCCCGTAAGGAATTTGACAAGCTTTGGGATGAGTACAAGCGCGTGCTCAATCCGCAGCACTATCCAGTGGATTTGGCGCGTGATGTATGGCAGGATAAGATGGACTTGATTGACAAAATGCGTAAGGAAGCCCTTGGTGAAGGAGAAGAAGAATGAATTTGCAAGAAACGATTATCCAAGAGCTGGGTGTCAAACCAGTGATTGATGCTCAGGAAGAAATCCGTCGTTCCATTGATTTCTTAAAAAGATACTTGAAAAAACACCCCTTCCTTAAAACTTTTGTACTAGGGATTTCTGGAGGGCAGGACTCGACTTTATCAGGACGTTTAGCTCAATTAGCTATGGAAGAACTGCGAGCTGAAACGTGCGATGACAGCTACAAATTTATCGCTGTCCGTCTGCCATATGGAGTGCAAGCTGACGAAGCAGATGCTCAAAAAGCCTTAGCATTCATCCAACCAGATGTCAGTTTAGTGGTGAATATCAAGGAGTCTGCAGATGCTATGACAGCTGCAGTTGAAGCGACAGGTAGTCCTGTTTCAGATTTTAACAAGGGCAATATCAAGGCTCGTAGTCGTATGATTGCCCAATATGCCCTTGCGGGTGCCCATAGTGGAGCGGTCATTGGAACAGACCACGCCGCGGAAAATATCACAGGTTTCTTTACCAAGTTTGGTGACGGTGGTGCGGACATTCTCCCTCTTTATCGCCTCAATAAACGTCAAGGAAAACAACTCTTGCAGGAGCTTGGTGCAGATCCAGCCCTTTATGAAAAAATCCCAACAGCAGACCTAGAAGAAGACAAACCAGGCCTAGCTGACGAAGTAGCCCTCGGAGTCACTTATGAAGAGATTGACGACTACCTAGAAGGCAAAACAATCAGCCCAGAAGCTCAAGCGACTATCGAAAACTGGTGGCATAAAGGCCAACACAAACGCCACCTGCCCATCACTGTATTCGATGACTTTTGGGAGTAAAAACCTCCAGTGGAGGTTTTTACCCTGAGCCTAGAAATGAGAAAGCGAAGAAGGTTCGGGGGACCTTTTTAGCTTCTTGCCCTGAAACTCGAGAGCAAGAATAACCTCCTGTGGAGATTTTCAGCCTCTCACCTTGAAATAAGAAAGCGAGAGAAGGTCCGGTAACTCGAAGAGTTCGATTTCGTAGTCTCACCCCCGCCCCGCAACGATGACTAGGTTTGAAAAAGCTTGCTAGAGCGCATTTCAAACCAGACAGCGACTGCGTCAAGGGATTAGATGAAAAACTCGTTTTCTAGCTGTTACTGAGTTTAGTCTTTTTACCCCGATCATGGAAACAAGTAAGCGAGGAAGGTCCAGTGGACCTTTTTAGCTTATTACCTTGAAATTCAAAAGCAAAACAAGTTTCAATGGAGATTGGACATAGAATCATCTATCAGAAAGCGAGGTAGCGTCATGAAATCTATCGGTACGCAAATATTACAGACAGAGCGTTTAACCTTGCGAAGATTTGTGGAAAGTGATGCAGAAGCCATGTTTCAGAATTGGGCTTCATCCGCTGAGAATCTGACCTATGTCACTTGGGATCCTCATTCTGATGTCGAGGTGACTCGAAACTCGATTCGTAATTGGGTTGCCTCCTATGCTAATCCCAATTATTACAAATGGGCCATTTGCCTCAAAGAAAAGCCAGAGCAGGTGATAGGAGATATCAGCATCGTTGCAATAGATGAGAACGATTCTTCTTGTGAAATAGGTTATGTGTTAGGCAAGAAATACTGGGGTCATGGTGTGATGACAGAGGCCTTGAAAGCTGTATTGGACTTTTGTTTTACTCAAGTAGGTTTTCAAGATGTCAGAGCACGATATGCCAGTCTCAACCCAGCTTCAGGTCGTGCCATGGAGAAAGCTGGAATGTCTTATCTAAAAACCATTACCAATGGTGTGGAGAGAAAAGGCTATCTTGCAGACCTTATTTATTACCAGATAAGTAGGGAAGACAGGTGATTTTCTTTCCTGTGTCTATCAAAGTCAGATCTTGTCTGGCTTTTTTGTGCAAGATTTCTAAATAACCTGATTAAATTCCTATTTTTCCCTATCATTGTCCCTGTTTTTTCTGGAGTTTTGGGGCTATAATAGTCCTATCAAATCAAAGAATGGAGGAAGGCGATGGATAATATAATCTTTTTTATCAGTGTTTTTCTTGCTGGAATTCTTTCCTTCTTTTCTCCTTGTATCTTACCCTTGTTACCGGTCTATGCAGGGGTCTTGTTGGATGATAAAGATGGTGCTCAGGCTTCTAGTGGAAAATATTCAATCTCACTGGTTAGTTTATTGCGAACTCTGGCCTTTATAGCAGGGATTTCCTTTGTTTTTATCTTGCTGGGTTATGGAGCTGGTTTTTTAGGCAATTTGCTTTATGCTTCTTGGTTTCAGTATGTGACGGGTGCGGTTATCATTCTTTTGGGCTTGCACCAGATGGAAGTCTTACATTTTCAGGGACTTTACAAGGAAAGAAGGCTACAATTACAGAGACAGGGGCAAAAGGGTAAGGGCTATAGTCAGGCATTTTTACTGGGATTGACCTTTAGTTTTGCTTGGACGCCATGTGTGGGACCGGTTCTGGGCTCTGTTTTAGCCTTGGCGGCTTCAGGTGGCTCAGGTGCTTGGCAGGGAGCTGGCCTCATGTTGATTTACACGCTGGGTCTAGCACTACCATTTTTGGTTCTAGCTCTTGCCTCCAGCTATGTTTTGAAACATTTCCGAAAACTTCATCCCTACCTAGGAACCCTCAAAAAAGTGGGTGGTTTCCTCATTATCTTGATGGGAATCTTGGTGCTTTTGGGAAATGCTTCCATTTTGACTACATTATTTGAATAGAGAGGAAGAAGAAATGAAAAAATGGCAAACATGTCTCCTTGGAGTCGGCTCAATCTGTTGCTTGGCAGCCTGTTCTGCTAAAAATATGTCAGACGAATCTACTATGAAGGAGCAAACGAAAACAGAACAAGTCAGTTCACAAACTGCTACTAAAGGTCAGGCGGTTGCTGATTTCGAACTGACGGGAGTAGATGGCAAGACTTATCGTTTATCTGATTATAAGGGTAAGAAAGTCTATCTCAAATTCTGGGCTTCTTGGTGTTCCATCTGTCTAGCCAGTCTTCCAGATACGGATGAAATTGCTAAAGATGCTGGTGATGATTATGTGGTCTTGACGGTAGTATCACCTGGACACAAGGGGGAACAAGCAGAAGCGGACTTTAAGAACTGGTACAAGGGCTTGGATTATAAACATTTCCCAGTTCTAGTTGACCCATCAGGCAAACTTTTGGAAAGTTATGGTGTTCGTTCTTATCCAACTCAAGCCTTTATAGACAAGGAAGGTAAGCTAGTCAAAACGCAACCTGATTTTATGGATAAGGATATGATTTTAAAAACATTGAAAGAAATGGGGTAGAGAAAGGTCATGAATGATAAAGTAAAATTGTTTGTCTTGGCAGGAATCTTTTTCCTAGCCATAACCGGTTTCTATTTTCTATTGATGCGAAATGCAGGGCAGACAGATAGCTCGCAAATTGAGAAAGCGGCAGTTAGCCAAGGAGGAAAAACAGTGAAAAAAAGAGAAGTGAGTAAAGATGCAGACTTGCACGAAATTTATCTAGCTGGGGGATGTTTCTGGGGAGTTGAGGAGTATTTTTCTCGAGTTCCCGGAGTGACGGATGCCGTTTCAGGCTATGCAAATGGTAGAGGGGAAACAACCAAGTACGAGTTGATTAATCAAACAGGTCATGCGGAGACTGTTCATGTCACCTATGATGCCAAGCAAATTTCCCTCAAGGAAATCCTGCTTCATTACTTCCGTATTATCAATCCAACCAGCAAAAATAAACAAGGAAATGATGTGGGAACCCAGTACCGTACTGGTGTTTATTACACAGATGACAAGGATTTAGAGGTGATTAACCAGGTCTTTGATGAGGTGGCTAAGAAATACGACCAACCTCTAGCAGTTGAAAAGGAGGCCTTGAAGAATTTTGTAGTGGCTGAGGATTACCACCAAGACTATCTCAAGAAAAATCCAAATGGCTACTGCCATATCAATGTTAATCAGGCGGCCTACCCCGTCATCGATGCCAGCAAATACCCCAAACCAAGTGATGAGGAATTGAAAAAGACCCTGTCACCTGAGGAGTATGCAGTTACCCAGAAAAATCAAACAGAACGGGCTTTCTCAAACCGTTACTGGGATAAATTTGAATCTGGTATCTATGTGGATGTAGCAACTGGCGAACCCCTCTTTTCATCAAAGGATAAGTTTGAGTCTGGTTGCGGATGGCCTAGTTTCACCCAACCCATCAGTCCAGATGTGGCTACCTACAAGGAAGATAAGTCTTACAATATGACACGCATGGAAGTGCGGAGCCGAGTTGGAGATTCTCACCTTGGCCATGTCTTTACGGATGGACCACAGGACAAGGGTGGCTTGCGCTACTGTATCAATAGCCTTTCTATCCGCTTTATTCCCAAAGACCAAATGGAAGAAAAAGGCTACGCTTATTTACTAGATTATGTCGATTAAGAGGGCTTTCCTAAGCAGTTAGAGGAGAATTTTGCTATACTGATACTAGTAAGTGACAAAGGAGAGAAGCATGACCTATACAATCTTAATTGTAGAAGATGAATATCTGGTAAGACAAGGCTTGACCAAACTGGTTAATGTAGCAGCCTACGATATGGAAATCATCGGTCAAGCTGAAAATGGAAGACAGGCTTGGGAATTGATACAAAAGCAGGTGCCAGATATCATTTTAACCGATATCAACATGCCTCAGCTAAATGGCATCCAGTTAGCCAGTCTGGTCCGAGAAACCTATCCTCAGGTGCATTTGGTTTTTTTAACTGGCTACGATGATTTTGATTATGCCTTGTCTGCCGTCAAACTCGGTGTGGATGACTACCTGCTCAAGCCCTTTTCTCGTCAGGATATTGAGGAAATGTTGAGGAAAATCAAGCAAAAGTTGGATAAGGAAGAAAAAGAAGAGCAGTTACAAGATTTATTAACTGATAAGTTTGAAGGAAACATGGCCCAGAAAATCCAGTCCCATCTGGCTGATAGCCAGTTTAGTTTAAAGTCTTTGGCCAGTGACTTGGGCTTTAGTCCGACTTATCTGAGTTCTTTGATTAAGAAAGAGTTGGGCCTACCTTTTCAGGATTATCTGGTGAGAGAACGTGTCAAACAAGCCAAGCTCTTGCTTTTAACTACAGATTTGAAGATTTATGAGATCGCAGAAAAGGTTGGTTTTGAAGATATGAACTACTTTACCCAACGTTTTAAACAGATTGCAGGTGTGACACCTCGTCAGTTTAAGAAAGGGGGAGGTCGATGAAGCGTTCTTCTCTTCTAGTCAGAATGGTTATTTCCATCTTTCTGGTCTTTCTCATTCTCCTAGCTCTGGTTGGGACTTTCTACTATCAATCTAGTTCATCAGCTATTGAGGCTACCATTGAAGGCAATAGCCAGACGACTATCAGCCAAACTAGCCACTTTATCCAGTCTTATATCAAAAAATTAGAAACCACCTCGACTAGTTTGACCCAGCAGACGGATGTCCTAGCCTATGCTGAGAATCCCAGTCAAGACAAGGTCAAGGGAATCCGAAATCTGTTTTTGACCATCTTAAAGGCAGACCAAGACTTGAAAACGGTAGTTCTGGTCACCAAATCAGGTCAGGTCATTTCTACAGATGATAGTGTGCAAATGAAAACTTCCTCTGATATGATGGCTGAGGATTGGTACCAAAAGGCCATTCATCAGGGGGCTAAGCCCGTTTTGACTCCAGCTCGTAAATCAGATAGTCAGTGGGTCATTTCTGTCACTCAAGAACTTGTTGATGCAAAGGGAGCCAATCTGGGTGTACTTCGTTTGGATATTTCTTATGAAACTCTGGAAGCCTATCTCAACCAGCTACAGTTGGGCCAGCAGGGTTTTGCCTTTATCATCAATGAAAATCATGAATTTGTCTACCATCCTCAACATACAGTTTACAGCTCGTCTAGCGAAATGGAGGTCATGAAACCCTACATCGAGACAGGTCAGGGCTATACGCTAGATCACCAGTCCTACGTCAGTCAAGAAAAGATTGCTGGAACTGATTGGACGGTGCTTGGGGTGTCTTCGCTGGAGAAGTTAGAGCAAGTTCGGAGTCAGCTCATGTGGACCTTGCTTGGAGCCAGTTTCACCTCTCTTCTTGCCTGTCTCTGTTTGGTGTGGCTTAGTCTTAAACGCTGGATTGCTCCTATGAATGACTTGAGAGAAACCATGCTGGAGATTGCTTCTGGTAATCAGAATCTTCGTGCCAAGGAAGCTGGTGCTTATGAACTGAGAGAAGTGACTCGCCAATTTAATGCCATGTTGGATCAGATTGATCAGCTGATGGCGGATATTCGCAGGCAGGAAGAAACGACCCGTCAGTACCAACTTCAAGCTCTATCGAGCCAGATTAATCCGCATTTCCTCTATAACACCTTGGACACAATCATCTGGATGGCTGAATTTCAGGATAGTCAGCGAGTGGTTCAGGTGACCAAGTCCTTGGCGACCTATTTCCGCTTGGCTCTAAATCAGGGTAAGGACTTGATTTGCCTGTCTGACGAAATCAACCATGTCCGCCAGTATCTCTTTATCCAGAAACAACGCTATGGAGATAAGCTGGAATACGAAATTGCTGAAAATCCTGCCTTTGATAATCTGGTCTTGCCTAAGCTGGTGTTACAACCCTTGGTAGAAAATGCCCTTTACCATGGCATTAAGGAAAAGGAAGGTCAGGGACATATTAGAGTTTCTGTTCAGAAACAGGATTCAGGATTGGTCATCCGTATTGAGGATGATGGCGTTGGCTTCCAAGTTGCTGGCGATAGTAGTCAAAGTCAACTCAAACGTGGGGGAGTTGGTCTGCAAAATGTTGACCAACGGCTCAAACTTCATTTTGGAGCCAATTACCAGATGAAGATCGATTCTGCCCCTTTAAAGGGTACGACAGTTGAAATATACATAAATAGAATAGAAACTAACTAACTCCCAGTCAATTCTGGGAGTTTTATGCAGGTTGGAGCAAGATTTTCAGGTTGTCTATCTTGCTAAAAACAAGAAAAAACGATATGATAGATAGTGATAAAAGAGGTATCAAGTATGAAGGAAAAAGACATTCAAAGAGAGACAAGCCAGATTGTAGAAGATGTATTGGAAAAGACCAATTTGAAGCAAGGATCCATCTTTGTTTTAGGCCTTTCCTCTAGTGAAGTGATAGGTGGTCAGATTGGCAAGGAATCCAGCCAAGAAATTGGCGAAATCATTGTGAAGACCATCCTAGATATCTTAGAGGGAAAAGGAATTCATCTAGCTGTTCAAGGTTGTGAACATGTCAATCGGGCCCTCGTTGTTGAACGTCAGGTTGCAGAGCAGTTTGGTCTGGAAATTGTCAGTGTCCTTCCTACACTTCATGCAGGAGGTTCGGGTCAGTTGGCAGCCTTCAAGTTTATGAAGGATCCAGTTGAGGTTGAATTTATCAAGGCTCATGCTGGATTGGATATCGGAGACACTGCAATTGGCATGCATGTCAAGCATGTTCAGGTTCCGATTCGCCCTCTTTTGAGAGAGATTGGTCATGCCCACGTAACGGCGTTGGCTAGTCGTCCAAAATTAATTGGAGGTGCGCGTGCGCATTATCCACAAGATTCTATTAGAAAGTCGTGAAAATGAGAAAAACAAAACAGCAACTAGAAAAAATCACAAAATATTCAATTCGTAAGCTAACTGTTGGGGTCGGTCCTGTAGCCATCGGAGCCTTCCTTTTTGGAGCCAGTGCCCTTTCAGTAGATAAGGTTCAAGCCAATGAAGTTGGCAGTGCTCATAGTGTTCATTACCGTTATTTGGCGGAGCAGGAATTGACCGAGTCTGAAAAAGCCCTGATTCACCATGAGGTTCCTACAGAATTTCAAGATGATGATATTCTCTATGTAGTTTATCGTAAGAAGGCAACTAACAGTCAACAACTTCCATACACAGGAAGTAAGGAACTAGCCTTGGCAGGTCTTGGTTTGGCAACGGCTTCTCTAGCAGTCTTTTTGGTGTCCAAAAAAGGTCGCAAAGAGGTTCTAGGTGTTCTTCTGATTGGTTCTTTAGGAGCTAGCACCTTTGTACCTTATGGAACATTTGCATTTGAAAATAAAGAATTGCTTTCTTATAACCAAACTATTTCGGCCTCAACACATGAAGGTTTGGCTGAAGGGATTATCCATATTGATGGCTATGAATACATTGGATACTTCAAGGAAGCAGAACTCCATCCATCAAGACCAGCTTCAGCTGAGAAGCCTCAGTTGCCAGTAGAAAAGCAAAATGCAAATGAAATCGAGAAAACAGAAGTAGCTCAGGAAAGACCTGCTGTTGCTTCGGAAATTGCCGTCGAAAAACCTGTAGTAGAGACTCCAGTTGCTCCTGCTGTTGAAGAAAAACCAGTTTCTGCGAAGCCTCAGGTTAGACAGGAAGAGAGCTTGGTTGAGATTCCTTTTGAAATGGTCACAAGCCCAGATGCGAATCTAGCAGAAGGACAGACTCGTATCGTCACAGCTGGAGTAAATGGTAAGCGTCGCCTTGTAACCAAAGTTTCGGTGGTTAATGGTCAAGAAGTTAGAGAAGTCATCGAAGACCAAGTGGTTCAAAATCCTGTGTCGCAAGTCATTGCAGTCGGAACCAAGAAAGAGGTGCAACCTGCCCCAACTCCAGTACCACAAGTTGAATCAACTCACCAAGTAGCTAAAGGAACTCAAGAGGAAGGTAAATCAGGCCAAGCCTTAACACAACCGGAATTGCCAGAGGCTCAAGTAGAAGCAAAAGGAACTCAAGAGGAGGGTAAATCAGGCCAAGCCTTAACACAACCGGAATTGCCAGAAGCCCCAGTAGAAGCAAAAGGAACTCAAGAGGCAGGCAAAGAAGGCCAAGCTTTAGTACAGCCAGAACTTTCAGAGGCTACAGTAGAGTCTAAAGGAACTCAAGAAGCAGGTAAGGAAGGTCAATCTTTAACGCAATCGGAACTACCAGAAGCTATAGTAGAGTCTAAAGGAACCCAAGAGGCAGGCAAGGAAGGTCAAGCACTTGTTCAAGATCAATTACCTGAGTACAAAGTAACTGAGGGAACCCTTGTTGAAACATCAACTACAGATTTAGACTACAAAACTGAAACGACTGAGGATCCAACCAAGTATACGGACGAAGAAACTGTCCTACGAAATGGTGAAAAAGGAAGTCAAGTTACAAAAACAACCTATAAAACGGTAGAAGGTGTCAAAACTGACCAAGTTCTTTCAACTAGTACGGAAGTGACCAAGGAGCCTGTAAACCAACAGGTAAGCCGTGGTACAAAACCAATTGAAGGAACTCTTGTAGAAGAAAGTCTTGAAAAGATTCCATTTAAGGAAGTTGTTAAAGAAGATGACCAACTGAAAAAAGGCTTAGAAGTTGTAGCTCAAGAAGGCAAAGAAGGCCAGAAAAAAATCACCAAGACCTTTAATACCATTAAGGGAGTTAAAACAGAAGACGCTCCAAAAGTTACAGAGGAAATCCTTGAGGCACCTCAAGACAAAATTTTGAAACGTGGTACCAAGACCTTTGAAAAACCAGTATTGACCATCACTGCAGTTGAACCTAAGGATTTGAAACGTACTTCAGATGTTAAATACAGTCTAGAAAATCCAAGCAAGGCGGCCATTAAATCTATCACCTTAACTCTGAAAAAAGGTGATGAGATTGTGAAAACATTGAATGTTTCACCTGACAACTTAACAGCTAGCCTGACAGATTTGCAATACTACAAAGATTATAAGATTGAAACTAAGATGGTTTATGACCGTGGTGAAGGCGATGAGGAAGTAGTTCTGAATGAAGAACCTCTAAGAATTGACCTCAAAAAAGTTGAAATCAAAAATATCAAAGAAACAAGCTTGATGAGTGTGGACGCTGACGGTAATGAAACAGATACTAGTTTGCTTACAGAAAAACCAGCTGATGTTGCCCCACTTTATCTACGAGTGACCACTCACGACAACAAGGTTACACGACTTGCTGTTGACAAGATTGAAGAAGTAGAAAAAGACGGAAAAACTTTATATAAAGTTACTGCCAAAGCACCAGACTTAGTTCAACGAAATGCTGAAAATACACTTAGCGAAGAGTATGTTCATTACTTTGAAAAACAAAAAGCAAAAGAAGGTAATGTTTACTACAACTTCAATGAGCTTGTAAAAGATATGAAAGCTAACCCTAGCGGTGAGTTTAAACTTGGTGCAGATCTAAATGCAGCTAATGTACCAACTCCAAATAAAGAGTATGTTCCTGGTACATTTAAAGGTAAGTTATCAAGTGTTGAGGGACAACGTTATTCAATCCACAATATGACACGTCAATTATTTGGTGGTATTGAAGGTGGTTCGGTTAAAGATGTTAACTTGGCTAATGTCGATATTAATATGCCTTGGATTGATAACATTTCTGCTCTTGCTAGAACTGTTAAGAATGCTACTGTTGAGAATATTAAAGTAACTGGTAGCATAACTGGTAGAGATGGAATTGCCGGACTTGTTAACAAATTAGATAACGGCGGACAGCTTACTAATGTTGCTTATATCGGTAAACTTACTGGTGTAGGTGATAGAGGATGGGACTTCGCTGGTATGGTTGGTGAAATCTGGAAAGGTAATGTTAATAAAGGATATGTAGAAGCTGATATAGTTGCTAATAAAGCTCGTATCGGTGGATTTGTCGCTAGATCAGATAACGGTTCTGATCCTAACGGAATTGGTAAATATGGTTCTGTTCGTAACGCTGTTACGAAAGGAACTATTAAGGTAAATACACCTGTTGAAGTAGGTGGTTTCCTTAGTAAGAACTGGGCATGGGGTAAAGTTGCAGACTCTGTGTCTATGATGAAAGTTGAAAATGGTGAAGTGTTCTATGGATCTAAAGATATTGACGAAGATGGTGGATACTTCTCAAATAACGCTTTAGAACGTAACTTTATCGTGAAAGATGTAAGTACAGGTAAACGTTCATTTAAATTCTCTGTTTCTAACCGAATTAAAGAAGTGTCTCAAGATGAAGCTGACCAGAAAATTGCAACATTAGGAATTACAGCTAATGATTATGTTATCAATCCTCTTGTTTCAGATACATTAAATAATGTTAAACCAAAGTCTGACACTTACAAAGATACTCAAGATTACGATGCTTCTCGTGAACTTGCTTATCGTAATGTTGAAAAACTTCAACCGTTCTACAATAAAGAGTGGATTGTAAATCAAGGAAATAAATTAGCTACTGATAGTCCATTAATGACTAAAGAAGTATTGTCTGTGACTGCAATGAAAGGCAATGACTTTGTCACAGACCTTACAGATGCCGACCATATTATGGTTCACTACGCAGATAAGACAAAAGATATCTTTACGATTTCTCCTAAGGACTCTCAAGTTAAGCAAGTAAAAGAATACAGTGTCGCTGAGCTTGGTGAAGTTGTTTACACACCAAACATTGTTGTAAAAGATCGTGCTGACTTAATCAGTGCTATTGAAAGCAAATTAAGCCCTGTTGAATTGCAATCTGACCCGATTTACCAACACTTGGGTAGAACTGGTGGCAATAAAGTCAATGCAATTAAGGACTTGTACCTAGAAGAAAGCTTCAAGTATGTTAAATATAATCTTAATAAATTCGTTACGAAGTTAGTAGAAAATGAAGATCACCAGCTTAACACTGATGAAGCTGCAAAACGTGCCTTGATTAAGAAAATTGATGACAATAAGGCTGCAGTTCTTCTTGGATTAACTTACCTAAATCGTTACTACGGTGTTAAATTCGATGACTTTAACATTAAAGAGTTAATGTTATTCAAACCGGACTTCTACGGTAAGAATGTTAGTGTCCTAGATAGAATCATCAATATTGGTTCTAAAGAAAGTTATATTAAGGGGGACCGCACTCACGATGCCTATCGTGAAGTGATTGCCGGTGCTACTGGTAAAGGTAATTTACATGAGTTCCTGAAATACAATATGGAACTCTTCACAAGTGATACAGACTTAAACGATTGGTTCATAAAAGCAACTAAAGATAATGTATATGTCGTTGAACCGAAGACAACAACTCCTGAATTTGCTGATAAGAAACACAGAGCATACGAAGGATTGAATAATGATGTTCACGGTAAAATGATTCTTCCACTTCTGAATTTAAAAGATGCACATATGTTCTTAATCTCAACATATAACACTATGGCTTACAGTTCATTTGAAAAATACGGTAAGAATACTGCGGAAGAACGCGAAGCATTCAAAGCTGAAATCAATAAAGTCGCTAAAGGTCAACAAAATTACCTAGACTTCTGGTCTCGTCTATCATTAGATAAAGTTCGTAACCAACTGCTCAAGAGCAACAATATGGTACCAACTCCTGTGTTAGATAACCAAAACTACAAAGAAGGTACTGATAAATACGGTCACACTAATAGCGGTAAAGATGTCGCTCCAGTTCGTGAATTGTACGGACCAACAGGTCGTTACCATGCTACTGACTGGCGTATGGGAGCTGTAGCTCGTATCTACGGTAATCCTTATAAGGATGATTCAGTCTTCTTCATGGTTACCAATATGATTAGTGACTTTGGTATCTCAGCCTTCACTCACGAAACGAC
This sequence comes from Streptococcus mitis, assembly GCF_002860865.1. Classification (GTDB taxonomy): domain Bacteria; phylum Bacillota; class Bacilli; order Lactobacillales; family Streptococcaceae; genus Streptococcus; species Streptococcus mitis_AT. The sequence continues at coordinate 194,033 of NZ_PKIE01000001.1, forward strand.
TCACGTAAATGACCGCATGGTTTACCTAGGTGGTTCTAGACACCGTGAAGGTACTGACCTAGAAGCATTCGCACAAGGTATGTTACAATCTCCTGCTGAAACAAGTCCAAACGGTGATTTCAAAGCACTAGGATTGAACATGGCCTACGAACGTCCAAATGACGGAAACCAATGGTATAATACTAATCCAAACGATCTGACATCTCGTGAAGAAATCGATCACTACATGAAAGGTTTCAATGATACGCTTATGCTTCTTGATTATCTTGAAGGAGAAGCTGTAATTGATAAACACGATAAAGCACTAAACAACGCTTGGTTCAAGAAAGTTGCTAAAAAACTACGTAACGCTAATACGAAGAACCAATACGATGAGGTTCGTGATTTGAATGCAGAAGAAAAAGAATATAACTTAACTTCTGTTAACGACCTAGTAGATAAGAACTTCATGACCAAACACGGTCCTGGTAATGGTACTTATGACCCAACTGGATTTGGCTCTGCCTATGTAACGGTGCCTATCACTGCTGGTATCTATGGTGGTAATACAAGTGAAGGAGCTCCAGGCTCTATGTCATTCAAACATAACACATTCCGTATGTGGGGTTACTTTGGATATGAAAAAGGCTTCTTAAACTACGCTTCTAACATGCTGAAAAATGAGTCTAAACAGGCTGGTCATGCTACTCTAGGTGATGACTTTATCATTAAGAAAGTTTCTGATGGTAAATTTAATACTCTAGAAGATTGGAAGAAAGAATACTTCAAAGAAGTTGTTGATAAAGCGAAAGCAGGATTTAACCCAGTTACAATTGACGGTACTACATACAGTAGTTACGATGACTTGAAGAATGCATTTGCTGCAGCTGTTGATAAAGATAAAGCTACTCTTAAAAATGGATCAGTTAAATTTGATAATACTGTATCACTTAAAGAGAAAATCTTCAAGAAACTTCTTCAACAAACAAATAGCTTTAAAACTTCAATCTTTAAATAATTGAAATCTCTCATCTGCTTTGCGGATGAGGGTTTTCTTAATTTGTGCTATACTTAAGATATGCATAGAAAAACAGTGATTGATTTTAGGGCTTTGGGAGAGAGATACATCTTTACCCAGCCGATTAAAGAGTTGAAAACGAGAAATATAGCAGAAGTGGCAGATTTGCTGGTACAAGTGGAAAGCTACCAAGAGCAAGGCTACTATGTGGTAGGCTATGTTAGCTACGAGGCTGCACCTGCTTTTGAGGAGAAATTAGCAGTTCACAAGGCTCCTCTACTGGGCGAGTACCTGCTATTTTTTACCGTTCATGATAGCGTAGAAACTTCCCCTATTCCTCTGACTTATGATGAGGTTGATTTGCCTTTAAATTGGCAGGAAGTAACGTCTGCAGAGGATTATGAAAAGGCGATTGCTCAGATTCACCATCATTTGCGGCAGGGAGATACCTATCAGGTCAACTATACCGTCCAACTCAAGCAAGATTTAAGTGCTAATCCGTTTGCCATCTACAATCGCATGGTGGTAGAGCAGGAGGCAGGCTATAATGCCTATGTGGAACACGATGAGATGGCAGTGATTTCCATGAGTCCAGAACTCTTTTTTGAGCAAAATGACCGTGAATTGACGACGCGACCAATGAAGGGAACGACTCAGCGTGGCATGACTGACCAAGAAGACTTGGAGCAGGCCAGTTGGTTGGAACAGGACCCCAAAAATCGCTCTGAAAATATGATGATTGTGGACCTCTTGCGCAATGATATGAACCGTATTTCTGAGGTGGGGAGTGAGCACGTGGAGAGTCTTTGCCAAGTAGAACAGTATTCAACGGTTTGGCAGATGACTTCGACTATCAAGAGTCGGTTGCGAGAGGATGTTGACCTTATTGAAATCTTCCGCTCACTCTTTCCTTGTGGTTCCATAACGGGCGCACCGAAAATTGCAACAATGGAGATTATAAAGGACTTGGAACCACAACCGCGTGGAGTCTACTGTGGAACGATTGGTATTTTACTTCCAAATGGACGACGGATTTTTAATGTTGCTATTCGGACCATTCAACTCTACAAGGGGCAAGCTATCTATGGAGTAGGCGGAGGCATTACATGGGATAGCACATGGGAATCTGAATACCGCGAGGTTCATCAAAAGGCAGCTGTTCTCTATCGTAAACAAGATCGTTTCCAACTGATTACTACAGGGGAAATCAGCCAGAAGTGCTTGCTGTTTGAGAATCAACATATAGAAAGACTGAGAAAAGCTAGTCGGTATTTTGCCTTTCCATTTGATTCAGAAAACTTGAAACAAAAGATAGAGGAAGAGTGTCAGGCTTGTGATGCTAATCAAGATTACCGCTTGCGAATCAGCCTTAGCAAGTCTGGAGAGATAGAACTCAGTCGTCAAATCCTAAACCCCCTTAGTTCGCATTTCTGCCAGGCCAAACTTTGTCTGCAGGAATCCAATTTGCAACAAGCCTTTACCTACTTCAAAACGACTCACCGACCGCATTTGAATCTAGGGGAGCAAGAGATTATTTACCACAATAAGTCTGGAGAATTTCTTGAAACCTCTATCGGAAATTTAGTTCTGAAAATCGATGGGAAACTCTACACACCGCCTATCCGACTTGGAATCTTGCCAGGAATTTATCGTCAGCATTTGCTGGAAACAGGACAGGTAGAAGAGAAAGTCTTGACCTTGGCAGACTTAGTCCAAGCAGAAGCTATTTACGGCTGTAATGCAGTGAGAGGCTTGTATGAATTAAGCCTAGAGGAGAACTAGATGAAACTGGTATTTTTACACGGTTTAGGGCAGTCAGCAGAGAGTTGGAAAGAAGTTCGGAATCTACTGACAGATTATCCTTCTGAGGCTATCGAGTTATTTCCTTCTGGAGTTAGCAGCTATCAAAAAGCCAAGGAGCGAGTTTATCAACACCTAGCTCAAGAGACAGAACCTTTTGTTTTGATTGGATTGTCCTTAGGTGCTGCCCTGGCACTAGAATTTTCCAGTTACGATTTACCAAATCTCCGAGCTTTGGTTCTATCAGGATGCCCGCTTAAATTAGCAGGGAATATCCTATTTTATCTTCAGTTGCTGATTTTTAAACTACTTCCTAAAAGGGTATTTGAAAAACAGGGAGCAGATAAGACTCTTATGGTCGGAGTTTCTGAGGAATTGAAGACACTTGATTTAACGGATATAGCAGGGATTTGCCCCTATCCAACCTTACTAATTTGTGGCAGCAAAGATAAACCGAATCTTAGTTCTATGAGAAGTCTTCATAAACTAATATCAGAATCCCAATTTCAGATTATCCCAGATGGCCCTCATGTCTTGAATAAGGAAAAACCAAAGGAGTTTGTAGAAAATACCAGAAGTTTCCTTGAATTGCTGAAATAAGTTTGATAAAATAATATTAAAATCGATAACATTCCTATAGGAGAAAGTAATGAACAAACGTCTATTTTTTAAAATGAGTTTGGCGACGTTGTCAGTTTTAGCTTTGTTTTCACAACCAGTTTTAGCAGAAGAAAACATCCATTTTTCTAGCTGTAAGGAAGCTTGGGCTAATGGCTATTCAGATCTTCATGAGGGAGACTCTGGTTATTCTGCCAAGTTAGACCGCGATCATGATGGTGTGGCTTGCGAATTGAAAAATGCCCCTAAGGGCGCCTTTAAATCAAAACAAGCAACTGTGGCTCAAACTGATACAAGTTCAGCAATAACAAGTGGTTGGGTTAAGCAGGACGGTGCTTGGTATTACTTTGATGAAAATGGAAATTCAGTGAAAAATGCTTGGCAGGGAAGCTATTATCTGAAAGCAGACGGAAAAATGGCCCAGAGCGAATGGATTTATGATGATTCTTATCAGGCTTGGTATTACTTGAAATCAGATGGATCTTATGCTTACAGTACATGGCAAGGAAATTACTATTTGAAATCAGATGGTAAAATGGCTAAAAATGAGCGAGTTGATGGAGGCCGTTATTATGTAGATGCTTCAGGTCTCTGGAAACCATAAGTCAGGATAAAATCCAGAAAGTTAATGCAAACCTTTGCATAAGCAACTAAAATTTGTTATACTAGTACTGTAAGCATTTTCAATTAATTCACAAAGTAAAAGGAGAATATGATGAGTCAAAAGATTATTGGGATTGACCTTGGTGGAACTTCTATCAAATTTGCAATCTTGACAACAGCAGGAGAAATCCAAGAAAAATGGTCTATCAAGACCAACATTTTGGATGAGGGAAGTCATATCGTAGATGATATGATTGAGTCTATTCAACATCGTTTGGACTTGCTTGGATTGGCAGCAGCAGACTTCCAAGGAATTGGGATGGGATCACCAGGTGTGGTTGACCGTGAAAAGGGAACTGTTATTGGTGCTTACAACCTCAACTGGAAAACCCTTCAACCGATTAAAGAAAAAATTGAAAAAGCCTTGGGCATTCCATTCTTCATCGATAATGATGCCAATGTGGCAGCTCTTGGTGAACGTTGGATGGGTGCTGGTGATAACCAACCAGACGTTGTCTTTATGACACTTGGTACTGGTGTTGGTGGCGGTATCGTCGCAGAAGGCAAATTGCTTCACGGTGTTGCTGGTGCAGCAGGTGAGCTTGGCCATATCACTGTTGACTTTGATCAACCAATCGTATGTACTTGTGGTAAGAAAGGTTGCCTTGAGACAGTTGCTTCAGCAACAGGGATTGTTAACTTGACTCGTCGCTATGCCGATGCATATGAAGGCGATGCAGCCTTGAAACGCTTGATTGATAACGGAGAAGAAGTAACTGCTAAGACTGTCTTTGATCTCGCAAAAGAAGGAGACGACCTTGCTTTGATCGTTTACCGTAACTTCTCACGCTACTTGGGAATCGCTTGTGCCAACATCGGTTCAATCCTCAACCCATCAACAATCGTTATCGGTGGTGGTGTATCAGCTGCGGGAGAATTCCTTCTACAAGGTGTTCAAAAAGTCTACGACGAAAATAGCTTCCCACAAGTACGCACATCCACTAAATTGGCTCTTGCAACTCTAGGAAATGACGCTGGAGTTATCGGAGCAGCATCACTTGTATTGCAGTAAAATAAAAAAGGAGAAAATTGCTTTCCATAAGCGAGTGATTTTCCTCCTTTCTTTTTTTATGCTATACTAGTTAGGACAATAAATGAGGTGAGAGTAAATGACAAAAGCAGATACGATTTTTAAAGAGAATATTGAACGAATCCTCAAAGACGGTGTCTTTTCTGAGCAGGCTCGTCCTAAGTACAAGGATGGGACAGTTGCCAATTCTAAGTACGTAACGGGTGCCTTTGCAGAGTATGACTTGGCCAAGGGGGAATTCCCCATCACAACCTTGCGTCCTATAGCTATCAAATCCGCCATCAAGGAAGTGCTCTGGATTTACCAAGACCAGTCAAATAGCCTAGACGTGCTTAATGACAAGTACAATGTTCACTACTGGAATGACTGGGAAGTGGGAGATACAGGGACCATTGGTGAGCGTTACGGGGCTGTCGTTAAGAAACACGACATCATCAATAAGCTTCTCAAGCAGTTGGAAGCAAATCCTTGGAACCGCCGCAATATTATCTCTCTCTGGGATTACCAAGCTTTCGAAGAAACAGAAGGGCTGCTTCCATGCGCCTTTCAGACCATGTTTGATGTTCGTCGTGTAGATGGGGAAATCTATCTGGATGCGACCTTGACTCAGCGTTCGAATGACATGCTGGTGGCCCACCACATCAATGCTATGCAGTACGTAGCTCTTCAAATGATGATTGCCAAGCATTTCGGCTGGAAGGTTGGAAAGTTCTTCTACTTTATCAACAACCTCCATATCTATGACAATCAATTTGAACAAGCTCAGGAATTGCTTCGTCGCGAGCCGTCAAATTGCCAACCACGTTTGGTTTTGAATGTTCCTGATGGAACTAATTTCTTTGATATCAAAGCAGAAGATTTTGAGTTGGTGGATTATGACCCTGTCAAACCACAGTTGAAGTTTGATTTAGCTATTTAAAAGAATAGAAAAAAAGAAGTTGAGATAATGAATCCCAACTTCTTTTATTTCCTAACGTGATACGCGGCGACGAGCTGCTTTTTTACGGTTTTCTTCGATGAAAGCTGCTTTTTGCTCCTCTGGTTCAATCACTTTCTTTTTAAATGCGTATACTGCACCTGCAAGTGCAGCGACAGTTCCTGCGACACCTGTTACAAGACCTTTAGCGAATCCTTTAGCCATGAGTCTTCCTCCTTTATATTCTCAATCAGCCAGCCTCCTCAAGAGGTCACATTTTTCTGACTGACCTTTTTGTGTTATAATAATAGTAACGAAAAAATGGGAATTTTTCAAGGAAAAAAGATGAAAACAAAAATAATTGTGATTGTTGGACCGACTGCTGTTGGAAAAACAGCCCTTGCCATTGAAGTGGCCAAGCGTTTTAATGGCGAAGTGGTTAGTGGAGATAGCCAGCAAGTCTATCGAGGACTTGATATTGGGACGGCTAAGGCTAGTCCAGAAGAGCAGGCAGCTGTTCCTCATCATTTGATTGATGTTAGAGAGGTAACCGAGTCTTACTCGGCTTTTGATTTTGTTTCAGAAGCTAAGATGGCTATTGAGGATATTCACAGCCGTGGTAAGCTTGCCATTATCGCTGGTGGAACTGGGCTTTATATCCAGAGCTTGTTAGAAGGCTACCATCTGGGTGGAGAGACTCCCCATGAGGAGATTTTGGACTATCGAGCTAGTTTAGAACCCTATACAGATGAGGAATTAGCTCATTTGGTGGAGCAAGCTGGCCTTGAGATTCCCCAGTTTAATCGTCGTCGTGCTATGCGTGCCTTGGAAATCGCCCATTTTGGTCAGGATTTGGAAAATCAAGAGACATTGTATGAACCGCTGATTATCTGCTTGGACGATGAGCGCAGTCAGCTTTATGAGCGTATCAATCGCCGAGTGGATTTGATGTTTGAGGCTGGGCTTTTGGATGAAGCCAAGTGGCTTTTTGACCATTATCCAGATGTGCAGGCGGCTAAAGGGATTGGTTACAAGGAACTCTTTCCTTATTTCCGTGGAGAGCAGACCTTGGAAGAAGCCAGTGAGAGTCTCAAACAGGCTACTCGTCGTTTTGCCAAGCGTCAGCTGACCTGGTTCCGTAATCGCATGCAGGTCACCTTTTATCAGATTGGAGAAACTGGTGTAAAAGACCGCATTTTAAGCCAGATAGAGGAGTTTTTAGATGATTGAAACGGAGAAAAAAGAGGAACGGATTCTGCTCATTGGCGTGGAATTGCAGGGCATGGACAATTTTGACCTCTCCATGGAAGAATTGGCCAGTTTAGCCAAGACAGCTGGGGCAGTTGTTGTCGATAGCTACAGACAAAAACGTGAAAAGTATGACTCCAAGACCTTTGTCGGCTCTGGTAAGTTAGAAGAAATTGCTCTCATGGTGGATGCAGAAGAAATTACCACTGTCATCGTCAACAACCGTCTGACCCCAAGGCAAAATGTCAATCTAGAAGAAATTCTGGGTGTTAAGGTCATTGACCGTATGCAGTTGATTTTGGATATCTTTGCCATGCGAGCTCGAAGCCATGAAGGGAAGCTCCAAGTTCACCTAGCCCAGCTCAAATATCTCTTGCCTCGCTTGGTTGGTCAGGGGATTATGCTCAGCCGTCAGGCTGGGGGAATTGGTTCCCGTGGACCAGGTGAGAGCCAGCTGGAGCTGAACCGTCGTAGTGTTCGCAATCAAATCACGGATATTGAGCGCCAGCTCAAGGTGGTTGAGAAAAATCGGGCCACAGTCAGAGAAAAACGTCTGGAGTCCAGTACCTTTAAGATTGGTTTGATTGGTTATACCAATGCTGGGAAGTCAACTATTATGAACACCTTGACCAGTAAGATCCAGTATGAGGCTGATGAGCTCTTTGCGACTCTGGATGCGACGACTAAGAGTATCCATCTGGGAGGCAATCTTCAGGTGACCTTGACTGATACCGTGGGCTTTATCCAAGATTTGCCGACAGAGTTGGTGTCTAGTTTCAAATCAACCTTGGAAGAAAGCAAGAATGTGGACCTTCTGGTTCATGTCATTGATGCCAGCAATCCTTACCACGAGGAACATGAGAAAACAGTTCTTTCCATCATGAAAGACTTGGACATGGAGGATATTCCTCGCCTGACCCTGTATAATAAAGCGGATTTGGTCGAAGATTTTACGCCGACCCAAACTCCTTATGCCCTCATTTCTGCCAAGTCTGAGGATAGTCGTGAGAATTTGCAGTCTTTGTTTTTAGAGAAAATTAAGGAGATTTTTGAGAGATTTACCCTACGCGTGCCTTTTTCAAAATCCTACAAGATTCATGTTTTGGAAAGTGTAGCGATTCTTGAAGAACGCGATTATCAGGATGACGGTGAAGTCGTTACAGGCTACATTTCTGAGAAAAATAAATGGAGGTTAGAAGAATTTTATGACTGATATTAAAACTTTAGCTCTAAAGTATGGAGGTTATACAAGTCTGGATAAGGTCTATCTGGATCAGCTCCTAGCTGGTAAAACAGAGCAGGAGCAACTAGCCCTCATTACCCCTCCGCCAAGTGTGGTCAATGCCTACTTTGCAGAACTCTACCAGAAAAAAAGTCCTGAGGCTGCGACGGATTATTTTGCGGAAGTCAGTCAGGAACTGAATCTTTACAATACTGAGCCAAGTTTTACCATAGAAAATAAGCCTTTTATCCGTCTGAACCTATCTGGCAAATCCTTTGGTTTCTGCTATGAGAGTGAGGGTCTTGGTCGAATTTTTTCTGAAAATAAAGAGGTAATCTCGGATGACTTGCTCTTTGAGGTTGCGCAAATTTTCCCCCATCAACTGGTCTTTGAGAAGTCTGGAAAGATTTACATGAAGGCTGTTGGAGATGAGGAAGTTGTTAGCATGGAGAGTCTCACAGCTTTGACTGATTTGGAAAGCTTGGCTGATGGTCGTAAACGTCTCAAAGGCTACAGTCAAGAGGAGTTATTGCAAGAAGCTAGAGCTTTTACTGGCAAGCGATATTTCCGATCGGAAAACCGCACAGCCATGTTATATTTTGATTAATTAGAAAGTATCGAATGGATATTCAATTTTTAGGAACGGGGGCAGGTCAGCCCTCTAAAGCCCGCAACGTTTCCAGTCTCGCCCTGAAACTCTTGGACGAGATTAACGAAGTTTGGCTCTTTGACTGTGGAGAAGGTACGCAAAATCGTATTCTTGAAACCACGATTCGACCACGTAAGGTCAGCAAAATCTTTATCACCCATCTGCATGGAGACCACATTTTTGGCTTGCCTGGTTTCCTTTCTAGCCGTGCTTTTCAGGCCAATGAAGAGCAGACAGATTTGGAAATCTATGGACCTCAAGGAATCAAGTCCTTTGTCTTAACCAGCCTTCGTGTGTCAGGTTCACGCCTGCCCTATAAGATTCATTTCCATGAATTTGACCAAGATTCTCTAGGAAAAATCCTTGAGACCGATAAATTCATTGTCTATGCAGAAGAGCTGGACCACACTATTTTCTGTGTTGGCTATCGTGTCATGCAAAAGGACTTGGAAGGAACGCTGGATGCTGAAAAGCTCAAGGCTGCTGGTGTCCCATTTGGCCCACTTTTTGGGAAAATCAAAAACGGCCAGGATGTAGTTCTCGAAGACGGTACTGAGATCAAGGCAGCAGACTATATCTCAGCTCCCCGTCCAGGTAAGATTATCACCATTCTGGGTGACACCCGCAAAACCAATGCCAGTGTGCGTCTGGCTGTCAATGCTGATGTCCTTGTCCATGAATCCACTTATGGCAAGGGCGATGAAAAAATTGCTCGTAATCACGGCCACTCAACTAATATACAGGCAGCACAGGTTGCAGTAGAAGCAGGTGCCAAACGCCTCTTACTCAACCACATCAGTGCTCGTTTCCTCTCAAAAGATATCAGCAAGCTCAAGAAAGATGCTGCTAGTGTTTTTGAAAATGTCCATGTGGTCAAAGACTTGGAAGAAGTGGAAATCTAAATGATTGAGAAAGGATAAATATGCCTACTATTCTCATTACAGGAGCTAGCGGTGGTTTAGCCCAAGAAATGGTCAAACTCTTGCCAAATGACCAACTCATCTTGCTTGGTAGAAATAAGGAAAAATTAGTCCAACTCTACGGAAACCATCCCCATGCAGAATTGATTGAAATCGATATTACCGATGACTCAGCCTTAGAAACTCTGGTAACAGACCTCTATCTCCGCTATGGCAAGATTGATGTCTTAATTAACAATGCTGGTTACGGGATTTTTGAAGAATTTGACCAGATTTCCGACCAAGATATTCACCAGATGTTTGAGGTCAATACCTTTGCCCTGATGAATCTATCTCGACGCCTTGCGGCCCGTATGAAGGACAGTCGAAAAGGTCATATCATCAATATCGTCAGTATGGCAGGTTTGATTGCTACTGGCAAGTCAAGTCTTTACTCAGCGACCAAGTTTGCGGCCATTGGTTTTTCAAATGCTCTGCGTCTCGAACTCATGCCTCATGGTGTTTATGTAACGACGGTCAATCCAGGACCAATCCGTACAGGATTTTTCGACCAAGCCGACCCAGATGGCACCTATCTCAAATCGGTTGAACGTTTCCTGCTAGAACCAGATGCTGTCGCGCAAAAGATTGTCAAGATTATAGGAAAAAACAAACGAGAACTCAATCTACCGATGTTGTTGAACCTAGCCCATAAGTTTTATAGTCTCTTTCCCAAGCTAGCTGATAAGTTGGCAGGGGAGACTTTTAATTATAAGTAAAAAGAACCAATGTGCAGGTTGTTGCTAGCCTACATATTGGTTCTTATCATTTCTCAACTATCAAACTGGACTTCTTCTAGGAGATAGTCGATAAAGCGTTCGCCCATCTTAGATAGGCTGGTTTTCTCATGCTGGATATAGACCAGCTCAATTGGGTCGTCAATATCCAATGGGATGGAAACGATGTTGTCTCCGTTAAGATTACTGTTCAAAATCCCTGTCGCAATGGTGTAACCATCCAAACCAATCAAGAGATTAAAAAGGGTAGCACGGTCACTAACCACAATGGATTTCTTGTGGTGCTCTTGGGAAAGGATTTCCTCTGAAAAGTAGAAGGAGTTGTGTGTCCCTTGGTCATAACTGAGATAAGGGAAGTTTTCCAAATCAGATAGTTTCACCTTATCTTTCTTTGCTAGAGGGTTGGTCTTGCTGACAAAGATATGCGGTTGCGCCGTGAAGAGATGGTGAGCCAGCAGGTGATTGTCATCCAGCATCTTGGTTAAAACATCACGGTTGTAGCTGTTTAAAAATAGGACACCGACCTCACTACGGAAGTTCTTGACGTCGTCGATAATCTCCCAAGTCCGAGTTTCACGAAGGAAGAGCTCGTATTTCTCCATATCACTTTTCTTGAGCAGAGAGACAAAGGCATTGACTACAAAGGCATAGTGTTGAGACGAAACGCTAAAGAGTTCGCGGTGGGCGACAGGATTTTTATAGCGTTCCTCCAGAAGCTGGGTCTGCTCGACAACCTGACGGGCATAGGAGAGAAACTCCATGCCATCACGGGTCAAGGTGATACCCTTGGGATTGCGGATAAAGATCTCAATGCCCATTTCATTTTCCAAATCTCTCACAGCATTAGAAAGACTGGGTTGGGTGATAAAGAGTTGCTTGGCTGCCTCATTCATGGAGCCTGTTTCGACGATTTTGATAATATAATGTAATTGTTGAATTCTCATGTTTTTATTGTACCACACTTGCGTCAGAATCGCCAAAGAAGATAGGAAAATCAGGAGCATTGTGTGAGTCTCTTCTTGAAAAAAACACAAAATTTTGCTAAAATGAGTCTTATGAAAACATTCTATGATGTGCAGCAGTTCCTCAAACAATTTGGTATTATTGTTTACATGGGAAAACGCTTATATGATATTGAACTGATGAAGTTGGAGCTCTCACGGATTTACGATGCAGGGTTGATGGACAAATTAGACTATCTAGAAGCAGAAGCGGTTCTTCGCAGAGAGCACAAGGTAGAATTGGATTATATTGAGAAAAATGGAGAAATGAACTAATGGTTACTTGGATTTTGTGGGCACTTATACTAGCAATGTTGGCGTGGATGGGCTTTAACTATCTTCGTATTCGTCGTGCGGCTAAAATTGTGGATAATGAGGAATTTGAAGCCTTGATTCGTACGGGTCAATTGATTGATTTGCGCGACCCAGCAGAGTTCCACAGAAAACATATCCTTGGGGCCCGCAATATTCCTTCAAGTCAGTTGAAGACTAGTCTTGTAGCCCTACGTAAGGATAAACCTGTCCTTCTTTACGAAAATCAACGTGCGCAACGGGTTACAAATGCAGCCCTTTACTTGAAAAAACAAGGTTTTTCTGAGATTTATATCCTTTCTTATGGTTTGGATTCTTGGAAAGGGAAAGTCAAAGTTGAGAAATAAGAAAACGAGCTTGGATATTTCCGAGCTCATTTTTTAACCACTTTTTCTGAGAAATTCACGAATGCTTGCTAATTCTTGGGAGTTTAGGGGGCGATAGTCTCCCTCTTGAAGATTGTCATCCAAGCTCCAAGGACCAAAATGGGTACGTTTAAGGGAGGTTACCTTAACACCAACCGAGAGGAACATTTTCTTGACCTGATGAAATTTCCCCTCTGAAATGGTGATGGAGGCTTGGCTGTGGGAAGGACTTGCAGATAGAATCTCTAGTCTTGCAGGTTTACAGACAGTACCATCTAAAAAAATAATCCCTTTTTGAAAGGCTTGGATATGAGCAGGTGTCAGGAGTCCATTAACCTCAACTTGATAAGTTTTATCTACATGATACTGAGGATGAAGGAGTTGAAAGCCCAAAGGACCGTTATCGGTCAAGAGGAGGAGTCCAGTCGTATCTCGGTCCAGTCGGCCGACGGCATAGAGCTTGTTAGACTGGATGTCAGGTAACAGCAGGTCCATGACAGTTGGAAGTTCCTTGTCTTTGTTGGCTGTAACGACACCAGCAGGTTTATGAAGCATAAGATAGGTGTGTTCATAGCCTCGAATGATTTGGTCCTGAAAAAGGAGTTCCTGTAGTCCTGTATCGATATTCTGGGCTAGGCAGTGGGCTGGGCAACCATCGACTAGAATTTTCCCTTTAAGTAAGGCTTGTTTCATGGCCTTTCTGCTGATTTTTTCTTGGGCTAATAAATTATCTAAACGCATACTGTGCCTATCTTATCATAAGTCGCTTGCTTTGAAAAGGCTTGACGTGAAAAGAAAAGAAGAGTGAAAACATTTACACTTGCTTGAATTATGTTATTTACCTGAAATTATGGTATAATCGTTCAGTTAGAAAATAAATTTTGAATATTATAGAGGAAATCATGACAAAATTAAGAGAAGATATCCGTAACATTGCGATTATCGCCCACGTTGACCACGGTAAAACAACCCTCGTTGACGAATTATTGAAACAATCAGAAACGCTTGATGCACGTACTGAATTGGCTGAGCGTGCTATGGACTCAAACGATATCGAAAAAGAGCGTGGAATTACCATCCTTGCTAAAAATACAGCCGTTGCCTACAACGGAACTCGTATCAACATCATGGACACACCAGGACACGCGGACTTCGGTGGAGAAGTTGAGCGTATCATGAAAATGGTTGACGGTGTTGTCTTGGTCGTAGATGCTTACGAAGGAACAATGCCACAGACTCGTTTCGTATTGAAAAAAGCCTTGGAACAAGACCTTGTCCCAATCGTGGTTGTTAACAAAATCGATAAGCCATCAGCTCGTCCAGCAGAAGTAGTGGACGAAGTCTTGGAACTCTTCATCGAACTTGGTGCAGATGACGACCAGCTTGATTTCCCAGTGGTGTATGCTTCTGCGATCAACGGAACTTCTTCATTGTCAGATGATCCAGCTGACCAAGAAGCGACTATGGCACCAATCTTTGACACGATTATTGACCATATCCCAGCTCCAGTAGATAACTCAGATGAGCCTTTACAGTTCCAAGTGTCACTTTTGGACTACAACGACTTCGTTGGACGTATCGGTATCGGTCGTGTCTTCCGTGGTACTGTTAAGGTTGGGGACCAAGTTACCCTTTCTAAACTTGACGGCACCACTAAAAACTTCCGTGTTACAAAACTATTCGGTTTCTTTGGTTTGGAACGTCGTGAAATCCAAGAAGCAAAAGCAGGTGACTTGATTGCCGTTTCAGGTATGGAAGATATCTTTGTCGGTGAAACCATCACTCCTACAGATGCAGTTGAAGCTCTTCCAATCCTACACATCGATGAGCCAACTCTTCAAATGACTTTCTTGGTCAACAACTCACCATTTGCTGGTAAAGAAGGTAAATGGGTAACTTCTCGTAAGGTGGAAGAACGCTTGCAGGCCGAATTGCAAACAGACGTTTCCCTTCGTGTTGACCCAACTGATTCACCAGATAAATGGACTGTTTCAGGACGTGGAGAATTGCACTTGTCAATCCTTATCGAAACAATGCGTCGTGAGGGATATGAACTTCAAGTATCTCGTCCAGAAGTTATCGTAAAAGAAATCGATGGTGTCAAATGTGAGCCATTTGAACGTGTTCAAATCGACACTCCAGAAGAATACCAAGGTTCTGTTATCCAAAGCCTTTCTGAACGTAAGGGTGAAATGTTGGATATGATTTCAACTGGTAATGGTCAAACTCGTTTGGTCTTCCTTGTTCCAGCGCGTGGTTTGATTGGATACTCAACTGAGTTCTTGTCAATGACTCGTGGTTACGGTATCATGAACCATACCTTCGACCAATACTTGCCATTGATTCCAGGGGAAATTGGTGGTCGTCACCGTGGTGCCCTTGTTTCTATCGATGCTGGTAAGGCTACAACTTACTCTATCATGTCTATCGAAGAACGTGGTACGATCTTTGTCAACCCAGGTACTGAAGTTTACGAAGGAATGATCATCGGTGAAAACTCTCGTGAAAACGACTTGACAGTGAACATCACTAAGGCGAAACAAATGACCAACGTTCGTTCAGCTACTAAGGACCAAACAGCTGTTATCAAGACACCTCGTATCTTGACACTTGAAGAGTCCCTTGAGTTCTTGAACGACGATGAGTACATGGAAGTAACGCCTGAGTCTATCCGTTTGCGTAAACAAATCCTTAACAAGGCAGAGCGTGAGAAAGCTAACAAGAAGAAAAAATCAGCTGAATAAGAGCTAGAAAGAGATAAAGATGGTTTATTTAATCATAGGACTCCTCTTATTACTACTCTATGTATTTGCGACACCAGAAAGCATTAAAGGGACAGTCAACATCGTTCTTGTCGTCTTTGCTTTCGTAGCACTTTTGATTTTGCTGATGCTGTCTGTCCTGCAAATTTTTCAGCTACCGACAGAATTCTTTATCGCAATCGCCATGCTCTTCCTAGCATACTTTAGCTTGCGAGATATTACCCTCATGTCGGTCCATAAAAGTAAAAGAAGATAAAAAGAGAGTTTTGGCTCTCTTTTTGCTTGTTAGAATGCTGAATCTGAGCATTTTCGTTTAGAATTATTTCCATAAAAATGGTAAAATAGTAAGAGTAGAAATGGAGTTCGAGACATGAAAGTAATAGATCAATTTAAAAATAAGAAAGTCCTTGTTTTAGGTTTGGCCAAGTCTGGCGAATCTGCAGCTCGTTTGTTGGACAAGCTAGGTGCCATTGTGACAGTAAATGATGGGAAGCCTTTTGAGGACAATCCAGCTGCCCAAAGTTTGCTGGAAGAAGGGATCAAGGTTGTCACAGGTGGCCATCCTTTGGAACTCTTGGATGAAGAGTTCGCCCTTATGGTGAAAAATCCAGGTATCCCATACAGTAATCCTATGATTGAAAAGGCTTTGGCCAAGGGAATTCCAGTCTTGACTGAGGTGGAATTGGCTTACTTGATTTCAGAAGCGCCAATTATCGGTATCACAGGTTCGAACGGTAAAACAACCACAACGACCATGATTGGGGAAGTTTTGACTGCTGCTGGTCAACATGGTCTCTTATCAGGAAATATCGGCTATCCAGCTAGTCAAGTGGCCCAAACTGTATCAGACAAGGACACTCTTGTTATGGAACTTTCTTCTTTCCAACTGATGGGTGTTCAAGAATTCCATCCAGAGATTGCGGTTATTACCAACCTCATGCCAACTCATATCGACTACCATGGGTCATTTGAGGAATATGTAGCAGCCAAGTGGAATATCCAGAACAAGATGACAGCGGCTGATTTCCTTGTCTTGAACTTTAATCAAGACTTGGCAAAAGAATTGGCAAGAAAAACACAAGCTACAGTTGTACCATTATCAACACAGGAAAAGGTTGATGGAGCTTATCTGGAAGATGGTCAACTCTACTTCCGTGGGGAAGTGGTCATGGCAGCGAGTGAAATCGGGGTTCCAGGTAGCCACAATGTGGAAAATGCCCTGGCGACTATTGCAGTAGCTAAACTTCGTGGTGTGGATAACCAAACCATCAAGGAAACTCTTTCAGCCTTTGGTGGTGTCAAACACCGTCTCCAATTTGTGGATGAAATCAAGGGTGTTAAGTTCTATAATGATAGCAAGTCAACCAATATCTTGGCTACTCAAAAAGCCTTGTCAGGATTTGACAACAGCAAGGTGGTCTTGATTGCAGGTGGTTTGGACCGTGGCAATGAGTTTGACGAATTGATTCCAGATATTACTGGACTCAAGAAGATGGTCATCCTTGGTCAGTCTGCAGAACGTGTCAAACGGGCAGCGGATAAGGCTGGTGTAGCTTATGTGGATGCGACTGATATTGCAGATGCGACCCGCAAGGCCTATGAACTTGCGACTCAAGGAGATGTAGTCCTTCTCAGTCCTGCCAATGCTAGCTGGGATATGTATGCTAACTTTGAAGTACGTGGCGACCTCTTTATCGACACAGTAGCGGAGTTAAAGGAATAATATGAAAAAAATTGTCTTTACAGGTGGGGGGACGGTTGGACACGTGACCCTTAATCTTTTGTTAATACCCAAGTTCATCGAAGATGGATGGGAAGTCCACTATATCGGTGACAAGCATGGGATCGAACACCAAGAAATCCTCAAGTCAGGTTTGGATGTTACTTTCCATTCTATTGCGACTGGGAAGTTGCGTCGTTATTTTTCTTGGCAAAATATGCTGGACGTCTTCAAAGTTGGCTGGGGAATTGTCCAATCGCTATTTATCATGTTGCGACTTCGTCCACAGGCCCTTTTTTCAAAGGGAGGCTTTGTCTCAGTACCGCCTGTTATCGCTGCGCGTGTGTCAGGAGTGCCTGTCTTTATTCACGAATCTGACCTATCTATGGGCTTGGCAAATAAAATCGCCTATAAATTTGCGACTAAGATGTATTCAACCTTTGAACAAGCTTCAAGTTTGTCTAAGGTTGAGCATGTGGGAGCAGTGACCAAGGTTTCAGATCAAAAAAATCCAGAACCCGATGAATTGGTGGATATTCAAACCCACTTTAATCTAAAATTGCCAACTGTATTGTTTGTTGGCGGTTCTGCGGGCGCTCGTGTCTTTAACCAATTGGTGACAGACCATAAGAAAGAACTGACAGAACGCTACAATATTATCAATCTAACTGGAGATTCTAGCCTGAATGAGTTGAGCCAAAATCTTTTTCGTGTTGACTATGTGACCAATCTCTATCAACCCTTGATGGAATTGGCTGACATTGTTGTGACACGAGGTGGTGCCAATACGATTTTTGAGCTCTTGGCCATGGCAAAATTGCATGTTATTGTGCCGCTTGGTCGTGAAGCTAGTCGTGGTGACCAGATTGAAAATGCAGCTTACTTTGTAAAAAAAGGCTATGCAGAAGAGCTTCAAGAAAGCGATTTGACCTTGGATAGTTTGGAAGAGAAGCTTTCTCACTTACTAAGTCACAAGGAAGACTATCAAGCCAAGATGAAGGCTTCAAAGGAATTGAAATCTCTAGCAGATTTTTATCAATTGTTGAAAAAAGATTTATCATAAGGAAAGTAAATGTCAAAAGATAAGAAAAAAGAGGGCAAAGAAATCCTCGAAGAATTTAAAGAGTTATCAGAATGGCAGAAACGAAATCAGGAATATCTAAAAAAGAAGGCTGAGGAAGAGGCGGCCCTAGCTGAGGAGAAGGAAAAGGAAAGACAAGCTCGAATGGGAGAAGAATCTGAGAAATCAGAGGACCAGGAGAGTGAAATAGACCAGGAAGATGAAGAATCAGCTAAGGAAGAGTCTGAGGAAAAAGTAGCATCCTCAGAGGGTGACAAAGAGGAAGAAGGGAAAGAAGAATCAACGTCTAAAGAGGACGAGGAACAGGATAAAAAAAGAGAGAAAAAGCCTGTAAAGAAGAAATCGGCTAAACCGAAAATTCCTGCCATCCATATCTTGCGATCTCTAACGATTTTATTTCCAAGTCTGCTTTTATTGATTGTCTCTGCCTACTTACTCAGTCCTTATGCGACCATGAAGGATATTCGTGTTGAGGGAACGGTGCAAACTACAGCTGATGATATCCGACAGGCTTCAGGCATTCAGGATTCGGATTATACGATTAACCTTCTGCTAGACAAGGCAAAATATGAAGAGCAAATCAAGTCCAATTATTGGGTTGAATCAGCTCAGCTTGTCTATCAATTTCCAACTAAGTTTACTATCAAAGTCAAGGAATATGATATTGTAGCCTACTATATTTCTGGTGAAAATCATTATCCTATTCTTTCCAGTGGTCAGCTTGAGACCAGTGCGGTGAGTTTGGTTAGTTTGCCAGAAACTTATTTATCTGTTTTCTTTAATGATAGTGAACAAATCCAGGCTTTTGTCTCAGAACTTTCTCAAATTAGCCCAGAACTCAAGGCTGCTATCCAAAAGGTGGAATTAGCTCCAAGCAAGGTGACTTCCGATTTAATTCGATTGACCATGTATGATACAGACGAAGTCTTGGTTCCCCTTTCTGAAATGAGTAAGAAACTGCCTTACTACAGTAAGATTAAGCCACAATTGTCAGAACCAAGTGTGATTGACATGGAAGCTGGAATTTACAGTTACACTGTGGCGGATAAATTAATCATGGAAGCAGAAGAAAAAGCCAAAAAAGAGGCCGAAGAAGCTGAGAAGAAACAGAAAGAGGAAGAGAAGAAAAGACTGGAAGAACAGCAGAATCAATTGGAAGAAGAGAAGAAAAAACTGGAGGAAGAGAGTAATCGAAACCAAACAAGTCAGCGTTCACCGCGTCGCTAGGTTTACCTTTTCTCCTATAGCTCTTTAGTTGCCATGTTTTTACTTGACAAGTGCTAGTAGAAATAATAGAATAGTAAAAAACCTTTAAAGCAGTCCAGAGAGGCAGCTAAGGTTAGACGGTGAAAGGGTGGAGACTACCCATTTTTCGTGGAACCTTGCTGTTGGCAGGTTCCTTTTTTCGTGACTTCTTGTGGCCAGACTCTCTCACTAGCAAAGGTAAAAGGAGAAACCTATGCGAGAACATCGTCCAGTCATTGCTCTTGATTTTCCTAGTTTTGAGGCGGTCAAGGAATTTTTAGCTCATTTTCCAGAGGAAGAAAGCCTTTATCTAAAGGTAGGGATGGAGCTTTATTACGCAACGGGGCCTGAGATTGTGTCTTACTTGAAAGACCTGGGTCACAGTGTCTTTTTGGATCTCAAGCTTCATGACATTCCCAATACAGTCAAATCTGCTATGAAGGTCTTATCTCAGCTTGGTGTGGATATGACCAATGTTCATGCTGCTGGCGGTGTAGAGATGATGAAGGCTGCGCGTGAAGGTCTTGGAAGTCAAGCCAAATTGATCGCTGTTACTCAGCTCACATCAACATCAGAAGCCCAGATGCAGGAGTTTCAAAATATCCAAACCAGCCTGCAAGAGTCTGTGATTCATTATGCTAAGAAGACAGCTGAAGCTGGCTTGGATGGTGTCGTTTGCTCGGCTCAGGAAGTGGAACTCATCAAGCAGGCCACCAATCCAGATTTTATCTGTCTGACACCGGGTATTCGTCCGGCAGGTGCTGCAGTTGGAGATCAAAAACGTGTGATGACACCTGCTGATGCCTATCAAATCGGTAGTGACTATATCGTAGTGGGACGTCCCATTACCCAAGCTGAAGATCCTGTTGCAGCTTATCATGACATAAAGGATGAATGGACACAGGACTGGAATTAAAGAACTAGATTAGAAAAATAAAAGGAGAATACCATGACACTTGCTAAAGATATCGCTAGCCACCTCTTGAAAATTCAAGCAGTTTACCTCAAACCAGAGGAGCCTTTCACTTGGGCATCTGGTATCAAGTCGCCGATTTACACAGATAACCGTGTAACTCTTGCCTATCCAGAAACTCGTACTCTCATTGAAAATGGTTTTGTGGAAGCTATTAAAGAAGCCTTTCCAGAGGTTGAAGTAATTGCAGGAACTGCAACAGCAGGGATTCCACACGGAGCTATTATTGCTGATAAGATGAATCTACCTTTTGCTTATATCCGTAGCAAACCAAAAGACCACGGAGCAGGTAATCAAATCGAAGGCCGTGTAGCTCAAGGTCAAAAAATGGTAGTGGTTGAAGACCTCATTTCAACAGGTGGTTCTGTTCTCGAGGCCGTGGCAGCAGCCAAGCGAGAAGGAGCAGATGTTCTTGGAGTTGTAGCGATTTTCAGCTACCAATTGCCAAAAGCAGATAAGAACTTCTCAGATGCAGGTGTCAAACTTGTTACACTTTCTAACTACAGTGAACTCATCCATCTAGCCCAAGAAGAAGGCTATATCACCCCAGAAGGCTTGGGTCTTCTAAAACGATTTAAAGAAGACCAAGAAAATTGGCAAAATGCCTAAAATATAGAAAATCAGGTAGTCACTAGGATTACCTGATTTCTTTTTGTGATTTCATTGAGTATTAGTCAACTTTTCCGCCCTCAACAACAAGGTCATCTGCTTTAGCAGCATCACCGTAGGTTGGGTGAAGTGTTTTTTCATAGGCCTTGTGGAAGAAGTTTTCCTTACCTAATTTTTCAATATCTTTATTGATGAAGTCTAGCAATTCTTGGTTACCTTTTTGTACTGCTGCCGCAATGGTATCTGGATTACCGAGGGAAGTAATTCCTACTTCAAATCCTTTGTTTTCAAGCGCCCAAGCTAGGACTTCAGTATTGTCAGTAGAGAAGGCATCTCCACGTCCGTCAAGAAGGGCTTGGTAAGAGTCACTGTATTGGTCGTATTTTTGAAGTTTTACTTCTGGGTGATTTTTCTCAAAATAAGTTTCAGCGGTCGTTCCTTTTGTAACAATTAAGGTTTTACCTTCCAATTGTTTGACATCTGTAATAAGACCGGTCTTAGGCGATACGACTCCAAGAGAAACTTTCATGTATGGAAGGGCAAAATCAACTTGTTTCTTGCGTTCGTCAGTTACTGTAAAGTTGGCAAGTGTGATATCAACCTTGTTTGAAATCAAGTATTCCGCACGGTTGGCAGCATCGACTGAAACGTATTTGACCTTGACACCAAGGTCTTGGGCCAGTTGGTTCCCAAGTTCGATATCGTAACCTTGGTAGGAACCGTCATTGTCAACGTAACCAAACGGTTTCTTGTCCCCGAATACGGCGATTCGCAGTTCACCGCTTTTTTTGATTTCATCGATTGTGCGAGCCTTGGCAGTGGTTTTACCAGACGATGAACCAGCGTTTCCACCTGAGCTACAAGCTGTGATAAAGATAAGAGCAAAGGCAAGTGCTAAAACAGTTAAAAGTGGTTTGAGTAGTTTCATAAAAATCTCCTTTATAGATATGAGCCAAATTGGCTAAAGTCAAAGACGTTTAAAAATTCCTGAGCTCGTTTGGTTTGCGGATTGGTAAAGAAGGCTTGAGCTGTTCCTTCTTCAGCAATTTTCCCTTGGTCGAGGAAGATAATCCGATCGGCAATAGCTTGAGCAAACTGCATTTCATGGGTTACTAAAATCATGGTGCGACCTTCTTGAGCTAAATCATTGATAAGTTCTAGAACCTCACGCACCATTTCTGGATCCAGCGAAGCAGTCACTTCGTCAAAAAGGATGATTTCTGGATGCATGAGGAGGGCACGGACAATTGCAACCCGTTGTTTCTGTCCACCAGATAATTGACGGGCAAAGCTATGTTGTTTGTCTAGCAAACCGACACGTTCCAGTAGTTGCAGAGCTTCTTCCGTTACTTCCTTCTTGTCCCTTCCTTGAGCCTTGATAGGACCTAGGATGAGGTTTTGTAGGACATCCAGATGGGGAAAGAGTTCATAACTTTGAAAGACCATGCCAATCTTTTGGCGAACTAGGTGAAAGTCTTTTTTATTTTCAACGATAGACTGACCATCCAGAAGAATATCTCCACCTTGAATACTTTCTAAGCCATTGAGGCAACGAAGGAGGGTACTTTTCCCACAACCAGATGGCCCTAGGATAACCACAACTTCTCCTTTATTGATTTGTAGGGATAGACCTTGGAGGATAGGATTGTCTCCGAAGGATTTTTTTAGTTCCTTGATTTCTAAGATAGTTTCAGACATTTAGTTCCTCCAATGTTTTTCTAAGTGAGTGGATAGTTTGGAAATAGGAAAGCAGACTGCGAAATACAAGACAAGAATGGTTCCATAAATCCAAAAGGAAGCGGTTGGGATAGTCAAGCGATTGCTATCAATGATTTGTTGTCCAACCTTGGTTACTTCAACAACCCCAATCAAGACAACCAAGGAAGTGGTTTTAATCATCCGAGTGACAAGATTGATAGCCTGCGGTAGCAGTCTTCTCAAAACCTGTGGTATGATGATGTGGTAGTAAAGTTGAACATTGGTTAAGCCTAGTGCCTGTCCACTTTCAAATTGATGCTTAGGAAGGGAAGTGATAGCTCCACGGACCAAGTCTCCCATTTCAGCTGTTCCCCAGAGGGTAAAAACGATAATAGCTGAAGTCTCACCTGAGATATTGATATTAAAGTTTCGAGCCAAGCCAAAGTAAACGATGAAGAGTAGCACCAACTGGGGCATGATACGGATAAATTCCAGATACAATCGTGTTAAAAATCGTATGATTCTAGAATGGGAGGTCATGATGATTCCCATGACTGTTCCGAACATCATGGATAAGAGGACAGAAAGGATGGATATCCCAATCGTGACGCCCAATCCCTGTAAGATTCTCAAGAGATTATTTCCCTGAAAGAGTACTTGGATTCCCGAATCCTGCATGGCGGAGCCTCCTTTCTATCCAGCTAAAGACCAGTGAGATGGGTAGAAGCATCATCAGATAAGCAACTACCAACATAGCAAGCGCAATGTCTGTTTCATAGTAGAGCCCAATCAAGTCTTTGGCGACGTACATGAGGTCGGCCAAAGCTACTGCTGAGAAAACAGAGGTTTCCTTGATCAGGAAAATGACATTGGCACTAAAAGACGGTAGGGCCACCGCTGTTGCTTGCGGAAGAACCACATAGCGAAAGACCTGTACAGGTGTCAGACCGATAGCTAATCCAATCTCCTGCTGGGTTTGACAGACAGCTTCCAGCCCACTTCGGAAAGATTCTGCCATATAGGATCCTCCTAAAAAGACCAGTCCTAAAGAGGCACAGACTTCTGAAGATAGGACAATCCCTACTCTAGGAAGACCGAAGTAGAGAAAGAAGAGTTGAATCAAAAGGGGCGTATTACGTGACAATTCAATGTAGGCTGTCGCTATTTGCGCTAAAACAGGGATGCGGTAATGCCGGATGATACTAACGATTAAACCGAGCAGAAAAGATCCCAAAATTCCCCAAACTGCAATATGCAAGGTTAGGAAAAAAGCCTTTTGATATAGTGGTAGATATTGTTCAACAATGGACCAATCCAAAAATAGAACCTCCCATCTAGAAATAATACAGTTATTGTAGCACTTAAAATCTCCTTTGGATAATATGTATTTTTTATTGCCGTTATAAGGATTTTTTATCATAGATAGAATCTTTCTGAAATTTCCAAACAAAATATTTGAAAAGTTTTGAAAAAAGAGTTAAGATATTTTTGTAATACACAAAGAAAACGCTTACTTATTAAGGAGGGCATTTTATGTCATATAAAACAAGCAATGCAGAAGGTCATGTAGATTTCATCAATACCTATGATTTGGAGCCAATGGCGCAACAAGTTATCCCTAAAGCAGCATTTGGCTATATCGCTAGCGGGGCAGAAGATACTTTCACTTTACGTGAGAATATCCGTGCCTTTAACCACAAGCTCATTGTTCCGCATACACTTTGCAATGTAGAAAATCCAAGTACAGAGATTGAATTTGCAGGTGAAAAATTGTCTTCACCAATCATTATGGCACCTGTTGCGGCTCATAAATTGGCAAATGAACAAGGTGAAGTGGCTACTGCGCGTGGTGTGCATGAGTTTGGTTCTCTTTATACAACCAGCTCTTACTCTACTGTCGATCTTCCAGAAATTACAGAAGCCCTTCAAGGGACACCTCACTGGTTCCAATTTTACTTTAGTAAAGATGACGGGATTAACCGTCACATCATGGATCGTGTAAAGGCTGAAGGCTACAAAGCGATTGTCTTGACAGCAGATGCAACTGTAGGGGGCAATCGTGAAGTGGATAAGCGTAATGGTTTTGTCTTCCCAGTTGGCATGCCGATTGTTGAAGAATACCTGCCAGAAGGTGCTGGTAAATCAATGGACTTTGTTTACAAATCAGCTAAACAACGCTTGTCTCCACGTGATGTAGAATTTATCGCTGAATATTCTGGTCTTCCTGTGTATGTTAAGGGACCACAATGCCGTGAAGATGTTGAACGTTCGCTTGCTGCAGGAGCTTCTGGTATCTGGGTAACCAACCACGGTGGCCGTCAAATCGACGGTGGACCAGCTGCCTTTGACTCACTTCAAGAAGTAGCAGAAGCAGTTGATAAACGTGTGCCAATTGTCTTTGACTCAGGTATTCGTCGTGGTCAACACGTCTTTAAAGCCTTGGCTTCAGGAGCAGACTTGGTAGCTATTGGTCGCCCTGTTATCTATGGCTTGGCCCTTGGTGGTAGTGTCGGTGTACGCCAAGTATTTGAACACTTGAATGCAGAATTGAAGACAGTTATGCAGTTGTCTGGAACTCAGACTATTGAAGATGTCAAACACTTCAAGCTTCGTCACAATCCATACAACCCAACCTTCCCAGTTGACCCACGTGACTTAAAATTGTATTGATAAAACAGCTTGCCTCCACTCGATGTGGAGGTTTTTCCTTGTGTTTTAATACTCTTCGAAAATCTCTTCAAAGCACGTCAGCTTTATCTGCAACCTCAAAACAGTGTTTTGAGCTGACTTCGTCAGTTCTATCTACAACCTCAAAGCAGTGCTTTGAGCAACCTGCGGTTAGCTTCCTAGTTAGCTTTTTGATTTTCATTGAGTATAAACACTTTTGAAATAAAGATTTTAAAAAAAGAGAAAGATTTGAATTCCATAGTTGACAAATGTAGATTTTTGAAGTATACTAATAACTGTAATCGACAAATGTAGATTTAGGAGGTGTGATTATGCAGATTTCAGATGCAGAATGGCAGGTCATGAAGATTATTTGGATGCAAGGAGAGCAGACTAGTACGGATTTGATTAGGGTTCTGGCGGAGCGGTTCGACTGGTCCAAGTCGACCATTCAAACTCTTTTGGCTCGTTTGGTTGAAAAAGAGTGTCTGACAAGAAAAAAAGAAGGTAAGTCCTTTGTTTATTCAGCTCTTTTAACTTTGGACCAAAGTCGGGATTTACTTGTCCAAGATATCAAGGACAAGGTTTGTTCTCGTAGAATTAAGAACTTGCTGGCTGGTTTGATTACTGAATGTGATTTTACTAAGGCTGACTTGGAAGACTTAGAAGCTGTGATTTCTAAGAAGAAATCAAGCGCTGTAACAGAAGTAAAATGTAATTGTATGTAAAGGAGACGTCATGTTGAATATTATTGTAACCATTATTTGTATTGCCCTTATCGCGTTTATCTTGTTTTGGTTTTTCAAAAAGCCTGAAAAGTCTGGACAAAAGGCCCAGCAAAAAAAGGGCTACCAAGAGATCCGAGTGGAAGTCATGGGAGGCTATACGCCTGAGTTGATTATTCTTAAAAAATCAGTGCCAGCCCGTATTATCTTTGACCGCAAGGACCCGTCACCCTGTCTGGATCAGATCGTATTTCCAGACTTTGGTGTACATGCGGATCTGCCAATGGGGGAAGAGTATGTAGTGGAAATCACGCCTGAGCAGGCTGGAGAGTATGGTTTCTCTTGTGGCATGAATATGATGCACGGTAAGATGATTGTAGAATAGGAGAATGATATGACTGAAATTGTAAAAGCAAGTCTTGAAAATGGTGTTCAAAAAATCCGTATCACGGCAGACAAAGGCTACCATCCAGCCCACATTCAACTGCAAAAAGGAGTTCCTGCTGAGATCACCTTTCACCGTTTGACACCTTCAAACTGTTATAAGGAAATTCTGTTTGAAGAAGAAGGCCTCTTGGAACCAATCGGCGTGGATGAAGAGAAGACAATTCGTTTTACCCCTCAAGAATTAGGTCAACATGAATTTTCTTGTGGTATGAAGATGCAAAAGGGAAGTTATACAGTTGTTGAGAAGACTCGAAAATCTCTATCACTTTTACAGCGTTTTTGGATTACTAGTATCTTTACTGTGCCTCTTGTAATCCTCATGATTGGGATGTCGACAGGAGGAATTAGTCACCAAGTCATGCGTTGGGGCACCTTTTTAGCCACAACACCGATTATGCTAGTAGCAGGTGGTCCTTATATCCAAAGTGCTTGGGCTAGTTTTAAAAAGCACAATGCCAACATGGATACCTTGGTTGCTCTGGGAACCCTAGTGGCCTATTTCTATAGCTTAGTTGCCCTCTTCGCTGGCCTCCCCGTTTACTTTGAAAGTGCTGCCTTTATCTTCTTCTTCGTTCTTATGGGAGCCGTTTTTGAGGAGAAAATGCGGAAAAATACTTCCCAAGCTGTGGAGAAATTACTTGACTTGCAGGCTAAAACAGCAGAAGTATTGCGTGAGGATAACTATGTTCAAGTCCCTTTGGAGCAAGTCAAGGTAGGTGACCTGATTCGAGTGCGTCCCGGTGAAAAGATTGCGGTTGATGGTGTCGTAGTAGAAGGTATCTCTAGTATTGATGAGTCTATGGTGACAGGTGAGAGTCTGCCTGTGGACAAGACAGTTGGAGATACCGTCATTGGTTCAACCATCAATAATAGTGGAACACTTGTTTTTAGAGCAGAAAAAGTTGGTTCAGAGACTGTTTTGGCTCAGATTGTGGATTTTGTGAAGAAAGCTCAGACAAGTCGTGCGCCGATTCAGGACTTGACGGATAAAATTTCAGGGATTTTTGTTCCAGCAGTTGTCATTTTAGGGATTGTGACCTTTTGGGTTTGGTTCGTCTTGCTCAGGGATAGTGTAGTTGTGCTTGGAGCGAGCTTTGTGTCTTCGCTTCTCTATGGAGTAGCAGTTCTGATTATTGCCTGCCCTTGTGCATTGGGACTTGCAACACCGACAGCCCTTATGGTGGGGACAGGTCGCAGTGCCAAGATGGGAGTTCTCCTCAAAAATGGAACGGTTCTACAGGAAATCCAGAAAGTCCAAACTATTGTTTTTGATAAGACAGGAACTTTGACGGAAGGGAAACCTGTGGTCACAGATATCATCGGCGACGAAGTAGAAGTGCTTGGATTGGCAGCTTCCTTGGAAGAAGCTTCTCAACACCCATTGGCTGAGGCTATTGTTAAGCGAGCGACTGAAACTGGACTTGAGCTTCACACTGTGGAAAATTTCCAAGCCTTGCACGGAAAAGGTGTTTCAGGGCAAATCAATGGAAAACAAGTTTTGCTTGGAAATGCTAAAATGCTGGATGGCATGGATATTTCTAGCACTTATCAGGAAAAACTAGAACAACTGGAAAAAGAAGCTAAGACAGTTGTGTTCTTGGCTGTTGAGAATGAAATCAAAGGCTTGCTTGCTCTGCAAGATATTCCTAAGGAAAATGCTAAGCTTGCCATCAGTCAGTTGAAAAAACGAGGTCTTAAAACAGTCATGCTGACAGGAGACAATGCTGGTGTGGCGCGTGCCATTGCCGATCAGATCGGAATCGAAGAGGTCATTGCAGGTGTCTTGCCAGAGGAAAAAGCTCATGAAATCCATAAACTACAAGCGTCTGGCAAAGTAGCCTTTGTTGGGGATGGTATCAATGACGCTCCTGCCCTTAGTGTAGCAGATGTGGGGATTGCTATGGGAGCTGGAACAGATATTGCCATCGAGTCAGCAGATTTGGTGTTGACAACTAATAACCTCCTAGGAGTGGTTCGTGCTTTTGACATGAGTAAGAAAACCTTTAATCGAATTCTGCTCAATCTTTTCTGGGCCTTTATCTACAATGTCGCCGGAATTCCGATTGCAGCAGGAGTCTTTTCAGGTGTTGGACTGGCTCTCAACCCAGAACTGGCAGGTCTAGCCATGGCCTTTAGTTCTGTATCCGTTCTGACCAGTTCACTCTTACTAAACTTTAGTAAAATAGACTAAAAGCGGGCTTGCTCGCTTTTTATACTCTTCAAAAATCTCTTCCAACCACGTCAGCTTTGTCTGCAACCTCAAAGCTGTGCTTTGAGCAACCTGTGGCGAGCTTCCTAGTTTGCTCTGTGATTTTCATTGAGTATTATAAAACAGAAGCTAAAAACGTTTTCAAACTGTACTGTAATAGAGAATAAAAACTTCTGAGCAGATTCTTAGTAAAGTCAAAATAAATGTGATAAATTAGTATTGTAAAAATTTACTGAAACGTTTTCAAAAACTATATGAAACCTTTTTTAGTAGATTTAAAAATATTTGAAGGAGAGTTATCATTATGACTCAAGGGAAAATTACTGCATCTGCAGCAATGCTTAATGTATTGAAAACATGGGGCGTAGACACAATCTACGGTATCCCATCAGGAACACTCAGCTCATTGATGGATGCTTTGGCTGAAGACAAAGATATCCGCTTCTTGCAAGTTCGTCACGAAGAAACAGGTGCTCTTGCAGCGGTTATGCAAGCTAAATTCGGCGGCTCAATCGGGGTTGCAGTTGGTTCAGGTGGTCCAGGTGCGACTCACTTGATTAACGGTGTTTACGATGCAGCTATGGATAACACTCCATTCCTAGCAATCCTTGGATCACGTCCAGTTAACGAACTCAACATGGATGCTTTCCAAGAATTGAACCAAAACCCAATGTACAACGGTATCGCTGTATACAACAAACGTGTAGCTTACGCTGAGCAATTGCCAAAAGTAATCGACGAAGCTTGCCGTGCTGCAGTTTCTAAAAAAGGTCCAGCTGTTGTTGAAATCCCAGTAAACTTCGGTTTCCAAGAAATCGACGAAAATTCATACTACGGTTCAGGTTCATACGAACGTTCATTCATCGCTCCTGCTTTGAACGAAGTTGAAATCGACAAAGCTGTTGAAATCTTGAACAATGCTGAACGTCCAGTTATCTATGCTGGTTACGGTGGTGTTAAAGCTGGTGAAGTGATTACTGAATTGTCACGTAAAATCAAAGCACCAATCATCACAACTGGTAAAAACTTTGAAGCCTTTGAATGGAACTATGAAGGTTTGACAGGTTCTGCTTACCGTGTTGGTTGGAAGCCAGCCAACGAAGTGGTCTTTGAAGCAGACACAGTTCTTTTCCTTGGTTCAAACTTCCCATTTGCTGAAGTTTACCAAGCATTCAAGAATACTGAAAAATTCATCCAAGTGGATATCGACCCTTACAAACTTGGTAAACGTCATGCCCTAGACGCTTCAATCCTTGGTGATGCAGGTCAAGCAGCTAAAGCTATCCTTGACAAAGTGAACCCAGTTGAATCTACTCCATGGTGGCGTGCAAACGTTAAGAACAACCAAAACTGGCGTGATTACATGAACAAAATCGAAGGTAAAACTGAGGGTGAATTGCAATTGTATCAAGTTTACAATGCAATCAACAAACATGCTGATCAAGACGCTATCTACTCAATCGACGTAGGTGACACTACTCAAACATCTACTCGTCACCTTCACATGACACCTAAGAACATGTGGCGTACATCTCCACTCTTTGCGACAATGGGTATTGCCCTTCCTGGTGGTATCGCTGCTAAGAAAGACAATCCAGATCGCCAAGTATGGAACATCATGGGTGACGGTGCATTCAACATGTGCTACCCAGACGTTATCACAAACGTTCAATA
Organism: Streptococcus mitis; assembly: GCF_002860865.1. Taxonomy (GTDB): domain Bacteria; phylum Bacillota; class Bacilli; order Lactobacillales; family Streptococcaceae; genus Streptococcus; species Streptococcus mitis_AT. Next base: position 224,360 of record NZ_PKIE01000001.1, read on the forward strand.
CGACCTTCCAGTTATCAACGTTGTCTTCTCAAATGGTAAATATGCCTTCATCAAGGACAAATACGAAGACACAAACAAACACTTGTTTGGTTGTGACTTCCCTAATGCTGACTATGCGAAAATCGCTGAAGCTCAAGGAGCTGTTGGATTTACAGTTGACCGTATCGAAGACATCGATGCAGTTGTTGCAGAAGCTGTTAAATTGAGCAAAGAAGGTAAAACTGTTGTTATCGATGCTCGCATCACTGAACACCGTCCACTTCCAGTAGAAGTACTTGAATTGGATCCAAAACTTCACTCAGAAGAAGCAATCAAAGCCTTCAAGGAAAAATACGAAGCAGAAGAACTCGTACCATTCCGTCTCTTCTTGGAAGAAGAAGGTTTGCAATCACGCGCAATTAAATAATTCCTCTCGTCGAAAATCAAATGTAAACTGTGTTATCTTCACCTTGCCGTACTTCAGTACTGCCTGCGGTTCGATGCCTTGTTTATTCTTTGATTTTCTTAGAGCGAAACTTAAAAAGATCGGAGCAATCCGGTCTTTTTATGGAGGATAGTAAATGAATTTAAATCAATTAGATATTATCGTTTCCGATGTTCCACAAGTCTGTGCTGACTTGGAGCGTATTTTGGATAAAAAGTCCGATTATGTTGATGACAGTTTTGCTCAGTTTACGATTGGCAGTCACTGTCTGATGTTGTCCCAAAATCATTTGATTCCTTTGGAAGATTTTCAGTCAGGAATCATTCTTCATATTGAGATTGAGGATCTAAATCAGAATTACCAACGTTTAAAAGAGATCGGTGTCGAGATTTTACACGGTCTTTGTGAAACGGATTGGGGAACAGAGTCCTTATTAGTTAAAGGGCCTGCTGGTCTAGTGATTGATTTTTATCGTATGAAGTAGGTAATTCTATTATCAAATTTTTTATCTAAACATTCTTGGAGTGAAACTTAAAAAGATCGGAGCAATTCGATCTTTTTTGTATTTATGCGACTTTCAGTCCGTCTCGCTCCGTTAGGTGCGAGACAAAAAACCACCCGTTTTCACGGGTGGTTATGATTTCTACACTTATTGTTTGGCTTCCTGTTTTAATTGTTGCACCTGTTCCTCGTACTGGACAAGCTCCCTGTCTTTTATATTGATAGTCGCTTCTGCTTCAGCAATGCGGCTTCTCAGATCTTGAGTCTTGTTATGGTGATAGCTAATACCAATAGCACTACCAGCAATGATCCCGATTACTAGACAAGTAAAAATCACCAAAATCAAGGGAGCAGATAGTTGTGTAAAGACAAGACTGACAGTTACTGTTTGACGATTGAGTAGACCAAATGAGATCACAATGACTAATAAGCTCAAACCGCCAATTAGATAAGCCTTATCTTTCAGTGACAATTCATTAAATTTTTTTAGCATAAGTTCCTTTTCTCCTGACTATGTTGATAGAAAACTACACACCATTTAGGTATTAACAAAATTCATTTTACTAGAAAATTTCGATACTGTCAATAATTTCTAACGGCTTATTTACCATCAATCAATCGATTCATTGAAAAGGAGTATTCATTTTCTAATATTTGATTGAGTAAACAGAACGGAGCAATTCGGTCTTTTTTCTGTTCCCTCTTTCTTATAACAAGATTGTGATAGTTTATATCTTTATAACAAAAGTTTTAAAGACTTGATTGTTTTGAAAGAATATTTTAAAATAAGATTCAGTAAAAATGAAAGAGGTTTTGAAAATGTCTGAAAAACAAATGAAAATTTTAGGTTGGGTAGCGACCTTTATGTCTGTTATGATGTATGTGTCTTACTTCCCACAAATCATGAACAATCTGGCTGGTCAAAAAGGAAATTTCATCCAGCCCTTGGTTGCTGCCATCAACTGTAGTCTCTGGGTTTACTACGGTCTTTTCAAAAAAGAAAGAGATATCCCCCTTGCAGCAGCTAATGCACCAGGTATTATTTTTGGCCTAGTGACGGTTATTACAGCTTTGATTTAAAAGGAACAGAGGAGACTAGTTTTCAGTCTTCTTTTTTGTTTCAGGGGAGGCTATTTACTTTTTCTAGAGGATAATTTTTTAAAAAACAATCTGATAAACTTAAATAGTAGAATAGTATCAGTATGTCACAGTATTTTATAAGAAAAGGTTTACAGAATAAGTTATAATATAAGTAAATGAACAAGCAAATAAGAAAGTGAGTAGAGTTATGACCGAAAAACTGACTTTTCCGGATGGTTTCTTGTGGGGCGGAGCGACAGCTGCCAACCAGTGTGAGGGTGCTTATAATTTAGAAGGTCGTGGATTGGCGAATGTGGATGTCGTCCCCATCGGTCCAGATCGTGAAGCCATTATCACAGGTCAGAAAAAGATGTTTTCGTTTGAGGAGGGCTATTTTTACCCAGCCAAGCAAGCTATTGATATGTACCATCATTACAAGGAAGATATTGCCCTTTTTGCGGAAATGGGCTTTAAGACTTATCGTCTATCCATTGCTTGGACTCGGATTTTTCCTAAGGGCGACGAAACAGTGCCAAATGAAGCTGGTCTAGCCTTTTATGAGGATTTATTTAAGGAGTGCCACAAGTATGGTATCCAACCTCTGGTGACTATCACTCATTTCGACTGTCCTATGCACTTGATTACAGAGTACGGTGGTTGGCGCAATCGTCGGATGTTAGACTTCTATGAAAAACTTTGTCGCACACTCTTTACCCGCTATAAGGGTTTGGTCAAATATTGGCTTACCTTCAACGAAATCAACATGATTCTCCATGCCCCCTTTATGGGAGCTGGGCTCTGTTTTGAAGAAGGAGAAAATCAAGAACTGGTTAAATATCAGGCTGCACACTATGAGTTGGTAGCTTCAGCTCTTGCGACAAAGATTGCCCACGAAATTGACCCAGAAAATAAGGTGGGATGTATGTTGGCTGCAGGGCAATACTATCCTAACACAGCCCATCCAAGAGACTACTGGGCAGCCATGGAGGAAGACCGCAAGAGTTACTTCTTCATTGATGTTCAAGCGCGTGGGGAATACCCAAATTACGCAAAGAAGCAGTGGGAGCGTGAGGGAATTAAGATTCAAATGACGTTAGAGGATTTGGACTTGTTGAAGAATCATACTGTTGACTTTGTTTCCTTCTCTTACTATGCGAGCCGAGTGGCCTCAGGGGATCCAGAAGTGAGGAATATGACCGCTGGAAATGTCTTTGCCTCTATCAAAAATCCTTATCTGGAATCCTCTGAATGGGGTTGGCAGATTGACCCATTGGGACTTCGTATCACCCTCAATGCCATCTGGGATCGTTACCAAAAACCTATGTTCATCGTAGAAAATGGACTCGGTGTTATAGACACGCCAGATGAAAATGGCTATGTAGCGGATGACTATCGAATTGCTTATTTAGAGGCCCACATCAAGGCTATGCGAGATGCCATTTACCAAGATGGGGTTGACTTGCTCGGTTATACGACTTGGGGATGTATCGATTTGGTTTCAGCTGGAACGGGCGAAATGAACAAGCGCTATGGCTTTATCTATGTGGATCGAGATAATGCGAGTCAAGGAAGTCTCAAACGGAGCAAGAAGAAATCCTTCTACTGGTACAAGGATGTCATTGCCAGCAATGGTGCAAGTATTGAGTAGAGCACATTTGTTCACTATTTTTATAAAATCTTCTCTCTACTTTATATAATAGGAAAAAGAGTTCAATTAGACCTGGCTTTTTGCTATAATGAGGGGAGAAAAATCAGACAGGAGAATAAGATGTCAGAACCATTATTTTTACAATCAGTTATGCAAGAAAAAATCTGGGGTGGAACCAAGCTACGTGATGAGTTTGGCTACGACATCCCAAGTGAAAAAATCGGAGAATACTGGGCCATCTCAGCTCATCCAAATGGAGTCTCTAAAGTTTCCAATGGTCGTTACGAGGGAACAGACCTAGCTACTTTGTATGCAGAACACCGTGAATTGTTTGGCAATCGTCCAGAACCTGTATTTCCGCTTTTGACTAAGATTCTGGATGCCAACGACTGGCTCAGCGTCCAAGTTCACCCAGATGATGCTTATGGACTGGAGCATGAAGGCGAACTTGGAAAAACAGAATGCTGGTACATTATCGCAGCGGATGAAGGTTCAGAGATTATCTACGGTCACAATGCTAAGTCAAAAGAAGAACTCCGCCAGCAAATCGAGGATAAAAACTGGGAGGACTTGCTGACAAAAGTTCCTGTTAAGGCTGGAGATTTCTTCTATGTGCCAAGTGGCACCATGCATGCTATCGGGGCAGGCATCTTGATTCTTGAAACCCAACAGTCTAGTGATACAACTTACCGCGTCTATGACTTTGACCGTAAGGATGATAATGGCAACTTGCGTGAACTTCACCTTGAAAAATCTATCGATGTTTTGAACATTGGAGAGCCTGCCAATAGCCGTCCTGTAACTGTTAAAGCAGATGATTTGAGTTCCACTCTCCTTGTATCCAATGATTTCTTTGCAGTTTACAAGTGGGAAATTACTGGAAAAGTTGACTTCGAAAAGACAGCTGACTACAGCTTGTTTAGTGTCTTAGCTGGTCAAGGTCAACTGACTGTTGACGGAAAAAACTATCCAATCCAAAAAGGTAGCCACTTTATCCTACCAAGTGATGTTGAAGCTTGGACCTTGGAAGGACAAGATTTGGAATTGATTGTTAGCCATCCATAAAAAAGAAAGGGCCTGAGTTCATTACTCAAGTCCTTTTGATTACATAAATTGGGCGATAAAGACCACGATGATGATGATTGGAATGATGAAACGAAGAAGGAATAGCCAGACTTGGAACAGTCCCTGTTTCCATGCTATTTCATCGAGATGGAGTTCCTCCATTGCAAGAACCTTTTTAAAGATATAGCCTGTAAAAAGTGAAAGGCAGAGAGCTCCAAATGGCATAAGGAGATTGGAAACCAAGAAGTCCATAGCATCAAAGAAGGTCTTCCCAAAAATATGAACATCTGCCATAATACTGTAAGATAGGGCTGAAGGGATTCCAAAGACAAAGGTCAAAATTCCTAAAATAACACTCCATTTGGCACGCTTGCTGTTGTCCTGATTGGTGATATTGCCTACATTGATTTCCAACATAACGACAGAAGAAGTGACCGTCGCAAAGAGGAAGAGCATGAGGAAGAGGATGTAGAAAATGGTTCCAAAAGGCATCTTGTCAAAGAGCTGAGGCAAGACGATAAAGAGCAGGCTCGGTCCCCCTTCAGATTGGATATTGAAGGCTGACATGGCTGGGAAAATGGCTAGACCCGCCATGATAGATACTGAAATATTCATGACTACGATGGAAATCCCTGACTGGACTAGATTGGTTTTTTTGTCCAAATAAGAAGCATAGGTCAGCATGGCTGTAACCCCTAGTGAGAGGGCAAAGAAAGATTGTCCCAGAGCATAGAGGAGACCAGCACTTGTCAGCTTAGAGAAGTCTGGTTTTAGGAAGTAAAGAACCCCTTCCATGGCATTTGGCAAACTGAGAGAGCGCCCAATGATGACAACAAAGATGATAAAGAGCAGGGGCATCATGACTTTCGAAGCTCTTTCAATCCCTTTTTGAACCCCACGTGATACAATGAAGATATTCAATAGGATAAAGGCTGCTTGAGCTCCTAGGGCAATGGCTGGATTTGAAATGATTGAAGTAAATAACTGAGCATAATCACCCGTTCCACCAAGTTGGAACAATTTTCCAAACTCAATGCCTAGATAGACTAAAATCCAGCCACCAATAACACTGTAAAACGATAAAAGGATAAAAAGGGCAAAGGCACCAATCCAACCGATAAAGTTGTACTTGCTATTCTTTCCTAGTTTTCCAAAGGTTTTGATAGCTGAGACACCAGCACTTCGGCCGAGGGCAAACTCAGCTAGCAAAAGGGGAAAACCGATTAGAATAGTGGAGATGAGAAAGACTAGTAAAAAGCCTCCTCCACCGTTAGCAGCAGTCATATAAGGAAATTTCCAAACGGCTCCAAGTCCGATGGCTGAACCAGCAGATGCTAGGATAAAGCCCAGTTTAGAACCCCATTGCGATTTTTCAGACATAGTTAAACTCCTAAAATTAGTATTACAAAAGAAAAAGCTACTGCCCTTGGCAAATAGCCTCATAAGTACTCAAAATGAGCCTTTCTTTTGATTGATAGACTTGACTATCCTATCATGTTTTCTAAGGTCTGTCAAGAAAACCATTTTCATGTTATGATAAAGTAAAAAAATTTCGCAAAAACGCTTGACTCTGACCTAGGGGGAGGGGTTATACTATCAATGTAATACTCTTCGAAAATCAAATTCAAACCACGTCAGCGTCGCCTTACCGTACTCAAGTACAGCCTGCGGCTAGCTTCCTAGTTTGCTCTTTGATTTTCATTGAGTATAAGGAGGAAATCATGTACCATATAAAAGAAGCTGCCCAGCTTTCGGGTGTCTCTGTCAAGACCCTGCATCACTACGACAAGATAGGGCTCTTGGTTCCTTTAAAGTCGGAAAACGGCTATCGAACCTACAGTCAGGAGGATTTGGAACGCCTTCAGGTTATTCTTTATTACAAATACCTAGGTTTTTCTTTGGAAAAAATAGCAGAGCTATTAAAGGAAGAAAGGACAGATTTATTGCCCCATCTGACCAGACAGTTGGACTATTTGACTCGAGAAAGGGAACATCTGGATACCTTGATTTCAACCTTGCAAAAAACCATTAAAGAACAAAAAGGAGAAAGAGAAATGAGCATTCAAGAGAAATTTGCTGGATTTAACTACCAAGACCATCAAAAATACCACCAAGAGGCGGTAGAGAAATATGGACAAGAAGTCATGGACCAAGCGCTGGAGCGCCAAAAAGGTCACGAAGACGAGGCTACAGCTGCCTTCAACCAAGTTTTTCAAGCTTTGGCACAAAATCTTCAAGCTGGTCTACCTGTAACAGCAACCGAAAATCAAGAAGAAGCCACTAAACTCTTGCAAGCCATCCGTACTTATGGATTTGACTGCTCTATTGAGGTATTTGGTTATATCGGTAAAGGCTACGTCTACAACCCAGAATTTAAGGAAAACATTGACAAATTTGGACCTGGAACAGCCCAGTACACATCAGATGTCATTGCCTATTATGTCCAAACTCAGACAAAATAAAATCGGAGGAGCATTCTTCCGATTTTTACTAAATTCAAGCACTATTTGCTTAATAATTTTTCTACCACATTTAGTTTTCGCATGGTCAAATCTACATTAAAAAGCTTTTCAAGATAGTTGGTATGGAGTTTCTTTTGTTTAGCAGTTCTAGGGAGATAGAGGTAAAGACAATGGTTACCGATACAAATTTCTTCTTCACCGTAATCAATTTTCAATTTTTCTAAAGGGAGACTTTGAATAGATTCTTGATAAAAAATCACATGTATACGGTCATAAAGATAGTGTTCTCCAAACGGGTTTTCTTGGACAATTTTTTTAAAATCACTTTTGTTCTTGATAACCATTTTTAAGTCGGCCCCAATTTTTTCCTTTATCAGAGTATGAACACATTCTCGTATTTCTTCTAAATCTAAATCACTTTCAAGAATGATATTCCCACTTTGAATATAGGTTCGAACGTGTTGAAAACCAGCTTCTGTTAAAATATCTACCAAATAAGACATTTTCGGGATAGCATTTTTTCCATTAGGAGTAACACCTCTTAGTAAAATAATATGTTCCAAAGGACTTCCTTTCTTATTTTGTATTTTAGTCATTCAATTATTTATATATTTGATTTGAGCCTGCCACCCAACCGGTACAGAGGGCTGAAGTGATATTAAAGCCACCCGTGTGGGCATTGATATCCATGACTTCGCCAGCAAAGTGAAGGCCAGGTACCAGCTTACTTTCAAGGGTTTTAGGGTTGATTTCCTTAAGACTGACACCACCCTTGGTAACAAAGGATTTGGCGAGAGACATTTTACCAGTCACAGGGATTTTGAGGGTCTTAATAGACTGGAGAAGTTGTTCTTGTTCCTTTTCACTCAACTGTTTGACTTTGTCAGGATAGCCTTGCACAAAAAAATCTGCCAAGCGTTCTGGAAGCAAAGTTTTTAAGGCATTTTTCAAGGATTTTTCCCGATTTTCTTCTAGAAATGTAGTCAAGTCATTTTCAGAAAGATGAGGCAAGACATCCAGTGAAAGGATTTCACCACCCTTGACAAAACTAGACATACGTAGGGCAGCAGGGCCAGACAAACCAAAGTGGGTAAAGAGCAAATCGTGAGTGATGACATGCTTACCATAGCTTAGGGTCACATCGTCCAGCGAAATACCCTGCAAGACCTTGTGTGGAAAATCTGTCAACAAAGGACTCTCAGCGGCCTCAAGTTCGGTGATGGTGTGCTTAAAATGACGGGCGATCTCGTGACCAAACCCAGTTGAACCAGTCGAAGGATAGGATTTACCACCTGTTGTGACAATGAGTTTCTCACAAGTGAAGGTTTGGTCTGCGGACTTAAGGACAAACTGGTCGTCTATCTTTTTAACCGAAACAATCTCCGTTTGAGTAGCAACTCGACCACCGAGTTCAGTGATTTTCTTTTCCAAGGCCTCGATAATGGTCCGAGACTTGTCACTAGCAGGAAAGACGCGTCCGTGGTCTTCGACCTTAAGTTTAACACCATTTTCTGTAAAAAAATTAATGATATCATGGTTATCAAATTGGGAGAAGACACTGTAGAGAAAGCGCCCATTTCCAGGGATGCCAGCTAGTAGGTCATCTAGAGTTCCGTTGTTGGTTACATTGCAACGTCCCCCACCAGTACCAGCTAATTTTTTTCCAAGTTTCCGATTTTTTTCGATGAGGAGGGTTTTCTGTCCATAAAAGCTACTGGAAATCGTAGCCATCATACCAGCAGGACCTCCACCAATGACGATAGTATCAAAATGTTTCATAGCTCTATTGTACCACAAAAAAACAAGAGATGAAGTCACCTCTTGTCAAGAATGCAATTAATCAATTTCATACCCCATCAGCAAACCACCATCTTCTGCATAAAAACTGCAGAGACCAGATGTTGGGAGAATTTTAATATCCGCCTGTGGGAAGGTTTCACGTATTCGGTCTGAAAGCTGTTGGCAACATTTCTCGTTATTACGTTGGGCCATGACAATACGGCCACCAGCATATCCAGCTTTAATGATTTCATCATAGGCAGCTTGAACTGATTTCTTTGGTCCTCGTGCTTTTTGTAGCAATTCGAGAGTTCCAGTTTCACTAGCTTCTCCGACCATACGGATATTGAGAAGGCCAACGACCGTACCGATAAGCTTGCTCAAACGGCCGTTCTTCACCAAGTTATCGACTTTAGCTAGGACAAAAAGTAACTTGGTTTTTTCTTGATAGGCGGTGATAGCTTCAACCACTTCTTCAAAAGATAAGCCCTGGTCGATCAAGTCATTCACTTTTTCTACGAGCAAGTCAACTTCCCCACCAGCAGACAAACTATCAATTATATGAATTTTAGTATCAGGATGTTCTTCCAGATAAATATTTTTTGCTAGTTGAGCACTATTGTGGCTTCCAGAAAGAGTACCAGTGATGGTTACTAGGAAAATGTTTTTGGCTCCTTCAAATGCTCGCAAATAATCATCTGGGCTTGGACAAGCTGATTTTGAAGCTTCTGCAGTTGCATACATGGTTTCCATCATTTGGTCAATGTCAAGACTGGCATCATCAACAAAGACCTGATCAGCTACTTGAATGGTTAAGGGCACACTTACAAAGGTCGTGTCAATAGCTGGTCTTGCCAGCTGACGATAATCACAACCAGAGTCAGCAATAATCTTCCAAGTCATAGAAATTCTCCATCTTTGTCAGTTATACATTGACAAAGGTTCTGTCTTTTTTTACAATTATATCATGAAAGCCCTTGAAACAAAAGCCTCATCCGTCTGTTGTGACAAGTAGAAAGAAAATGTTATGTCTGAACGTAGAATCTCTGAAAAGTCTCTTGAAAATCTCAGAAAATCAAACCAAGAATCCAATTTATTAACTAGAGAAGCCATCGAAACAGCCCTCTTGCAGCTCTTGGAAAAAAAGGACCTGACCAAGATTAGTATTTCTGAATTGGTCAAACGTGCAGGCGTTTCTCGTGCAGCCTTTTACCGTAATTATGATTCCAAAGAGGAAATTTTAGAGAGTGTCTTTAAACGGAGTGTCCACAACATCATGGAACAACTGCACCATTATGATTTAAAGACAGATCTTTATCTGGTCTGGGTTCATCTTTTCCGGGAGGCCAGAAAGGAAGCCAGAGTGATTCAATTGGCCTTGGATTACCATCTGGAAAAAATCTTTGTCCAAGCCATGGAGGAATTTTTAGAAAAATACCATGGGAAATCAAAAGGTGTCAGCTCTTATCTTCATTCCTTTTGGAGCTCGGCCATCGTTTCTGTCCTTCTAAAATGGATCAAGGATGGCATGAAGGTACCAGCTGAAAAGATTGCAGATTTAGGTTTACCATTTTTTAAAAAATAGAGAAAAAGGAGAAGAGATATGACTGAAAAAAGACTAGCATGGGATGAGTATTTTGCAGCCCAAGCCTTACTAATTGCCAATCGTTCCACTTGTAAACGTGCCAAAGTGGGCGCAATTTTGGTAAAGGATAATAAAGTTATTTCCACTGGTTATAATGGTTCGGTGTCAGGGACTGAGCATTGTATTGATCACGAATGTCTGGTCATTGAAGGTCACTGTGTTCGCACTCTTCACGCAGAGGTTAATGCCATTCTCCAAGGTGCAGAACGTGGGGTTCCCAAAGGCTTTACAGCCTATGTGACCCACTTTCCATGTCTAAACTGTACAAAACAATTGCTTCAGGTTGGTTGTAAGCGCGTGGTTTATATCAACCAGTACCGAATGGACGACTATGCCCAATACCTTTATCAAGAAAAGGGAACAGAATTAACCCATTTACCACTTGAGACAGTGCAGGCAGCTCTTAAAGAGGCGGATTTAATGTAAAAATTATCAAAAATAAATGGTTTAGAAAGATTTTTAAACCGTTTTTTGGTATAATAAGAAGAATAAATTGAAAGAAGGAATTCCAAAAATGGGAAAAATTGAAGTTATTAATCATCCATTGATTCAACACAAATTGTCAATCTTGCGTCGTACAGATACTTCTACAAAAGCTTTTCGTGAGCTAGTAGATGAGATTGCAATGTTGATGGGGTATGAAGTACTTCGTGATCTTCCACTAGAAGATGTGGAAATCGAAACACCAATCACAAAAACAGTTCAAAAACAATTGGCAGGTAAGAAATTGGCCATCGTTCCAATCTTGCGTGCAGGTATCGGGATGGTTGATGGACTCTTGAGCTTGGTTCCAGCTGCTAAGGTTGGCCACATCGGTATGTACCGTGATGAAGAAACGCTTCAACCAGTTGAGTACTTAGTGAAATTGCCTGAAGATATTGACCAACGTCAAATTTTTGTGGTAGACCCAATGTTGGCAACAGGTGGCTCAGCAATCTTGGCTGTTGATTCTCTTAAAAAACGTGGCGCATCAAATATCAAATTTGTCTGCCTTGTATCTGCTCCAGAAGGTGTTAAAGCCCTTCAAGAAGCTCATCCAGATGTAGAAATCTTTACAGCAGCCTTGGATGAACGTTTGAACGAACACGGATATATCGTTCCAGGTCTTGGAGATGCTGGAGACCGCTTGTTCGGTACAAAATAACATCGAAAAGAAGAATGATTTGGAAAAGTATTTCCAGTCGTGAAAGGGGGTTGAATTTTTGTTTCTGTCTGATGAAAACAGAGCAAAAATTTGACCTTTTTTGACCAAGATATTATAATAGTCTTATCTTCAGTCATTTGACCAACAAAATTAAAACTCAAAAGGAGAAATGAATGATTCCTGTAGTTATTGAACAAACAAGCCGTGGGGAACGTTCCTACGATATTTACTCACGTCTTCTCAAAGACCGCATCATTATGCTGACAGGCCCAGTTGAAGACAATATGGCTAACTCAGTTATTGCACAGTTGCTTTTCTTGGATGCCCAAGATAGTACAAAAGATATTTACCTTTATGTCAATACACCTGGTGGTTCCGTTTCAGCTGGTTTGGCAATCGTTGATACCATGAACTTTATCAAGGCAGATGTCCAAACCATTGTTATGGGAATGGCTGCATCTATGGGGACTGTCATCGCATCAAGTGGAGCAAAAGGCAAGCGTTTCATGCTTCCAAATGCAGAGTATATGATCCACCAACCGATGGGTGGTACAGGTGGTGGTACTCAACAAACTGATATGGCGATCGCTGCAGAACACTTGCTTAAAACTCGTAATACTTTGGAAAAAATCTTGGCTGAAAATTCAGGTCAGTCAATCGAAAAAGTCCATGCAGATGCAGAACGAGATAACTGGATGAGCGCCCAGGAAACACTTGAATATGGCTTTATTGATGAAATCATGGCCAACAATTCATTGAATTAATGATCAAAGAAGGCAAACTCGACTGGGTTTGCTTTTTTTGGTATAATAGGGAGAGATTTCTTAGAAAGAGGATTTATCATGTTTGAAAAAGTCAATCGATCTGGCTTGATTATCTATCTTTACTATAATCGTGATGCCAAAAAATTGCAGGATTATGGAGATATTACCTATCATTCCAAGAAACATCGTTACTTACAACTCTATGTTCCAACTCAAGAAATGGAGCAATTGGTCGGGCGCTTGGGCAAGGAAAAGTTTATAAAAAAAGTCAGGGTTTGTCATATCCAAGAGCTGGAAACACCCTTTGTGGGCAATCTTCATCGAGAGGAAAACGTTATCATCGAAAAAGTTCAAGAAAAGTGTTGACAATTTTCTGATAATTCGGTATATTCTTAACATGCTATTTATTTAAGAAATAAGGAGACAAAAAAAGATGAAGAAAAAATTTGCCCTATCGTTTGTGGCGCTTGCAAGTGTAGCACTTCTTGCAGCCTGTGGAGAAGTGAAGTCTGGAGCGTCAAACGCTGCTGGTAACTCAGTAGAGGAAAAGACAATCAAAATTGGATTTAACTTCGAAGAAACTGGTGCCGTAGCTGCCTACGGAACATCTGAACAAAAAGGTGCCCAACTTGCCGTTGATGAAATCAATGCAGCAGGTGGTATCGACGGAAAACAAATCGAAGTAGTTGATAAAGATAATAAATCTGAAACTGCTGAGGCGGCTTCAGTAACAACTAACCTAGTAACCCAATCTAAGGTATCAGCAATCGTAGGACCTGCGACATCTGGTGCAACTGCAGCTGCTGTAGCTAACGCTACAAAAGCAGGTGTTCCATTGATTTCGCCAAGTGCGACTCAAGATGGATTGACTAAAGGTCAAGATTACCTCTTTATCGGAACATTCCAAGATAGCTTCCAAGGAAAAATTATCTCAAACTATGTTACTGAAAAATTAAACGCTAAGAAAGTTGTTCTTTACACTGACAATGCCAGCGACTATGCTAAAGGTATTGCTAAAGCCTTCCGTGAAGCTTACAAGGGTGAAATCGTTGCAGATGAAACTTTCGTAGCAGGTGACACAGACTTTCAAGCAGCCCTTACAAAAATGAAAGGGAAAGACTTTGATGCTATCATCGTCCCTGGTTACTACACTGAAGCTGGTAAAATTGTAAACCAAGCGCGTGGTATGGGAATTGATAAACCAATCGTTGGTGGTGATGGATTCAACGGTGAAGAGTTTGTACAACAAGCAACTGCTGAAAAAGCATCAAACATCTACTTTATCTCAGGCTTCTCAACTACTGTAGAAGTTTCAGCTAAAGCAAAAGCTTTCCTTGATGCTTACCGTGCTAAGTACAACGAAGAGCCTTCAACATTTGCAGCCTTGGCTTATGACTCAGTTCACCTTGTAGCAAACGCAGCAAAAGGTGCTAAAAACTCAGGTGAAATCAAGGATAACCTTGCTAAAACAAAAGATTTTGAAGGTGTAACTGGTCAAACAAGCTTCGATGCAGACCACAACACAGTCAAAACTGCTTACATGATGACCATGAACAATGGTAAGGTTGAAGCAGCAGAAGTTGTAAAACCATAATAGAAAAATGTTGAAATAGGGAATGAGCCTTTGACTCACTCCCTGTTTCGATGTTTAAGAACCTATCAAAAAGTGAGGGGAAACCCTCAAAATTATAAATAGAAAGAGTGAATCTTATGCTCCAACAACTAGTAAATGGTTTGATTCTAGGTAGTGTTTATGCGCTGTTAGCACTAGGATATACCATGGTTTACGGAATTATCAAGCTCATCAACTTCGCCCACGGTGATATTTATATGATGGGAGCCTTTATCGGTTATTTCTTGATTAATTCTTTCCAAATGAATTTCTTTGTAGCGCTTATTGTAGCTATGCTAGCGACGGCCATTCTTGGTGTCGTGATTGAGTTCCTTGCTTACCGACCTTTGCGTCACTCTACTCGTATTGCTGTTTTGATTACAGCTATCGGGGTTTCCTTCCTATTGGAGTATGGCATGGTCTATCTGGTTGGTGCCAATACCCGTGCCTTCCCTCAAGCGATTCAAACAGTTCGCTATGATTTGGGACCAGTTAGCCTAACAAACGTGCAGTTAATGATTTTGGCCATCTCCTTGATTTTGATGATTTTATTACAAGTCATTGTTCAAAAGACCAAGATGGGGAAAGCCATGCGTGCAGTATCCGTAGATAGCGATGCGGCGCAATTGATGGGGATCAATGTAAACCGTACTATCAGCTTTACCTTTGCTTTGGGTTCAGCTCTTGCGGGTGCGGCTGGTGTTTTGATTGCCCTTTATTATAACTCTCTTGAGCCTTTGATGGGGGTTACTCCAGGTCTTAAGTCTTTCGTTGCCGCAGTACTTGGTGGTATCGGGATTATTCCTGGTGCGGCTCTTGGTGGCTTTGTGATTGGTCTATTGGAAACCTTTGCGACAGCCTTTGGGATGTCAGACTTCCGTGATGCCATTGTTTATGGAATTTTGTTGTTGATCTTGATTGTCCGCCCAGCTGGTATCCTTGGTAAAAATGTGAAAGAGAAGGTGTAAACGATGAAGGAAAATTTAAAAGTTAATATTCTATGGTTACTCCTTTTGTTAGCTGGCTATGGCTTGATTAGTGTACTGGTTTCAGTCGGAGTACTCAACCTATTCTATGTTCAGATTTTGCAACAAATCGGAATTAATATTATTCTGGCTGTTGGTCTCAACTTAATCGTTGGTTTTTCAGGCCAATTTTCACTTGGTCATGCTGGTTTCATGGCGATTGGTGCCTATGCAGCAGCTATTATTGGTTCTAAATCACCAACCTACGGTGCCTTCTTTGGAGCTATGCTTGTAGGGGCTTTGCTTTCAGGAGCAGTTGCCTTGCTTGTCGGAATTCCAACCTTGCGCTTGAAGGGGGACTATCTTGCGGTAGCGACTCTAGGTGTTTCTGAAATTATCCGTATCTTTATCATCAATGGCGGAAGCCTTACAAATGGTGCGGCAGGTATCTTGGGAATTCCTAACTTTACAACTTGGCAAATGGTTTACTTCTTTGTCGTGATTACAACTATTGCAACCTTGAACTTCTTGCGTAGTCCAATTGGTCGTTCAACTCTCTCTGTTCGTGAGGATGAAATCGCTGCTGAGTCAGTTGGGGTTAATACGACTAAGATTAAAATCATCGCCTTCGTCTTTGGTGCTATTACTGCAAGTATTGCAGGGTCACTTCAGGCAGGATTTATCGGTTCAGTTGTACCGAAAGATTACACTTTCATCAACTCAATCAACGTTTTGATCATTGTTGTCTTTGGTGGACTTGGTTCCATTACAGGTGCTATTGTTTCAGCTATTGTTCTTGGAATTTTGAATATGCTTCTCCAAGATGTTGCTAGTGTGCGTATGATTATTTATGCTTTGGCCTTGGTATTGGTAATGATTTTCAGACCAGGTGGACTACTTGGGACATGGGAATTGAGCCTATCACGTTTCTTTAAAAAATCTAAGAAGGAGGAACAAAACTAATGGCATTACTTGAAGTAAAACAGTTAACCAAACATTTTGGCGGTCTAACAGCTGTTGGAGATGTGACTCTTGAATTGAACGAAGGGGAATTGGTTGGACTAATCGGTCCAAATGGAGCTGGGAAAACCACTCTTTTCAACCTTTTGACCGGTGTTTATGAACCAAGCGAGGGAACAGTAACCCTAGATGGTCACCTTTTGAATGGAAAGTCACCTTATAAGATTGCTTCTTTGGGACTTGGACGTACTTTCCAAAATATTCGACTCTTTAAAGATTTAACAGTTTTGGACAATGTTTTGATTGCTTTTGGCAACCATCACAAACAACATGTTTTTGCTAGTTTCTTACGCTTACCAGCTTTTTACAAGAGTGAAAAAGAATTAAAGGCTAAGGCTTTGGAATTGTTGAAAATCTTTGATTTAGATGGTGATGCAGAAACTCTTGCTAAAAATCTTGCCTACGGACAACAACGTCGTTTGGAAATTGTTCGTGCTCTCGCTACGGAACCTAAAATTCTCTTTTTAGATGAACCAGCAGCAGGTATGAACCCACAGGAAACAGCCGAATTGACTGAGTTAATTCGTCGTATCAAAGATGAATTTAAGATTACGATCATGCTGATTGAACACGATATGAATCTGGTCATGGAAGTGACAGAACGTATCTACGTACTTGAATATGGTCGTTTGATTGCTCAGGGAACTCCAGACGAAATTAAGACCAATAAACGCGTTATCGAAGCTTATCTAGGAGGTGAAGCCTAATGTCTATGTTAAAAGTTGATAATCTTTCTGTGCATTACGGTATGATCCAAGCAGTCCGTGATGTAAGCTTTGAAGTAAATGAAGGAGAGGTTGTTTCCCTTATCGGTGCCAATGGTGCAGGTAAGACAACCATTCTCCGTACCTTGTCTGGTTTGGTTAGACCGAGTTCAGGAAAGATTGAATTTTTAGGTCAAGAAATCCAAAAAATGCCAGCTCAAAAAATCGTGGCAGGTGGTCTTTCACAAGTTCCAGAAGGACGCCACGTCTTTCCTGGCTTAACTGTTATGGAAAATCTTGAAATGGGAGCTTTCTTAAAGAAAAATCGTGAAGAAAATCAAGCCAACTTGAAGAAAGTTTTCTCACGCTTTCCTCGTCTTGAAGAACGGAAGAACCAAGATGCAGCTACTCTTTCAGGGGGAGAACAGCAAATGCTTGCCATGGGACGCGCCCTCATGTCAACACCAAAACTTCTTCTTTTAGATGAACCATCAATGGGACTTGCCCCAATCTTTATCCAAGAGATTTTTGATATCATTCAAGACATCCAGAAACAAGGAACAACCGTCCTCTTGATTGAACAAAATGCCAATAAAGCACTCGCAATCTCTGACCGAGGCTATGTATTGGAAACAGGGAAAATCGTTCTATCAGGAACAGGAAAAGAACTCGCTTCATCAGAAGAAGTCAGAAAAGCATATCTAGGTGGCTAAAAAGGTCCGGGGGACCTTTTTAGTCGGCGGATGAAGATTGCGAAGCAATTATCAAATCCACTGGATTGTTTTAGTCGGTGGATGAGGATTACGAAGTAATCATCATTATAGTCCGGGGGAC
The DNA here is from genome assembly GCF_002860865.1 of Streptococcus mitis. Taxonomy (GTDB): domain Bacteria; phylum Bacillota; class Bacilli; order Lactobacillales; family Streptococcaceae; genus Streptococcus; species Streptococcus mitis_AT. The sequence goes on from NZ_PKIE01000001.1 coordinate 242,007, forward strand.
CTTTTTAGTCGGTGAATAGAGATTGCGAAGCAATTCTCATCTGCACTGGAAGGTTAGCTTCTGATAATTGAAATAAAATCGAATGAAGCGTATCTACCCTTCATTCACAGGGCTCGATTTCAGAGCTCTTTTTGCTAGCTTATTCATACTTTTCTGAATTTTGAAAAAGAAATGTAAGCGTTTGATAGATTTACAAAAAGATTGTATAATAGGGATAAGAATAGAAAAGGAGAAGTCTCATGGCAGTTAAAGATTTTATGACCCGCAAGGTAGTTTATATTAGTCCAGATACAACAGTATCTCATGCAGCAGATTTGATGAGAGAGCAAGGGTTGCACCGCTTGCCTGTTATCGAAAATGATCAATTGGTTGGTTTGGTAACTGAGGGAACCATTGCCCAAGCTAGTCCATCCAAAGCAACAAGTCTTTCTATCTATGAGATGAATTATCTTCTAAATAAGACAAAAGTAAAAGATGTGATGATTCGTGATGTTGTCACTGTTTCAGGCTATGCGAGTCTAGAGGATGCAACTTATCTGATGTTGAAAAACAAGATTGGTATTCTTCCTGTCGTAGATAACCATCAAGTCTATGGGGTTATTACGGACCGTGACGTTTTCCAAGCCTTTCTTGAAATCGCAGGTTATGGCGAAGAAGGGATTCGTGTACGCTTTGTTACGGAAAATGAAGTTGGTGTACTCGGAAAGATTGTTTCTTTGATTGTAGAAGAAAATTTGAATATCTCTCATACAGTCAATATTCCGCGTAAGGATGGTAAGGTCATTATCGAAGTTCAAATCGATGGATCAATTGATTTACCAGCCTTGAAAGAAAAATTTGAATCAGAGAATATTCAAGTAGAAGAGATTACTCGTACTTCAGCAAAAGTCTTGTAAAAAGGGAAGCCGAAAGGCTTCTTTTTTCATGAAAAGAGGAGTAGAGCAAAAGATGGAAAGAAATGATAAAATATGCTATAATGAAATAATGTAAAAAAGGAGTATTTATGGACATTTCAGTAATTCGTCAGAAAATTGACGCAAATCGTGAAAAATTAGCTTCTTTCAGGGGGTCTCTTTGACCTCGAAGGTTTAGAGGAAGAGATTGCTATCTTGGAAAACAAGATGACAGAACCTGATTTTTGGAACGATAATATCGCGGCCCAAAAAACGTCGCAAGAATTAAATGAATTAAAAAACACTTACAATACTTTCCATAAGATGGAAGAGTTGCAGGATGAAGTTGAAATTTTATTAGACTTTTTAGCTGAAGATGAGTCGGTACATGAAGAATTGGTTGAACAGTTGTCAGAACTTGATAAGATGATGACCAGTTACGAGATGACCTTGCTCTTGTCAGAACCTTATGACCATAATAATGCCATCTTGGAAATCCATCCAGGATCCGGTGGTACTGAGGCTCAGGACTGGGGTGATATGTTGCTTCGTATGTACACTCGCTATGGAAATGCTAAAGGCTTTAAAGTGGAAGTATTGGATTACCAAGCAGGAGATGAAGCTGGTATCAAGTCAGTAACCTTATCATTTGAAGGACCTAATGCCTATGGTCTTCTCAAGTCAGAAATGGGGGTACACCGTTTGGTGCGAATTTCACCATTTGACTCTGCTAAACGTCGCCATACCTCTTTCACATCTGTAGAAGTGATGCCAGAGTTGGATGATACCATTGAAGTGGAAATCCGTGAAGATGATATCAAGATGGACACCTTCCGTTCAGGTGGTGCTGGTGGACAAAACGTCAATAAGGTTTCAACAGGTGTACGTTTAACACACATTCCAACTGGGACTGTTGTCCAGTCAACGGTCGATCGTACCCAGTATGGAAATAGAGATCGTGCCATGAAGATGTTGCAGGCTAAGCTCTATCAAATGGAGCAAGAAAAGAAAGCAGCGGAAGTTGATTCCCTCAAGGGTGAGAAAAAGGAAATCACATGGGGAAGCCAAATCCGTTCATATGTTTTTACGCCATATACTATGGTAAAAGATCACCGAACTAGCTTTGAAGTTGCACAAGTAGATAAGGTTATGGATGGAGACCTAGATGGTTTTATTGATGCCTATCTCAAGTGGAGAATCAGCTAAGATAGAAAGGAACTCACATGTCAATTATTGAAATGAGAGATGTCGTCAAAAAATACGACAACGGAACGACTGCCCTACGTGGTGTTTCGGTAAGCGTTCAACCAGGGGAATTTGTTTACATCGTAGGACCTTCAGGAGCTGGGAAATCAACCTTTATTCGTTCTTTGTATCGCGAAGTAAAAATCGAAAAAGGAAGCTTATCTGTTGCTGGTTTTAATCTGGTTAAAATTAAAAAGAAAGATGTTCCTCTCCTACGTCGTAGTGTTGGGGTTGTCTTCCAAGATTATAAACTGTTACCAAAGAAAACCGTTTATGAAAATATTGCTTATGCAATGGAGGTAATTGGAGAAAGTCGCCGTAATATCAAAAAACGTGTTATGGAAGTCTTAGACTTGGTTGGATTGAAGCATAAGGTTCGTTCTTTCCCAAATGAACTTTCAGGGGGAGAACAGCAACGGATTGCAATTGCACGTGCCATTGTAAACAATCCAAAAGTATTGATTGCGGACGAACCAACAGGAAACTTGGACCCAGATAATTCATGGGAAATTATGAACTTGCTGGAACGCATCAATCTCCAAGGTACAACTGTCTTGATGGCTACCCACAACAGTCAGATTGTAAATACCTTGCGCCACCGTGTCATTGCCATTGAAAATGGCCGTGTCGTTCGTGACGAAGCTAAAGGAGAATATGGATACGATGATTAGTAGATTTTTTCGTCATTTATTTGAATCGTTAAAAAGTTTGAAACGAAATGGCTGGATGACAGTAGCTGCTGTTAGTTCAGTTATGATTACTTTGACCTTGGTTGCAATATTTGCATCTGTTATCTTTAATACGGCTAAACTAGCTACAGATATCGAAAATAATGTCCGAGTAATGGTATACATTCGTAAGGACGTAGCTGATAATAGTGAGACCATTGAAAAAGAAGGTCAAACTGTTACAAATAACGACTACCATAAGGTATATGATGCTTTGAAAGGTATGTCAACCGTTAAAAGTGTTACGTTTTCAAGTAAAGAAGAACAATATGAAAAGTTGACAGAAACAATGGGGGACAACTGGAAAATCTTTGAAGGCGATGCCAATCCTCTCTATGATGCATATATCGTTGATACAAATACACCAAGTGATGTAAAGACAGTAGCAGAAGAGGCTAAAAAAATCGAAGGTGTATCAGAAGTTCAAGATGGTGGTGCTAATACAGAACGCTTGTTTAAGTTAGCCTCATTTATTCGTGTTTGGGGACTAGTTATCGCTGGATTATTGATTTTCATTGCGGTGTTCTTGATTTCTAATACTATACGTATCACCATTATTTCACGAAGCCGTGAAATTCAAATCATGCGTTTAGTAGGTGCTAAGAATGGCTATATCCGCGGACCTTTCTTGCTTGAAGGTGCCTTCATTGGTTTGCTTGGAGCAACACTTCCATCAGTTCTGGTATTTATTGTCTATAAAATGGTTTACCAATCTGTTAATAAGTCATTGGTTGGTCAGAACCTTTCAATGATATCACCAGAAGTATTCAGTCCACTGATGATTGCCTTATTATTTGTGATTGGAATTTTTATCGGTTCAATCGGATCAGGAATTTCAATGCGCCGATTCCTGAAAATCTAAAATAGAAGTATATTTGAGGAGATTTTAATATCTCCTTTTTTACTACAAAAATTTTAGAAAAAAGTCTACTTTTTTTTTATAAAAGCCTTTACAAAAAAAATTAAAGTGGTATAATTGAATTATAGAAAGTGCAAACGTTTTCGTAAAACGTTTGCCTAAATAAAAATAAAGGAGATTTGAATGATGAAAGATACATTCAAAAATGTCTTGTCTTTCGAGTTTTGGCAAAAATTCGGTAAGGCTTTGATGGTGGTTATCGCGGTTATGCCGGCTGCTGGTTTGATGATTTCAATCGGTAAGTCTATCGTAATGATTAACCCAACTTTTGCACCACTTGTAGTTACAGGTGGAATTCTTGAGCAAATTGGTTGGGGGGTTATCGGTAACCTTCACATTTTGTTTGCCCTAGCAATTGGAGGAAGCTGGGCTAAAGAACGTGCTGGTGGTGCTTTCGCCGCTGGTCTTGCCTTCATCTTGATTAACCGTATCACTGGTACAATCTTTGGTGTATCAGGAGATATGTTGAAAAATCCAGATGCTATGGTCACAACTCTCTTTGGTGGTTCAATCAAAGTTGCTGATTACTTCATTAGTGTTCTTGAAGCTCCAGCATTGAACATGGGTGTGTTTGTAGGGATTATCTCAGGTTTTGTAGGGGCAACTGCTTACAATAAATACTACAACTTCCGTAAACTTCCTGATGCACTTTCATTCTTCAACGGGAAACGTTTCGTACCATTTGTAGTTATTCTTCGTTCAGCAATCGCTGCAATTCTACTTGCTGCCTTCTGGCCAGTAGTTCAAACAGGTATCAATAGCTTTGGTATCTGGATTGCCAACTCACAAGAAACTGCTCCAATCCTTGCACCATTCTTGTATGGTACTTTGGAACGTTTGCTCTTGCCATTTGGTCTTCACCATATGTTGACTATCCCAATGAACTACACAGCTCTTGGTGGTACTTATGACATTTTAACTGGTGCAGCTAAAGGTAGTCAAGTATTTGGTCAAGACCCACTATGGCTTGCATGGGTAACAGACCTTGTTAACCTTAAAGGTACAGATGCAAGTCACTACCAACAATTGTTAGATACTGTTCACCCAGCTCGTTTCAAAGTTGGACAAATGATCGGTTCATTCGGTATCTTGATGGGTATGATCGTTGCTATCTACCGTAATGTCGATGCTGATAAGAAACATCAATATAAAGGTATGATGATTGCGACAGCTCTTGCAACATTCTTGACAGGGGTTACTGAACCAATCGAATACATGTTCATGTTCGTCGCAACACCTATGTATCTTGTTTACTCACTTGTTCAAGGTGCTGCCTTCGCTATGGCTGACGTAGTAAACCTACGTGTCCACTCATTCGGTTCAATTGAATTCTTGACTCGTACACCACTAGCAATTAATGCTGGTATTGGTATGGATATCGTTAACTTTATCTGGGTAACTGTTCTCTTTGCCGTAATCATGTACTTTATCGCAAACTTCATGATTCAAAAATTCAACTACGCCACTCCAGGACGTAACGGAAATTACGAAACTGCTGAAGGTTCAGAAGAAGCTAGTAGCGAAGTGAAAGTTGCAGCAGGCTCTCAAGCTGTAAACATTATTAACCTTCTTGGTGGACGTGCAAACATCGTTGATGTTGATGCATGTATGACTCGTCTTCGTGTAACTGTAAAAGATGCTGACAAAGTCGGTGATGCAGAACAATGGAAAGCAGAAGGAGCTATGGGTCTTGTCATGAAAGGACAAGGAGTTCAAGCTATCTACGGTCCAAAAGCAGACGTATTGAAATCTGATATCCAAGATATCCTTGATTCAGGTGAAATCATTCCTGAAACTCTTCCAAGCCAAATGACTGAAGCACAACAAAACACTGTTCACTTCAAAGGTCTTACTGAGGAAGTTTACTCAGTAGCAGACGGTCAAGTTGTTGCTTTGGAACAAGTAAAAGATCCAGTATTTGCTCAAAAAATGATGGGTGATGGATTTGCAGTAGAACCTGCAAATGGAAACATTGTATCTCCAGTTTCAGGTACTGTATCAAGCATCTTCCCAACAAAACATGCTCTTGGTATTGTGACTGAAGCAGGTCTTGAAGTATTGGTTCACATTGGTTTGGACACAGTAAGTCTTGAAGGTAAACCATTTACAGTTCATGTTGCTGAAGGACAAAAAGTTGCAGCAGGAGATCTTCTTGTCACAGCTGACTTGGATGCTATCCGTGCAGCAGGACGTGAAACTTCAACAGTAGTTGTCTTCACAAATGGTGATGCAATTAAATCAGTTAAATTAGAAAAAACAGGTTCTCTTGCAGCTAAAACAGCAGTTGCTAAAGTAGAATTGTAATATACTTGAGGTTGGAAGCTGTATTCCAACCTCTTATTTTGGGAGAAAAGAATGAAATTTTTAACACTCAATACTCACAGTTGGATGGAGAAAGAAGCAGAGGAAAAATTCCAGATTTTGCTTGAGGATATTCTTGAAAAAGACTATGATTTGATTTGTTTCCAAGAAATCAATCAGGAGATCACTTCGCCAGTGGTGGAGGTTAATGACCTTTATCAAGCTTTGCCAGCAGCTGAGCCTATTCACCAAGACCATTATGTTAGACTTTTGGTTGAAAAGTTGTCAGAGCAAGGGAAAGATTACTACTGGACTTGGGCCTATAACCATATTGGTTATGACCGCTACCATGAAGGTGTGGCTATCTTGTCTAAAACACCTATTGAAGCAAGAGAAATTTTGGTTTCAGATGTGGATGATCCAACAGACTATCATACTCGCCGTGTCGCCCTGGCTGAAACTGTAGTTGATGGCAAGGACCTTGCAGTTGCCAGTGTCCACCTTTCTTGGTGGGATAAAGGTTTCCAAGAAGAATGGGCACGATTTGAAGCTGTCTTGAAAGAATTGAACAAGCCGCTTTTGCTAGCTGGAGATTTCAACAATCCAGCTGGTCAGGAAGGTTACCAAGCTATTTTAGCTAGTCCATTAGGCTTACAAGACGCATTTGAAGTTGCTCAAGATAAAAGTGGTAGCTATACTGTTCCACCAGAAATTGATGGATGGAAGGGGAACACTGAACCCCTTCGAATCGACTATGTTTTTACTACCAAGGAGTTAGCGGTGGAAAATTTACATGTCGTATTTGATGGTAACAAGAGTCCACAAGTGAGTGATCACTATGGCTTGAATGCTATTTTAAACTGGAAATAATGACTGAAAAGAGGTTGGGATTCACAAATTCCAGCCTTTTTTACTAGAGAAGCTACTAGAAATAGCCTAAATAAGTGAGACTACTGAAATGGAATAAAATATGGTATAATTGATAGGATAGATAGAATCGAGGATATTATGTCATTTACGAAATTTCAATTTAAAAAATATATTAGTGAAGCCTTGGAGGAGTTGAAATTTACAACTCCAACAGAGGTGCAAGACAAGTTGATTCCTATTGTTTTGACAGGTCGTGACCTAGTCGGTGAATCAAAAACAGGTTCGGGTAAGACTCACACTTTCCTATTGCCGATTTTCCAGCAATTAGATGAAGCCGACGATAGTGTTCAAGCAGTCATTACTGCACCGAGCCGTGAATTAGCTACTCAAATTTACCAAGCAGCCCGTCAGATTGCAGCCCACTCAGATGTCGAAGTTCGTGTGGTTAATTATGTGGGTGGTACGGATAAGGCTCGCCAGATTGACAAATTGGCAAGTAACCAGCCTCATATTGTTATCGGAACGCCTGGCCGTATTTATGACTTAGTTAAGTCTGGTGACCTAGCTATTCACAAGGCTAAGACCTTTGTGGTCGATGAGGCAGATATGACCTTGGATATGGGATTCTTGGAAACTGTTGATAAGATTGCTGGAAGCCTTCCAAAAGACTTGCAATTCATGGTCTTCTCAGCGACTATCCCACAAAAACTGCAACCATTCTTGAAAAAATACTTGTCAAATCCTGTTATGGAGAAAATCAAGACCAAAACGGTCATTTCTGATACCATTGATAATTGGTTGATTTCTACAAAGGGACGTGACAAGAATGCTCAAATTTACCAGTTAACTCAGTTGATGCAACCGTATTTGGCAATGATTTTTGTTAACACTAAAATGCGTGCTGATGAATTGCATTCATATCTGACTGCTCAAGGCTTGAAGGTAGCGAAGATTCATGGAGATATTGCCCCTCGTGAACGCAAGCGTATCATGAACCAGGTGAAAAATCTGGATTTTGAGTACATTGTCGCAACAGACTTGGCAGCGCGTGGGATTGACATTGAAGGTGTCAGCCATGTCATCAATGATGCCATTCCGCAAGATTTATCTTTCTTTGTTCACCGTGTTGGTCGTACTGGACGAAATGGCCTACCAGGTACAGCTATTACCCTTTATCAGCCAAGTGATGACTCGGATATCCGTGAGTTGGAGAAATTGGGAATCAAGTTTACTCCTAAAATGGTCAAAGACGGGGAATTTCAAGATACTTATGACCGTGATCGTCGTGCCAACCGTGAGAAAAAACAAGATAAACTTGATATCGAAATGATTGGTTTGGTTAAAAAGAAAAAGAAAAAAGTCAAACCAGGTTATAAGAAGAAAATTCAATGGGCGGTTGATGAAAAACGCCGCAAGACCAAGCGCGCTGAAAATCGCGCACGTGGTCGTGCAGAGCGTAAAGCAAAACGCCAAACATTTTAATAGAAAAAGTTGGAGTACTGAGCTCCAACTTTTTTAATTATGTGATTTGCAGTCCGTCTCGCTCAGTTAGGTGCGAGACAAAAAAACTCCAAACGCGATACAATGAAGGTGTTCAAGCCAATTGTAAAGCGAAAGGAGAAAAATATGGCACAAAAGGCTCATAGTTTATCGTACACAAAGTAGAACTGTTGTGTTCACACCTAAGTATAGACGAAAAGTCATCTAAAATTAATATCGAAGTAAGAATCACAAAAAATTTTAAAAAATGGCAATATTTGTTAACAAGGATTTCGTAGTTTGTTATAATGTGGTTGTAAATGATTAAGATTGGTAATCAAAAAATAAAGAGGGGACTGTCATGAATAAGAAATATAACAAGTTTCTATTTTTGTTGTTTATAGTTTATTTATTTGGATATTTTTCAATTTCAAAAACGTTAATTCCTATAATGTGTCTTTTTCAAGTATTTTTGATAGAAAATATATTTAGAGTTCGAAATAGGATTATGCAAATAGGTGAAATTATAATTATTGTTGCTTCTATGATATTATTTATTGATAGTATATTGAGTTTGTAACAAAAGGATTCTCTATAAAATCAAATTTTCCAGATACCTGCTTAAGGTGATTTATCTTCTCTCTATGCCTTCTCATCTTTATTCTACTATCTACACCACTAAACTTGACAGTCATATATTGCAGGTACAACCTCTCTACCTATAATATCACAGTTAATCTGAGGCTAGTTTCTTAGTTTGCTCTTTGATTTTCATTGATAAAAAGAAATGCTCCTCCAAGACGGAAGAGCATCTTTTATTGTGATTTTGATTTGGTTTCTGCCGACTCTGGATGGAGTTCTTGGTAACTTGGTGCCTTGAAAAGGTCAGCACTGGTTTTACCTTGTCGTTGGCTAAAGAGACTGGTTGATTGACTACCTTTTTCCTGCTCAATCTTTTGAAGAATTGGTAAAGAATTGAGATAAGAAATACTTTCTGTATCAACTTTTCCAAGATGATCTGCTTGGTAGAAACGGATCAAATCGCCAGTTTGAATCTGGTCGCTGATTTTTAGCTGTTGACTAGCTGCTTGACGAACAATTTCTAGTTCAGTCTGAGCTTGTTCATCAAGATTGCTGATTTCAAGACCGCTCTCAGTATAGTAGGTTCGACCGTCGTAGCTGGTATATTTGGGTGTGACGAAGGAATTGGCAGTCCGAAAGGCAACGATTTCTTGATGATCTGGAGACAGAAGGTCTTGGCCGACTTGAAGGAAGGAATTGGACTCAATACCAAGGAGGTGTTCGAGAGTTGGTAAGATATCGATTTGTCCACCGTAGGTATTGATGATTTGCCCTTTTTCATAACCAGGCATGACCACCATAAAAGGCACTCGTTGCAACATGGCATTGTCGTAATTCGACCAGTTCTCAGAAGTCTTGCCAATCAAGGGAGCCAGGTCAGGATTGCGGGAGTTAGAAATTCCATAATGGTCTCCGTAGATGACGATGATGGATTTTTCATAGAGGCCACTTTCTTTGAGATAGTCAAAGAAGGCCTTGATAGCACTATCCAGATAGTTAGCTGTTTGGAAGTAGCCGTTGATTGTTTCATCTTTGGTTTTAGCCAGTGGGAAACCAAGCTCATCGCCTGTCAGATTGCTAGCATAGGGATAGTGATTGGACACCGTGATATACTTAGTATAAAAAGGCTGCTGCAAGTGCTCTAAATATTGGATAGAATCTTTCATCATGATTTTATCATTTAAACCATATTGGAAAGAATTGCTACTGTCTTGCTTGGTGAAGTAGGAAGCATCAAAGAAGTATTGGTAGCCCCATTGCTTGTAGGTTGTATTTCGGTTCCAGAAGGTCCCGATATTACCGTGAAAGACGGCACTCGATTGATAGCCGTTTTTTGATAGGATAAAAGGAGCTGCCTGCTGGGTATTGGTACCTCCATAATTGACCATAAAGGAACCTTGGTCAAGTCCAAACAAACCGGTTTCTAGCATGGTTTCTGCATCTGAGGTTTTACCAGCCTTGACTTGGTTAAAGATATTCGAAAAGGCTAGGGTAGATTGCGAATGGTAGAGGGAATTAAGGAAGGGAGTGACTTCATGATCAGTTCCATCTAGGTTGAGTTTATAGTCAAGCAGGAACTGTTGGAAACTCTCCAAGTGGAGATAAATCACATTTTTCCCTTTGGCCAGGCCAAAATAGTCTGGATTGGGCTTAGCCGAATGTTCTTGAATATAATCTGTAATAGGTTGAAGGTCAGTCTCAGAGGCCTTAGCCCGTTCTTTATTAGCGCTATAGGATTGGTTGGCACTATAGCCTAAAAAGGCTGGCAAACTAAGGGCACGAACAATATAATAATTAGAAAATCCTCGCGACAGGAGATCGGGACGCTCAATCTCTGCCAAGAAAAGATTAGCAGAAAAGAGCAGGGCTGAGAGAGCAGTGATAGCAACACTGGAGCGGAATTTGAAGGGTCTCCTATTCAGCTGGATGAATTTTTTATAGAAAAGGAAAGCCAGCAGTGGGAAATCCATAAAATAGATGAAATCCCAGGGACGCAGTAACTCTAGTTCCGCAGTGCCGACAGACACCTTGCTGACCACCTTCATGGTATTGGCTGTGATAAAGTCGCTAAATTCTCGATAGTAAAAGACGTTAGAATAAAGCCAAATGAATAAAAGGCTATAAATAGCTATACTCAGGCCATAAAAAATCTTGGTTGACCGAGCATAGAGGGCTAGAGCCAGCAGGAGTAGTCCTAGAGGAAGGGGGTTGAAAAAGGCGATAAAGGCAAGGTAATTTCCCTGCAACTTGCCCACTTGAATATCTAAATTAAAGTCAACGGCATAGGCTAATAAGGTTTTGAGCCAATAGAGGATTAAAAGGGTTAGGACAAAACCCAGTCTGGTACCCATGGCTTTTTGGATTTTGTTAAAATTGCTTTTCACACATTTACTTCCTAGTTTTTTATTAGTATTAGTATACCATTTTTTAAAAGAAGAGTAAAAAAGCAAGGGTAGTTTCTTTTTTGAGAATTGTCTAAAAGTTTGATATAATGGTAGTTATGAATAGAATAAGAGTCAGCAAAAGGGTTGAAAAGAAGCTCGCTAAGGGGCTAGTTTTACTAGAAGCCAGTGATCTTGAGAATGTCAATCTTAAGGATCAGGAAGTAGAAGTGCAGAGTCAGGAAGGAAACTTTCTTGGTACTGCCTACCTTTCTCAGCAAAACAAGGGCTTGGGCTGGTTTGTTAGTAAGGACAAGGTGGTCTTCAATCAAGCTTTCTTTGAAACACTATTTAGACAAGCTAAAGAAAAGAGAAGCGCCTACTATCAAGATGATTTGACAACTGCCTTTCGTCTCTTTAATCAAGAGGGAGATGGCTTTGGGGGTCTGACAGTGGACCTCTATGGTGACTATGTCGTCTTTTCTTGGTATAACTCTTATGTTTATCAGATTCGCAAGGTTATCTCAGAAGCTTTTAGACAGGTTTTTCCTGAGGTGTTAGGGGCCTATGAGAAAATCCGCTTTAAGGGTTTGGACTATGAATCAGCCCATGTTTATGGTCAAGAAGCACCTGACTTTTTCACTGTTCTAGAAAATGGTGTCTTGTATCAGGTCTTTATGAATGATGGCTTGATGACAGGGATTTTCCTAGACCAGCATGAAGTTCGTGGGAGCTTGGTCGATGGTTTGGCTATGGGTAAATCCTTGCTCAATATGTTTTCTTATACAGCTGCCTTTTCCGTGGCTGCGGCCATGGGAGGAGCAAGTCAGACAACTTCTGTTGACCTAGCCAAGCGTTCACGAGAATTGTCTCAAGCGCATTTTCAGGCAAATGGAATCAGCACAGACGACCATCGCTTTATAGTCATGGATGTCTTTGAATATTTCAAGTATGCCAAACGAAAAGGTTTGACCTACGATGTGATTGTCCTAGATCCGCCTAGCTTTGCTCGGAACAAAAAACAGACCTTCTCTGTGGTCAAGGATTATCACAAGTTGATTTCCCAGAGTCTTGAGATTTTAAATCCGGGAGGAATCATCATTGCCAGCACCAATGCTGCCAATGTTTCCCGTCAGAAATTTACAGAACAAATTGATAAAGGCTTTGCAGGAAGAAGTTACCAGATTTTAAACAAATACGGTCTTCCAGCAGATTTTGCCTATAATAAAAAAGATGAAAGTAGTAATTACCTCAAGGTGATTAGTATGAAGGTTAGTAAATGAAATTAATCGTTTCAGTAATGCCAAGAAGTTTAGAGGAGGCCCAGGCTCTGGACGCCACGAGGTATCTGGATGCCGACATCATTGAATGGCGTGCAGATTATCTGCCTAAGGAAGCGATTTTGCAGGTAGCTCCAGCTATTTTTGAAAAATTCGCAGGCCGTGAGTTGGTTTTCACGCTGAGAACTCGCTCTGAAGGGGGAGAAATCGACCTTTCTCCAGAAGAATATATCCATCTAATCAAGGAAGTGGCGCAACTCTATCAACCAGACTATATTGATTTTGAGTACTATAGCTACAAGGATGTTTTTGAGGAAATGTTGGACTTCCCAAATCTCGTTTTGAGTTACCATAATTTCCAAGAAACACCTGAAAATATGATGGAAATCTTGTCAGAGTTGACGAGCCTAAATCCAAAACTTGTTAAGGTCGCGGTGATGGCTCACACGGAGCAGGATGTGCTAGACTTGATGAACTATACACGAGGCTTTAAAACCCTCAATCCTGAACAGGAATATGTGACCATTTCTATGGGCAAGGTGGGTAAGGTCTCTCGTATCACTGCGGATGTGACGGGTTCTAGCTGGTCTTTTGCTAGTCTAGATGAGGCAAGTGCCCCAGGTCAGATTTCCTTAGCTAACATGAAAAAAATTCGGGAGATTTTGGATGAAGCTTGATGGCTATACACGTTTAGCTGCCGTTGTTGCCAATCCTATTAAGCATTCTATTTCCCCCTTTATTCACAATAGTGCCTTTGAGGCGACAGCTACCAATGGTGCTTACGTGGCTTGGGAGATTGAAGCGGGTGATTTGGCAGAAACAGTGGCCAATATTCGTCGCTACCAGATGTTTGGCATCAACCTGTCCATGCCCTATAAGGAGCAAGTGATTCCTTATTTGGATGAGCTGAGTGACGAAGCGCGCTTGATTGGTGCGGTCAATACGGTTGTTAATGAGAATGGCAATTTAATTGGATATAATACAGATGGCAAGGGATTTTTTAAGAGCTTGCCTTCTTTTACAATTACAGGTAAGAAGATGACCCTACTGGGTGCAGGTGGTGCGGCCAAGTCCATTTTGGCACAAGCTATTTTGGATGGTGTCAGTCAGATTTCGGTCTTTGTTCGTTCAGTTTCCCTGGAAAAAACAAGACCTTATCTAGACAAGTTACAGGAGCAAACAGGCTTTAAAGTGGACTTGTATGCTTTAGAAGATGTTTCTGAACTGAAAGAAAGGATTGCTGAGTCTGATTTACTGGTCAATGCGACAAGTGTAGGGATGGATGGTCAATCATCTCCAGTTCCTGAAAACATTGTCCTATCAGAAACTCTTTTAGTAGCAGATATCATTTACCAACCCTTTGAAACGCCATTTTTGAAATGGGCTAGACGTCAGGGCAATCCAGCAGTCAATGGTCTGGGAATGTTGCTCTATCAAGCTGCAGAAGCTTTTCAACTGTGGACAGGCAAGGAAATGCCAACAGAAGAGATTTGGCAGTCTTTAACAGAAAAATACCAATAAAGAAAAGGAGATTCTCCTATGAAAATCAGAATCGATATTCCTCATCATCCTTATGATATTCAGATTGAAAAAGGTTGTCTGGCTCAGGCTGGTCAATGGTTGCGAGAACTCTGGCAACCACAAAAAGTGGTCATCGTAACAGACAACCATGTAGCTTCTCTTTATGCAGAGAAGGTCAAACTCAGCCTAGAAGATGCTGGTTTTCAGGTAGCTGTATTTGACTTTTTAGAAGGTGAAGAAAGAAAGAATTTGACCACTGTTCAGAAGGTCTATGAATTTTTGGTCAAGCAAGGTCTGACCCGCAGTGATGGGATTGTAGCCCTAGGTGGTGGTGTCGTTGGGGACTTGGCTGGTTTTGTAGCCTCTACCTATATGCGGGGCATTCACTTTGTTCAGATTCCGACTAGTTTGACTGCCCAGGTGGATTCTTCAATCGGTGGAAAGACGGGCGTCAATACTCCATTTGCTAAAAATATGGTGGGTACCTTTGCCCAGCCAGACGGGGTTCTGATTGATCCGCTTGTCCTTGAAACACTTGGAAAAAGAGAGTTGATTGAAGGGATGGGTGAAGTTATCAAGTATGGCTTGATTGAGGATCCAGAACTATGGACTCTTTTGACGGAGCTGGATGGTTCTGTTGAGAGCATTCTGGAACATGCAGAGACCTTGATTGAACATTCTTGTCAGGTCAAGCGCAAGATGGTGGTTGAGGATGAGTTGGACAATGGTGTTCGCCTTTACCTCAATTTTGGCCATACTATTGGCCATGCCATTGAAGCAACTGCCGGTTATGGCAAGGTTATGCATGGTGAGGCTGTGGCCATGGGTATGGTACAGATTTCCAAGGTTGCTGAGGAAAAAGGCCTCATGCCAGCTGGCATTACCCAGTCAATCACAGAGATGTGTCAGAAATTTGGACTACCTGTTGACTATGAGAGCTGGGATGTTAACAAGCTTTATCAGGCTTTGACTCATGATAAGAAAGCGCGTGGCAATACCTTGAAATTGGTCTTGGTACCAG
Organism: Streptococcus mitis; assembly: GCF_002860865.1. GTDB lineage: Bacteria > Bacillota > Bacilli > Lactobacillales > Streptococcaceae > Streptococcus > Streptococcus mitis_AT. Next base: position 257,227 of record NZ_PKIE01000001.1, read on the forward strand.
AGCTTGGTTCAGCGACTATTCACCCAGTTTCTCTGGAAGAGATGAAAGACTACTTGGTAAAATAAGGAGAGTGTATGAGATATTTAACTGCAGGAGAATCACACGGCCCCCGTCTGACGGCTATCATTGAGGGAATTCCAGCTGGACTACCTTTGACAGCAGAGGATATCAATGAGGATCTTAAACGCCGTCAGGGTGGTTACGGTCGTGGTGGCCGTATGAAGATTGAGAGCGACCAAGTTGTCTTTACTTCAGGCGTTCGCCACGGGAAGACGACAGGGGCGCCTATTACCATGGATGTCATCAATAAGGATCACCAAAAATGGCTGGATATCATGTCTGCGGAGGACATTGAAGAGCGACTTAAAAGCAAACGAAAAATAACCCATCCTCGTCCAGGTCATGCCGATTTGGTTGGGGGCATCAAGTACCGTTTTGATGATTTGCGTAATTCCTTGGAGCGTTCATCAGCTCGTGAAACCACCATGCGGGTGGCAGTTGGGGCAGTAGCCAAACGCCTCTTGGCTGAGCTGGATATGGAGATTGCCAACCATGTCGTAGTCTTTGGTGGCAAGGAAATCGATGTTCCTGAGAATCTCACAGTTGCTGAGATTAAGGAACGAGCTGCCCAGTCTGAAGTTTCTATTGTCAACCAAGAAAGGGAACAGGAAATCAAGGATTATATTGACCAAATCAAGCGTGACGGTGATACCATCGGTGGGGTTGTGGAGACAGTCGTCGGAGGTGTTCCAGTTGGTCTTGGTTCCTATGTCCAATGGGACAGAAAATTAGATGCCAGACTTGCCCAAGCAGTTGTCTCTATCAATGCTTTTAAAGGGGTGGAATTTGGTCTTGGTTTTGAAGCTGGTTACCGTAAGGGCAGCCAGGTCATGGATGAAATTCTCTGGTCTAAAGAAGACGGCTATACTCGCCGTACCAACAATCTGGGCGGCTTTGAAGGCGGTATGACCAATGGGCAACCGATTGTTGTTCGTGGCGTCATGAAACCCATTCCTACTCTTTATAAGCCTCTTATGAGTGTGGATATCGAAACCCATGAGCCTTACAAGGCAACTGTGGAAAGAAGTGATCCGACCGCCCTTCCAGCTGCAGGAGTGGTCATGGAAGCCGTTGTGGCAACGGTTCTGGCACAAGAAATCCTCGAAAAATTCTCATCAGACAATCTAGAGGAATTAAAAGAAGCGGTAGCCCAACACCGAGACTATACAAAGAACTATTAAGGAGTTCCTATGGCAAAAACAGTCTATATCGCAGGCCTTGGTCTGATTGGTGCCTCTATGGCACTTGGTATCAAACGCGATCATCCAGATTATGAAGTTTTAGGTTATAATCGCAGTCAAGCTTCGAGAGATATCGCCTTGAAAGAAGACATGATTGACCGTGCAACAGATGATTTTGCCAGTTTTGCTCCTTTGGCAGATATCATCATTCTCAGCTTGCCAATAAAGCAAACCATTTCCTTTATTAAGGAGTTGGCCAATTTGGACTTGAAAGAAGGTGTCATTATTTCAGATGCTGGTTCGACCAAGTCAGCTATTGTGGATGCGGCAGAGCAGTATTTGGCTGGCAAGCCTGTTCGCTTTGTCGGGGCCCATCCTATGGCTGGTAGTCACAAGACAGGGGCTGCTTCTGCGGATGTCAATCTCTTTGAAAATGCCTATTATATCTTTACCCCTTCGAGCCTGACAAGCCCTGGCACGCTTGAGGAAATGAAGGATTTGCTTTCAGGTCTTCATGCTCGCTTTATCGAGATTGATGCCAAGGAGCACGATCGAGTGACTTCTCAGATTAGCCATTTTCCACATATTCTGGCTTCTAGTCTCATGGAGCAGACTGCGGTCTATGCTCAAGAACATGAGATGGCAAGACGCTTTGCGGCCGGTGGTTTTAGAGATATGACTCGAATTGCGGAAAGCGAGCCGGGTATGTGGACTTCCATTCTCTTATCTAATCGTGAAACTATTCTAGATCGAATTGAGGATTTCAAGGAGCGATTAGATGAGGTTGGACAAGCCATCAGCAAGGGAGATGAAGAGCAAATCTGGAACTTTTTCAATCAAGCGCGGGAGCAACGTCAGGCCATGGAAATTCATAAGCGTGGCGGTGTGGACAGTTCTTACGACCTCTATGTTGATGTTCCCGATGAAGAAGATGTTATCTTGCGAATTTTGGAACTGCTACGTGGAACTTCCTTGGTTAACATCCACATCAATGAGGAAAACCGTGAGGATATTCACGGGATTCTACAAATCTCATTTAAAAATGCTCAAGATTTAGAAAGAGCCGAGCACCTCATAACAGAAAATACCGACTATACAGTCGTTGTCAAATAAGGAGAAAAATATGCCTAAAATAGAGCCTAGATTCATATTTGGTATTATCTTTATTTCTTTTATCTTACTTAGAGCTTACGCTGTTAAAAAGGATGTGAAAACTAATTCAGAATCAAGTGTCGAGACAAAAAATGAACCATCCAACAAGGAAATAAGTTAAGAGAAAACCAATTCAAAGTATTTAGACGATAGAATTATTAATGAGTTTATCAATAGCTACAATAAAAATTCTAATAGCCCATTAGAAAATATCAAAAAAGGAAACATAAAGATAAAATATTTCGCATCAAGCTACGGATACTACTTGGAACTTTTACATGCAAATGATACTGATAAAATCAATGTAACAATAAATCAGACAAATGAAAATAGTGAATCTGGTGTTGCAGGAATGAAAGAAGTATTTCATGATATTGTTAAATCGATTGAATCATCATTATCTGATGATGAGATAAATAACTATTTTGATAATCTTACGTCAAATGAAATAAAAACATGTTCTAATTTAGGAACTTTGAAGATAGAGTATATACCAGATAAGGAATTAAGCAATGGACATTCAAGAGGTCATATAAAAGTGATTGCACAATAATAAAGATCACAGAGTGACTAGTAATTTTAAAAGAAATGAATAAGGAGAAAATCATGTCAAATATTTACGATAGTGCAAATGAACTCAGTCGCGGTCTACGCGAATTACCAGAATACAAGGCTGTTAAAACAGCTAAAGATGCGATTTCAGCAGATGCTGAGGCAAGCAAAATTTTTACAGAATATGTTGCTTTCCAAGAGGAAATTCAAAAACTAGCACAGACAGGTCAAATGCCAGACGCTTCCTTCCAAGCGAAGATGGAAGGCTTTGGTAAGCAGATTCAGGGGAACAGCCTCTTGTCAGAATTCTTTACCAAGCAACAACAATTGTCCATTTACCTTTCTGACATTGAAAAAATTGTTTTTGAACCAGTTGCAGAATTGCTAAAATAAGAAAATAACAATCCTAAAGTCAGGAATTTTTAAGGAATTTCTGGCTTTTTATGATAAAATAAGTAAAAGTATTGCAAGTATGAGGTCCAGTATGAAACTAAAAACAAACATTCGCCACTTACATGGCAGTATTCGCGTTCCAGGTGACAAGTCTATCAGCCACCGTTCCATTATCTTTGGAAGTTTGGCTGAGGGTGAGACCAAGGTTTATGATATATTACGTGGCGAAGATGTCCTTTCTACCATGCAAGTCTTTCGTGACCTTGGTGTTGAGATTGAGGATAAAGATGGGGTTGTTACCATCCAAGGTGTAGGTATGGATGGCTTAAAAGCTCCGCAAAATGCCCTTGATATGGGAAATTCTGGAACCTCGATTCGTCTGATTTCAGGTGTTCTTGCTGGTGCAGACTTTGAAGTAGAAATGTTTGGAGATGACAGTCTTTCCAAACGTCCTATGGATCGTGTGACCCTTCCACTGAAAAAAATGGGCGTCAGCATTTCAGGGCAAACTGATCGAGACCTGCCTCCCCTTCACTTAAAAGGGACGAAAAACCTAAGACCTATTCATTATGAGTTGCCAATTGCCTCTGCCCAAGTCAAGTCAGCCTTGATGTTTGCAGCCTTGCAGGCTCAGGGGGAGTCTGTTATTATCGAAAAAGAGTGCACCCGTAATCATACTGAAGATATGTTGCAACAATTTGGTGGCCATTTAAGTGTGGATGGCAAGAAAATCACAGTCCAAGGACCTCAAAAACTGACTGGACAAAAGGTGGTTGTTCCAGGAGATATTTCCAGTGCAGCCTTTTGGCTGGTAGCAGGTTTGATTGTTCCAAATTCTCGTCTAGTGCTGAAGAATGTTGGTATTAACGAAACGCGCACCGGTATTATCGATGTCATTCGTGCCATGGGTGGAAAATTGGAAATGACTGAAATTGACCCAGTCGCTAAATCTGCTACCTTAACTGTTGAGTCTTCTGACTTGAAAGGAATAGAGATTGGTGGCGCTTTGATTCCACGTTTAATTGATGAATTGCCAATTATCGCGCTTCTGGCGACCCAGGCCCAAGGTGTAACAGTTATCAAGGATGCTGAGGAGCTCAAGGTTAAGGAAACAGACCGCATTCAGGTTGTGGCAGACGCTTTAAATAGTATGGGAGCAGATATTACTCCGACGGCAGATGGAATGATTATCAAAGGGAAAACCGCCCTTCACGGTGCTAGAGTCAATACGTTTGGAGACCATCGTATCGGCATGATGACGGCTATTGCAGCTCTCTTGGTTGCAGATGGAGAAGTGGAGCTTGACCGTGCTGAAGCTATCAATACCAGCTATCCTAGTTTCTTTGATGATTTGGAGAGCTTGATTCATGGCTAAGGTATTACTAGGATTTATGGGGGCTGGCAAGTCCACTATTGCAAGAGAATTGGACCCAGATTACGTCGATATGGATGCCTTGATTGAGAAGCGCTTAGGTATGTCCATTGCGAATTTTTTCGCTGAAAAGGGAGAAGCGGCCTTTCGTCAGGTAGAATCAGAAGTCCTAGCTGATATACTACAAAGAGACCAAGTCGTGTCAACTGGTGGAGGAGTGGTCGTTTCTCAGAGAAATCGTGACTTACTAAAGACTAATACAGATAACATCTACCTGAAATCAGATTTTGAAACCCTCTACCAACGTATCGCAGCTGATAAGGACAATCAGCGCCCGCTTTTTCTAAATAATAGCAAGGAAGAATTAGCAACTATTTTCCAAGAAAGACAGGCTTGGTATGAGGAAGTGGCTAGTCGGGTTTTGGATGTGACCAATCTAAGCCCAGAGGAAATTATAGAGGAACTGAGATGAAAATTGCTTATCTAGGTCCCAAGGGATCATTTTCACACCACGTTGTGCAGACAGCTTTTCCTCATGAGGAATTGCAGGCCTTTGCCAATATTACAGATGTCATCAAGGCCTATGAGCAAGGCTTGGTGGACTATTCTGTGGTGCCAGTTGAAAATTCTATTGAGGGTAGTGTTCATGAAACCTTGGACTACCTTTTTCATCAGGCTCGCATTCAAGCAGTTGCAGAAATCGTTCAGCCTATTCATCAGCAGTTGATGGTGGTTCCAGGTCATACTAAGATTGAAAAGATTTTTTCACATCCACAGGCCTTGGCTCAAGGAAAGAAATTCATCGCTGAACAGTATCCAGAGGCACAAATCGAGGTGACTGCTAGTACTGCCTATGCGGCCCGCTTTATTTCCGAACATCCAGACCAGCCTTATGCAGCCATTGCACCAAGAAGTTCTGCAGAAGAATATGGCTTGGAACTGATTGCCGAGGATATTCAGGAAATGGAAGCCAATTTCACACGTTTTTGGGTGCTAGGAGCCGAAATTCCTACTATTCCCTTGCAAGCACAAACTGAAAAAATGAGTTTGGCCTTGACCTTACCTGACAACCTTCCAGGTGCACTTTATAAGGCCCTGTCGACCTTTGCTTGGCGAGGAATTGACTTAACAAAAATTGAAAGTCGTCCACTCAAGACAGCGCTAGGCGAATACTTTTTCATTATCGATGTGGACTATACTGATAAGGACTTGGTTCACTTTGCCCAAAAAGAATTAGAAGCTATTGGAATCCAGTATAAAATTCTGGGTGCCTATCCTATTTATCCAATATCAGACCATGGAAAGGAGAGAAGATGAGTAAAGAAAATCCCTTAAGCCATCATGAGCAGTTGCGTTATGACTATCTACTTAAGAATATTCACTACCTCAATGAGCGAGAGAAAAAGGAATTTGCTTATTTGCAAGACAAATTAAATAGGGCAAGTAGTGACGTTCCCTCAGAAAGTCAGGAATTGACAGAGGATTATAGAAAGACAAGTGCTAACACTTCGATTCCTTCTTATAATAGCCGTAGTCGTTCTGAGAGATACCAGAAAATCAATTCTCTTCCAAAGAAAAAAACTAAAAAGCGGAAGCTACGTTGGGGGCGCATTTTCGCAGGTTTACTGGCTATCTTAGCTTGTCTAGCCTTAGGTATGATTTTTATGTTTTTAAAAGGTTACACCAATGCTAATCCAGATAAAAATGTCAATGCCAGGGCAGCTCAAGTAGAAGTTTTTAATGGTCAAGATACCAGAGATGGAGTTAATATTTTGATCATGGGTACAGATGGGCGAATCGGTCAAAATAGTGCTGAGACGCGGACGGACTCTATTATGGTATTAAATGTTGGCGGTTCGGATAAGAAAATTAAGCTGGTCAGCTTCATGCGTGACAATTTGGTTTATATAGACGGTTACAGTCAAGTGATTAACGGTAGAAAACAGACGGATAACAAGTTAAACGTAGCCTATGAGTTAGGAGAACAAGAGGGGCAAAAAGGGGCAGAAATGGTTCGTCAAGTTTTGAAAGATAATTTTGATTTGGACATTAAGTACTATGCCTTGGTCGATTTTCAGGCCTTTGCTACAGCGATTGACACACTTTTCCCTGATGGGGTGACGATTGATGCTCAATTTTCAACATTGAATGGGCGCCAACTAACAGAAGCTACAGTTGGAGATGATTTACACGCTACTGAGACTGAGTCTCCAACCCAAACCATCAAAGTCGGAAAACAGCAGATGAATGGTTCGACCTTGCTCAATTATGCTCGTTTCCGTGATGATGATGAGGCGGATTACGGCCGTACCAAAAGACAGCAACAAGTACTGACAGCAGTTCTTCAGCAAATCAAAGATCCAACCAAGCTCTTTACGGGCTCAGAGGCACTTGGCAAGGTATTCGCAATGACCTCAACGAATGTTCCTTATACCTTCCTGTTAACAAATGGCTTGTCTTTCCTAGACGGAGCTCAAAATGGTATTGAAAAATTGACGATTCCAGAACTGGGTGACTGGGTAGATGCCTATGATGTTTATGGAGGCTTGGGCTTACTTGTCGATCAAAACAAATATCAGAATAAATTATCTCAGATGGGCTTGAGATAAGATAAGACAGAAAAATCAAAGTTTGATAGCTATTTATCTAGCAGTCAGGCTTTGATTTTTTACAGTCTGCAATAGATTTTTACCCCCTATTTGTGGTATAATGGAACAATACGATAGAAAGAATAATGAACAATATGACTGATTTAAAAGCAATTCAGGCTCGTAGTCTGGAGATGGCTGAATATTTTGTGGGCTTTTGCAAGGAACATGATTTACTTTGTTATCTCTGTGGAGGAGGTGCTATTGGTGCCCTTCGAAACAAGGGCTTTATTCCTTGGGATGACGACCTAGACTTTTTTATGCCTCGTAAAGATTATGAGAAATTAGCAGAATTATGGCCTCGTTATGCAGATGAGCGTTATTTCTTGTCAAAGAGTAACAAGGATTTTGTAGACCGCAATCTTTTTATTACCATTCGTGACAAGGAAACTACCTGTATCAAACCTTACCAGCAGGATTTGAATTTACCACATGGTCTGGCCTTGGATGTCTTGCCTTTGGATTATTATCCGAAAAATCCATCTGAGAGAAAGAAACAGGTTCGCTGGGCCTTGATTTATTCACTCTTTTGTGCCCAAACTATTCCAGAAAAGCATGGTGCACTTATGAAATGGGGAAGCCGTATTTTACTGGGTATGACTCCCAAATCTCTCCGTTATCGTATTTGGAAAAAAGCTGAGAAAGAAATGACCAAGTATAGTCTGGATGAGAGCGATGGCATCACAGAATTATGCTCAGGTCCTGGCTACATGAGAAACAAGTACCCAATCGCATCTTTTGAAGATAATCTCTTCTTGCCATTTGAAGAGACAGAGATGCCTATTCCAGTTGGCTATGATGCTTATCTCAGCACTGCTTTTGGGGATTATATGACGCCTCCACCAGCAGACAAGCAGTTACCACATCATGATGCTGTCATCGCTGATATGGATAAGTCTTATACAGAATACAAGGGAGAATATGGTGGCTAAGAAAAAAATCTTATTTTTTATGTGGTCTTTTTCTCTCGGAGGCGGTGCAGAAAAGATTCTGTCTACCATTGTTTCAAATCTGGATCCAGAAAAGTATGATATTGATATTCTTGAAATGGAGCACTTTGACAAGGGATACGAATCTGTTCCCAAGCATGTAGGCATTTTAAAATCCCTTCAAGATTACCGCCAAGCTAGATGGTTACGAGCTTTTTTGTGGAGAATGAGAATTTATTTTCCAAGATTGACACGTCGCTTACTGGTGAAAGATGACTATGATGTTGAAGTTTCCTTTACCATTATGAATCCTCCACTTTTGTTCTCTAAAAGAAGAGAAGTCAAGAAGATCTCTTGGATTCATGGAAGTATCGAAGAATTTCTTAAGGATAGTTCAAAAAGAGAATCACATAGACGCCAGTTGGATGCTGCGGATACCATTGTAGGAATTTCAAAAAAGACCAGTCATTCTATCAAGGAAGTCTATCCAGATTATGCTTCGAAATTACAGACGGTCTACAATGGATATGATTTTAAGAGTCTTCTAGAAAAATCTCAAGAGAAAATTGATATCGAGATTGCGCCTCAAAGTATCTGTACCATTGGACGGATTGAGGAAAATAAGGGTTCTGACCGTGTGGTGGAAGTGATACGACTATTACACCAAGAGGGAAAAAACTATCATCTCTATTTTATCGGGGCTGGGGATATGGAAGAGGAACTGAAAAAACGCGTCAAAGAATATGATTTTGAAGACTATGTACATTTCCTTGGTTATCAAAAAAATCCTTATCAGTATTTATCTCAGACGAAAGTTCTCTTGTCTATGTCTAAACAAGAAGGTTTTCCTGGAGTATATGTGGAAGCCTTGAGTCTTGGAATCCCTTTTGTCTCTACGGATGTTGGAGGGGCTGAGGAACTATCACAAGAAGGAAGATTTGGACAAATCATTGAGAGCAATCAAGAGGCGGCTCAGGCAATTACGAACTACATGACCTCTGCATCAAACTTCGATGTCAATGAGGCTAGCCAATTCATTCAACAATTCACAATTGTCAAACAAATCGAACAAGTAGAAAAACTATTAGAGGAGTAGCATGGAAACTGCATTAATCAGTGTGATTGTGCCAGTCTATAATGTGGCGCAGTACCTAGAAAAATCGATAGCTTCCATTCAGAAGCAGACTTATCAAAATCTGGAAATCATTCTTGTTGATGATGGAGCAACGGATGAAAGTGGTCGCTTGTGTGATTCAATCGCTGAACAAGATGATAGGGTGTCAGTGCTTCATAAAAAGAATGAAGGTTTGTCGCAAGCACGAAACGATGGAATGAAACAGGCTCACGGAGATTATCTGATTTTTATTGATTCAGATGATTATATCCATCCAGCAATGATTCAGAGCTTATATGAGCAATTAATTCAAGAAGATGCGGATGTTTCGAGCTGTGGTGTCATGAATGTCTATGCTAATGATGAAAGCCCACAATCAGCCAATCAGGATGAGTATTTTGTCTGTGATTCTCAAACATTTCTAAAGGAATACCTCATAGGTGAAAAAATACCTGGAACAATCTGCAATAAGCTAATCAAGAGAGAGATTGCAACTGCCCTATCCTTTCCAAAGGGATTGATTTATGAAGATGCTTATTATCATTTTGATTTAATCAAGTTGGCTAAGAAGTACGTTGTTAATACCAAACCCTATTATTACTATTTCCATAGAGGGGATAGTATTACGACTAAACCCTATGCAGAGAAGGATTTAGCCTATATTGATATCTATCAAAAGTTTTACAATGAAGTTGTGAAAAACTATCCTGACTTGAAAGAGGTTGCTTTTTTCAGATTGGCCTATGCCCATTTCTTTATTCTAGATAAGATGTTACTAGATGATCAGTATAAACAATTTGAAGCCTATTCTCAGATTCATCGTTTTTTAAAAGGCCATGCCTTTACTATTGCTAGGAATCCAATTTTCCGTAAGGGGAGAAGAATTAGTGCTTTGGCTCTATTCATAAATATTTCCTTATACCGATTCTTATTACTGAAAAATATTGAAAAATCTAAAAAATTACATTAGAACGGGGGTGAGCAAGTGATTGATGGAAAACGATTATTATTTAGTTTGACCATAGTCAGTTATGCCTTGACGCTAGTAAGTGGAATTGTGTATCTGTTTAATAATAATAATGTTAGCTTACTTTCTACTTTATTGTTCTTGTTGGTTAGTAGCTTAATTGCTTGTTGGAATGATATCAAGTATTACTTAATCCATTTTATTTTCTTTTTAACTATTTTTGTATTTCTGGTATCAAGGCCGACCATTGATTATTTTAGAGATGGCGCTTTGGATACCTATCATCCCATAGCCTATCGTTTTGCCTTTATAGTTGTCATGGTTTCGATTCTGGGCTTGACCATAGGAGGCGTCCTGGCTCGTTACTTCATAGCTAGGAAGAAAATAAAAGTACCAAATATAGGAAATTCTCTAAAAGAGGTTTATATCAAGCGGTTACGCTTTGTATCACTAGGAGTTTTTCTTCTAACCTATCCTTTCTATTTCATTAGATTATTTGAACGACTCCTGTATCGCTTGCAGACTTCCTACTATGCCTACTATGCAAATTTTGAAAGTAAACTGCCTTATTTTACCTACATTTTGTCTACCTTTACGGTCTACGCAATGTGTATGTATCTGGCAACCAAACCAAAGAAATGGCAGGCCACAGCAGTGCTTGTCTCCTTTATTGTAGCTAATACTATTCATTTGGCAATTGGGACGCGAAATCCTTTTATTTTAAGTATTTTATTTGCTTTTGTTTATTACTTTATGCGGGAGCAAACCGAAAAAGGAAAATGGATTGGATTTAAAGAAAAGTTAGCGATTTTTGTAGGATCTCCTATTCTCATGTTAGCGATGGGAGTACTCAATTATGTACGGGATAATGTCCAAGTTTCCCATACAGGTTTCTGGGATATCTTACTTGACTTTATCTATAAACAAGGGACTAGTTTTGGTGTCTTGGCTCGAGGTTTTCTATTTAACAGTAGCCTCCCTTACCGAGATTTCCGTAATTTTACTTTTGGTCCTGTTCTTGATTATTTTGCAAGGGGGAGTTTGGGGGCAATTTTCGGAGGAAAAGCCTTTGAGCATACAACCAATAGTGTGGAGCTAGCAATTGATAGTAATAGTTATGCCCACAATCTATCCTATCTTGTTTTGAACAAGGAATATTTGAAAGGACATGGTATCGGAAGTAGTTATATCATGGAGTTGTATACAGACTATGGTATGATAGGAGTCTTTCTACTTAGTCTCTTGCTAGGTATGTTATTCATAGCTATGTTGCAAGTAGCCTATCGCTCTAGAACAATCCTATTTGCCTTGTCCCTACTCATCTTGAATAATCTATTCTTTATGCCAAGAAGTAGCTTTTCAGAAAGTTTCTTCAATTTATTTACAATGCAATTCTGGGGAATTGTTCTTGTGATTATATTCGTAGCGAAAATGCTTACAAAGGAAAACCAGTATCTACTAAACAAAGGAGAAAAAAATCATGTTTGAACATTATTCAGTAGCTGATTTGTTTGCAAATCTATACAAAAAACGAAAAGCAAATATTCTAGCTCTTATCGCTTTATTTGCTATCATTGCTGTACCATTTACAATTAAAGCAGTTAAGAATAAAAATACTGTCAAAGACACAACAAGTTATTCAACTTATATCAGCTATAAAATTACACCTCCGGAAGATTCAGCCAAAACGATTTTGAATCATCAAATTGGTGGGTATAGTGATTTCTATGGGAAATTAATTGAAGGGAATTTAAATGGAGCTTATCTTTTCAATGATGTAGAACCGAGTGAGTTGAAAAAAATTGCCAGTGAATTGGATACGACAGAGTCAACCTTGAAAAATTCTACAAGCGACTATTGGTGGAAAAAATTGACCGTCTATTATATGATTGACGATACAGGGGTTGGTGTGAAAATTTTGACACCAAGTAAAGATGCTAATGACTTGTTGGAGCGAAAAATTGATGGATTGATTGAGAAATTTAAACACACTTATGCAAATGTAAAAATTGAAAAATTGGAAACCATCAATTCTAAAGAATTGAATGCAAATGGTGAGACAGCGCTTGGATTAAACGTCAAGAATTTGATTCTTCGTTTAGCTGTTATTGGAGTAGTCTGTGTGATTTTGGTTGTGATGGGAAATGTATTGATTTATCTCTTTAATCCAACAATCAATAGAGCAGGTGATTTTTCTCAGTATCAAATTGATTTTGTAACAGAGATTACAACAATTGCTAATCTAGCAGATATTCTATCATACAAAAATGCTGGACAAGAATTGACTATTGTTAGCTCAAATAAAGCTATTCTAGATAAATTAAAACAAAATCAAGAGACTTTGAAAGGAATGCATTTTGTAGATTTACAAGATGTACCATCTCTTTTAGAAAGAGATACAGTCCTTCTTGTTGAAGAATACGGAGTGACTCGTTATAAGAAATTTGAACAAAGTCTTCAAATTCTTCGAAACTTAAATCGTTCTATCCTCGGTGTAGCAACCTTTAAATTATAAGCATCCTGATACATTGTGTCTTTAAAGTTGGCAAAGAGTCGATTTTGAGGCTCCATAATATTTGTAGTGATAGATATTATGGAGTCTATTTTGTTGTCTTGTTAGAAGATGGTAGTCACGGAGAGTCCTCTAGTAAAGAATATCAACAAATCCGTTAGATTCTCAATTCAAAGATTACTTAAAAGTTAATTGAAAAGACTTCTATGAAAGATATAAATCATAAACTTTCAATCTTATTATAATTATCGTACTGTAACTAAATAATTAAGACTTAATAATTTTTGTATTTTCAATCCCAATTGGAGTTTTTGCTTTTTTAACGATATATTTGTCCTTGGTTAAAGTTCAATAAATTTTATTTGAAATCCTCAAAAAGTTAGTTTTTAATCTTAAATTTTTGAGGATTTGAGTTCCTAAAAATTTTTTAAAATAATTAAAGACTAGTTGTTGAAAATAAAAGAGTTATTTTAACTAACTTTATGATATAATGAAAAACGAGGTAAATTGAATGAAAAGTATAAAATTAAATGCTCTATCTTACATGGGAATTCGTGTCTTGAATATTATTTTTCCCATCTTAACTGGTACCTACGTCGCGCGTCTCTTGGACCGAACTGACTATGGTTACTTCAACTCAGTTGACACTATTTTGTCATTTTTCTTGCCCTTTGCGACTTATGGGGTCTATAACTACGGTTTACGGGCCATCAGTAATGTCAAGGATAACAAAAAAGATCTGAATAGAACCTTCTCTAGTCTTTTTTATTTGTGCATAGCTTGTACAATTTTGACTACTGCTGTCTATATCCTAGCTTATCCTCTCTTCTTTACTGATAATCCAATCGTCAAAAAAGTCTACCTTGTTATGGGGATTCAGCTCATTGCCCAGATTTTTTCAATCGAGTGGGTCAATGAAGCTCTGGAAAATTACAGTTTTCTCTTTTACAAGACTGCCTTCATCCGTATCCTGATGCTGGTCTCTATTTTCCTGTTTGTCAAAAATGAACACGATATTGTTGTCTATACACTTGTGATGAGTTTATCGACACTGATTAACTATCTGATTAGTTATTTTTGGATTAAAAGAGACATTAAGCTTGTTAAGATTCACATAAGTGATTTTAAACCGCTCTTTCTCCCTCTAACAGCCATGTTAGTCTTTGCAAATGCCAATATGCTCTTCACTTTTTTGGATCGTCTCTTCCTCGTTAAAACAGGGATTGATGTCAACGTTAGTTACTATACCATGGCTCAACGAATTGTGACCGTTATAGCTGGGGTTGTAACAGGAGCTATCGGAGTGAGTGTGCCTCGTCTCAGTTACTATTTGGGTAAAGGAGACAAAGAAGCCTATGTTTCTCTGGTTAACAGAGGAAGTCGAATCTTTAACTTCTTTATCATTCCACTCAGTTTCGGACTCATGGTTTTAGGACCAAATGCTATCCTACTTTATGGTAGTGAAAAATATATCGGAGGCGGTATCTTAACCTCTCTCTTCGCTTTTCGTACGAACATCCTGGCACTGGATACCATTCTTGGTTCCCAAATTCTCTTTACAAATGGCTATGAAAAACGAATCACAGTCTACACAGTCTTTGCAGGATTGCTCAATTTGGGCTTAAATAGTCTCCTCTTTTTCAACCATATCGTGGCTCCTGAATACTACTTACTGACAACTATGCTATCAGAGGCCTCTCTGCTTGTTTTCTATATCATTTTCATCCATAGAAAACAGCTCATCCACTTAGGACATATCTTTAGCTATACTGTTCGATACTCGCTCTTTTCACTTTCCTTTGTAGGAATTTATTTCCTGATCAATTTCTTGTATCCTGTGGATATGGTCATTAATTTGCCATTTTTGATTAATACTGGTTTGATTGTCTGGCTATCAGCCATCTCTTATATTGCTCTACTTGTCTTCACCAAAGATAGCATTTTCTATGAATTTTTAAACCATGTCCTAGCCTTAAAAAATAAATTCAAAAGATCATAGGAGTTTAGAATGAAACAACTAACCATTGAAGATGCCAAACAGATTGAATTAGAAATTTTGGATTATATTGATACTCTCTGTAAAAAGCACAATATCAACTATATTATTAACTACGGTACTCTGATTGGGGCAGTTCGACATCAGGGCTTTATTCCTTGGGACGACGATATTGATCTGTCCATGCCTCGAGAAGACTACCAACGATTTATGAACATTTTTCAAAAGGAAAAAAGTAAATACAAACTTTTATCCTTAGAAACAGATAAGAACTACTTTAACAACTTTATCAAAATAACAGACAGTACAACTAAAATTATTGATACTCGGAATACAAAAACCTATGAGTCTGGTGTTTTTATCGATATTTTCCCTATGGATCGCTTTGATGATCCTAAGGTCATTGATATTTGTTATAAGCTGGAAAGCTTCAAACTTCTGTCTTTCAGCAAACATAAAAATATTGTCTATAAAGATAGCCTTTTAAAAGATTGGATACGAACAGCCTTTTGGTTGCTCCTTCGACCTGTTTCTCCTCGTTATTTTGCAAATAAAATCGAGAAAGAAATTCAAAAATATAGTCGTGATAATGGGCAGTATATGGCTTTTATCCCTTCTAAATCTAAGGAAAAGGAAGTCTTCCCAAGTGGTACCTTTGATAAAACAATCAATCTCCCATTTGAGAATTTAAGCCTTCCAGCACCTGAAAAATTTGATACTATTTTGACACAATTTTATGGAGATTATATGACCCTACCACCAGAAGAAAAACGCTTCTACAGTCATGAATTTCACGCTTATAAATTGGAGGATTAGGATGCAGTATTTAGAAAAAGAAGAAATTAAAGAAATTCAACTAGCCCTGCTAGACTATATTGATGAGACTTGTAAGAAACATGATATTCCTTATTTTCTAAGTTATGGAACCATGCTTGGAGCTATCCGCCACAAAGGTATGATTCCCTGGGACGATGATATTGATATTTCCCTTTATCGTGAAGATTATGAGCGCTTATTGAAGATTATTGAGGAAGAAAATCACCCTCGCTACAAGGTTCTTTCCTACGATACCTCTTCTTGGTACTTCCATAATTTCGCATCGATTTTGGACACTTCTACTGTTATCGAAGACCATGTTAAGTACAAGCGCCATGACACCAGTCTCTTTATCGATGTCTTCCCAATTGATCGCTTTACAGATTTGAGCATTGTCGACAAGAGCTATAAGTATGTGGCTCTTCGTCAACTGGCTTATATCAAAAAATCACGCGCAGTTCACGGTGACAGCAAACTAAAAGATTTTCTTAGATTATGTAGCTGGTACGCTCTCAGATTTGTCAATCCGAGATACTTCTATAAGAAAATAGATAAGTTAGTTAAGAATAGTGTTGTAGAACAGCCGAAATATGAGGGAATGGTTGGAGTTGATAAAGAGGGAATGAAGGGTGTTTTCCAAATAAATACTTTCAAAGAGTTAATCTTAACAGAGTTTGAGGGAAGAATGTTACCAATTCCTAAAAATTATGATGTCTTTTTAACCCAGATGTATGGGGATTATATGACACCACCATCAAAGGAAATGCAAGAGTGGTATAGTCATAGTATAAAAGCTTTTCGCAAGGTGGAGAAGTAATTCTGTTTTATGAGAGAACAAATCTTGTGAGTGTCTATTGAGGAGATTAGGACATTGATATTCTTATACAAGCTTGGACACAAAAAGGAGTTCTAGTTTACTAAGACCAATTTTTTATACATCAGCAGAAAATATTGCAAATTGTGGTCTGTAGAGATGGTAAAGGAAAGTGTGATATACATGAAGAACATAATGATAAGAAATTTAATATTATTTAGTTTTCTTGTATGTCCTTTAAATATGGCTGCCAAATTATCCGCATCCACTTTATTAATGTAAAATCTAAGTCAGGGAGTTATACTATTCTTTTAGAAAGCTAAGGGTACTTTGTTTTAATTATGTGACTATTGATCCTTCTCGCTCCGTTAGGTGAGCGTCGAAGGTTATAGCCTAAAAACTTCAAATGCGATACAATAAAGTTGTTTCTGTAAATCGAAAAGTGAAAAAATATGGTACAAAAGTCTCATAGTTTATCGTACACAAAGTGGCGCTGTAAGTATCACATCTTATATAGACGAAAAGTAGTCTATAATCAATATCGAAGTAGTTTAAGCGAAGTATTTCATCGCTTGTGTAGTTATAAGGAAGTTGAAATTATCAGTTAGATTATGTACATATGTCAACTCTTTGTAAACTGTAGTGAGTTTAAGAAAAGCTAAGATCGAGAAAGGACACATTTTGTCCTTTCTTTTTTAAGTCTGACGCTAGAAATAAGAATCATCAGAGGAAGGGATAGCGAAATCGTGGCTCTACGAACAGGAACGTGATAGTAAGGCGTATATAGTGGATAAGGGGGCTTAAAACTCTAAAGTACAAAAAGGTAGTCGTAATCTATATGCGTAAATCACGAGAGTAATTGAATTCGGACTAAGGTTTGTGTGAAAAAGATAAATCTTCCTAGAGTCTAAAGACTCTGCGTCAGATTTCCTATTTTCACTGTAACCTTTTAACGTCCTCGTATCTTGTATAAACGAGGAAAGATGTACGACTTATCCCGTGAGGTCTCATGAGCGCTGAAAGCGTAGTAACAACGAATTATGAGAAGTCAGCCGAGCCCATAGTAGTGAGGAAGCTTCTGTAATGGAAGTGGAGCGAAGGGGTGACCAACTAATCGAAGTAATCCTACTTCACTTGTGTCTGTAAAACGAGCAGTTTTATAGAACTGGACTCTGTCACGTATTGACTGGGTGAAGGTTCACCAATATAAAATGTCCCTCAGGCATCAAAACAAGAAAGGAATACGCACATGTCAAAATTGCTAGATAAGATTTTATCACGCGAAAATATGCTTGAAGCCTATAATCAAGTAAAATCCAATAAGGGCTCAGCTGGGATTGATGGAATTACTATCGAAGAGATGGATGACTATCTCAGACACAACTGGCGCCTGACTAAGGAACTGATAAAACAGAGAAAATATAAGCCTCAACCAGTTCTTAGAGTTGAGATTCCCAAACCAAACGGAGGCATCCGTCAACTAGGAATTCCAACAGTTATGGATAGAATGATTCAACAGGTCATTGTCCAAGTCATTAGCCCCATTTGTGATCCCCCATTTCTCAGATACGAGTTATGGCTTCAGACCAAATAGGTCATGTGAAAAATCCATCATGAAGCTCTTAGAGTACTTAAATGACGGCTATGAGTGGATAGTGGATATAGACCTAGAGAAATTTTTCGATACGGTTCCTCAAGATAGATTGATGTCCTTAGTACATAATATTATCGAAGACGGAGATACGGAATCCTTGATTCGTAAGTATCTTCATTCAGGTGTTATCATTAACGGTCAGCGTCATAAAACGCTAGTTGGTACACCACAGGGAGGAAATTTATCTCCTCTCTTATCCAATGTCATGCTTAATGAATTGGATAAGGAATTAGAAAAGAGGGGACTTCGATTTGTGCGCTACGCAGATGATTGTGTAATTACGGTCGGAAGCGAGGCAGCCACTAAGCGTGTGATATATTCAGTCAGTCGTTTTATTGAGAAACGGCTAGGTTTGAAAGTAAATATGACCAAGACTAAGATTCCCAGACCAAGCGAGTTGAAATACTTAGGCTTTGGGTTCTGGAAATCATCATCTGGTTGGAAAAGCCACCCCCATCAAGATAGTGTTCGGAGATTTAAGCTTAAATTGAAGAAACTAACACAGAGGAAATGGAGTATAGACTTAACAAGACGTATTGAGCAACTGAATTTGTCTATTCGAGGATGGATAAACTATTTCTCGCTGGGAAATATGAAGCGCATAGTCACTAGCATAGATGAGCGCTTGCGTACTCGCCTACGAGTGATTATCTGGAAGTAATGGAAGAAGAAATCTAGACGACTATGGGGATTACTGAAACTAGGGGTTCCTAAATGGATAGCAGATAAGGTATCTGGCTGGGGTGACCACTATCAATTAGTAGCTCAGAAGTTGGTACTTAAACGTGCGATATCAAAACCAGTCCTTGAAAAACGTGGACTGGTTTCGTGTTTGGATTATTACCTTGAACGACATGCGTTAAAAGTTAGTTGAACCGCCGTATGCCGAACGGCACGTACGGTGGTGTGAGAGGAGCTAGAGATTATCTCCTACTCGATTGTTGAGAGCGATAAAAATCCGTTTTTTGAAGTTTTCAAAGTTCCGAAAACCAAATGCATTTCGTTTGATAAGCTTGATGAGATTATTGGTCGCTTCTAATTTGGCGTTGGAATAGGGTAATTGAAGGGCATTGACGATTTTCTCTTTGTTCTTTAGAAAGATTTTAAAGACAGTTTGACGAAGAGGATGAACTTTCTTTAGATTGTCCTCGATAAGTCCGAAAAATTTGTCTTGCTTCTTATTCTGAAAGTGAAAAAGCAAGAGCTGATAGACATTGTAGTGGTGTCTCAAGTCTTCTGAATAGCTCAAAAGCTTATCTAGAATCTCTTTGTTGGTTAGATGCATACGAAAAGTAGGGCGATAAAATCGCTTATCGCTCAGTTTACGACTATCCTGTTGTATAAGCTTCCAGTAACGTTTGATAGCTTTGTATTTATGGGATTTTCGCTCGAATTGGTTCATGATTTGAACACGGACACGACTCATAGCACGGCTGAGATGTTGTACAATATGAAAACGATCTAGAACGATTTTAGTACATGGAAAAAAGCAGTTTAGCCAAGTCATAGTAAGGACTAAACATATCCATAGTAATGATTTTCACCTGACAACAAACGGCTCTATCGTAGCGCAGAAAATGATTACTTATGATAGCTTGTGTTCCACTTTCAAGAACAGTGATGATATTGAGATTGTCAAAACCTTACGCAATGAAACTCATATTTCCCTTAGTGAAGGCATACTCGTCCCAAGACATAATCTCAGGAAGACGAGAAAAATCATGATTAAAGTGAAAGTCATTGAGTTTTCGAATGACAGTTGAAGTTGAAATGGACAGCTGATGTGCAATATCAGTCATAGAAGTCTTTTCAATCAACTTTTGCTCAATTTTTATTGATGAGAGAAGTTTTGGAGAGGGTCATTTTCGAGCAATGATAGCACTTGAAACAGCTTTTCTAAGAAGTGGTTCTATTGGGGATACCAATTGTTTCAAGGTAAGGAATTTTAGACAATTTTTGAAACTCATATTTCTTAATTTGGCTAGCGCAATTAGGACGAGATAGAGCATCATTATCCAGTTTAGCGATGATTTCCTTGTGGGTATCCCTGTTAATTTAATTGTTCCATACGATTCTTTCTAATGATGGTTTGGTCATTTTTCATTCTAGATATTACGGAACTTTTTCTACAACAAATAGGCTTCATAATATCTATAGGGAATTTACCCACTGCAAATATTATAGTTCCCTATTTTCTTAATATAGAATCTAACTTGACAAAAACAAATGTTCATTGTATAATCGAATGGATAGAAATATTGAACGAAAGAGGTTAAGGATATGCTATCAGAAAAACAATTTAAACTTTTACGTTTTTTGTTGATTCACAAAGACGAAAACTTTACGCAGAGACAATTGGCTGAACAGCTAGATTTATCTTTAGGAACAGTCAATGCATTGGTTGGAAAACTTAAAGAAGAGAAGTGGATTGATGAGGAACATCACTTAAATGAACTAGGCAAGAACGTTTTAGAACCCTATCGAGTAGAAAATGCTATTATAATGGCTGCTGGAATGAGTAGTCGTTTTGCTCCTTTGTCTTATGAAATTCCCAAAGGATTGCTTCAAGTCAAGGGGGAACGCTTGATAGAGAGGCAAATCAGACAACTGCAAGAAGCAGGAATAGAAGATATAACCGTTATTGTAGGTTATCTACAAGAAAAAATGTTCTATCTGGAAGAAAAGTTTGGCGTTAAAATCGTTGTGAATAATGATTACTACAAATACAATAACTGTTCTTCTCTCATGCTAGTCAGAGATCAACTTTCCAACACTTATATCTGTTCTTCGGATAATTATTTTGTAGAAAATCCGTTTGAACGATACATTTACAGAGGTTATTATTCGACTATATTTGCAGAAGGGGACACAGACGAATACTGCTCTAAGGAAGATTCCAATCACACGATTATCGATATTCAAATCGGTGGGACGAATACTTGGGCTATGGTGGGGCACGTTTATTTTGATCGTGCATTTAGTGAAAAATTCGTAGATATTTTGGAAACTGAATTTAAACATGAGCCGTATCGCGAACAGCTCTGGGAAGATTATTATAGTCGTCACGTCAAAGAACTTCCTTTGGAAGCTCGGCATTATTCAGCAGACATTGTTAAGGAGTTTGATTCACTAGATGAGTTGCGTCAGTTTGATGAACACTATTTGGTGAATACTAATTCGGAAATCATTGATAACATCTGTAAGACATTAGGATGTATAGCTTCAGATATTGTCAATATTAAACCCCTAAAAGACGGTTTAACCAACACTTCGTTTTCATTTGACTGCCTAGGAAAGAAATATGTTTACCGTCATCCAGGTAGAGGAACGGAGAATTATATCGATCGTGCTAGCGAGGCAGCTTCCATGGAAATTGCTACAAAATTGAAGATTGACCGTACTTTTGTTGCTATGAACAAGGATGAGGGCTGGAAAATTTCAGAATTTATTCCTAACGCCAAGCAACTAGATTATGATAATTGGGATGATGTAGCAAAAGCAATGGAGCTCTTGAGACGCTTGCACCAATCTGGAGAAAAAACGGATCATTCTTTTGATCAATTTGAGGGAATTGATGATTTTAGACAAAAATTAAAAGCCAGCAATCGTTTTGAATTTGATGGGCTTGAAGAGTTGGATAAGAATGTCTCAGTTCTCGAGAAGCTTTTACAAGAAGATCAAGCGAAAAAGGTTCTCTGCCATGGAGATTCTTATAGCCCAAATTTCTTGTTGAACGAAGATGGCGAAATGAGCTTGATTGATTGGGAATATTCTGGTATAGGAGATCCAGCGGGAGATTTAGGGACCTTTATTGGATGTTCAAATTATACAGTGGAAGAAGCTGAAAAGGTACTTGAAATCTATCTACAAGAAGTTCCAGACAAGAAAACCAAACGTCACTATTTTGCCTATGTATCAGTGACTTCATATTATTGGTTCTTGTGGGCCCTGTTCCAAGAAAGCGTTGGAAAACCAGTAGGTGAATTTCTTTATATCTGGTATCGTTATACCAAGCAGTATGGAAAACTTGCATTAGATTTATACTTAGAGGATAATTAAGATGAAACCGACATCAGAAATTGAAGAATTAATAGCAAATGAAACGAAAAGAAGGCTAGAAGAAATGGAATCACCAAACTATGTGTTTGCCCAGCCATTTCTAAAAAGTGATTTTACTATAGTCATCGTCTTAGTTCTAATTAACCTTATTCTGATTATCCTAGCCATGACAGGAGGTATTCAATAAAATGTCCAAGATGAATGACTTCATTCAACAGGAGACGATAACGGGTATTGTTCCCATGACCAACAAGGATCGTCAGTATTCTTTCTGGGATCTCTTCCTATCGACAAGTGGTTTTGCCATCGCAACCTGGTGTTATACCCAAGGAGCCTATGTGGCTCAATATTTGACCTTTAATCAAATGTTGATTAATATTTTTAGTTTTAACATTATCTGGGTCTTTATTGAATGTCTCCCAATCTTGTTTGCAGTTAAATATGGAATTGATTTATGGATTTGGTTGAGAGCCGTTCTAGGTAAAAAAGGGGTGGCCGTTTTATCAACCGTGATTAGTCTGGCAAATTTTGGTTGGTACGCCGTTACCGCCAATCTTTTTGCCAGCTCCATGATTCATTTAGCAAATAATTTTGGGCTTGGTTTAGACAAGGGAGTATGGGCACCGATTCTAGGTACCCTCTGTGTTTTCCTTGGAACGCTGATTGCTCTTGGGGGCCCAGAGGTGATTAAAGGTACTAATCGCTTTCTGGTGGTTGCCTTGTTATTTGTTGGGCTAATTATCGTTGGAATCTGTTTTGTTGCGGTTCCGATTAGGGATATTATGAATGTCCAACCTGCCATCCAAGAAAATTTGACACCGATTGAACGTTTTATGATGTCAGGGGAAGGAAATGTGGCCGTAGCCTTTTCTTGGTCTACACAGGCATTGGTTTTACCACGTTTGGCAAAATCAGAACGCAGTGGCTATTGGGCTACAGCCTTGTCATATGGGGTTGTTGCGCCATTCTTTGCTGCGACAGGTGGAGTCATGGCTCTAGCCATGTTTGTCAAAACAGGTGTTTATGAAAGTGATCCAACAACCATGCTATCAACTCTAAGTACCCCAGCCTTTGCCCTTTTAAGTTTACTACTAGTAGCCTTTGCCAATATTGGAACCCAAGGTACAGGATCTTATGTGAACTGTATGATTGTAAAAAGCGGGATGCCCAAAGTAAGCTATAAACTAATGGTTTGGATTGCCATGGTTTACGTGAGCCTACTCACCATCTGGGGAGGAGTGGATGAATACTTCGGTTCCTTCATTTCGCTGGCTGCCTATATTCAAGGCCCCATTATTGGTATGATCGTTGTCGACTACTTTATCTTAAGAAAACGAAAACTCGATTTGCGTTCAGCCTATTTCGTTGAAGGACATGACGCCTATGAGTTTACAAATGGCTTTAATATGGTAGGATTATCTTGTGTAATCATTTCTTTGTTAGTTGCAGTACTATTTGTTTACAACCCTATAACAAAGCACATCCAGAGTCCTATGTTCCTGCTCACAACTGGTAGTGGCTTCACTGCAATTTTTGGAGGTCTATTGTACTGGTTAGCTAGCTTAACTCGTTTAAAACGCTATATGCTCAAGGATAAAGATTCTGTTACGATTTAAGTTTAAGAGAGAACGTTGTGTACTACCCCAAAAAGTTGGAAAAATAATTATTGAAAGGATTTAGTTCTGTATTGCACAGGACTAAGTCCTTTTAGTTTTACAACTGTAGTGGGTAGAAGAAAAGCTAAGATCTAGAAAGGACACATTTCGTCCTTTCATTTTTGATGTTCATAGAGATAAAAATCCGTTTTTTGAAGTTTTCAAAGTTCCGAAAACCAAAGGCATTTCGCTTGATAAGTTTGATGAGATTATTGGTTGCTTCTAATTTGGCGTTAGAATAAGGTAGTTGAAGAGCGTTGACTATTTTCTCTTTGTCCTTAAGAAAGGTTTTAAAGATAGTCTGAAAAATAGGGTGAAGTTGCTTTAGATTGTCCTCGATAAGTCCGAAAAATTTGTCTGGCTCCTTGTTCTGAAAGTGGAAGAGTAAGAGCTGATAGACATTGGAGTGGTGTCTCAAGTATTCTGAATGGCTCAAAAGCTTATCTAGAATTTCTTTATTCGTCAAGTGCATACGAAAAGTAGGGTGATAAAATTGTTTATGGCTTAGTTTACGACGATCCTGTTGGATGAGCTTCCAGTAGCGCTTGATGGCCTTGTATTTATGGGATTTTCTATCGAACTGATTCATGATTTGAACACGCAAACGACTCATAGTACGGCTGAGATGTTGGAGTAAAACAGTCCAGTGGACTGTTTTAGCCTGAGTCTAGAAATTCTAAAGCGAAGCAGCTGTTTAGCCAAGTTATAGTAGGGACTAAACATATCCATAGTAATGATTTTCACCTGACAACGAACAGCTCTATCGTAGCGCAGAAAGTGATTTCGGATGATAGCCTGTGTTCTGCATTCAAGGACAGTGATGATATTGAGGTTATCAGAATCTTGCGCAATAAAGCTCATTTTTCCCTTAGTGAAGGCATACTCATCCCAAGACATAATCTCGGGAAGTTGAGAAAAATCATGTTTAAAATGGAAGTCACTGAGCTTTCGAATGACAGTTGAAGTTGAAATGGAAAGCTGGCGTGAAATATCGGTCATAGAAGTCTTTTCAATCAACTTTTGAGTAATCTTTTAGCTTTCGCACTCAGGGCAAGATGGGGCATTGTAATTCAGTTTAGCGATGATTTCCTTATGTGTATCCATATTGATGATATCTACAATTTTGATATTTGAGTCTTTGATATCGAGTAGTTTTGTGATAAAATATAATTGTTCCATATGAATCTTTCTAATGAGTTGTTTTGTCGCTTTTCATTATAGGTCATATGGGACTTTTTTTTCTATAACAAAATAGGCTCCATAATATCTATAGGGGATTTACCCACTACGAATATTATAGAGACCTTTTTATATTAGTAAGTACAAGATTGAGTGCATAGTGGAATGTTTTATCTTTTGTGTTAAAAAGTATCAAGAGATAGTAGATTCCACAAGTTGCAATAGTCGAGAGAACCATGAGGATCATATTGAGGTTGACTGTATAAGAGTTGATTTGGAAAAGGAATTTAAATGTGAAATAGATGGGAATGAATCCGAGCGATACAATAGTATAGCGTGTTAAAGTAGTAAAGATTTCTTTTAAGTCAAGTAGATGATGTTTCTTGATAAAGTAAATTTCTAGTAGAACAACTACGGTTTCTGCAATAATAGTAGTAGCAATGTAATACTCTGGTGCAAAAATATTATTGAAATACAAGAGACTGTTGAGTAGGATATTGGCACCGCCACCAATAAAGTAAAAGGCTGTTAAACGATTTTTGTGGTCGTTGATGAAGATAATTTGTTTACCAAGGATTAACTCAATGGCCCAAATGATAGTCCGAAAAGCGAAGACACTAGTTCACAATACCAGCTTCAAGGTATTTTTCAGAAGAGTAGATGACTGCAGCATAGTTTCCTAATACCATAATCCCAATACTGGTTGGAATGATAAGGAAATAAAAGAGGGCGGCTCCTTGGTTTAGAAGATTTTTATAAGATTCGTAGTCTTTCTTACCGAGATAGTAGCCGAGACGTGGAATACTAACGTTGATAGCTCCGCTCAGGACACTGGCAATCAACATAACGATGCTAGAAGCAATGGTGTAATAAGAAATGTAGTTTTCATCAGGTCCTTTGGTAATAAACATTCTATCAAGTAAGGTGTAGAGCATATTGGCATTAGCTAGAAGCAACATGGTCAAGAGTGGTTTAGATGCTTTGACTAATTCGACAAGACCAATCTTAACAAAGGAAACTTCTCTCTTGATCCAGAGAAAACTGAGTAGATAGTTGAGAATTGTCGTTGCACTCATGATGATTGCATAAGGTACGATATCATTTGGAGTTTTTACAAAGGTGAAGATAGCGACCAACATGGCAATACGAATAACCAATGTTTTATATAAGATGAATGCATAATTTTCATAAGCTTCATTCATCCACTCGATATAAAGGAATTGGAAGAGAGCCTGGACACCAAGTATATAGTAGAGTTCTTTCAAATTTTCAATACTATTATCCAGATAAATAACTAGGAAATAGATACTTGTTGTTAGAACAGATGTGATAATGGAGATATAGAATAACTTAGAGAAAACATAGTTGATTTTATTTTTATCATCCTTGACCTTACTGATAGCACGAATCCCGTAGTTGTATATTCCAAAGGCTGCTAGTGGAATGACAAAGCTAGCCCAGGTATTTGCGGTATTGAAATAGCCGTAATTGGATTTGCTGAGAATCCGAGTCAGATAAGGATTGGTTATCAGCGGAAAAACGATATTGAGAATATTGACTAGTAAGCTAGCCAGTGCATTAACTTTTATATTTTTCATTGTACTTTCTTTCTTGTATTGTAAAATGGTCTCTAGTATTATATCACATTCTCGCTCCATTCTTTTGATAAAATCTTAAAAATCTAGTATAATAGATAGAACTGAAAGTATGAGGTTACTAGCAATGAAAATGAAACAAATTAGTGATACAACTTTGAAAATCACGATGTCTTTAGAGGATTTGATGGATCGAGGAATGGAGATTGCTGACTTTCTCGTTCCTCAAGAAAAAACAGAAGAGTTCTTTTATGCTATCTTGGATGAGTTAGAGATGCCTGATAGCTTTCTAGATACAGGTATGTTGAGCTTCCGTGTGACTCCAAAACCTGATAAGGTTGATGTTTTTGTAACCAAATCAAAGATTGACCAAAATCTAGATTTTGAAGACTTATCGGATTTGCCAGACATGGAAGAATTGGCTCAAATGTCGCCAGATGAATTTATCAAAACCTTGGAAAAAAGCATCGCGGATAAAACTAAGGATGATATCGAAGCCATTCAATCTCTAGAGCAAGTCGAAGCCAAGGAAGAAGAGCAGGAACAGGTTGAACAAGAAGCTGAAAGCAAGAAAGAGCCCTACATTTACTACATCCTTTCTTTTGAAAAATTAGCTGACTTGGTTGCTTTTGCACAGACAGTGACTTTTGAGATGGAAACTTCTGAACTCTACAAGATGAATGAGCGCTATTATTTGACCATTTTAGTGGATATTGAAAATCATCCAAGTCCATATCCAGCTTGGCTGTTGGCTCGTATGCGTGAGTTTGCAGACGATAGTGACATCAGTCGTTCAGTCTTGCAAGAGTATGGCCAAGTATTGATGAATCACGATGCAGTGCTCAATTTGCAAAAAATTGGATAATCCTTTCTGGAAAGTTATTTCTAGATTTTAAGAAGAGCGAATCGTCTGATTCGTTTTTTCTTTTTATACTGAAATAGTGATTTACTATAATAGGAATTTTCACAAAATTCTGTTATAATGGCTATATTAGAAAATTTCGAGGAGACAAACATGACAGTTAAAATTGCTTTACTAGGATTTGGTACCGTTGCAAGTGGTGTGCCTTTCCTCCTAAAGGAAAATGGAGAAAAAATCAATCAATCAGCACATTCAGAGATCGAAGTTGCTAAGGTATTGGTCAAGGATGAAGATGAAAAGAATCGCTTGCTTGCAGCAGGGAATGACTTTAACTTTGTAACCAATGTGGATGATATTTTATCAGACCAAGACATTACGATAGTAGTGGAATTGATGGGACGTATCGAACCTGCTAAAACCTTTATCACTCGTGCCTTGGAAGCTGGAAAACACGTTGTTACTGCTAACAAGGACCTTTTGGCTGTCCATGGTGCAGAATTGTTAGAAATCGCTAAAGCTAATAAGGTAGCACTTTACTACGAAGCAGCAGTTGCTGGTGGGATTCCAATTCTTCGTACTTTGGCAAATTCCTTGGCTTCTGATAAAATCACGCGCGTGCTTGGAGTAGTCAACGGAACTTCTAACTTCATGATGACCAAGATGGTGGAAGAAGGATGGTCTTACGACGATGCTCTTGCGGAAGCGCAACGTCTAGGATTTGCAGAAAGCGACCCGACAAATGACGTGGATGGGATTGATGCAGCCTACAAGATGGTTATTTTGAGCCAATTTGCCTTTGGCATGAAGGTTGCCTTTGATGATGTAGCCCACAAGGGAATCCGTAACATCACACCAGAAGACGTAGCTGTAGCTCAAGAGCTTGGTTATGTAGTGAAATTGGTTGGTTCTATCGAGGAAACTCCTTCAGGTATTGCTGCGGAAGTGACTCCAACCTTCCTTCCTAAAGCACACCCACTTGCTAGTGTGAATGGGGTAATGAATGCTGTCTTTGTAGAATCTATTGGTATCGGTGAGTCTATGTACTATGGACCAGGTGCTGGTCAAAAACCAACAGCAACAAGTGTTGTAGCAGATATTGTCCGTATCGTTCGTCGCTTAAATGACGGTACCATCGGTAAAGACTTCAATGAATACAGTCGTGACTTGGTCTTGGCAAATCCAGAAGATGTCAAAGCAAATTACTATTTCTCAATCTTGGCTCCAGACTCAAAAGGTCAGGTCTTGAAATTGGCTGAAATCTTTAATGCCCAAGATATTTCCTTCAAGCAAATCCTCCAAGATGGCAAAGAAGGTGACAAGGCGCGTGTTGTGATCATCACACACAAGATTAATAAAGCCCAGCTTGAGAATGTTTCAGCTGAATTGAAGAAGGTTTCAGAATTCGACCTCTTGAATACCTTCAAGGTGCTAGGAGAATAAGATGAAGATTATTGTACCTGCAACCAGTGCCAATATCGGGCCAGGATTTGACTCGGTAGGTGTAGCTGTAACCAAGTATCTTCAAATTGAGGTCTGCGAAGAACGTGATGAGTGGTTGATTGAACACCAGATTGGCAAATGGATTCCACATGATGAGCGTAATCTCTTACTAAAAATTGCCTTGCAAATTGTACCAGACTTGCAACCAAGACGTTTGAAAATGACTAGTGATGTTCCCTTGGCGCGTGGTTTGGGTTCTTCCAGCTCGGTTATTGTTGCTGGGATTGAACTAGCCAACCAATTGGGCCAACTCAACTTGTCAGACCATGAAAAATTGCAGTTAGCGACTAAGATTGAAGGACATCCTGACAATGTGGCTCCAGCCATTTATGGTAATCTCGTTATTGCAAGCTCAGTTGATGGACAAGTTTCTGCTATCGTAGCAGACTTCCCAGAGTGTGATTTCCTAGCCTACATTCCAAACTATGAATTGCGTACTAGAGACAGCCGTGGTGTCTTGCCTAAGAAATTGTCTTACAAGGAAGCTGTTGCGGCTAGTTCTATCGCTAATGTGGCGGTTGCGGCCTTGTTGGGAGGAGATATGGTGACAGCTGGTCAAGCAATCGAGGGGGACCTCTTCCACGAGCGCTATCGTCAGGACTTGGTGAGAGAATTTGCAACCATTAAGCAAGTAGCCAAAGAGAATGGTGCCTATGCAACCTATCTCTCTGGTGCTGGGCCGACAGTTATGGTCTTGGCTTCTCATGAAAAGATGCCAACGATTAAGGCAGAATTGGAAAAGCAACCTTTCAAAGGAAAACTTCATGACTTGAAAGTTGATACCCAAGGTGTCCGTGTCGAAGCAAAATAAAGAATAGAAGATAGGATGGGGAAACTCTCGACCAGAGGGCTTCCTATCCTTTTTTTGAAAAGAAGTTTATACTCAATGAAAATCAAAGAGCAAACTAGGAAGCTAGCCGCAGGCTGCTCAAAACAGTGTTTAGAGG
This sequence comes from Streptococcus mitis, assembly GCF_002860865.1. Taxonomy (GTDB): domain Bacteria; phylum Bacillota; class Bacilli; order Lactobacillales; family Streptococcaceae; genus Streptococcus; species Streptococcus mitis_AT. The sequence goes on from NZ_PKIE01000001.1 coordinate 287,184, forward strand.
TTGTGGATAGAACTGACGAAGTTAGCTCAAAATACTGTTTTGAGGTTGCAGATGTAAGCTGGCGTGGTTTGAAGAGATTTTCGAAGAGTATTAGTTAAAAACTTGATATTCGAAGAGTATTAGTTAAAAACTTGATAAAGGAGAAATTAAGATGGCAGAAATTTATCTAGCAGGCGGTTGTTTTTGGGGCCTAGAGGAATATTTTTCACGCATTTCTGGAGTGCTAACAACCAGTGTCGGCTACGCTAATGGTCAAGTCGAAACGACCAATTACCAGTTGCTCAAGGAAACAGACCATGCAGAAACGGTTCAAGTGATTTACGATGAGAAAGCAGTGTCACTCAGAGAAATTTTGCTTTATTATTTCCGTGTTATTGATCCATTATCAGTCAATCAACAAGGGAATGACCGTGGTCGCCAATATCGAACTGGGATTTATTACCAAGATGAAGCAGACTTGCCAGCTATCTACACAGTGGTGCAGGAGCAGGAGCGCATGCTTGGTCGAAAGATTGCAGTGGAAGTGGAGAAACTTCGCCACTATATTTTAGCTGAAGATTACCACCAAGACTATCTTAAGAAGAATCCTTCAGGTTACTGTCATATCGATGTGACCGATGCTGATAAGCCATTGATTGATGCCTCTAACTATGAAAAGCCTAGTCAAGAGGTGTTAAAGGGCAGTTTATCTGAAGAATCCTATCGTGTTACCCAAGAAGCTGCTACAGAGACTCCATTTACCAATGCCTATGACCAAACCTTTGAAGAGGGCATTTATGTAGACATCACGACGGGTGAGCCGCTATTTTTTGCCAAGGATAAGTTTGCTTCAGGTTGTGGTTGGCCAAGTTTTAGTCGTCCGATTTCTAAAGAGTTGATTCATTATTACAAGGACCTGAGTCATGGAATGGATCGAATCGAAGTTCGTTCTCGGTCAGGCAATGCTCACTTGGGTCATGTTTTCACAGATGGACCTCGGGAGTTAGGCGGCCTTCGTTACTGTATCAATTCTGCCTCCTTACGCTTTGTGGCCAAGGATGAGATGGAAAAAGCAGGATATGGCTATTTATTGCCATATTTAAATAAATAAAATTGAGAGGGTGGGAGCTTCCCACTTTCTTCATTTTAGAAAATAGAAGGGATTTATGAAACACTTACTATCTTACTTTAACCCCTACATCAAGGAATCGATTTTAGCACCCCTGTTCAAGCTACTAGAAGCTGTGTTTGAGCTCCTGGTTCCCATGGTGATTGCAGGAATTGTTGACCAATCCTTGCCCCAGAGAGATCAAGGACACCTCTGGATGCAGATTGGCCTGCTCCTTATCTTTGCAGTAATTGGTGTTTTAGTGGCCTTGGTAGCCCAGTTTTACTCAGCCAAGGCAGCGGTTGGGTTTGCCAAAGAACTGACAAACGACCTTTATCGTCATATTCTTTCCTTACCCAAGGATAGCAGAGACCGTCTGACAACTTCGAGCTTGGTGACTCGCTTGACTTCGGATACCTATCAGATTCAGACTGGTATCAATCAATTTTTGCGCCTCTTTTTACGAGCACCTATTATCGTTTTTGGAGCCATTTTTATGGCCTATCGAATCTCAGCTGAGCTGACTTTCTGGTTCTTGGTCATGGTTGTCATTTTGACCCTTGTCATTGTCGGCCTCTCTCGACTGGTCAATCCTCTCTACAGCAGTCTCAGAAAGAAAACGGACCAGTTGGTTCAGGAAACGCGCCAGCAATTACAAGGAATGCGAGTAATTCGTGCTTTTGGTCAAGAAAAACGAGAGTTACAGATTTTTCAAACCCTTAACCAAGTTTATGCGAGACTGCAAGAAAAGACGGGTTTCTGGTCTAGTTTATTAACCCCTCTGACTTATCTAATTGTTAATGGAACTCTTCTCGTCATCATCTGGCAGGGCTATATTTCTATTCAAGGAGAAGTGCTCAGTCAAGGTGCCTTGATTGCTCTTATCAATTACCTCTTACAAATTTTGGTGGAATTGGTTAAGCTCGCCATGCTGATCAATTCTCTTAACCAGTCCTATATCTCAGCCAAGCGAATCGAGGAAGTTTTTGCTGAGGCTCCAGAAGATATCCATTCAGAGTTAGAACAAAAGCAAGCTACCAACGAGCAGGTTTTACAAGTTCAAGAATTGACCTTTACCTATCCTGATGCGGCCCAGCCTTCTCTGAGAGGCATTTCTTTTGATATGAAGCAAGGGCAAATCCTCGGTATCATCGGAGGGACGGGTTCTGGTAAATCAAGCTTGGTGCAAGTCTTACTTGGACTTTACCCAGCAGACAAGGAGAGCATTGACCTTTATAGAAATGGACGTAGTCCTCTTAATCTTGAGCAGTGGCGGTCTTGGATTTCCTATGTGCCACAAAAGGTCGAACTTTTTAAGGGAACTATTCGTTCCAACTTGACTCTAGGCTTAAATCAAGAAGTGACTGATCAAGAACTCTGGCAATCCTTAGAAATCGCGCAAGCCAAGGATTTTGTCAGTGAAAAGGAAGGTCTCTTGGATGCCACTGTTGAGGCAGGAGGTCGAAATTTCTCAGGTGGACAAAAACAAAGGCTGTCTATCGCACGTGCAGTCTTGCGCCAAGCTCCGTTCCTTATCCTAGATGATGCGACCTCGGCCCTCGACACCATTACCGAGTCCAAACTCTTGAAAGCTATCCGAGAAAATCTGCCAAATACCAGTTTAATCTTGATCTCTCAACGAACCTCGACTTTACAGATGGCTGACCAGATTCTCCTCTTAGAAAAAGGAGAGCTCCTAGCTATCGGCAAGCACGAGGACTTGATGAAATCTAGTCAAGTTTATCGCGAAATCAATGCATCCCAACATGGTAAGGAGGACTAGTATGAGACGACAAACTGCAAACCAGACGCTCAAACGTTTGGCCAAAGATTTAGCAAGCCATCCCTTCCTCCTTTTACTAGCCTTTCTAGGAACTATTGTCCAGGTTGCCCTATCAATCTACCTACCTATATTGATTGGACAGGTCATCGACCAGGTCCTAGTGGCTGGTTCTTCGCTAGTTTTTTGGCAGATATTTCTCCAAATGATCTTGGTGGTCATAGGAAATACTTTGGTACAATGGGTAAATCCTCTTCTTTATAATCGCCTAATTTTCTCTTATACCAGAAACTTGCGAGAGCGAATCATCCATAAGCTCCATCGTCTACCGATTGCTTTTGTAGATAGGCAAGGTAGTGGGGAGATGGTCAGTCGTGTAACCACGGACATCGAACAGTTGGCAGCTGGTTTGACCATGATTTTTAACCAATTTTTCATTGGCGTCTTGATGATTTTGGTTAGTATTCTAGCCATGCTCCAAATTCATCTCCTCATGACTCTCTTAGTCTTGCTGTTGACGCCACTGTCTATGGTGATTTCACGCTTTATTGCCAAACGCTCCTATCATCTCTTCCAGAAGCAAACAGAGACGAGGGGAATTCAGACTCAGTTGATTGAAGAATCGTTGAGCCAACAGACCATTATCCAGTCTTTTAATGCTCAGGAAGAGTTTATCCAAAGGTTGCGTGAGGCTAATGACCACTACGCAGGCTATTCTCAGTCAGCTATCTTTTATTCTTCAACGGTCAATCCTTCGACTCGCTTTGTCAATGCGCTCATTTATGCGCTCCTAGCTGGGGTGGGAACTTATCGTATCATGATGGGGTCCACCTTGACCATTGGACGTTTAGTGACTTTTTTGAACTATGTTCAACAGTACACCAAGCCCTTTAACGATATTTCTTCAGTGTTAGCTGAGTTGCAAAGTGCTCTGGCTTGTGCAGAGCGCGTCTATGCTGTCTTAGAAAGTCCTGAGGTGGCTGAAAGTGGTAAGGAAGAGTTGACCAGTGACCAAGTTAAGGGAGCTATTTCCTTTAAACATGTCTCTTTTGGCTATCATCCTGAAAAGATTTTGATTAAGGATTTATCTATTGATATTCCAGCTGGTAGCAAGGTGGCCATCGTTGGTCCGACAGGTGCTGGTAAATCAACCCTTATCAATCTTCTTATGCGTTTCTATCCTATTAACTCAGGAGATATCTTGCTAGATGGGAAATCCATTTATGACTATAGTCGTGCTTCGCTACGACAGCAGTTTGGCATGGTGCTCCAAGAAACCTGGCTCAAGCAAGGGACCATTCATGACAATATTGCCTTTGGCAATCCTGAAGCCAGTCGAGAGCAGGTGATTGCTGCTGCCAAAGGAGCCAATGCAGACTTTTTCATCCAACAGTTGCCACAGGGATACGATACAAAGTTAGAAAATGCTGGAGAATCTCTCTCTGTCGGTCAGGCTCAGCTCTTGACCATTGCCCGAGTCTTTCTGGCTATTCCCAAGATTCTTATCTTAGACGAGGCAACTTCTTCTATCGATACGCGGACAGAAGTGTTGGTACAGGATGCTTTTGCTAAACTCATGAAGGGGCGCACAAGCTTTATCATCGCCCACCGCTTGTCAACCATTCAGGATGCGGATTTGATTCTAGTCTTGGTGGATGGTGATATCGTGGAGCATGGCAATCATCAGGATCTCATGGCTAGAGAGGGCAAGTATTACCAAATGCAGCAAGCTGCAGCTTTTAGCTCTGAATAAAACTTTCTACTTTGAAATCTTATGGACAAAAAAAGTTGCCTTCGGGTCAATGTCATTAAGTTAAGAAATTCAAATACAATTCTGTATTTGGGTTTCTTTTTTATGTGATAAACTTATAGTTAAGGAGGGATTTCCCATGATAAAACAAATAAAAGCCCACTTGAATAATAGTATTCAGAGTATCATTGGTCAAAAAGTTGAGTTCGTCAAACAAGATGAACAGGCCTTTACTCGTAAAAGAAGTTTATCACTAGAAACTATGATTCGTACCATTCTGGGAATGGGAGGAAAATCCTTGTCAAAAGAATTACTAGATGCCAAACTGACAGTTTCAAATTCAGCCTTTGTTCAAAGACGCTATCAGATAAAACCTGAAGCGTTCTATGCCCTATTTAAAGAATTTACAGCACCTATTCCACTTAATACTGATTTTCCAATATTCGCTGCAGATGGGAGTGATATCTGTATTCCTCGAAATCCCATGGATACAGAAACCTCTATCCAAACCCAAAAGGATGTTAAATCCTATAATCTCATACACATAAATGCCCTATACGACTTGACGAGTGGAGTGTATAGAGATGTTTCTATTCAAGACAAACATACGCAACATGAGCGCTTAGCTCTGATTCAGATGATGGAGGATTCTCCCTTTCGAGAAAGCTCTTGTTATCATGGATAGAGGCTATGAAAGTTACAATCTTATGGCTCATTTTCAAGAAAAAGGTTGGCTTTATATCATCCGTATTCGAGATGGAAAACAATCCATGCGTTCCTCCTTCAACTTGCCAAATACGGAGTGTTTTGATCAAACATTTTCTCTAACATTATCACGAAAGCAAACCAATCAGCTCAAAAAACTTTATCGTGATTTTCCCAATGACTATCATTTTATTCCACACAATTCTACTTTTGATTTTCTTCCAGAAACAAGTCAAAAACAGGATCCTGTAGTACTCTATGAGCTTCCTTTTCGTATGGTGCGTTTAGAAGTGGAAGAAGGAAAATACGAAACTTTAGTGACAAATACAGACTATTCAATCCAAGAATTAAAAAATCTCTACGCCAGCAGATGGGGCATAGAGACTAGTTTTCGTGACCTGAAATACAGTGTTGGCTTGGTCAATTTTCATGCAAAAAAGAAGGAAGGGATTCTCCAAGAAATCTTTGCTCGCTTTACAAATTTTAACTTTTATCGTTGGGTAATCTCGCAAGTTGCCATCGACAGTAGTCGTAAAAAACAAAGATATAAAGTGTGTTTCTCAGATGCGGCTTATGCCTGCCGTTTGTTTTTTAACTGTTCCCTTTCTTCTCTCCAGTTGAAAAACTACCTCAAGAAACAGTTATCTATTATTCGACCGAATCGAAAATATCAAAGAAAGATAAAGACCCAATCGGTAGTTGATTTCATCTATAGAGTAACATAAATCTCAAAAAATAGGGTGAAAAAACCTTTATTTGTCATGCAAAAAAATAGAAGATAGGATAGAGAATCACTTTGATGTTCTCAATCCTATCTCCTATTTAAAGAGTTAGATCACTAACTTAATGACATTGCTGAGAAGGTAGGTTTTCTTTTTTAGTCAGTGAATAATATAGAATAAAGTAGATCAGAAATTTAGCAGGGTTATTCTCTTTTACTAACAATCTGCTGACAAAGATTAAACTTATTGTGAACCTTACTAGTAAGTGAAATGATAGGCAAAGAGTCTTAAAAATAAGAAAAAGGCATAGTATCAGATGTTGAAAATAACTTGATACTATGCCTTTTATTGTGGGAAGATTTACTCCATTTTCTTCAGGAATTGAGATTTTGCCCATCTCTTTTTATTATATTTAAGGATATTTGAAAGATATATTTTAGAAAAACAATTATGGAGTTCTTAAATACAGAATATATTATAAATGCTGATTCAAAGTGAAGTTTTATATGTTTTTTGATTTTGTTGAGCATAAAATCTATTAACTAAATTCGAACTACAAAAATTAATTTTAGATGAACTAAACTGTAGGCTTTGGAAAGTTCTCTTATTCGATTTCAGAATGAATCGCTGATACAGGATTAAAAGAACTAAGTATTTCTTTTTGTTTTGAATGAGATACGTGAGTATAGATTTGTGTGATTGATATAGAACTGTGTCCAAGAATTTGTTGAATGTATCGAATATCTACATCATTATCTAGAAGCATTGTCGCAAAGCTATGTCTAAACATATGTGGTGTAATAGTTTTAGATAAGCTATTTTGTTCAACGATTCTCTTTATAACTAAACGTACACTTTGCTCTGACAATGGTTTAAGAGAATGTTTCCCTGGAAACAAGAAATCATTTGATTCATTTCTTGTTTTATTTATATATGTTTCTAATAAATTGAATGTTTTTTGATCTCCTAAAAATAGGATACGTTCTTTCTTACCCTTTCCTATAATATGGAGTGTCTTATTGGAAAGATTAATATCTTTGAGATGAATATGGCAAAGTTCAGAAATTCTGATGCCTGTTGAAAGTAAAAGTGAAATAATTAGTAGATTTCTTTCAGCGTGTTGTTTTTGATAATCAGTTTTAGATAGAGCTACTCTCTGCTCTAAATATAAAAAAATACTTTTCAGAATGTCATACGGAATCGTTTTAGGCAATATTTTTTCAGTTCTAAATTGAAAACGCAATTGATTGAAGGGGTTCTCTTCAATTATGTTCTGGTATTTTAGATAGTTATAAAACACCTTCATACAAGCAATTTTTCTTCTTAATGTATTCGTTTTTATGTTAGATTGTGTCAAGTGTTCTATATAGGATTCGACATTATCATAGTCTGAGTTATAAAATTGCATAAGATCATTCTTATAAGCGCGAATTGTGTGTGAACTCAAACGCTTATGAGTTTTGCAATAATCTAAGTAAGTAGAAATAAGTTTATAATCCATAAAAATCTCCTTTATCAATAATCATGCTATTATAAACCTATTTGGGTGCTTTGTATAGCGATAATAAATAGTTATCGGTAGGAGAGATATATTTTGGAAGATAGGGTATTTTTTTGTTTTTCAGGTAAAGATAGATTAGTTTATGCTCAGTCTCTAAATTTTCATTTAAAAAATTTAGGAATTGAAGTGTGGTACGATTATGAAAAACTGTATCTAGGAGATGACGGTGACTATGTCAATATTGAAGAGGGAGTAGAACAATCTAAGATATTTTTACTTTTTATTTCAACACAATTATTTCAAAGTACAGGAGCAATGTTAGAATTAGATGCAATTAAAACCAAAATTGATAAATATCAAGAAATAGTAATCATTCCCATTCTTTGCGAGATAACCAGTAGCCAAATTCCTAAGAAATACAATTGGATTTCTAAGTATATATATGGAGAAATGAAACTTGATATTTCTAGCGGAACCTATGATTTATCAATTGATATACTAAAACGTTTACTATACGAACAATTAAAGTCAGTAGAAATAAAAAATCTACTGACTTTAGAAAATATAACAACAGATAAATTTATCAATGCTATTATTGATAAATATAATTATATTGATAAAAATTGTTTTAGCATTAGAATCACAATGCTGTATACATTGATTTTATATTGTTTAGAAAAATACAATATTAATGATAATATTTCATATTATAGTAGTAGCTTCATTTTTAATAAAGTTAAATTTAATATTCAGCCAACTTTAAAAGAAATAGCTTGTATGGAATCAATTATACTGGTATTAATCAATAAAATTGAAGGATATTTCTTCAATAATATGTAATACTAATTCCGCTAGTTTGTCTGGACTATTTTCCGAACATAATTTCTCAATATAATTTTCTAAATAAGGGTATTCAGTTATACTTGATTTTATTTTCTCCCCTAACTCTGCTGCAGCAAATCCAGTGCTAGCAATTGGAATGATATAATTTCCTTGTTCTTTCGAAATTTTAATTTCTTCCCAAACACCCCTAGAAGTGACAATGTCACCTTTACTATTGATTGCCTGACCATACATAACAATGGTAAACTTTGTATCCGATATCAGATTTCGTCTATAAGACGTATCCTCATCTAAACTCATATCGTGAGCGAATGGTCGCATAATTAAACGTTTTTCAATATTAGCCTCATTAATTGAGTAAAGTTTTTGTATGCTGGAACCGGAAATGTAATAGCCAATGTTCTTTCCAAATCCAGTAACTATATTGTATCCTCCGTCAATTAGTTTTTCAACTAAAGATTTCGAAAGGTTATAGGCTCTAGTCTCCTCTAGTGCATCATCTAAACTACCTGAGATATAAATATTTTTACTAATTGTTTTTTCTTTTATTTCCCTCAAAATTTCTTTAATGTCTTCGGGAGTTTGGACCAACAAAACTTTTATGTTGTACCTTTTTCCTAAATCATCTATAAAAAGTTGAAAATTTTTATCCCCAGGCTTATCTATCATAATTGTATAGAATGCTTTATTATTCTTACCTATGTAACTGTGTAGCTTTTGAATAGATTTTAGAACGATATCATCAGTAAAACTATAACCAATAAATAAAAAAGTATTAGTGACTAACTCTCTTTGAAAAAAACTTAAAAATAACTCATGATTAAGGTAATAGTTTTCAATATCAGATTTTGAAATAACAATTTTTGAAATACTACCTATATCTCCGTTAAGCTTGAATATATTTACTCTATTTTTCAAACTAACAGAACCTAAGTCTTGTTCATCATGAATACTATTAATATTTATTTTTTGATACTCAAAATTCTTCTCTATTACTTTATCAAAATTAGTTGTCCAAATTGATTTGAAACCAATTTGGACAATTATTTTCATTAGTTCGCTTTCATAATCAAATTTGTTAATTTTATGATTTATTAGTGAATATAATTCTCGCTCACTATACTCATTAATAAAATATTGAGCAAGTTGAAAATAGTCTGTGATACTACTAATATCGAGTCCTAATTTTTCGGCACATGGGGTTAGAAGTTCTTTCCAAGTTGGAAAATGAGCATCTAAACTACTTCCTGCACCTAAAAATAATGATAATTCTCCATCATTAAAAGAGTCACTTATTTTTGTAATAAAACTTTTTCTATCCAAAATATATCTCTCCTACCGATAACTATTTATTATCACTAGTATACCATAAATTCATTTTTAGTTGTTTGATTTGTATAATGATTTTTTAGTTAAAATTAGATGATATTGGCCAACTATAAATTAAAACACTGTTTTGAAATTATATCGAATACTTTTGAGTCAATTACAAACTTACAACAACTAGAGAATTGTGTAGTTTGAAGGAAATAAGTACAAGTTTATTAGAAAAGTAGCATTTTATAGGATTATCACGAAAAATTCTAATTTTAGAATTATACTTTCTATTAATTTAGAACATGTTTTTTTATTTTTAAATGTTATAATAGTGTTATCAAGTAAAAGGAGCATACTATAATTGGTAACAATATAAAATTATACGAAAGACACATGGCCTGACAAAAACAGATTTGCTCGAATTGTATAAATTTTAGGCAATAGCCCTTAGCTGTTATAAAAACGGAACAAGTACCATTTCAACAGAATTCATAGACACTATTTGCCAGGAACAGTTATAAAAACTGAGTAAAGGAGTCGGAGAGTTGGTCAAGGAAGTGGAGAAAGAATTTCAAGTGGAAGTGAAAAGATTGAAGGAGTTTCATGGTAGTCACTAAGCATTTTGCGACACACGGAAAAAAATATCGTAGGCGTTTAATTAAGTATATCCTCAATCCTGATAAAGCGGACAATTTGAAATTAGTATCTGATTTTGGTATGAGCAATTACTTAGATTTTCCTAGCTATGAAGAGATGGTAGAAATGTACAATGTCAACTTTACCAATAACGACAAGTTGTACGAATACAGAAATGACCGACAAGAAAAACACCAATAAAATATTCCTGCCCACCATCTGATCCAATCATTTTCTCCTGATGATAATCTAACACCAGAAGAAATCAATCACATTGGATATGAGACTATGATGGAGTTGACAGGAGGACGTTTTCGTTTCATCGTAGCAACTTACACAGAAGTGTGAGTACTGAAATTGATACATTTTTTTATGATTTTGTTTTTGAAATTACGAATAGTAAGTTGGATAGTTTTGATTGTTTTTTCAAAAATTTCATGCTAGAATATTCTTAGTAATTTAAAACCTTCTGGTATCGGGGAATAGGGGTTCGACTCCCCTCCCCATCATTTGTTGCTAACCGATGTTTCAGACTCCACTACCTTTATTCTATTGTGTGTAGAAGTAGCAATAGAAATCCTCATAGACTTAGTGAGTGATTGGCTATTCAATGTATTGAATGATATGGAGGGCAAGTTTATGGCTATAATAATTTCGTCAGGTTTTAAATTTATGTGTCTCGTTGCAGCGGTGGGGAGCTTCGGTAGCGTTTATGCAGGGCTAGCGAGACACTACAGAAGGGCATTATAAAAGGAATGCCTTTCTGTAGTGTCCCCAAGATTGGAGTTGTTATGACAGATTCTATTATTTCTAACGCAATAAAAACAAGTATAGATCGCCCTAAATATGAGGGTTTTGATGCATGTGCTGACATTACTTTTGAATTGTTAAATGGAGAAAAAAATAAACTGATTGAAAAGATATCTTCAGGTAGTTACCTCACTTCTGAGGAGCAGTATTTTTTAATAAAACTTGAATCTATTATAAACACTCTCAACGATGAATATAACGGATTTTGCTTTTGATTTTAAAGTATCTTAGTATAAATCGGAAAAATTGCACCCCCTTTTCTATAATCGTTAAAAAGTGTATCCTATCATAGGCCACTCGAAAGGGTGGTTTTGTATTAGGTTCTTAATGTGAAAAAAATCACATTAAAATTTGTATAATGGTAAGGTAGGCTTTTAGAAAGGAGGTAAATCATGGCTAGAAGGAAAATAAGAATAATTACTCAGAAGCAAGAGACTTTCCGTCAGGCTTTTGAGAATGAACTATTTGTTGAAGACTAATGTAAATTATTTAGTAGTTTATTTAGCATGGAGGATTACTGATGAAGAGAAGAAGGTTCGCAGAAGTAAATTTCTATACTACAGATTGGCCAATAGATACTGATCAAGATATGAGTGATGGATTTTATTTTGCAAAAGATAATTGGGACGATTACGGATTTAAAACAACATATCAAGTAGTGGCTTGTTTTGAGGGGGAAAAGAACGACTTAGGGAATATTAACATCACAGTTTATCCATACTCTTCAAGTGATGTGATATCTTTTGACAAAATTAAAAAGAATTTACACTCTCAAAATATAATATCTTTAGGAAATTTAGAATATTATAGATTTCTCAATAATATTTTTGATGAAAAAGATAGAATAGAGTATTTAAAAATATTAGGAGACCTTGCATTTGATGATGAAAAATTAGAAGAATTATATAATAACCCTAATTTTCAGACGATATTCAGTTGGGCACATAAAAAGGACGTAATCAGAGATTCTTTTTTTAGAAATAATAATTATAATGAAGTTATTGATCAGTTCCATCGAGTTACTCTAGGTGGAAGTTATCAGGATAAATATGAAGTTAATCTGATTAATCTTAATGAAGAGGAAATTTTTAAATTCAATGTTGATCCTAATTCTAAAATCCCCACTTCAATGTATTCTATTATCGGAAATAATGGTAGTGGCAAAACTAATTTTTTGAAACAAATTATAAGTTTTTATCATTATCAAAAAAATGGAAGTTTACTAGATGATGCTGAAGAAAAATTATATTCTGATAGGTCGAATCTTAATCAATTTAATTCATTAGTTTGTTTTTCGTATAGTCCATTTGATTCGGGTTTTAAAAAAGAAGACTCAGATATTTATAAATTTATAGGAATAAATTTTTCGAATACTGAAGATCTAAGCGAAATTATTGCAAAAGATATTCATAAATTGTTCACTGAAGTAGGCAAAAGATACCGTACAAAGTTAGGAAATATTATAAAAAAATTTTCATTTGATCCATGGTTTTTACAAATTGAACACGCTATTGATATGGAAAATTTCAGTTTAGAAGATGTGAAGAAATTAAGCTCAGGACAAAAGATTATTCTTCTAAATTTATTAAATCTAATTATTTATGTTTCAGAAAAAACTTTTGTGATTATTGATGAACCCGAACTATTTCTACATCCACCATTATTAAAAGCTTATATACGGGCGATAGATGAAATTATAAGCGATGCCAATGGAGTTTGTTTATTAGCGCCCCATTCTGCTATTGTGCTTCAAGAACTGGCTCACATCAATATTAGGAAGATAGTACGGAATTTTGATAACAATCAAAATCGAATTGAGTCAATTTCAATTAAAACTTTTGGAGAAAGCATTAGTTATATTAATAATGCGATTTTTGGTACAGATCTTAGGAACACTGGATTTTACAAATTTATAGTGGATTTAATTAAGGAAGATAAAACTGAACTAGATAAAATTGATTTTATCTTTGGAAGCGAAGCATTACTAGTAAAGAAATTTGAAGAGGTTAGTGATGAAGAAAATTAGTTCACCAAGCTTTTGTATAGCAAATGTAATTGATGAAATAGTTGGATACATGGAACAAAATCAAGGTAATAATAAATCTGGTATTATTAGGAAGCTTCATGAATCCAATTGTCTTTTACCATACTTCAATAAAATTGAAAGCGACTATCTTGAGGCTGGTGAAAATTTACAATCTTTGATTTCTAAATTAGAGCAATCAGATGAAGTTTTGGGAATTGAAAAATCAAAAATGAAAGAACTATACAAGACGTTTTACTCTTCAGAAAGTTCATTTAGGAGAGACTTGTACAAACTTACACCTAGATGTTGTCCAATTTGTGATGCCGAATGGGGTTATGCAACACATACTTTAGATCATATTTTACCAGAATCAATCTTTCCACAATTTGCTATCTTACCAATTAACTTAGTTTCAACGTGTTATAGGTGTAATCATTCAAAAAATTCGATTGTAGGCTATTCAGAAAATCAGGGAGTTTTAAATCCGTATTTTAATTCTGTAAATTTGTTACCATACTTGAAATGTTATACATATATCAAAGGTGACGATTTTATTACGCATATCCAATTAAAGAACGAGTCAGTTGTCGGACTTGATCCATTGAAATATCAAAGATTGAGATTCTTTTACGAGGAAGTTTATAAATTGAATGAAACTTATAGTGAAGTAGCACGTGTAAGTGTTTTGAATAGCCTCATTGATACGCTTTCAGAATTAGGGAATGTAACAAATGATTTTATTAAGGGGTATTTTCAATCTCTTATTATGGATGATAAAGAAGATTTAATTTTAAAGGGAGTTGTCACATTAGAATTCTTAAAAGTTTTAGTTTTAGAATCTCTTCAAGACTTGGAGGTTGAAGCGTATGATTTAATTAACAGAATGCTTCAAGAAAGACGACAAATGAGTGAAGTACAGGATATATTTTAAAATCGAGAGAGCATTCAGCTCTCTTTTTTTATCCTCTTTTCAATGATGTGATAATTTTTCCAAATTATTCTTGTTATCCTTTTATCATACTCAGGAAAATCAATCTTTGATTTTTCACTGGGGGTTTGGGGGCGAAGCCACCAAGTTATCGTATCGTTGGCTGTCAAAACTGAAAATTTTTGGTCGGCTGGCGATATGATTTTTGGGATATTGTGTCCACAATATCTGAGCTCGCAAAGACCGAACAAGGAGAGACTGAGGTCTTTAGGAATTGTACTGACAATGTGAGGCAGCCTTACATTGTCAGACAAGTATAATGTTGAAAGGATGGTAAGATGGGACAAGAAATTAAGTTAATCCGTAAGCAATTTAGAATCACGAGACAAGAAGAAAAACAGATAAAAGAAATGATGAGGGAACAAAAAGTGGATAGTTTCTCAGAATTTCTTCGTCAAAATTTATTGAAAAAGAATTATCAGTATAGAATTTTTGAAAGTTGGTTCTCCCTTTGGAAGTCTCAAAAGTTTGAACAGATTAGTCGAGATGTGTATGAAGTTCTGGTTGTCGCAAGAGAAAATCATCAAGTGACTCAAGAGCACGTCTCAATCTTATTGACTTGCGTTCAAGAATTGATTGCAGAAGTGAATCAAGTGCAGCCACTCAGTCGTGAGTTCCGTGAAAAATATATGGGTTAGGAGGATGTAATGGTTTATCGCTATCGTACCAATCTCAAAAAAGTATTTCTAACTGATCCAGAATTACACCAATTGAATGAACGGATTGCTAAGAGCAATTGTCAAAATTTCTCAGTCTATGCCAGAAAAGTTTTGCTTAATCCCAATATGTCATTTGTCACGATTAACACTGATACTTATGACCAGTTAGTTTTTGAATTGAGACGGATTGGAAATAACATCAATCAAATTGCGCGTGCGATTAATCAAAGCCATCTGATTTCTCAGGACCAATTACAAGAATTGAGTAAAGGAGTCGGAGAGTTAATTAAGGAAGTGGACAAAGAATTTCAAGTGGAGGTGAAAAGACTGAAGGAGTTTCATGGTAGTTACTAAACACTTTGCGACGCACGGAAAAAAATATCGTAGGCGTTTAATTAAGTATATTCTCAACCCTGATAAAACGGACAATTTGAAATTGGTATCTGATTTTGGCATGAGCAATTACTTGGACTTCCCTAGTCATGTAGAAATGGTAGAGATGTACAATGTCAACTTCGCCAATAATGACAAGTTGTACGAGTCCAGAAATGACCGACAAGAAAAACACCAACAAACTATTCATGCCCATCATCTCATCCAATCATTTTCTCCTGAAGATAATCTGACACCTGAAGAAATTAACCGCATTGGTTATGAGACCATGATGGAATTGACAGGAGGTCGTTTTAAGTTTATCGTAGCAACTCACACAGACAAAGATCATGTTCATAATCACATCCTAATCAACGCTATTGACCGCAATTCAGATAAAAAGTTGATATGGAACTATGCCTTGGAACGAAACCTCCGTATGATTTCAGACCGTATTTCTAAAATGGCTGGTGCAAAAATTATTGAGAAACGTTATTCCTATCGAGATTATAAAAAATATAAGGAATCTAGTCATAAATTTGAATTGAAACAATGTCTTTATTTTTTGCTTCAGCAATCTAAATCGTTTGATGATTTTTTAGAGAAAGCAAAGCAGTTGCATGTTCAGATTGATTTTAGTCAAAAGTATAGCCGTTTTTTGATGACAGATAGAACGATGGTAAAACCAATTCGAGGTCGCCAACTTAGTAAACGAGATTTATATGATGAAGACTTTTTTAAAACATATTTTGCAAAACAAGAGATTGAAAGTCGTTTAAAATTTTTACTAAAGTCTGTTTATTTATTAGAAGAATTGCATGTAAAGGCTAAAGAGTTGAATCTAACCATCGAGTTAAAACAGAAAAATGTGATGTTTACCCTAGAAGAAGATGGCAAAAAGATAAGCCTGAGTCATAAAAAAATTAGCGATAAGAAATTGTACGATGTTCAATTTTTTAATCGTTATTTTGAAGATAGAGAAGTTAGAGATATTCAAGCATTAGAAAATCTTCAGGAAGATTTTCAGACTTTTCGAGAGGAGCAGCATAAGGAGAAAGTCTCCGCTGAAGAAATCGAGGAAGCCTTCAAGAAATACAAGGAAAAACGAGATGCTATCCATGAGTTTGAGATTGAACTTACGGATAATCAGATAGAGAAGTTGGTTGATGATGGTGTCTATATCCAGGTTTCGTTTGGTATCAAACAGAGTGGACTCATCTTTATTCCTAACTACCAGCTAGATATTTTTGAGGAAGACAATCATAAAAAATATAAAGTTTACATTCGAGAAACGTCTTCTTACTTTGTCTATAATAAAGAAAACATGGATAATAATTGTTTCATCAAGGGTAGGACCTTAATCAGACAATTGAGCAACGATAGCCAAAAACTCCCCTATAGACGACCAACTTTAAAAAGTCTTCAAGAGAAGATTTCTGAAATTAATCTTATGATTGAACTATCTAATACGAACAAACAATACCAAGAAATCAAAGATGAGCTTGTATTAGAAATTGCAGAGATTGATATGCAGCTAGAAGAAACCCAAGAAAAAATCGCCACCTTAAACAAGATGGCGGAAGTCCTTATCAATTTGAAGAGTGAAGATCATGAGACTAGAAAATTAGCTAAGTATAATTTTGACCAAATGAACATGACGGAATCAATAATGTTAGATCGACTCAATACAGATATTTTAAAATTACAACAGGAACTTGGTAATGAAATTAATAAATATGAGGAGATAGCTAGAAGATTGGATTTGTTTGTGAAAATTATTAATACCAATAAATTTACAGTTCTAAAATTTCACGAGAATGCCTTACTAGAATAATATTATTTACGACTAATTAGTTAAAAGATAGAGAATAATTTCATTTATTTTTTGTTTACTAGTTTATTAAAATGGTCAGTATAGTGTAATTTTAACTTATCTTCTCCTAAAATATCGAAGACTTGTATGGCTTGTTTCATTTTTTCAATTCCACTGGTTGATTGGTAACGTTTAAATTCAAAGTAACCAGTTGCATAGAGAAAAACTGTTTGTTCATAAAAGTTTAGTTCATTATCCAACAATGTCTTTATCTTACTAATTAAATAGGAGCAATTAGAAAATTCTTCCTTACCAATGCTTAGAATGAAGCAATTAATAGCAAGCTGAGAGACAATCTGCTTATTAGTTTTATTCAGAGATGAGTAAATATAGTTATTTAACATCTCTTTAGTTAATAAGAAGTAGGAGTTGTAGTTAATTGTGCGTACACAGTTACCTAATAAAATGATTTCATAATAGCCCCATTTTTCAACTTTGAAAAGATAGTCTGTCAGATGAAGAAGCTCTTCATCTGATGGAATGATGTTCGAATCCATTGTGTGTAAAATAGATTTTACCATTGTTTTCTCAAAAGAATTTAGAGTGTAATCAGAAGTATCAGAAAGTAGACATGCTATATTATTGATACTTTGTGATGAATATTGCTTACGAATGTATTGTACTAGATTAGCAAATGATTCGGAACTGGTATAGTCGTCATTGTGTAAAACAAGGAACTCATCCAAAGTAATATGTAATTTGTCTAAAATATTGATTAGTCGAATACAAGATATCTCTGACTCCCCACGTTCAAAACGAGATATTTGTGATTTTGAAAGATGTTCATCTGCTACAGAGCATAGACTAATTTGTTTTCCTTTACGAACTTTTCTAAGTGTGATGCCAAGTTTTGATTTCATAATTTTCCATTTTCCCAACAAAAATTAAATCCGTTTTTATTTATTGTACAATAAATAAAAACGGAAAGGAAGTCCAAGTATGAAGAAAATTTCAAAATTTTTACCGATTTTGGTTTTGGTGATGGATATTATCATCATTGTTGGTGGGTAAGATGCTTAGGTGTACACCTAAGTCTTTAGATGATATCTAAAGACTTAGTACTGGTTGGAGGATACGATGAAAGATAGTATGATTAATTATTGGTTAAATTATTTTCCGGAGTATAGTTTAGAAACGTTTGAAGTAGAATAGATATTAAGGACCTTTCTTTCTCTTATTCCAAAGACTCAGCTCCTGTAATAGAAAATTTAAATTTGACTATTGAGTCAGGACAGAGAATTGCACTAGTCGGTCAACCGAGGTCAGGAAAAAGTACATTATCAAAAATACCATCAGGATTATATAAGATTGATACAGGAAAAGTTTTATGTGATTGTGTAAATATTAATCAAATAGATAAAAAATATTAAGTCAAAATTTAGAAGTAGTTCCACAGGATTCATTTTTATTGAACAGAAGTATTCTTGATAATATAACTTTAAAGCACGAAGTTACTTCACAAAAGATAGAGGAAGTTTGTAAAGCAGTTCAAATCTATGATGAAATCATGGCTATGCCGATGAAATTTAACACTATCATCTCAGATTTGGGTTCAAATATTTCAGGTGGTCAAAGACAACGGATAGCACTGGCACGTGCATTAATAAATAACCCTAGTATTGTAATTTTAGATGAAGCAACTAGTGCATTAGACACTATTAATGAGGAAAGAATAACAAAGTATATAAAAAGTAAGGGCTGTAC
Source organism: Streptococcus mitis (assembly GCF_002860865.1). Classification (GTDB taxonomy): domain Bacteria; phylum Bacillota; class Bacilli; order Lactobacillales; family Streptococcaceae; genus Streptococcus; species Streptococcus mitis_AT. The sequence goes on from NZ_PKIE01000001.1 coordinate 305,957, forward strand.
TCAAATAATTGTAGCTCATAGATTGTCAACGATTAAGGATGCAGATATTATTTTTGTAATGAAAAGTGGTAAGATTGTTGAGTCAGGAAATCATAAGTACTTAATGGCTCTTGGTGGAGAGTACTACAGCTTATATACAAAAAGGAAATTAGGTGTAAAGAAAATGAAGAAAGAAAATGAATATGTAATTTCAACAGCAGCCTCACTAGGGGTGATGATTGGAATAGTGTTTGCAATTTTTTTAGATTTTCCAGTTGAATATGGTATTTCTTTAGGCTTGTTGAATGGAATAGTATTGGGGTCGCTGATTTCTTACAAAAACAATAAGAATTAAGCATAATTTTTTGCTGTAAACTAAGGAGTAGAGATGGCTATAGTTGAAATTATAAATCTAACAAAAAGCTTTAAAGATATTGAAGTTATTCATAACACTTAAGTACAGCCTGTTGCTCGCTTCCTAGTTTGCTCTTTGATTTTAATTAGAATTCCCCAACTGTCTAACTCAACAAAAAAATCCCCAATCGGAGCGATTGAGGATTAAGCGAATGATTCTTAAACAATACCTTGTGCAATCATAGCGTTTGCTACATTTTCAAAGGCAGCAATGTTAGCTCCTGCAAGGTAGTCTTTATCAAGACCATATGTTTCTGAAGTTGTTTTAGCTGTGTTGAAGATGTTTGTCATGATGTCTTTGAGACGTCCATCAACTTCTTCACGAGTCCATGAGAGGCGAAGACTATTTTGGCTCATTTCAAGGGCTGAAACTGCTACACCACCAGCGTTGGCAGCTTTTGCAGGTCCGTAGAAGATACCATTTTCTTTGTAAACTTTGATGGCATCAAGGTCGCTTGGCATGTTGGCACCTTCAGATACACAGATAACGCCTTGAGCAACCAAGCGTTTAGCTGCTTCACCGTTGATTTCGTTTTGAGTAGCACATGGAAGAGCAATGTCATAGTTTCCAGCGTAAGTCCATACAGAACCTTCGTGGTATGTTGCAGTTGCTTTTTCGACAGCATACTCAGTCAAACGAGCACGACGTTTTTCTTTAACATCTACTAAAAGATCGAAGTCGATACCATTTTCATCGATGACATAACCATTTGAGTCAGAAACAGAGATAACAGTTGCACCAAGTTCAGTCGCTTTTTGAAGAGCGTATTGGGCTACGTTACCAGAACCTGAAATAACCACTTTCTTACCAGCAAAGCTGTTGCCGTTAGCTTTAAGCATTTCTTCAGTGTAGTAAACCAAACCGTAACCAGTTGCTTCTGGACGAATCAAGCTACCACCAAATCCAAGAGGTTTACCAGTCAAGACACCAGCATCAAATTGGTTAAGGCGTTTGTATTGACCGTAAAGGTAACCAATTTCACGCCCACCAACACCGATATCACCAGCAGGTACGTCAAGTGATGGTCCGATATGTTTTTGCAATTCAGTCATGAAGCTTTGGCAGAAGCGCATCACTTCAGCATCTGTTTTACCTTTAGGATCAAAGTCTGATCCACCTTTACCTCCACCGATAGGAAGTCCAGTTAAGACGTTTTTGAAGATTTGTTCAAATCCGAGGAATTTCAAAATCCCTTGGTTAACAGTTGGGTGGAAACGAAGTCCGCCTTTGTATGGTCCAACAGCTGAGTTGAATTGAACACGGTAACCACGGTTTACTTGAATGTTTCCATCACGGTCAACCCAAGGAACACGGAAAGAAATCACGCGTTCTGGCTCAGTAATACGTGCCAAGATATTTTCTTCGATATACTCAGGGTGTTTTTCAAATACAGGTTCTAAAGTGTTGAAAAATTCTTCAACAGCTTGGAGGAATTCAGCCTCGTGCCCGTTACGAGCTTTTACAGTTTCAAACACGCTTTGGATATATTCTTTAGCAGATGTCATATCGTTCTCCTTAAATTCTAATTTAATTATGTGTGTCATTATAGCAGAATTTTTTTTAACTGTAAAGAGAAAAAACAAAAATTTTCTAAAAATTCTTTCAATTTAGTTTTTGGGATTTTTTGAAAATAGATAAAAAACGAACCTTTTTCTTGTAAATATCTTTCTCAAAGAGAAATTGTGAAAATATGGTATAATATTAGCAATAAAAGGAATCTGGAGGATTAGAATCATGGTATCAACGAAAACGCAAATTGCTGATTTTGAGTTTGACAATTGCTTGATGAATGCAGCAGGTGTAGCTTGTATGACTATAGCAGAGTTAGAAGGAGTTAAAAACTCAGTGGCAGGAACCTTTGTCACAAAGACAGCGACTTTGGACTTTCGTCAGGGGAACCCTGAACCACGTTATCAAGATGTTCCACTTGGTTCTATCAACTCTATGGGCTTACCAAATAATGGCTTAGACTATTATTTGGACTATCTTTTGGATTTGCAGGAAAAAGAGCCGAACCGAACTTTCTTCTTATCTCTGGTCGGCATGTCTCCAGAGGAAACTCATACTATCTTGAAAAAAGTCCAGGAGAGTGAGTTTCGTGGCCTGACTGAGCTAAACCTCTCCTGTCCAAATGTTCCAGGAAAACCTCAGATTGCCTATGATTTTGAGACAACAGACCGGATTTTGGCAGAAGTATTTTCCTACTTCACCAAACCTCTTGGAATTAAATTACCACCATATTTTGATATTGTTCACTTTGATCAAGCGGCAGCTATTTTCAACAAATATCCGCTCAAGTTTGTCAACTGTGTCAACTCTATCGGAAACGGTCTTTATATAGAAGATGAGTCTGTTGTTATCCGTCCTAAAAATGGTTTCGGTGGTATTGGTGGCGAGTATATCAAACCTACGGCACTTGCAAATGTTCATGCCTTCTATCAACGCCTCAATCCTCAAATTCAAATCATCGGAACAGGTGGCGTCTTAACTGGTCGTGATGCCTTTGAACATATCCTCTGTGGAGCAAGTATGGTGCAGGTGGGAACCACCCTTCACAAAGAAGGAGTTGGTGCTTTTGACCGTATTACCAATGAACTGAAAGCAATCATGGCGGAAAAAGGGTACGAAAGCCTAGAAGATTTCCGTGGGAAATTGCGCTATATTGATTAAATTCATTAAAAAATCAGAAGAAAGGAGAGAAGATGCTAGCTATTGAAGAAAGCCAGAAGTTGACTTTATCAAATTTATCGAGACTGAACCTTTTTACAGGGACAGACCAGGGTCAGTTTGAAGTGATGAAGAGTCAAGTATTGAAACAGATTGGCTATGATTCTGCTGACCTCAACTTTGCCTACTTTGATATGAAAGAAGTAGTTTACAAGGATGTGGAACTGGAGTTGGTCAGTCTTCCTTTCTTTGCGGATGAAAAAATCGTGATATTAGACCATTTTGTTGATATCACGACTGCTAAAAAACGATTTTTGACAGATGATGAGCTCAAGTCATTTGAGGAATACCTTGATAACCCTTCACCAACAACTAAGTTGTTGATTTTTGCGGAAGGAAAACTGGATAGCAAAAGACGATTGGTTAAATTACTGAAGCGTGATGCCAAGGTCTTTGATGCAGTAGAAACCAAAGAACAAGAATTACGCCAGTATTTCCAAAAGTGGAGTCAGAAAGAAGGTCTGCAGTTTGCCAATCATTCTTTTGAAAATCTCCTCATCAAGTCGGGTTTTCAATTTAGCGAAATCCAGAAAAATCTCCTCTTTTTACAGTCCTATAAGGAAGACTCTGTTATCGAGGAAGAGGATATTGTTAACGCAATTCCCAAGACCTTACAGGATAATATTTTTGATTTAACTCAGTTTATTCTGACTAAAAAGATGGACCAGGCGCGTGATTTGGTTAGAGACTTGACCTTGCAAGGGGAAGATGAAATTAAGCTCATAGCAGTCATGCTGGGACAATTTCGGACTTTTACTCAGGTGAAAATTTTGTCGGAGTCTGGGAAAACAGAATCGCAGATAGCAAGTAGTTTAGGCAGTTTTCTCGGACGTAATCCAAATCCCTATCAAATCAAGTTTGCGCTGAGGGATTCGCGAGGACTTTCCTTGAGCTTTTTGAAGCAAGCTATTTCTTATTTGATTGAGACAGACTATCAGATTAAGACAGGTCTTTATGAAAAAGGTTTCCTTTTTGAAAAGGCACTCTTACAGATTGCTAGTCAGGTAAATTAATCCTATTTCAAAAAATTTTTATCCCGCGTCAAGATTATCTTGTCGTGGGTTTCTTAGTGATTTCTTCATCTATAAGCAAAAAACTTGAAAAAAGTGAATGTTTGCGTTATCATTTTCATATAGAAAGAAAAAGAGGTATTACAGATGGCTATTATCTTACCAGATCTTCCATATGCATACGACGCTTTGGAACCATACATCGATGCGGAAACAATGCACTTGCACCATGACAAACACCATCAAACTTATGTCAACAATGCTAATGCAGCTCTTGAAAAACACCCTGAAATCGGTGAAGACCTTGAAGCCTTGCTTGCTGATGTAGACTCTATCCCAGCTGATATCCGTCAAGCACTTATCAACAATGGTGGTGGACACTTGAACCACGCTCTTTTCTGGGAATTGATGACTCCTGAAAAAACAGCTCCATCAGCAGAACTTGCAGCAGCAATCGATGCAACATTTGGTTCATTTGAAGAATTCCAAGCGGCCTTTACAGCAGCAGCTACAACTCGCTTCGGTTCTGGATGGGCATGGTTGGTTGTTAACAAAGAAGGTAAACTTGAAGTGACTTCAACAGCAAACCAAGACACACCAATCTCAGAAGGTAAAAAACCAATCTTGGGCTTGGACGTTTGGGAACATGCTTACTACGTGAAATACCGCAACGTGCGTCCTGACTATATCAAAGCTTTCTTCTCAGTGATTAACTGGAACAAAGTAGATGAATTGTACGCAGCTGCTAAATAATGATAGTTGGAGGGAAGAATTGTTCTTCTCTTTTTTAGGTTATATGATTCTGGTCTGACAAAATCGTCAGACTTTTTTCATTTTTATGAGAAACGTGCTAACTGCTAGAAATTATGGTAGAATAAAGTATTAAGTAATCGTGGAAAAAGGATATCTATGCGAAAAGAAATTGCACCTGAATTATACAACTATAACAAGTTTCCTGGTCCTGAGTTCCATTTACACGGGGACAAGGTCGAAACGGAAGGGATAGCTTTTTCCTTGGTTGAAAATATCAAGGATGCCTTCGATGTAACGGCTTTTAATCAGCGTTTTTCAGAAGTCTTAACCAAGTTTGATTATATCGTGGGAGATTGGAGCAACGAACAGCTTCGCCTACGAGGTTTTTATAAGGATGATAGAACAGAAGAAAAACTTGAAAAAATCAGTCGTTTACAAGACTACCTTTTAGAGTATTGTAGTTATGGTTGTGCCTATTTTGTCTTAGAAAATGAAGCCCCTAAGCGAGCATCATTTGACAAGAAAATGCGTAAGAAGGAAGAAGAAACACCTTCTAAAAAAGGAAAGAAACCGGCTCAAACCAAACGAAAACCGAATGCAGATAAGAAAAATAGACGTCGTCAGAAAGACCAGCATTCTCAGAAAGAGGACAAGGGGCAACGTCATTTTGTCATTCGTCAGAAGTGAGTAGAGAATAAGGAGAAGAAATGAAACCGTCAATTTATAGTTTAACACGTCAAACCATGCAGGAATGGGTTTTGGAGCAGGGAGAAAAGAAATTCCGTGCAGATCAAATCTGGGAATGGCTTTACCGTAAACGTGTCCAGTCATTTGAAGAGATGACTAACCTTTCCAAGGATTTGATTGCTAAGCTTAATGACCAGTTTGTGGTCAATCCCTTGAAACAACGTATCGTTCAAGAATCTGCTGATGGGACAGTTAAATATCTTTTTGAATTGCCAGATGGAATGCTGATTGAGACAGTACTCATGCGTCAAAACTACGGTTTATCTGTCTGTGTGACGACTCAGGTCGGCTGTAATATCGGTTGTACCTTCTGTGCCTCTGGTTTGATTAAGAAACAACGTGACCTCAATAATGGAGAAATCGTAGCGCAAATCATGCTGGTTCAGAAATACTTTGATGAGCGTGGTCAGGATGAACGCGTCAGCCATATCGTTGTTATGGGAATCGGTGAGCCCTTTGATAACTATAACAATGTCTTGAATTTCGTCCGTACTATCAACGATGACAAGGGGATGGCAATCGGTGCTCGTCATATCACGGTTTCAACCTCAGGTTTGGCCCATAAAATTCGTGATTTTGCTAATGAAGGGGTTCAGGTCAATCTTGCAGTGTCACTTCACGCACCTAACAATGAGTTGCGTTCAAGCATCATGAAGATTAACCGTGCCTTTCCGATTGAAAAACTCTTTGCAGCTATTGAGTACTACATTGAGACAACTAATCGTCGTGTGACTTTTGAATATATCATGCTTAATGAAGTTAATGATGGTGTAGAACAAGCCTTGGAATTGGCTGAATTGCTCAAGAATATCAAGAAATTGTCTTATGTAAACTTGATTCCTTATAACCCAGTTAGTGAGCATGACCAATATAGCCGTAGTCCTAAAGAGCGCGTCCTGGCCTTCTATGATACGCTTAAGAAAAAAGGTGTTAACTGTGTGGTTCGTCAAGAGCACGGAACAGATATTGATGCAGCTTGTGGACAATTGCGTTCTAATACAATGAAACGTGACCGCCAGAAAGCAGTCGCAGCAGTCAATCCTTAATGATGAAGAAGAGTTATAATCATGTTTTGGTCTGGGGAGTCATTTTCTATAGTATTTGTATCGTCTATTTTTGCTTTACTCCTCAAGAACATTCTCCCGTGGGAGTGGAAACTCCAGGTATTCAGCATCTTGGACGCCTGGTTTTTCTTTTGACTCCTTTCAATTCTTTCTGGAAACTGGGTGAGGTGACTGACATAGGACAATTATGTTGGATTTTTCTACAAAATATCCTCAATGTCTTCTTACTTTTTCCTCTGATTTTCCAACTCCTTTATCTCCTTCCAAACTTGCGTAAGACAAGAAAAGTGATCTTTTTCAGTTTTCTAGTGAGTCTTGGAATCGAGTGTACGCAGTTAGTCTTGGACTTTTTATTTGATTTCAATCGCGTCTTTGAGATTGATGATTTGTGGACCAATACCTTGGGTGGCTATCTAGCTTGGCTCCTCTATAAACGATTACATAAAAACAAGATAAGGAATTAAAATGAGTATTTTAGAAGTTAAAAATCTGAGTCACGGTTTTGGTGACCGTGCAATTTTTGAAGATGTGTCCTTCCGTCTCCTCAAGGGAGAACATATCGGTCTGGTCGGTGCTAATGGTGAAGGAAAATCAACCTTTATGAGTATCGTGACTGGTAAAATGCTGCCAGATGAAGGGAAGGTTGAGTGGTCCAAATATGTGACTGCCGGTTACTTGGATCAGCACTCCGTCCTTGCTGAAGGGCAGTCGGTACGTGATGTTCTCCGTACAGCTTTTGATGAGCTGTTTAAAGCAGAAGCTCGTATCAATGACCTTTATATGGAAATGGCTGAAGACGGTGCGGATGTTGATGCTCTCATGGAAGAAGTGGGTGAACTTCAAGACCGTCTGGAGAGTCGTGATTTCTATACTTTAGATGCTAAGATTGACGAAGTAGCGCGTGCCCTTGGTGTCATGGACTTTGGCATGGATACAGATGTAACCTCTTTGTCAGGTGGGCAAAGAACCAAGGTGCTTTTGGCTAAACTCCTCCTTGAAAAGCCAGATATCTTGCTGTTGGACGAGCCGACCAACTACTTGGATGCTGAGCATATTGACTGGCTTAAGCGCTATCTCCAAAACTATGAGAATGCCTTTGTCCTTATTTCGCACGATATTCCATTCCTCAATGATGTTATCAATATCGTCTATCATGTGGAGAATCAACAGCTGACGCGTTATTCTGGTGACTACTACCAGTTCCAAGAAGTCTATGCTATGAAGAAATCTCAGCTAGAGGCAGCCTACGAACGTCAACAAAAAGAAATTGCAGACCTTAAGGACTTCGTCGCACGAAACAAAGCGCGTGTTGCAACACGAAACATGGCCATGTCTCGTCAGAAGAAATTGGATAAGATGGATATTATCGAACTGCAAAGTGAGAAACCAAAGCCATCCTTTGATTTCAAACCAGCTCGTACGCCAGGACGCTTTATCTTCCAAGCCAAGGATTTGCAAATTGGTTATGATCGACCTCTCACTAAGCCTTTAAATCTTACCTTTGAACGCAATCAAAAGGTTGCCATTATTGGAGCAAATGGTATCGGGAAAACAACTCTCTTGAAGAGCCTTTTAGGGATTATCCCACCTATTGCTGGGGAAGTGGAGCGTGGTGACTACCTAGAACTCGGTTATTTTGAGCAAGAAGTAGAAGGTGGCAATCGTCAAACACCACTAGAGGCTGTCTGGAATGCATTTCCTGCACTTAACCAAGCAGAAGTTCGTGCAGCCCTTGCTCGTTGTGGTTTGACAACCAAGCATATTGAAAGTCAAATTCAGGTCTTGTCAGGTGGGGAACAAGCCAAGGTTCGTTTTTGTATCTTGATGAATCGTGAAAACAACGTTTTAGTGCTGGACGAGCCGACCAACCACTTGGATGTGGATGCCAAGGATGAACTCAAACGTGCTCTCAAAGAATATAAGGGATCTATCCTTATGGTCTGCCACGAACCAGACTTCTATGAAGGCTGGATGGACCAAATATGGGATTTTAATAATCTAACTTAAAAATGAGGACAAAAGAAATACAGTACCGAATGTGGGTACTGTATTTTTTAGGTTTTTAAGATTTAATACTCTTCGAAAATCAAATTCAAACCGCGTCAACGTCGCCTTGCCGTACTCAAGTACAGCCTGTGGCTAGTTTCCTAGTTTGCTCTTTGATTTTCATTGAGTTTAAAATCGTAGTCTTTCACCACTTCGATGCTGTCGATTGTGATAGCAGTAGTTGGCTTGTCTTTTTCATCTTTTTCGGCTTTAGCAATTTTATCTACAACATCCATACCGTCAATCACTTGACCAAAGACTGGGTGTTTGCCATCTAGACTAGGGTTTCCCCCTTCTTTATAGGCTTCGATGATTTTCTTTGGATACTTGCTTGTAGGGATTTTAGCAGAGGTATCTGTAGAGTTTTGGTTGATGAAGAACTGGCTGCCATTGGTGTTTGGTTGACCAGTATTAGCCATAGAAAGAGCACCACGGATGTTATAGAGATAAGGAGTAATCTCGTTTTTGAAACCAGTTCCCTTGTCTTTAGTCTTATCCTTGTCATGCCAGATGGATTGACCACCTGTACCGTCCCCTTTTGGATCTCCAGTTTGAACCATGAAGCCATCGATGACACGGTGGAAGGTGATGCCGTTATAGTAGCCTTCTTTGGCATGAGTGAGGAAGTTTTCAACTGCTAGAGGAGCGAGTTTAGGGAAGAGCTTAATGCGAATATCACCTTGGCTTGTGTGGAGAATCACCTCGGCTTCATCTTCAGCAACTTCTTTAGATAGTTGTGGAAAATTGGCGTTTTCGTTTGTTAAAGCATCGTTTAACTCCTTGGCAGATTGGGCTACTGCTTTGGAGCTTTCCTCAGCGGCCAAGCTAGAATCTACATAGTCATCACCACGCAGACTACGTTGGATGTTGCTACATCCAGCTAGGGCTACAGTGGATAGTAAAAGAAGGGTTGCTAGTTTTTTCATTCTATTCCTCTCAAAAATTCATTTCTACTATTGTACCCTAAAAGGAAGGGGATTTCAAATATTAGTGACAAGACAATTTTAGAGAAAATTAACTAAAAAATCGCTTGATTAAAGATTCTTCTTTGGATGAAGGTCGATAATATCCTTGTATTGTTCCAGTATCTGCTCTCCCTTTAGAGTCAATTTGTAGCCACGATTGCTAATTCTTCTTCTGAGAAGTGGTCATGAAGGGCTTGGTCCAAATTTGTAGCCTTCATCTTAGACAGTCCTGTAATTCCCTTGCTTTTCAGAATATTCTTTTTCATAGTAGCATTGAGATGATTAAGTGAGTCAGATGCAGTTTCGACAAGAGTATAACCTTTTTCTACCAGAGTTTTTAGATGCTTAGGGGAATCAATATCATAAGTCTACTCAAAGTATTTAGAGAACCAGGTATTAAGAAAGCTCGTAAAGCACCACAATTAGTAAACGTTAATTCAAAAGAATTACTATATTTTAAAAGAGCACATTTTCAAAGGATTTTTTCTTTTTGCTTCACTTCCTAATTAGTCAATGAACTTAATGCTAGGTTTCGAAAAGAATTATGCTTCCTCTTTCTGTCTGAGTTCAAAGAGGTCTTCTACTTTTAGATTAAAAACTTGAGCAATTTTAAGAGCCATTTCCAGCGAAGGGTTGTAACGGTTATTTTCCAAGTGCAGAATTGTCTCGCGTCGCATGCCGATGAGGTCGGCTAACTCCTGCTGGGTCATGCCTGTGGACTCACGAACAGATTTGAGATTAGTAATAATCTTGCTTTCTTTGGCCATGCTTATCCTCTACGTTCCAAGATAAAATAGACAACCGCAAAGATGCAAATCAAGGCAGTTATGCTAATAAATATCTGTCCCATGTAAAGAGTGAGAGACCCCATATACCCAATGATAACTACTAGGATCATCAGTGCGCCTAGTATAAAAACAAACATCAAGCTAGCTGCCTTTGCTAAATTAGCATAAAAGCGTTCGTCCGGAGTTTCTTTGACATTTTTTAAAGAGAAAAAACCAAATAGAATCACTTCAATAACGAGGATAATTCCCAAAATCCATTCTTTAATACCAGAACTTACGCTAGGGGTCGCAACCCAAATTCCTACTGTATAAAAAATGCTTGCTGCAAACACAAGTATCGTGTAAAGCTTAGCAGACAAGTCAAAAATAATCTTTCCCTTACCTTTCTGACTTTTATGAGACCATAGTTTCATATGTAGCCAGCTCCAAATAGCTATAATTTGGCCTGATACTGAAATACCAGTAATAACTAACTTGGGTCCCCAACTAAGATTAGAACCAAATAAAACAATAAAATCAATAAAGAGAGCTACGGCAATCATTGCAATGAGGCCACGCATTTTTTGACTTTTTTTCATGATAGACTCCTTTTTTATGTTATAAATATATAACACTTAAATTTTATGTTATAAATATATCACATTTAAATTTAGAAAGCAAGAATTTGTGTGCCAAGGTGGCAATTATTTGAAAAAATTTTTTAATAAAAGCCCTTGATAGTCAAACAACTAAAGAATTCTTTGAAGTAATACATCGGATTTGGTTTGTATAGTTTCGTTAATAATATTTGATGATAAAGAATTTTTGATGATAAAGAACTTTTGAAAAATCTAGATACTGTATGAATCTCTACTTTTTTTCTTAGACTGTATAAAGTCTGTCAGAATAAGCTTTGTAGGTGTAGAAGTTAATTTTTACAGAGGTTAAGTAAGGATTTCAGTACACGTCAATAGATGTCAAAATACTGATTTTAAGCGATTTTTGATTTTTGGAAACTCATTATATCGCACTACAAATCAATAAAAACTCTACCTTTTTTAGATAAATATATCATCTGGATATTGAAGTTAAGCCCTGCTATCATTTCGATGGCAGGGCTTTTTAATATTTGATACACTAACTTCTTATCTATATTTTGGTGGATTTTAAGTTGACATCTACAAAGTTTAATGTTAGAATACATTCAAAAATATATTTGAATGAGGTGTTTTATGATTCAAAATGTTGTTACTTCAATAATACTGTATTCTGGGACAGCCGTAGACTTACTTATTATCCTAATGTTATTTTTTGCCAAAAGAAAAAGCAGAAAAGACATCATTAACATCTATTTAGGACAATTTCTAGGCTCTGTTAGTCTAATATTGCTAAGTTTGCTTTTTGCATTTGTCTTAAATTATATTCCTAGTAAAGAGATTTTAGGTTTACTCGGTTTGATTCCAATTTTCCTAGGTCTCAAAGTTTTGCTTTTAGGAGATTCTGATGGAGAAGCTATTGCCAAAGAAGGTTTGCGCAAAGATAATAAAAACCTGATATTTCTAGTCGCTATGATTACTTTTGCAAGTTGTGGTGCTGACAATATTGGTGTCTTTGTTCCATATTTTACTACCTTAAATTTAGCAAATTTGATAGTAGCTTTACTTACCTTTCTAGTCATGATTTATCTCTTGGTTTTTTCTGCCCAAAAATTGGCACAAGTCTCTTCTGTTGGAGAAATTTTGGAAAAATATAGCAGATGGTTTATTGCCGTTGTTTATTTAGGATTGGGGATATATATCCTGATTGAAAATAACAGTTTTGACATACTATGGACTATATTAGGCTAGGAGAAAATATTATGAAAAAAGATAGTATCTGTCAAGTGGATGTTATAAATCAACAAAATGTTACAACCGCAACGAACTACCTTGAAAAGGAAAAAGTCCAAAAATCACTTCGCATTTTATCAAAATTTACCGATAATAAACAGATAAATATCATCTTTTATCTCCTTGCCGTCGAAGAACTCTGTGTCTGCGATATAGCCTGTTTATTAAATCTCAGTATGGCATCTGCCTCCCACCATCTTCGTAAACTAGCCAATCAAAACATCTTGGACACTAGAAGAGAGGGGAAAATTATATATTATTTTATAAAAGATGAGGAAATCAGAGATTTTTTTAATCAACTAGGATAACAACTATTTTTACTACTTTTCCATGATTATAGGGGGATTGTATATGAAATTTTTTGAAGAAAATTATTCACATGAACTACCTACTCGTATCAAAAATTTAAGAAAAAAACACAATATTACACAAAGCGAACTGGGCAATGCAGGTCAAGTTAGTCAAGTTGAAAAGGAAAAGCAACAAGTTATCACTTCAATATTGCTTTATTTGAATACTCAAACCGACTTGGACTATAAAGAAATTATTTTTAGAGATATTGCCAAGTTTGTTGAAAATATGTTTTATCACTGCTTCAGCTCTATTATATTTAGAGTTTTAGAAACTGTAGATAAAAGAATGAATTCTTTGTCGGATGATGACTTAATTTCTATACAATCTAGCTGTCTTAGACTTTCCAAGACATTCGCAAATTTCAATATTCAAAGAAAAAAATTTTTGATTTCTGATGCAACTGAAAAAATTATCCATAATGGCAAAAAGGTCATCAAAAAATCAAAAAAGATAAATCAATTTCAACAACAATGGACACATACGCCGAGTTAGCACCGCAAAGAAAGTTAGAATCTGTTAATCTTTATATCGATAAGATTGCTGACCTAACGCAATAACTACTCTACTATTCACTCTACCTTTTATTATGTAGCATTCTAAAAACATTGATGTACCAACGTTTCTAACAGCTAAAATAGAAATTATTTAATCTTTTACAGACCTAGACTATTCCCCTATTTAGAATCTATTAATTCATATTTTATAAATTAATTAGTAGATATCTTTTTTAAAATCCTTGATATTTCGCTGTTTTTAGTCTAATTGAAATCTATACTTTCCAAACCAGATCTTAAGAAAGCTCGTAAAGCTAGCCAGTTCTCTAAAGGTTAAGAACTAGCTACAATACAGTATTTACAACACTTTATACTCAATGAAAATCAAAGAGCAAACTAGGAAGCTAGCCGCAGGTTGTTCAAAGAACTGCTTTGAGGTTGTAGATAAGACTGACGAAGTAAGTAACCATACCCTACGGCAAGACGACGTTGACGTGGTTTGAAGAGATTTTCAAAGAGTATTATGGTTCACACCATGGGGTGTTTTTTGATGATTTTAAGCAAAATTCATACCATTTAATTGAAAGTTATTTAAATTAGATGAAAATTTGTTTTCTGAAAAAGTGGGAAAACATTGATTTTAAGCGAATTTTGAATCATATTCGAATGGGAGTTTTTAAAATCATGTTTCGGTGGTAAAGGTTCCAAACTGTATTCTCCATAGTAGAATGATATCACCTGCCAGCAAATCATCTGCCAATAAGTCCATATTTCGCTTAGGAACAGGCTTGGGATTTAGGAGCCAAGTATCCAAATCATGTTCAGGCGATATGAAGGGTTTGACTTGATGGTCTTTATAAAATTTTTCTAAAATAGTATTTACGGATAGTCTCTTTCAAACTTTTATTTCCTATTCTAACAACTTTCTAAAAGCTTTAAAAATTTTATAGTCTGTCAAGTTTTTTTCTTGACACCTGTCAGAAATCTGCTATAATAGAACATGTGCTAAATAGCTTAGCTATTTCACCGAAATAAAAAATAAGAAAAGAGACTCTAAAAATGGCAGTTAAAATCCGTTTGACTCGTATGGGTTCTAAGAAAAAACCTTTCTACCGTATCAACGTAGCAGATTCACGTTCACCACGTGACGGACGTTTCATCGAAACAGTTGGAACTTACAACCCACTTGTTGCTGAAAACCAAGTAACTTTGAAAGAAGACCGCGTTCTTGCATGGTTGGCTGATGGAGCTCAACCTTCAGATACAGTTCGCAATATCCTTTCAAAAGAAGGTGTATTGAAGAAATTCCACGATTCTAAATTCTCAAAATAAGTTTAAAGTAGGTTGACAGATGGATACGATTGAAAATCTCATTATTGCGATTGTGAAACCCTTGATTTCACAACCAGATGCCTTAACTATCAAGATTGAAGATACACCAGAGTTTTTGGAGTATCATTTGGATCTTGACCAAAGCGATGTGGGTCGTGTAATCGGTCGTAAGGGTCGCACTATTTCTGCGATAAGAACGATTGTCTACTCTGTCCCAACTGAAGACAAAAAAGTAAGAATCGTTATTGACGAAAAATAAGAAGGGCGGGACGAATGTCTCGCTTTTTTTGCAAGGAGCAGGATATGAAGGATTTAACGTTTAGACAATTACAAGACTACTTACTCGAACATTACCAGCAGTCTCGGACTGAGGAAGGTCTTTTTATCAAGCTAGTGGAGGAAGTCGGTGAAGTAGCTGAAGTTTTGAATGGTCGCTCTGGTCGAAAAGAAGGGGTGCAGGATTCTAACGAGGAACTTGCTAAAGAACTGGCTGATATCATTCACTACACCGTCGCAATAGCAGCTATTAATCATATTGATCTTACCAAGACTATCTTTGAGAAAGACAAAACTGCAGCCATTAAGTACCAACATGAACGTGATTTGGAAGGATTTTTGAAGGGAAAGTAGAGATGTTGTCCCCTTCCTCCAACTTGAGAAAATCCTTGGAACGTGATAAAATAAAGGATAAGGATTTTTAATAATTTATTATATAGAACGAGTGGATTTCTTTATGAAGAGGTTTGAGGTATCTACAGAGATTGGTAGTCTCTCTGTTACTTATCAAAAGCAAAAGAAAATGCTAGTTTGTTTAAGTGGCGCAGGTTTGCTACCAAGTTATGAAAATTTTTCACTTATACTTGAAAAACTTCCTCCTACAATTGGTTATTTGACAATTGATTTTCCGAACACAGGTAGAAGTCCGATTCATGACCAAGCTGGAAAAAATCTAGATAATCTTGCAGATGCGGTTTATGAAGTACTTGAAGTATTAGGGATTTCTGAATATATACTTTGTGTACATAGTTTGAGTGGAATTTTAGCTTGTAAATTGCTCAAGAAACCAATTAAGTGTCAGGCTTTAGTAGCAATGGAACCGACAACTAAAAACGTCATGTTTGCTGATTTTTCAGAAAATCCTTATCCAGAAATGGAAGAGCAGATGAGGCTGATTAATGAGTGTGGTCCTGAACTTTATTTTAAGAACTTAACTCAAGCCACATTTAGCCCTGAAACTAATAAAGAAATCTGGGCAATAATGCAAGAAAAAGGTTCAGAGTTGGAAAATCAAGATACAGGATTTCAGATATCTGGAGAGATTACTGAGGAAGATTTTGAGAACGTATCTATAGAATCTTATATCCCTGTATTTATTTTTTGTCAGGCTTATAGGGAAAAAGAGTACAGAGAATCAGAATATTGGACTTCCAATACTAAACTCATTTTAGGAGGGAATCACCATTATTTACAATGGTCAGAATCAGAAAAAATTGTGACTATTATTCGAGAATTATCCGAATAAGATGGAAAGAAATAGACTACAGGAGACAAGATGAACTACTTTAATGTTGGGAAAATCGTCAATACGCAGGGGTTGCAGGGTGAGATGCGAGTCTTGTCTGTGACAGATTTTGCAGAAGAACGGTTTAAAAAAGGTACTGAGCTAGCCTTGTTTGATGAAAAAGATCAGTTTGTTCAAACAGTGACCATCGCTAGCCACCGTAAACAGAAGAACTTTGACATTATTAAATTCAAAGATATGTACCATATCAATGCTATTGAAAAGTACAAGGGATACAGTCTCAAGGTTGCTGAGGAAGATTTGAATGACCTAGACGATGGTGAATTCTACTATCACGAGATTATCGGTTTGGAAGTCTATGAGGGGGATAACTTGATTGGAACCATCAAGGAAATCCTGCAACCAGGTGCCAACGATGTCTGGGTGGTCAAGCGAAAAGGAAAGCGTGACTTGCTCTTGCCTTATATCCCACCAGTGGTTCTCAATGTTGATATTCCAAATAACCGCGTCGATGTGGAAATCTTAGAAGGGTTAGACGATGAAGATTGATATTTTAACCCTCTTTCCAGAGATGTTTTCTCCGCTAGAGCACTCAATCGTTGGAAAGGCTCGAGAAAAAGGGCTCTTGGATATCCAGTATCATAATTTTCGAGAAAATGCTGAAAAGGCCCGCCATGTCGACGATGAGCCCTACGGAGGAGGTCAGGGGATGTTGCTCCGAGTCCAACCCATTTTCGATGCCTTTGATGCTATTGAAAAGAAAAATCCGCGCGTTATTCTCCTAGACCCAGCTGGAAAGCAGTTTGATCAGGCTTATGCTGAGGATTTGGCTCAAGAGCAAGAGCTAATCTTTATCTGTGGTCACTACGAGGGGTATGATGAGCGCATTAAGACCTTGGTGACAGATGAGATTTCCCTGGGCGACTATGTCTTGACTGGTGGAGAGTTGGCTGCTATGACCATGATTGATGCTACGGTACGTCTGATTCCAGAAGTGATTGGCAAGGAGTCTAGCCACCAAGATGATAGTTTTTCTTCAGGCCTTCTTGAATATCCTCAGTACACACGTCCCTATGATTATCGAGGCATGGTTGTGCCAGATGTACTGATGAGCGGACACCATGAAAAGATTCGTCAGTGGCGATTGTATGAGAGTTTGAAGAAAACCTACGAGCGCAGACCAGATTTGTTAGAAAATTATCAACTTACAGCAGAAGAAGAAAAAATGCTGGCAGAAATCAAAGAAAACAAAGAATAAAGGAGAAACCTATGCAAGTAATCAAACGTGATGGAGAAATTGCTGAATTTAATCCAGATAAGATTTACCAAGCTATCTTAAAGGCAGCCCAGACTGTCTATGTATTGACAGATGATTTACGTCAAAACCTTGCACAAGTCACTAAGAAAGTGGTTTTGGATTTGGAAGAGGCCAAGGTGGAACGTGCGACCATCAGCATGATTCAGTCTATGGTTGAACATCGTTTGCTGGGTGCAGGTTACATTACCATTGCAGAACACTACATTTCCTATCGTCTACAACGTGACTTGGAAAGAAGTGGTTATGGAGATCATATCGCAGTTCATTTACATTTTGAACAAATTCGCTAAGAAAAAAGAGTGGGATGAAACAACTACATCTCACTCTTTCTTAAATCTATTTTTTTGGGCTGTTTGGACAGTTGAGGGGACAAATCGCAGGCGTTGAATATCGCTTATGCGGATAATACGGGTCACATTTTTGGCAAAATTTTTCACGATAATTTGCTGGCGTTGCTGATCGTATTTGATGATATCACCTGTAAAACTTGCCTCAGACAAGATAAGGTGAACAGCAGTTTGTTTCTGGATAGCCTCTTCAATAGTGGCTGTAAGGGAGTTGCTTTCAGTATGGTCTGGTTGGTCATGTCCATTTAAAAAGTCATGTATTTTATCTAGAACTTGCTGGAATTTATGTCTCATATTGGCCTCCCTTCTTTTATATCAATATTATATAAAATTTTCCTAAAATCTACAAGATTTTACGAATAATCAAATGAAAGCTAAAAAAGGAGAAGAAAATGGCAGAATTTACATTTGAAATTGAAGAGCACTTGTTGACTCTTTCTGAAAACGAAAAAGGTTGGACTAAGGAAATCAACCGTGTGAGCTTTAATGGTGCCCCTGCAAAGTTTGATATTCGTGCTTGGAGCCCAGACCATACTAAAATGGGCAAAGGGATTACTCTCTCCAATGAAGAATTTCAAACAATGGTGGATGCTTTTAAAGGAAACTAATACTCTTCGAAAATCTCTTCAAACCGCGTCAGCTTCGCTTTGCCGTACTCAAGTATAGCCTGCGGCTAGTTTCCTAGTTTGATCTTTGATTTTCATTGAGTATAAGTTTTTAAAATGAAAGAAAAGGATATTGAGTCATGGCAACTCGATATCCTTTTTTAGTTAGCGAAGTAAGCCTGATTTTTAAGGCGTTGAAGTAAGGGACGGCTAATCAAACTAATAGCTAGAAGTTTACCAAGGTCTGGAATGATAAAGGGAATGACCCCCACAACAAGAGCTTTTTCAAATGCCATTCCAGCTAGAAAATGCAAGCTGAGAATCCCGCCGACAAAGACAAGGGCATCACCCAAGAGGTTTGCAAGGAAAATCTTGACAACACCACTCTTGCTGTTGGTTAGAGAGGAAGTAAGTCCAGAGTAAACGAGATAAAACCAAAGATAGCCTGCAGTAGGGCCAATCAAAGCATGAAATCCAGCTCCATCTCCTGCAAAGACAGGAAGACCGATAGCACCTAGAAGAAGATAGAGTCCAACAGAAAGTACAGCCTCCCTCGGTCTAAAGACAGTAGCAATCAAGCCGATTGCAAAGTTTTGCAGAGTGAAGGGAACAGGTCCAATTGGAAGACTGATTTGTGCCAAAACAGCAATGAGAGCAGCCCCAATAGCAGGGATAGCATAAACGTGAGCTTTTTTCAAAATAGTTAACCTCTTTTCTGATGTATAGTAACTATTATACTCATAGAAGAATTATTGTCAACCTATTTTTATATAAAAGGTAACAAAAACTGTAACGGCCGATTTTTCTTATTGGTTAAGTTGGATAATTATTTTGTTGATTCGAAAATCGCCTTTATAGATAATCCCATTTTATCAAAAAAAAATATACTATAAATACTTGACGAACTAAAAAATAAGTTTTATATTAATAAATGTAAGCGAATGCATATAGATGTGTTCAATTTTAAAAGGAGGGGTAGTTATGAGATATTTTAACTACTCTAGATACCATAACGGTGATTAAAAACATAAATATTATCAATTCATATTAAAGTAATATGGATGGACTAAAAAGGGGACTGTTGCTTATTCTTCATCAAATATTTTAATTAAAGAAGAAGTAAAATGAAAAAAAGAATTAACAAGAAAGCATCTGTTTTTCTAGTCGCAAGTGTTTTAAGTTTTAGCTTTGCTACTGTAGCTAGTATTGTTAGTGCAACTACAGCACACCCTGCTCCAAGTCCCATTATTGATGTATGGGAATATGGTGTAAATGATAACTCTGGTTATTCGAATTACTTTGTTAGTTCTCCAGATAATATTGGTTCAAAATCTTCAGTAACGAATTTTTGGGGAACAGTTAAAGCTCAGGATAAACAAGATTATGGATGGGCATATTCAAGTGCTACAAAATCTTGGAGCGATGTTCGATTAAATGCATATTGGGATTATTATAGATTTTAAAAATAATTTATGAAAACAAGAGACCCAATTATAAAATAGGGTCTCTTGTAATATGGTAATTGCTTATGAAATTAAAATTATGTATCATTGGATTCTTCTTCTGTTTGATTGCTGCAATTGGTTGGGTCACTATTAGCGATACAGAAATGCCCATACCTTTACCAATTGATGGTGCTTTTTCTATTCAAGGAAAAAGCAATCTTTCAAATAACGAAATATACGAAATGGTTCGTGATTTATCAAAATCGGAAAAGGTTACCATTTACAAGCCCATCGTTCAGAGTTCGGGTCAGTTGAGGTATGTAAATTTTGATGATGTAAATAATGAACAATTAAAGTCAACACCAATAATAGGGATGTATTACACCCTTGGGAAAATGGATATAGATAGTTTGAAACCACTTACGATGACGGGGTTGCAAACAGTATATATGGCTTATCCTTGGTATATAGGAGGAATCTTACAATTTACTGGAACTTTAAGAATACTGTTAATGGGTTCAATTTACTTAACTTTATTAGTTGTGTTATTTGTTGTTAGAACGAAGCAGATTAAAGAAGGAGTGATACGACGTTCTTTGGGATTGCCTGTATACGATCTAAGAAGAGATTATGGTATTTCTCTTATTTTTGAACTGATTATGATGGCTTTATTGATGATTTCTTACAGTTCTTTTTTGGGAAATGGTTTCTTCACCTATAGTTCTAAGTTATTTTTCTCTCTGATTTTAACGAATTTTATACTATTTCAAATCATTGATCTCATCACCTTTGTTTTATTTTGGTTGACGATTCAGGTTGAAAAGCCTATTGAAATTATTAAAAACAAGGCAAAAAATAAACTTATTTTTGTCGTATGGCTTGCCATTATTTCGATTATTATCCTTATCTCAGGAGTTTTTTTACAAGAAACAAAGAGTAGTCAATCCAGTATTAACATTCAGATACAGAATTTAGTACCATGGGACACAGTAAAAGACTGGAGAAGGATTGAGTTCCTTGGAATTGAAAGTAACTCTACTAAAAATGGAGAAGTTAATGATTCGGATGGTCAGTATCTACAGATAGCTGCTTCCTTAAAAAACTTAGATTATTTATATATAGATCGATCCTCAGCATATGTTCCAGATTTCATGAAAACTTCACATGTTATGGAAAATTTTTCTAAACAATTAGAAAATGACGGAATAACGAATCCAGAAATAAATAAAGAGTTGATTTATATCAATCAAACAGGTGCTAACCTACAAAATAAAGTGAATGGAACAAACTATCATCTTTTAGATAATAAGATAGCAACCATTTATATTCCTGAGAAATGGAAAGAAAATCAGAAATCTATTGAGAATACAGTTGTAGCAGAACAATTTATTGGAACAAACTATACAAAAGAAGAAATTGCAGTACAAATAATTCCTGATGGTGATAAAATTTTTTATTTCAATGAAGATGCTGATGATAATCATAAAATGAAAGAGCTTTTACCAATGGCAAGTGTAGCAGATAGCACAGATAACATTGTTGTTGTGTTAGATACGGACAAAATGATTGAAAACAACAAGTTTTCTTTGGCTAGTAATATAACAACTAAGTCTCTTTTTAGTCCTGAGGCGGTAAATAAAATAAATGAAATGGCTACCCAGTTGAATGTTTCAATGAATCCAGTAGATGTTTACCAAATTGTGAAATTAAAGATCCAGTCCTTAGAGCACCAAATTCTACTTTCACAAATTTTGCAGAAGATAATTTACAGTATTGTCTTTATACTCATTTATCAATATGTCCAACTTTATATTACCCTAAAACAGAATGAATATGTGAAGAAAATCATTTTAGGTCTGTCAAAAACATATATAGCAATTTCAAGTCTCAAGTATTTTATGATGACTATTACAATCGTTATCCTATTTACATTTCTTATGACAGGTCAAATAGAGTTGCTATATATTGGTCTTGCTTCTCTGCTCGTTTTGATGTTGTCAATAATCATGAGTTTTAGAAAATTATCTGAAAGCTACACTAAAATTTTAAAAGGAGATGAAACATGACAATTGACCTTTTGAACGTTTCAAAAAGTTTCGGCTCAAAGAAGATCTTTACAGACTTAAATTTAAAATTTGAATCTGGAAAAAGTTATGCATTGATTGGAGGTTCTGGCTCTGGTAAAAGTACCCTTCTTAATATTATAGGAAGATTAGAAAAAATTGACAGTGGGAATGTTTTAGTTGATAAACAAGATATTTGGAAGATAAAAGAAAGAACTTTTTTTAAAAATACTGTTGGATATGTATTTCAGAATTATTCTTTAATAGATAACAAAACAGTATATGATAATTTGAAACTTATCACTAAAGACAAAAAAACAATAACTGATGTACTTGAAAAAGTAGGACTGTCAAGTGACTATTTACATCAAAAAATATATGAATTGTCTGGAGGGCAGGCTCAACGTGTAGCTATTGCCAGAATGTTAATGAAACCACGTAAAATTATCTTAGCAGATGAGCCTACAGGAGCTTTAGATGGTGAGATTGGAAAAGAAATTATTCGTTTATTATTGAATGAAAGAGATGAAGATAAATATGTCATTATAGCGACGCATGATCCAGCTGTCTATAACGAAGTTGATGTGATCATTGATATGAAAGATATAGGGGATAATGTATGAAAAAGATAATTTATATTGCTTTGATCTTTGTAGCTGGAATGCTTGCCATTTTCTTCTTTGGAAAACAAATGATCACAAAAGAAAATACCAATAAACCAACACTGGAGTTAATAGTCTATACGCTTTCTTCTACTGATACAGAAAAATGGAATAAAGTGAAACAAGTAGAAACGGAAGAAGCTACATATATCATAACTGTGAAAGAAGTAGCGTCTTCAGAAGAAGTATTTTCAAACATCATTGCAAATGGAGCTGCTGCGGGGTTCGGAGTTCGTGAAGAAGAAGTGAAGCAATTTAATAATAATTTAGGAGACACTATTGAGGACTCTAAGCATAATAAACTCATTGGAATAGAATTTTTTACTTTTTCTAATGCTGACGAGGGATTTGTAGTAGCAAATTTTGACTACGGTAGTGAAGAGTTGAATTCTCAGAAAAAAGATATGAAAGAGTTATATAAAAAAATATATGAATCTTTTAAAGAAAAGAATAAATGATTGTGTTATAATCCTTATATTTTGTTATGGTTTGTTAATTGATTTTTGCATATCTTATTTCAACATACTATAAAATAAAACATAAGAAAACGAGTATCTCCAACTACGGCAATACTCGATTTTTGATATTTAGAAGTGTTTTTTGCTCTGCTTCTTTTATTTCGATTAACGCATAGTTACAAATTCTTCAGATGCAGTTGGGTGAATCGCAACAGTTGCATCAAAGTCAGCCTTGGTTGCTCCCATTTTGATAGCAACAGCAAATCCTTGAATCATTTCATCAACACCATAGCCAATTCCATGAAGTCCGACAACTTTTTCTTCTGAACCAGCTGTGATCAATTTGAAACGGGATTCTTGTCTATTGCTAGTAACGGCAGAGTACATAGATGCAAAGCTTGATTTGTAAACCTTGATTTGGTCTTGACCGTATTCTTTAATAGCTTGCTCTTCGGTCAATCCAACCGTTCCGATAGCAGGGTGTGAAAAGACAACGGTTGGAATAGTTGAGTAGTCCATTTTAGCAGTTGTTTTTCCGTTAAAGAGACGTTCAGATAGGGTACGCCCAGCCTTGATAGCAACTGGAGTCAGTTCCTTTTCACCTGTTACATCACCTAGAGCGTAGATTCCTTCAACAACAGTATTTTGGTATTCATCCACTTGGATAAAGCCACGTTCGTTCAGAGTGACTCCAGCTTTTTCAAGTTGCAAGCCCTTAACGTTTGGACGGCGACCCGTAGCCCAGATAACTTGGCTAGCTGTGTGACTAGTACCATCTTCAAAATGAATGGTAATGCCTTCAGCAGTTTTTTCTAACTTGACAGGGACTTTGTGAGTATGAAGTGGTAAGTTTGTTCTTTCCATTTCCTTGACCAAACCTTCAACGATGTAGGAATCAAAACCACGTAAAGGGCGATCACGGCGAACAAAGAGGTCTGTCTTGACACCAAAAGTGTGGAGTACGCCAGCCAATTCAACGGCGATATAACCAGCGCCTAGAATAGCAACTGGCTCTGGCAATTCTTCCCAAGCAAATACATCATCAGAAGAGCCACCTAGCTCAGCACCAGGAATATTAGGAATACTTGGATGGGCACCTGTCGCAATCACGATATGTTTAGCACGAATCAGTTCATCATTTACGCTGACAGTATGAGAATCTACAAATTCAGCATGACCTTCAATTAAGTCTACACCGTTACGTTTAAAACTGCCATCATAAGAAGAACGAGCGCGATCGATGTAGGCTTCACGATTGCGACGTAGGGTTGCAAAGTCAAAGTTAAGATCAGTATTCTTAAAGCCGTAGTCTTCTCCAAATTGATGGAAAGTCTCAGCGATTTGCGCCCCGTACCACATGATTTTTTTCGGAACACAGCCGACATTGACACAGGTTCCACCTAGTTTCTTTTCCTCAATAACGGCTGCTTTAGCTCCGTGTTCACCAGCACGGTTCATGGTAGCAATTCCTCCGCTACCTCCACCGATAGCGATGATATCGTATTCTCTCATTGAAAACTCCTTTGTACTCTTTTAAATAGTCGAGTGTCATTTTTTGATAGTCATATTCTATCTTTTTTTTGATTTGATTGCAAAAATCTGCTACGTACAAAAAAATTCAAGAAAAGGCTTGCAAAAAAGAAAAATAAAGTGTATGATATAACTAGTACAATGATTGTAAAATGAATCCCGAACAATAATTAAATCCTGAAATGTCATTATTTCGTTCTGAAATGTTATTGTTTCAAATTGATAATTTTTGTATAATATTGTTAAGAACTTTAAATCAAAAAGGAGTTTCATTATGAAAAAGAATGGTAAAGCTAAAAAGTGGCAATTGTATGCAGCAATTGGTGCTGCAAGTGTAGTTGTATTGGGTGCTGGGGGGATTTTACTCTTTAGACAACCTTCTCAGACTGCTGTAAAAGATGAGGCTACTCATCTTGTTGTTGCCAAGGAAGGAAGCGTGGCATCCTCTGTTTTATTGTCAGGGACAGTAACAGCAAAAAATGAACAGTATGTTTATTTTGACGCTAGTAAGGGAGATTTAGATGAAATCCTTGTTTCTGTGGGCGATAAGGTCAGCGAAGGGCAGGCTTTAGTCAAGTACAGTAGTTCAGAAGCGCAGGCGGCCTATGATTCAGCTAGCCGAGCAGTCGCTAAGGCAGATCGTCATATCAATGAACTCAATCAAGCACGAAATGAAGCCGCTTCAGCTCCGGCTCCTCAAGCCTCTACGCCAGCAGGAGGAGAAGATGCAACGGTGCAAAGCCCAACTCCAGTGGCTGGAAATTCTGTTGCTTCTATTGACGCTCAGTTGGGTGATGCCCGTGATGCTCGTGCAGATGCAGCAGCACAATTAAGTAAGGCTCAAAGTCAGTTAGATGCAATGACGGTTCTCAGTACCCTAGAGGGAACTGTGGTCGAAGTCAACCACAATGTTTCTAAATCTCCAACAGGAGCTAGCCAAGTAGTCGTTCATGTCGTAAGTAATGAAAACTTGCAAGTTAAGGGAGAACTATCTGAATATAACCTCGCCAACCTATCTGTAGGTCAAGAAGTAACCTTTACTTCTAAAGTTTATCAAGATAAAAGCTGGACTGGTAAGCTTAGCTATATTTCTGACTACCCTAAAAACAATGGAGAAGCAGCAAGTGCAGCTGCAGCAGCAGGCGGTAACTCTGGTTCTAAATATCCATATACCATCGATGTTACAAGTGAAATCGGTGACTTGAAACAAGGATTCTCAGTAAGTGTTGAGGTTAAGAATAAGAGTAAAGCTATTCTGGTTCCACTAACAAGTGTTGTGACTGAAAATGATAAGAACTATGTCTGGGTACTTGACGAGCAGAAAAAGGCCAAGAAAGTGGAAGTCGGTTTGGGAAATGCTGATGCAGACAACCAAGAAATCACTTCAGGTCTGACAAATGGAGTCAAGGTCATCAGTAACCCAACGTCTTCTCTAGAGGAAGGAAAAGAGGTGAAGGCTGATGAAGAAACTAATTAGTTTAAAAAATATCTGCAGAAGTTACCGGAATGGTGACCAAGAGCTGCAGGTTCTCAAAAATATCAACCTAGAAGTGAATGAGGGTGAGTTTGTTGCCATCATGGGACCATCGGGTTCTGGTAAGTCTACTCTAATGAATACCATTGGCATGTTGGATACACCAACCAGTGGAGAGTATTATCTTGAAGGCCAAGAAGTGGCTGGACTTGGTGAAAAACAACTAGCCAAGGTCCGTAACCAACAAATCGGATTTGTCTTTCAGCAGTTCTTTCTTCTATCCAAACTCAATGCTTTGCAAAATGTAGAATTGCCCTTGATTTACGCAGGAGTTTCGTCTTCAAAACGTCGTAAGTTGGCTGAGGAGTATTTAGAAAAGGTTGAATTGACTGAGCGTAGTCATCATTTGCCTTCGGAATTATCTGGAGGTCAAAAGCAACGTGTAGCTATCGCGCGTGCATTGGTAAACAATCCTTCTATTATCCTAGCGGACGAACCGACAGGAGCCTTGGATACTAAAACAGGGAATCAAATTATGCAACTATTGGTTGACTTGAATAAAGAAGGAAAAACCATTATCATGGTAACGCATGAGCCTGAAATCGCTGCTTATGCTAAACGCCAGATTGTCATTCGAGATGGAGTTATTTCATCTGATAGTGCTCAGTTAGAAAAGGAGGAAAACTAAGATGCAGAATCTGAAATTTGCCTTTTCATCTATCATGGCTCACAAGATGCGTTCTTTGCTTACCATGATTGGGATTATTATCGGTGTTTCATCAGTTGTTGTGATTATGGCTCTAGGTGATTCCCTATCTCGTCAACTCAACAAAGATATGACCAAATCTCAGAAGAATATTAGTGTCTTTTTCTCTTCTAAAAAAAGCAAAGATGGATCTTTTACTCAGAAACAATCAGCTTTTACGGTTTCTGGAAAAGAAGAGGAAGTTCATGTTGAACCGCCAAAACCGCAAGAATCCTGGGTTAAAGAGGCAGCCAAACTCAAGGGAGTGGATAATTACTATGTAACCAACTCAACTAACGCCATCTTGACTTATAAAGATAAAAAGGTTGAAAATGCCAATTTGACAGGCGGGAATAGAACCTATATGGACGCTGTTAAGAATGAAATCATTGCAGGTCGTAGTCTGAGAGAGCAAGATTTCAAAGAGTTTGCAAGTGTTATTTTGCTTGATGAAGAATTGTCCATTAGTTTATTTGGCTCTCCTCAAGAGGCTATTAACAAGGTTGTAGAAGTCAATGGATTTAGTTACCGGGTCATTGGGGTTTATACTAGTCCAGAGGCTAAACGTTCAAAAATATATGGTTTTGGTGGCTTGCCCATTACTACAAATACTTCCCTTGCTGCGAATTTTAATGTAGATGAAATAGCTAATATTGTCTTTCGAGTGAATGACACAAGCTTGACTCAAACTCTGGGTCCAGAATTAGCACGAAAAATGACAGAGCTTGCTGGCTTGCAACAGGGAGAATATCAAGTGGCGGATGAGTCAGCTGCATTTGCAGAAGTTCAACAATCGTTTAGTTTTATGACGACGGTTATTAGTGCCATTGCAGGAATTTCTCTCTTTGTTGGAGGAACTGGTGTTATGAACATTATGCTGGTTTCTGTTACAGAGCGTACCCGTGAGATTGGTCTCCGTAAGGCTTTGGGTGCAACGCGTGCCAATATTTTAATTCAGTTTTTGATTGAATCCATGATTTTGACCTTGCTTGGTGGAGTCATTGGTCTAACCATTGCGACAGGCTTAACCGCTATAGCTGGTCTACTCTTGCAAGGATTGATAGCTGGTATAGAAGTAGGAGTATCAATTCCAGTTGCCCTATTTAGTCTTGCAGTTTCGGCTAGTGTGGGTATGATTTTTGGAGTCTTGCCAGCCAACAAGGCATCGAAACTTGATCCGATTGAAGCCCTTCGATATGAATAAGATCAACAAGATGGACGCTTGTCTATCTTGTTTTTGTATAGATTTCCCTATCGAAAATCCTTAAAAATGTGATATAATGAAGTGTTAGAAAAACAGGTTTCATTTGCCTGGAAAGGAAAAATTATGTCTGAAAAGAATTTTTATATTACAACGCCGATTTACTATCCATCTGGAAAACTGCATATCGGTTCTGCCTACACAACCATCGCTTGTGATGTCCTAGCACGTTACAAACGCCTGATGGGCTACGATGTCTTTTATCTGACAGGTCTTGATGAACATGGTCAGAAAATCCAGCAGAAAGCAGAAGAAGCTGGAATTACTCCTCAAGCCTATGTTGATGGGATGGCAGTTGGAGTTAAAGAACTCTGGCAATTACTCGATATCTCATACGATAAATTTATCCGTACGACTGATGACTACCATGAAAAAGTTGTCGCACAAGTCTTTGAGCGCTTACTTGCTCAAGATGATATTTACTTGGGTGAATACTCTGGTTGGTACTCAGTCTCAGATGAGGAATTCTTTACAGAAAGCCAGCTTGCGGAAGTTTTCCATGACGAAGCTGGAAATGTAACTGGGGGTATTGCTCCATCAGGTCACGAAGTAGAATGGGTTTCTGAAGAATCATACTTCCTTCGTCTCAGCAAATACCAAGATCGTTTGGTGGAATTTTTCAAGTCCCATCCTGAATTTATCACTCCAGATGGTCGTCTGAATGAAATGCTTCGCAACTTCATCGAACCTGGTTTGGAAGATTTGGCGGTTTCTCGTACAACCTTTACATGGGGGGTACCAGTTCCATCAAATCCAAAACACGTTGTCTACGTTTGGATTGATGCCCTTCTTAACTATGCGACAGCTCTTGGATACGGTCAAGATGAACATGGTAACTTTGACAAATTCTGGAATGGCACAGTCTTCCATATGGTAGGGAAAGACATCCTTCGATTCCACTCAATCTACTGGCCAATCCTTCTTATGATGTTGGATATCAAATTGCCAGAACGTTTGATTGCCCATGGTTGGTTCGTCATGAAAGATGGCAAAATGTCTAAGTCAAAAGGGAATGTCGTATACCCTGAAATGTTGGTAGAGCGTTATGGACTAGATCCGCTTCGTTACTACCTCATGCGTAGCCTTCCAGTTGGTTCAGACGGAACCTTTACTCCAGAAGATTATGTAGGACGTATCAACTATGAATTAGCCAATGACCTTGGAAACCTCCTCAACCGTACGGTTTCTATGATTAATAAGTACTTTGATGGGCAAATCCCAGCCTATGAAGAGGGCGTGACAGAATTTGACAATGCTCTTGATCAAGTAGTTGCTGAATCAATCGCTGACTACCATACTCACATGGAAGCAGTTGACTACCCACGTGCCCTTGAAGCAGTCTGGACCCTTATCTCTCGTACCAATAAATACATTGATGAAACAGCTCCATGGGTATTGGCTAAGGATGAAGCTCATCGTGACCAATTAGCAAGTGTTATGAGCCACTTGGCAGCCAGCCTTCGTGTCGTAGCTCACTTGATTGAGCCGTTTATGATGGAAACCAGTCGTGCAGTTTTGACTCAACTTGGCTTGGATGAAGTAGCGAGCCTTGAGAACTTGAAATTGGCTGATTTCCCTGCAGGTGTGACTGTAGTTGCTAAGGGAACACCAATTTTCCCACGTCTGGATATGGAAGAAGAAATCGCCTATATCAAGGAACAAATGGAAGGCAACAAACCAGCTGTAGAAAAAGAATGGAATCCAGATGAAGTTGAACTCAAACTTAACAAGGAAGAAATCAAGTTTGAAGACTTTGACAAGGTTGAAATCCGTGTCGCAGAAGTCAAAGAAGTTTCTAAAGTGGAAGGTTCTGACAAGTTGCTTCAATTCCGCTTAGATGCTGGTGATGGTGAAGATCGTCAAATCCTCTCAGGAATTGCAAAATATTATCCAAATGAACAAGAATTGGTCGGCAAGAAAGTTCAAATCGTTGCCAATCTAAAACCTCGTAAGATGATGAAGAAATATGTCAGCCAAGGGATGATTCTCTCAGCTGAACATGATGGACAATTAACTCTTCTCACAGTTGATCCAGCTGTACCAAATGGAAGTGTGATTGGGTAACAATAGACAGGACTAGTTCATGCTAGTTCTGTTTTTTATTTAGACTCAATGAAAATCAAAAAGCAAACTAGGAAGCTAGCCACAGGGTGTACTTGAGTACGGTAAGGCGACGCTGACGTGGTTTGAAGAGATTTTCGAAGAGTATAACTATTCTGATTTACATACTATCAGGGAAGCAGTATCCCATAATTGACGGCACGCTAGTAGGTACTATAAAATGGACTAGAGTACTTTTTTGATTGGGTATAAAACATCATAGAGAATAAAAAATAGGTTAGGATTTTTTCTCCTAACCTATTTTTACATGAAATAAACAATGGCAATGTACTGGAGGGCAGATGCTGCTAGGATAAAGAGATGCCAAATCATGTGGAAATAAGGTTTTTTCTTGGCGTAAAATCCAGCCCCAACTGTATAACAGAGTCCGCCAGTTACCATGAGACTCCAGAAAATTGGCGTTGTTTGACTGATAATGGCAGGAATGATAGCCAGAACCAACCAGCCCATAATCAGGTAAAGAGCAAGGCTGAATTTCTCATTGACCTTTTTAGCAAAGATTTTATAGAGAATACCAAAGATGGTCGTTCCCCATTGAATGACAATAATTAGATAGCCAAACCAGTTATTCATCAAAGTCAGTACGACAGGTGTATAAGAGCCAGCAATGGCAACATAAATCATAGAATGGTCAATAATTCTCAAGACATATTTGTGGGTTGAACCATAGGCCATAGAGTGATAAATGGTGGATGAGAGGAACATGAGAAAGAGACTAATAACGAAAATGGAAACGCCGATAGATGATAAAAATCCGTGTGCCTCATAACTATAGGTGGATGAAATAGGCAGTAAGATGAGCATGATGATTGAACCTACGGCATGGGTCACGCTATTAGCAATCTCCTCTCCAAAACTGAGTTGTTTGCTGAGTTTAAGACTAGTGTTCATTTGATTACCTCCTCTTGAGTATGATCGATTAAGGCTAGAGTTTGATGATAGAGTTTAACGGTTTTGCAGCTGGTTTGGATAATGGGGTTAGCTGGGTCAATTCCTTGGTTCATGTAGTCCACAAAAGCATCGTAGAGTTGGTCTGAACTTGCTTGAGTTTGGAGAGTATTCAGTGTCTGAGCGATTTCTTGGATTGAAAAGACAGACTTTAGGGTTGTGATAGCAATCAGACGGGCAATCTGTTGGCGTTGGTATTTTTTCTTGTCAGGCTTTGTCAGGTAACCATGTTTCACATAATTATTAACCATAGATGCTGTCAGGCCCTTGTCTTTATCAGGAGAGATAGGGGCGCAGACCTGATTGACATAGAGTAAAACCTGGTCTAGATAGAGGTCAATGTTTGGAATTTCTGCCCATTTTGGGTAGGAAAAGGTAGTTTTCATTTCCAACTCCTTTTTATCTAGTTTTAATAACTAGATTATAAAATAACAAAAACAGAAAGTCAAGTTTTAACTGCTTGTAGAAAGACTTAAATTATGCTATGATGGGAGAAACTAGTCAGAAATGAGGAGAAAAGATGGAGATTCGTTTAGCTTTTCCAAATGAAGTAGATGCCATCATGCAGGTGATGGAAGATGCTAAAAAATGTTTAGCGGATGCTGGTAGTGACCAGTGGCAAAATGGTTATCCAAATGCTGATATTATTATTGAGGATATTATCTCAGGTCAAGCCTATGTAGCATTGGAAGATGGAGAACTACTAGCTTATGCAGCTGTGACCAAGAGTCCAGAGGAGGCCTATGAATCCATTTATGAAGGAAAATGGCAAGCTGGAGAGTCAGAGTACCTAGTCTTTCACCGTATTGCTGTGGCTGTAGATGTCCAGGGACAAGGAATTGCTCAAACCTTCTTAGAGGGCTTGATTGAAGGTTTTGACTATCTAGATTTTCGCTCAGATACACATGTTGCAAACAAGGCTATGCAACATATTTTTGAAAAACTCGGTTTTAAACAGGTTGGTAAGGTCCCAGTTGATGGCGAACGCTTGGCCTATCAAAAATTGAAGAAATAATGCAAAAGAAGTATGCAAAAATTCTCTACTCTTCGCCAATTGGTATTCTATCACTGGTTGCCGACGAGCAATATCTGTATGGCATTTGGGTGCATGAGCAGAAGCATTTTGAGAGGGGACTGGGAGATGAGACTATAGAAGCAGTTGTTAGTCATCCCATTTTAGACCCAGTTATTGCTTGCTTAGATGCTTACTTTAAAGGCAAGCCTCAGGATTTATCCGACTTGCCCTTGGCTCCAATCGGAACGGATTTTGAAAAGCGAGTTTGGTCCTATCTACAGGGAATTCCTTATGGTCAGACAGTGACCTATGGACAAATAGCACAAGACTTGCAAGTGGATTCTGCTCAAGCAATTGGTGGAGCGGTAGGACGCAATCCTTGGTCTATCCTAGTACCTTGTCATCGGGTGCTGGGAGCTGGCAAGCGTCTGACAGGTTATGCTGCAGGAGTGGAAAAGAAAGCTTGGCTCTTGGAGCATGAAGACGCAGATTTTAAAGATATAAATAATAGAAAGTGAAAGACATGTTAGAATTTATCGAATATCCAAAATGTTCAACTTGTAAAAAAGCAAAACAAGAATTAAATCAATTAGGTGTGGACTACAAAGCCGTCCATATCGTCGAAGAAACACCTAGCCAAGAAGTCATTTTAAACTGGCTAGAAACCTCGGGTTTTGAGTTGAAGCAATTTTTCAACACCAGTGGGATCAAATACCGTGAATTAGGGCTGAAAAATAAGGTAGGAAGCCTGTCAAACCAAGAAGCAGCTGAGTTGCTAGCAAGCGACGGAATGTTGTTAAAACGACCCATTTTAGTAGAAAATGGAACTGTTAAGCAAATCGGTTATCGAAAACCTTATGAAGAATTGGGATTGAAATAGTTTTTATCTATCTCTTTGATAGATAAAATATATAACCTCCCTGTTTCAAAGTATGATAAACTAGTAGGTAGATAAAGTCTGTATCTGACCGTAGCAAATAATTTCATTGACGGCAGAAGTATGGTAGAATGAATCATTATCAGGAGAGGATGTTTTTATGAATGTTACAACGATTTTAGCATCAGATTGGTACCAAAACTTGATGCAATTGATTCCGGATGGCAAGCTGTTTAGCTTGCGTTCGGTCTTTGATGGAATCCCGAGAATTGTCCAACAACTTCCAACAACGATCATGTTGACAATTGGTGGTGCTCTTTTTGGCTTGGTTTTGGCACTTCTTTTTGCCATTGTGAAAATCAATCGTGTCAAGATTTTATATCCCTTGCAGGCCTTCTTTGTTAGCTTCTTAAAAGGGACACCGATTTTGGTGCAACTCATGTTGACCTACTACGGAATTCCTTTGGCTTTGAAAGCTCTCAATCAGCAATGGGGAACTGGTCTCAATATCAATGCGATTCCAGCCGCTGCTTTTGCGATTGTTGCCTTTGCCTTCAATGAAGCAGCTTATGCCAGTGAAACCATTCGTGCAGCCATTCTCTCAGTCAATCCTGGTGAGATTGAGGCGGCACGCAGTCTGGGCATGACCCGAGCACAAGTTTATCGTCGCGTAATTATTCCAAATGCAGCAGTTGTGGCGACTCCAACCTTAATCAATTCTCTAATCGGATTGACCAAGGGAACTTCCCTAGCCTTTAGTGCGGGTGTTGTGGAAGTCTTTGCCCAAGCTCAGATTCTAGGTGGAGCTGATTATCGTTACTTTGAACGCTTTATCTCCGTTGCCCTTGTTTATTGGGTAGTCAATATCGGAATTGAAAGCCTCGGTCGTTTCATCGAGAGAAAAATGGCTATTTCTGCACCCGATACAGTGAAAACAGATGTGAAAGGAGACCTTCGTTAATGATTAAGATTTCGAATTTAAGCAAATCCTTTTCAGGACAGACTGTCTTGGATCATCTGAACTTGGATATTCAAAAAGGGGAAGTTGTAGCCTTGATTGGTTCTTCAGGAGCTGGAAAATCAACCTTCCTTCGTAGTCTCAATTATCTTGAAACACCTGACAGTGGCTCTATTCAGATTGATGATTTCTCAGTTGATTTTTCTAAAATCACTCAAGAAGAAATCCTTGCCCTACGCCGTAAGTTGTCTATGGTTTTCCAACAGTTTAATTTGTTTGAACGCCGAACAGCACTTGATAATGTGAAAGAAGGCTTGGTTGTTGTCAAGAAATTATCCGACCAAGAAGCAACCAAGATTGCCAAGGAAGAGTTGGCTAAGGTTGGGCTTTCAGACCGTGAAAACCATTATCCTCGCCATTTATCAGGTGGACAAAAGCAACGGGTTGCTTTAGCGCGTGCGCTTGCTATGAAACCAGATGTCTTGCTTTTAGACGAACCAACTTCAGCTCTTGACCCAGAATTGGTTGGTGAAGTAGAAAAATCTATTGCAGATGCTGCTAAGTCAGGACAGACTATGATTTTAGTGAGTCACGATATGTCCTTTGTAGCCCAAGTGGCTGATAAGATTCTCTTCTTAGATAAGGGGAAAATCATTGAGTCTGGAACACCGGATGAGATTATCCACCATCCTAAAGAAGAGCGGACAAAAGAATTCTTCGCTAGTTACAAACGGACTTATATTTGATATAATAGATAAAGAAAAACTCAGTTAGCTGGACTAGCTGAGTTTACTCTTTAAAAAAGATAGAAATGAGAGAAATCATGCTACTGCAACTATTTTCTTTATATTTCGAGAGTTTGATCTTGACCACCATCCTAGTCCTGATTTTTTTAGGGATTTGGATTGGACTGAGAGCCATGTCGGGAGTTGATAAGACAGCTAAGGCTCGCCAAGCCCATCTCTATGATATGATTATGATAGGGGTCTTGGTTGTTCCAGTATTATCCTTTGCGGTTATGAGTTTAATTCTTGTTTTCAAAGCATAATCCTTGCTTGATTGATAAGAAAGAGTTAGAATAAAGATAGTTACAACAAGAAAGAAGGGATGTATATGTACGATACTATTATTATCGGTGCTGGACCTGCAGGTATGACTGCAGCCTTGTATGCTGCTCGAAGCAATCTAAAAGTAGCCTTGATTGAAGGTGGTCTGCCGGGTGGTCAGATGAATAATACATCTGATATTGAAAATTACCCTGGATACGCTAATATTAGTGGGCCAGAATTGGCAGAAAAGATGTTTGAACCGCTTGAAAATCTTGGTGTTGAGCACATCTATGGTTATGTTGAGAATGTCGAAGACCATGGTGATTTTAAGAAAGTGATTACTGATGACCAAGCGTATGAAACACGTACAGTTATCGTAGCAACTGGTTCTAAACACCGTCCTTTGGGAGTACCTGGAGAAGAAGAACTGAACAGTCGTGGTGTTTCTTACTGTGCCGTGTGTGATGGTGCTTTCTTCCGTGACCAAGATTTGTTGGTAGTCGGTGGTGGAGATTCAGCTGTTGAAGAAGCCATCTTCTTGACTCGTTTTGCTAAGACTGTTACCATTGTTCACCGTCGTGACCAACTTCGTGCTCAAAAGGTTTTACAAGACCGCGCCTTTGCGAATGAGAAAATCAGATTTATCTGGGATTCTGTAGTAAAGGAAATTAAGGGTGAAAACCGAGTAGAATCTGTCGTATTTGAAAATGTGAAAACAGGTCAAGTGACAGAACAAGCCTTCGGTGGTGTCTTTATCTATGTTGGATTGGACCCTCTTAGCGATTTTGTTAAAGAATTGAATATCCAAGATCAGGCTGGCTGGATTGTGACAGATAACCACATGAAAACTGCAGTTGATGGTATCTTTGCAGTTGGAGATGTTCGCTTGAAAGATCTTCGCCAAGTAACAACAGCAGTTGGAGATGGAGCTATCGCTGGTCAAGAAGCCTACAAGTTTATCACCGAACATAGTTAATTATAAAAACGCATAGTATCAGATTTACAAGCCTTGATATTATGCGTTTTGTTGTAGGAATATTTACTTCATTTTCTACTGAAATTGAGTTTTGCCAGCCTCTTATATTTTTAGAAAAATCCTTTAATCTTGCTAACTAGGCCATCTAGACCTTCTGAACCAGAAATCAACTGCTGAGCTTGAGAGAAGTATTCTCCAAGTTGTTCTTGATTTTCTGCAACGAATGTCTTAGCAGCTTCGAAATCTTTTGTTTCGATTAACTCTTTTACTTGATTAAACAAATCTAATGGGTTCATCTTATTTCTCCTTTTCTGTACTTAATTATTTAACCATCTTTATGATAAAAAATCAACTGTTGCTGCTTTTGGCTAGGACCTGTTTTTATCTACAAGTTCTCATAACTAAGATTCTAACTACCAAAACAAGGTGGACATAAAAATGTTCGGGTTTTTCTAGTGTATCCATGAAATAAAAACGGATACATGGTATAATAGAGGTAGCTCTTTAATGGAGGTGTTTGAGTGGAAAATCTGAAGAAAATGGCAGGTATCAAGGCTGCTGAGTTTGTCAAGGATGGCATGGTAGTCGGACTTGGAACGGGGTCTACTGCCTATTATTTCGTAGAAGAAATCGGTCGTCGTATCAAGGAAGAAGGATTGCAGATTACAGCTGTAACGACTTCTAGTGTGACTAGTAAACAGGCTGAAGGGCTTAATATCCCACTCAAGTCTATTGACCAAGTAGACTTTGTCGATGTGACAGTCGACGGGGCGGATGAAGTGGATAATCAGTTTAATGGAATCAAAGGTGGTGGTGGTGCCCTTCTGATGGAGAAGGTTGTCGCAACGCCCTCAAAAGAATATATTTGGGTGGTGGATGAAAGCAAGCTAGTCGAGAAACTGGGTGCTTTTAAATTGCCAGTAGAAGTGGTTCAGTATGGCGCAGAACAGGTCTTTCGTCGTTTTGAGCGTGCTGGCTACAAACCAAGTTTCCGTGAAAAAGACGGCCAACGTTTTGTGACCGATATGCAGAACTTTATCATTGACCTTGCCTTGGATGTCATCGAAGATCCAATTACTTTCGGACAAGAATTGGACCATGTCGTTGGCGTCGTGGAGCACGGCTTATTCAACCAAATGGTGGATAAGGTCATCGTTGCTGGACGAGACGGGGTTCAGATTTTAACTTCAACAAAAGCAAGATAACTAAAATAATAAGGAGATACACTATGTCAAAATTTAATCGTATTCACTTGGTGGTACTAGATTCTGTAGGAATCGGTGCTGCACCAGATGCTAATAACTTTGTCAATGCAGGGGTTCCAGATGGAGCTTCTGACACACTGGGACACATTTCTAAAACCGTTGGTTTGAATGTGCCAAACATGGCTAAAATCGGTCTTGGAAATATTCCTCGAGAAACTCCTCTTAAGACTGTTCCAGCTGAAAGCAATCCAACAGGATATGCAACAAAATTGGAAGAAGTATCTCTTGGTAAGGATACGATGACTGGACACTGGGAAATCATGGGACTCAATATTACTGAGCCTTTCGATACTTTTTGGAACGGATTCCCAGAAGAAATCCTGACAAAAATCGAAGAATTTTCAGGACGTAAGGTCATTCGTGAAGCTAACAAACCTTACTCAGGAACGGCTGTTATCGATGATTTTGGACCACGTCAGATGGAAACTGGAGAGTTGATTATCTATACTTCAGCTGACCCTGTTTTGCAAATTGCTGCCCACGAAGACATCATTCCTTTGGACGAATTGTACCGTATCTGTGAATACGCTCGTTCGATTACCCTTGAGCGCCCTGCTCTTCTAGGTCGTATCATTGCCCGTCCATATGTTGGTGAACCAGGTAACTTCACTCGTACGGCAAATCGTCGTGACTTAGCCGTATCTCCATTTGCACCAACTGTTTTGGATAAATTGAACGAAGCTGGTATCGATACTTACGCTGTTGGTAAAATCAACGATATCTTTAACGGTGCTGGTATCAACCATGACATGGGTCACAACAAGTCAAACAGCCATGGAATTGATACACTATTGAAGACCATGGGCCTTGCTGAGTTTGAAAAAGGATTCTCCTTCACAAACTTAGTTGACTTTGATGCTCTTTACGGCCACCGTCGTAATGCTCACGGTTATCGTGATTGCTTGCATGAGTTCGATGAGCGCTTGCCTGAAATTATCGCTACCATGAGAGAGAATGATCTTCTTTTGATTACTGCTGACCATGGAAATGACCCAACCTATGCTGGAACTGACCATACTCGTGAATATATTCCATTGTTGGCCTACAGCCCTGCCTTTAAAGGAAATGGTGTCATTCCAGTAGGACATTTTGCAGATATCTCAGCGACTATTGCCGATAACTTTGGTGTTGAAACTGCCATGATTGGGGAAAGTTTCTTAGATAAATTGGTATAAGATGACGCGATATGCTTTACTTGTTCGGGGCATTAATGTCGGTGGGAAAAATAAGGTTGTCATGGCGGAGCTTCGTCAAGAACTGACAGAGTTGGGACTGGAAAAGGTTGAGACCTACATCAATAGTGGCAATATTTTCTTTACTTCGACAGCTCCCAAAGCCCAATTGGTTGAAAAGTTAGAGGCTTTCTTTGAAATCCATTATCCATTTATTCAGAGCTTTTCTTTGCTGAGTCAGGAAGACTATGAAGCAGAGCTGGAGAATCTGCCAGATTGGTGGACCAAAGACTTGGCTCGAAAAGATGTGCTCTTCTACACTGAGAGCTTGGATGTGAATCAAGTGATCGAGAAAGTGAACGGTTTGGAACTGGAAGATGAAGTCGTTCATTTTGGAAAACTTGGGATTTTCTGGGGGAAATTCTCAGAGGAATCCTACTATGCAACTGCCTATCATAAGTACTTGCTCAAGATGCCTTTCTACCGCCAAATCACCATTCGTAATGCTAAAACTTTTGACAAAATTGGTCAAATGCTAAAAAAATAATAAAGGAGACACACAATGACATTTTTAAACAAAATCCATGAAACTGCTACTTTCCTGAAAGAAAAGGGAATTGCAGCCCCTGAGTTCGGTCTAATTCTTGGGTCAGGACTTGGAGAATTGGCAGAAGAAATCGAAAATCCAGTTGTAGTAGACTATGCTGAGATTCCAAACTGGGGCCGCTCTACAGTAGTTGGTCACGCTGGTAAATTGGTATATGGGGAACTTGCAGGTCGCAAGGTTTTGGCTCTTCAAGGTCGTTTCCATTTCTACGAAGGAAATCCTCTGGAAGTCGTGACTTTCCCAGTACGTGTCATGAAAGTTCTTGGATGTGAAGGTGTTATTGTGACCAATGCTGCTGGTGGTATTGGATATGGGCCTGGTACTTTGATGGCTATCTCAGACCATATCAACATGACAGGTCAAAACCCATTGATGGGTGAAAACTTGGATGATTTTGGTCCACGTTTCCCAGATATGTCTAAGGCCTACACACCAGAATACCGTGCTACTGCCCATGAAGTGGCTAAAAAACTTGGTATCAAGCTTGACGAAGGTGTCTATATCGGTGTTACTGGTCCAACTTATGAAACACCAGCAGAAATTCGTGCCTATAAGACACTGGGAGCTGATGCAGTCGGTATGTCTACGGTTCCTGAAGTTATTGTGGCAGCCCACTCGGGTTTGAAAGTTCTAGGAATTTCATGTATTACTAACTTTGCGGCTGGTTTCCAAGAAGAACTTAACCACGAAGAAGTTGTGGAAGTAACAGAACGTGTCAAAGGTGATTTCAAAGGCTTGCTTAAAGCGATTCTTGCTGAATTGTAAAAAAATTGGTGATGGTATTAGACTAGAAAGGGGGAGTTCTCATCGTCTTCAGTAGAGAAGATTGGGTTTGTTGTGATTAAAAGATGAACAAAAATCCAATCAACTACTATATCTTTAGTAAAAATTTATCACATGCTTATTTATCAATTATTGGTAAATAGGGGAAAATAAAAGAAAGTTAGAAAAGAATGAAAATCGGTCAACGAATAATGCGTTTTGGCATAAAAAAATTAAGTATCGGAGTTGTATCTGTTGCAGTTGGCTTTGCTTTTTTAGCACCGACAGGAATTTCTGCCAATGAAGGAAGTCCAGTTGTGAAAAACGAAACTCCTCTAGTAGTAAATGCAACGGATAGTCCGACAAAACTAGAAAATACTGATAAAAAACAGGAAACGCCTCTCATAGAGGAAAGAGTGGCAGTTATCCAACCAGCTCCGGAAACAAAAGAAGTCCTTAAAAATCAGAAGGAAGGAGAAAAGCTGGAATCCCATAAAACAGAGCCTGCTCTAGTTCCTGAAGAAGTGAATAAAGAGG
This sequence comes from Streptococcus mitis, assembly GCF_002860865.1. Lineage (GTDB taxonomy): Bacteria > Bacillota > Bacilli > Lactobacillales > Streptococcaceae > Streptococcus > Streptococcus mitis_AT. Next base: position 346,216 of record NZ_PKIE01000001.1, read on the forward strand.
AAAATGTAAAGGATGAGTCTACAACTTCTCGTCCTGTGACAGCAGAAGATCTTTTGAAAATCTCAAAAGGAGAACTGCACTCAGAAAATGATTTGTTTGACAATTCTCTTTATGGTGAAAAAGTCCTTGATTTAGAAGGTGATGACGATCAGGATGGTATCAAAAATAAGGATGAACTTTATGTTTATCGTAAAGATGGTAAGGACTATTTAGGATATAACAGTCATCCATTACTGGCGGACAGTGATGGAGACGGATTAGCAGATGGGGAAGATGATAATAAGAAACAATGGTATGTTACAGATCGAGACGCTCTTCTCTTCATGGAGTTATCCTATCGTGATGATGACTATATCGAAAAAATTCTAGATCATAAAAATCCATTTCCGAGTCTCTACTTGAATCGTCAAGAATATAAGATGATGCACAATGAGTTAGCCCCGTTTTGGAAGATGAAAAAAGCTTACCATACAGCTAGTGGTTTGGATGCTTATCTATTTGAAACTAAGAGTGATCTTCCTTATCTAAAGGATCATACGGTTCAAATGTTATCTATTAGAGGGACCAGACTGAATGATGCCAAAGATTTGAGAACTGACTTGACCTTGCTAGGAGGAAATAAACCTGCACAAGCGGATGATATCCGTAATGTGGTAAAAGAATTGGCGCAGGATTCCACTATAACCAATCTCTATATGACAGGTCATTCACTAGGAGGCTATCTAGCTCAAATAGCAGCAGTTGAAGCCTATCAGAAATATCCTACTTTTTATAATAATGTTTTGAAAAAAGTGACAACATTTAATGCACCTAAGGTCATTACTTCAAGAACAATCTGGAATGCAAAAAATGGTTTCTGGGATGTAGGACTAGAAAGTCGGAAGCTTGCTGTAAATGGAAAAATTAAACATTATGTAGTGGATAACGACAATGTGGTTACATCTGTGCTACAAAATGATAGTGATGTGGTGACATCTACAGGAAGCGCCAATGTTAAACACCGTTCGCGTGGCTATTTTGAAAGTCGTATGAATGATATTCCAAACTTTAATATTGGAAAACGAACAACATTGGACAAGCAGGGTTACCGTGATCCAAAACTGGAAAAAATTTCTTTCTTTAAGAAACAACAAGTCCCTCTGTCATCTAGTCAACCAAGCGCTGAACCTCTTGAAAATATAGCTCTAGGGAAACGGGTTACCCAAAGTTCGACAGCTTTTGGAGGTGACGCTAGAAGGGCTGTGGATGGAAAAGTTGATGGGAATTATGCTCATCATTCTGTAACGCATACAGAGTTTCAATCTAAGCCTTGGTGGCAAGTTGATTTAGATAAGGAAGAAACGATTCGTCAAATCAATATCTATAATCGAACAGATACTGCTCAGGATAGGCTTACCAATTTTAATGTGATTCTTTTAGATAGTTCTGGGAAAGAAATTGACAGAAAGCGCATTGCATCTCTGAAAGATATCTCTGCACAAATTGCAATTGACTATAAAAAAGCTCGTTTTGTCCGTATTGAGTTAGATGGTTACAATGCTCTCAGTCTCGCAGAAGTTCAAGTCTTGCGTGCTGAGAATATCGCATGGAAAAAGCAAGCACGCCAAAGCTCTACTGAGTTTGGAGGAGATGCTAGTCGTGCTCTAGATGGAAATACCAATAGTAACTACAGCCAGCAATCAATTACTCATACAAAATTTGAAAATCAGCCTTGGTGGGAAGTTGATTTAGGTCGTACAGAACAGGTAGGACTTGTCCGCCTTTATAATCGTGGAGATGGCGAACTTTCCAAACGTTTGGCAGATTTTGATGTGATTTTATATGATGAAAAAGGAACAGAAGTTACTAGAAAATATGTTTCTCGTTTAGAAGGAAATCGTCTAGATCTTCAATTGGATGGCAAGTTGGGTCGCCGTGTCCGTATTCAATTGCGTCAGAAAAATCAAGCTCTCAGTCTAGCAGAAGTAGAAGTGTTTCGATTTATGGCTAAGAATGCTGTGACAACACCAACTTCTAAGCCAGTACAAGTGTTAAATTATACTCCTGTAAAAGATAAAACCCTAACTATTCAGCATAGTGGAGCTTACATTGCACGCTATTCTATAACTTGGGAAGAAGTTACAGTAGATAAAAATGGTCATTCAGTTGTTCGAAGTCATTCTTGGGAAGGAAATGGACGTAACCAGATTGCAGGTTTTGTACTCAACCTTCCAATTAAAGAAAATATGAGAAATCTTCGAATTAAGATCGAAAAGAGAACAGGTCTTATCTGGAATAGATGGCAAACAATCTATGACAACAGACCTCTTCTCGCCCAACCACATCGAAAAATTACTCACTGGGGAACAACATTGAATTCTAAGGTGAGTGATGATGATGTCTTGTAATCTGATGGTACAATGACAGTTAGTTTGTCTAGTTTATAAGAAAGTACTACCTGAGCTTGAATAGAACTCAGGTAGCTCTCTGTGAAAGAAGAAAATGAATACTCAATGAAAATCAAAGAGCAAACTAGGAAACTAGCCGCAGGCTGCTCAAAGCACTGCTTTGAGGTTGTAGATATAACTGACGAAGTCAATAACATATATACGGCAAGGCGACGTTGACGTGGTTTGAAGAGATTTGTGAAGAGTATAAACAGAAAGGTAGAGCGCGTGTTTGGATTTGAATACGAGTAGAAATTCGTACCTATAAGATGCTTGGAACAGATGTGGTCGGAATGTCAACTACTCCTGAAGTTGTTGTTGTAGCCTATTCAGGTTTGAAACTTCTAGGAATTTTATGAATTACTAACTATACTACTGGTTTCAAAGAAGAGATTAACCACGGAGAGGTTATAGAAGTGACTGAGTGTGTTAAAGGTGATTTTAAAGGCTTGCTTAAAGCCGTTTTTGCTGAATTATTACTATGTTAAAAGAATTGAGGAGTATTTTTCAGAAAATCCCTTATAATTTTAAATTATTCCTAGCAGTCATTTTGCAAGGAATAGTTTCAGGTTTATCTGGTATTTTTCTACATTATCTTTTAAAGATAATAGAGGGGATAGCTGTTGGTCAATCAGAGCATCAAACTGTATTCTTGACAGATGGAGTTTCCTCATCGCGGATAGGATTAAGTTTAATAATCGTGGGTGTCAGCTCATCCTTGGTCTGGTATTTCTTGCAAAAAGAATCACAGATTTTTTCCATTAAAGTACAGATGAAGGATGAGAGTTCACAATACAAACTTCATTTTTTAAAACAGCTATTTCATTCAATTTGGCAGATTATTGCAGTTGGAGGGGGAGCACCTGTTGGTAAAGAAGCTGCGCCACGAGAGATTGGAACTCTATTTGCAGGACCAATTGGAAAAATATGTTTTCTCTCTAAGAAGGATCAAATCTTTCTCCTTGCTTGTGGTGCTGGTGCTGGTTTAGCAGCTGTCTATCAGGTTCCATTAACAAGTGTCTTCTTTGTTTTTGAAACTCTAGGAATTGCTCTATCTATTAAACGATTTATCTTAGTCGGTTTGACTACCTATGTCTCAACCTATATAGCAGGCTGGGTTATTTCAGATCAGGCTCTCTACCATATTCCAGCCATTACATGGTCATTAAAGGAAATATGGATTATTCCCTTATTACTTCTTTTCTTAAGCCCACTAGCTTGGCTTTTTGGCCGCTTGAGTAAAGAAGTGTCTTCAAACAGGATAAAAGATAAACGAGTACTTCTCACATTGCCTACAGCTTTTCTTTTTCTTGCTGGGTTGGCAAGTTATTTTCCACATCTACTTGGAAATGGACGTATGATGGCTCAGGAAGTATTGAATGGTAGCAATGGCAAAACAGTGTTCCTCTTGTTTATCCTAAAAGCAATGGTCGTTCTTATTACTCTGTGGGCAGGGGCCTATGGTGGTACCCTTACGCCATCTTTTGCCTTGGGGATGGCTGGAGCTGCTCTCTTGGGCATGATTTTAGGTTTCGACAGCCAGCCAAGCATTTTGCTTTTGGGATCTGTTTGCTTTTTGTCTGTGACCTTGAGGGCTCCCTGGTCTGCAACCGGATTAGTAATAGGTTTCACTGGGCTAGGTTTAGATTCTCTTCCGTATCTCTTAGTAACAGCTGTTTTAGCCTATGAATTTGCAAAAATATTAGACCGTTTTTCTTGGGCTAACATACTGTGTCAGAAGTCAAAGAATAGAGTAATAAGATAGAGAATGACCGTTTCTTCTAATCAAAGATTTATCTTAAAAGATTAAAAACTATTGTCAATTTATCAATAACTGTTTGAAATAAAAAAGAAGTAGGCTTATCGGAGTCATGATTGAATCCGATTTTTCCTAGCTATGAAATATAAAAATAAAAAAAGAAAGGTAGAGCGTGTGTTTTGATTTGAACACGAGCGGAGAACTTTTCTAAAAACTCAGAAGAGAAGGGGAGTTCGGGTTTGAATTGAAGCCGGTCTAATCTTCTCAATATCATCAAAATTAAGAAAGAAAGGAATTGAACCCACCCTAAAAGCAGTGGGAAAAAGATAGTTGGTCTAGCGAGCATCGCTCACTGCACCCAACTCCCATTTTCCCTTTGCTTTTTGACGGGTTTGGTATCTTTCTCAATATAAAATAAAGAAAGGTAGAGCGTGTGTTCTGATTTGAACACGAGCGGAAAACTTTTCTAAAAACTCAGAAGAGAAGGGGAGTTCAGGTTTGAATTGAAGCCGGTCTAATCTTCTCAATATCATCAAAATTAAGAAAGAAAGGAATTGAACCCACCCTAAAAGCAGTGGGAAAAAGATAGTTGGTCTAGCGAGCATCGCTCACTGCACCCAACTCCTATTTTCCCTTTGCTTTTTGACGGGTTTGGTATCTTATATTATGTCTATCCATATTGCTGCTCAGCAGGGTGAAATTGCTGATAAAATTCTTCTTCCTGGGGATCCTCTTCGTGCTAAGTTTATTGCGGAGAATTTCCTTGAAGATGCTGTTTGTTTTAACGAAGTACGTAACATGTTTGGTTACACTGGTACTTACAAGGGCCACCGTGTATCAGTCATGGGAACTGGGATGGGGATGCCATCTATTTCGATTTATGCGCGTGAGTTGATTGTTGACTACGGTGTGAAAAAATTGATCCGTGTGGGAACAGCAGGTTCATTGAATGAAGATGTTCACGTTCGTGAATTAGTTTTGGCGCAGGCAGCGGCAACCAACTCAAACATCGTCCGTAATGACTGGCCACAGTACGATTTTCCACAAATCGCTAACTTTGATTTGCTGGACAAGGCCTACCATATCGCCAAAGAACTCGGTATGACAACCCACGTTGGGAACGTTTTATCATCTGATGTCTTTTACTCAAACTACTTTGAAAAGAACATCGAGCTTGGTAAATGGGGAGTTAAAGCTGTGGAAATGGAAGCAGCAGCTCTTTACTATCTGGCAGCCCAACACCATGTTGACGCGCTAGCTATCATGACTATCTCTGATAGCTTGGTCAATCCAGACGAAGACACAACTGCAGAAGAACGTCAAAATACCTTCACTGATATGATGAAGGTTGGTTTGGAAACCTTGATTGCAGACTAATTATAGCCAAAAAGGAAGCCCTTCTTTATGAATTGGAGGACTTCCTTTTCTTATCTAGAAATTGGTCTATCTCTTTTTGTGATCTGAGGATGACCACTTTATATGGATAGTTTTTTTGAATCCACTTGTAGCGTTCCTTAGCGGATTTGCTCCGTCCGTCCCAAAGAATCCATCTGATAAACTCCCAATTAAATTGTTCTTGACAACCAGCTGCCATACTTTCTCTGACCTTGCCTCGGTATGTGAGATAACGTTTAAAAGCCCGAAATAGACAAGTCCATGGGGAAAAGTTGAGAAAGATGATTTGGTCAGCTTCCTGCATTCTTTCTTGGTAATAGCACCAAGAATAATTTCCATCGATGACCCAAGCTTCATGCTTGGTAAGAAAGTTTTTCATCTCGGTCAACATCCATTCGCGGTCACTGTCTTGCCAACCAGGTTGAAATTGGAGTGTGTCCATGTGAAGTTTTGGGATGGAGTAGTAGTGAGACAACTTTTCAGCTAGAGTTGACTTACCAGCACCAGAATATCCGATAATTGCAATTTTCATTTTCTACCTTTTCCTATTTGAGGACAAAAAAACAGCCTCTATGGACTGTTTCTTATTTAGCAAGTTTAGCTGAAAGACGAGCTTTGTCGCGGCTTGCTTTGTTTTTGTGAATCAAACCTTTAGTTTCTGCTTTATCGATAGCTGAGCTAGCAGCACGGAAAAGTTCTTCAGATGGGTTTGCTTCGAAAGCTTTGATAGCAGTACGCATAGCTGATTTTTGAGCTGAGTTCTTTTCGTTTTGTTTAACGTTCAATTCAGCGCGTTTGATAGCTGATTTAATGTTTGCCAATGTTCTTACCTCCATATTTACTAACTATACCATTATATCTGAAAACTTACGTTTTGACAAGGGAAAATTACTTTTTTAAGTAAATTTCATCGATTTCATGGTTCTTTGTTTTATGCAGAATCACTTCCGCACGGTTTCTGGTTGGTTCAATATAATTTTGTAGATTTGTGAGATTGATACTGGTCCAGACTTGATGGGCAAAGGATTCCACTTCCCCGATCGGCATTTGAGTAAAACGATAATAGTAGCTATCAGGGTCGTTTTGGGCTAGACTTAGCATTTTCAAGAAACGGTCCAGATACCAACTCTCGATGTCATCGACTGCCGCATCAACATAGATGGAAAAGTCAAAGAAGTCAGTGATATAGAGACGCTCGTTTTGTGGATTTTGAAAGACATTGATTCCCTCAACAATCACAAAATCAGCAGCTTTAACGCTTTGCTTTTCCTCAGGTACGATGTCGTAGACTTCATGAGAATAGACAGGAATATCTACATCTTGTCCATTTTTGATGTGGTCCAAGAAGTTGAGTAGTGATTCCATATCATAGCTTTCAGGAAATCCCTTGCGATTTAAAATCCCTTGCTCAGTCAAGGTCTGGTTAGGATAGAGAAAGCCATCAGTTGTTACCAACTCAACCGTAGCATCTGTAAGGGTACGGGACAGTAGGATTTGAAGTAGGCGACTGGTTGTGGATTTTCCAACGGCAACACTCCCAGAAACCCCAATGATAAAAGGCTGGGATTTGCTTTCACGTTGAAGGAAAATTCCTTTTGAAAAGGCCAAATCATCCTTGGTACGCTTGTAAATCTGGATGAGATGGGCTAGGGGGAGATAGACATCGGTAACATCCTGCAAGCTAATCTGGTCATTAAAACTCTTGATGGATTCTAATTCCTCTTCTGTCAAAGGAGGTGTTGTCTTTCGATGTAACGATTGCCAAGTCTGGCGGCTGATTTTTTCAAAATGTAAAAATTCGTTGGTCATTTGTTTTCCCCTAGATATTTTGTCTATCATACCATAAAAAGCTAAAAAAATAAAGCGGTTTCTTGATGATAGTAAGCCAATATCGTATAATAGAGGTAGATAGAGGTAGATAGAGGTTGACCAATTTATAGATGAAGTAGGAGCTACTTTCTACTGATTTATAAGCTAATAAAGGGGGCTTTGAGGGTTAGAACTTATAGGAGGTGTACTATGAAAATCTTAAAACGTTATATATTGGAACTTTGTTTTATTTTAAGTTTTGCACTACCTTTTTTAAAAGGAGCCAATGCGGATAATGGTAGACGTTTTGTGGAAACCTATTACGGTTTTACTTTTTTGATGGAACATGCCATTGTAACAGCTATCTTTATCTGTTCGCTCTTGATTGCTTTCTTCCTAAAAAAACGGTGGATGAAATGGCTTGCTGCTGGTAGTTATTTCTTTTTAGTTCTATGGATTGCTACTGAAGGGTATCTTTTCCGTATGTCGCTAGAAGATTTGGTACGACTTTGGACAAGTTTGGAATTCCTGACAAAAACGTATCAGTTGGGCTTTTATCTAAACATTTTGTTGGGAATTTTGTTAATAATAAAGTATTGTAAGGTTAAGCGATCGTAATAAAAATGCGCTTGATTATAGACAATAAATTTGTTGTTTTATCTTGACTGTGATACCTTATAGCTCCCAATGGCTTGTCATTCGTTTATAAAAGTTGAAAGAGATTGAAGAAAATGTTTTACTTACTAGCTTTCTTCAGTCTTTTTCGTTTTATTATCAATTTGTAAACGATTTACAATTTAAGTCAAATTATGGTAAAATAGTTTCATGAGTAAAATGTATTATGCAGAAAATCCTGACGCTGCTCACGACATTCATGAGTTGAGAGTGAACTTGTTGGGAGAAAAAATGACCTTTTTGACGGATGCGGGTGTTTTTAGCAAGAAAATGATTGATTTTGGGAGTCAACTCTTGCTCAAGTGTCTTGAGGTCAACCAAGGAGAAACTGTCCTTGATGTAGGCTGTGGTTATGGGCCTCTGGGCTTGTCCTTGGTTAAGGCTTATGAAGTTCAGGCGACCATGGTCGATATCAATAATCGTGCCTTGGATTTGGCGCGACAAAATGCTGAACGAAATAAAGTAGAAGCGACGATTTTCCAGTCCAACATCTATGAACAAGTTAAAGGGAAATTTGACCATGTCATTTCTAATCCTCCTATTCGTGCGGGCAAGCAAGTGGTTCATGAAATCATTGAGAAAAGTAAAGATTTCTTGGAAACTGGTGGGGATTTGACAATCGTTATCCAGAAAAAACAAGGGGCTCCAAGTGCTAAGTCAAAGATGGAAGATGTGTTTGGGAATTGTGAAATCGTCAAAAAAAATAAGGGATATTATATCCTTAGAAGTGTGAAAGAATGAGAGCAGTTGATTTAATCCAAAAGAAACGAGATGGTCAAGAACTGACTTCGAGTGAAATTGAGTGGTTAGTTGAAGGCTATGTGTCAGGAACTGTCCCTGATTATCAGATGTCTGCCTTTGCTATGGCTGTTTATTTCAAAGGAATGACGACTCGAGAAATCTCTGACCTAACTATGAAAATGGTTCAGACAGGTCAAGAGTTTGATTTATCAGCTATTTATGGGGTTAAGGTTGACAAGCATTCTACGGGTGGTGTTGGTGATAAGGTGACCTTGATTTTGGCTCCCCTTGTTGCTAGCTTCGGTGTACCTGTGGCAAAAATGAGTGGTCGTGGTCTCGGCCATACGGGTGGAACGATTGATAAGTTAGAATCAATCAAGGGCTATCAAGTCGAGCGCAGTCAAGAAGATTTTATTCGTCAGGTTCAGGATATTGGTGTATCTGTCATTGGGCAATCAGACCAGCTGGTCAAAGCGGATAAGCTTCTCTACGCCCTACGTGATGTGACCGCAACTGTTGACACGATCCCTTTGATTGCGAGTTCGGTGATGAGCAAGAAAATTGCGGCAGGAGCGGATGCTATTTTGCTAGACGTGACTGTCGGTGAGGGGGCCTTCATGAAGACGGTTGATGAGGCGCGTGAATTGGCTCAAACCATGGTGGAACTTGGTAAGGCAGTTGGTAGAAAAACAGTAGCAGTGATTACGGATATGAGTCAGCCCTTGGGACGAGCGATTGGAAATCGTCTGGAGATCCTTGAAGCATTGGAGATTTTACAAGGGCAAGGCCGTCAGGATATTACCCATTTTATATGCGAATTGGCTCAAATTATGCTTGGCCTGGCAAATGTAAATAAAACAGTTGAAGAAGTTCGCAAACATCTTGAAAATGGTCAAGCACTGGCTAAGTTTGAGGAGATGGTCCAAGCCCAAGGTGGAGACTTGGAAGACCTCTATCGTCCTGTCAATGTAGCCCATGTGGTGGAAATCCCTGCTCAGGAAACGGGTGTCATTTCAGCTCTTCCAGCTATGGAATTTGGGCTTTATGCTATGAGACTGGGGGCAGGCCGTGCAGTCAAGTCTGATGCCTTGGACTATGAAACAGGAATTGTTTTTGAAAAGAAAGTTGGAGATTCCGTTCAAAAGGGAGAAATTGTTGCAAAAGTATACACAAATGGAAAAATTTCTCCTCAGCTAGTTACAGATTTTCAAAAATATGTTAGAATAAATGATAGGGTGCAAAGTTTACGAGAAATTATAGAAATTATCTCATAAACCGCAGGAGAATCCGAATATGAAATTAAACAAATATATCGATCATACGCTTTTAAAACAAGATGCAACAGAAAATCAAATTGATTGTTTGTTGTCTGAAGCTAGAGAGTATGATTTTGCCAGTGTTTGCGTTAATCCGACCTGGGTTGAACATGCTAAAAAAAGGCTTGAAGGCACAGATGTCAAGGTCTGCACAGTAGTAGGTTTCCCCTTGGGAGCAACAACTTCAACTGTGAAAGCACTTGAGACAAAAGAAGCTATCCAAAATGGTGCAGATGAGATTGATATGGTGATCAATGTTGGGGCTCTCAAATCAGGTGATTTAGCCTTGGTTGAGTCTGATATTCGTGCAGTAGTGGAAGCAAGTGGTGACAAGTTAGTAAAAGTCATTATTGAAGCATGTCTGCTGACCGACCAAGAAAAAGTTGTGGCTTGCCAATTAGCTCAAAAAGCTGGAGCTGATTTTGTTAAAACATCTACTGGCTTTTCAACTGGTGGTGCTACGATAGCAGATGTCAAATTGATGCGTGAAACAGTTGGATCTGAAATGGGTGTCAAGGCTGCTGGCGGAGCTCGTTCTTATGCAGATGCTCTTGCCTTTGTGGAAGCTGGGGCGACCCGTATCGGAACGTCAGCTGGGGTAGCAATTCTAAAAGGAGAATTGGCAGATGGCGACTACTGAGTTGATTGAACTGGCAATTGAAACCAGCAAACATGCCTATGTCCCCTATTCTAACTTTCCTATCGGAGCAGTTTTAGTGGCAAAAGACGGAAGTGTTTACACGGGAGTGAATATCGAAAATGCTAGCTATCCTTTGACCAATTGCGGTGAGAGAACAGCCGTTTTTAAGGCTGTATCTGAAGGACAAAGAGAATTTTCAGAATTGATTGTCTATGGTCAAACTGAAAAACCAATCTCACCATGTGGTGCTTGTCGCCAAGTAATGGTCGAATTTTTTGAACAAGATCTAAAAGTGACCTTAGTCGCAAAAGATAAATCGACGGTCGAGATGACGGTCGGGGAGTTACTTCCATACTCTTTTACAGACTTAAATTAGTCTGAGTCGCTCTTTGAGTGGCACGGTCCTTGTGGCCAACCAATCCATACTTGCAACATCGTTGCACATCTTATTTAGGAGGTTCAGTAATGAACAAGAAACAATGGCTAGGCCTTGGTCTAGTTGCAGTGGCAGCAGTTGGACTTGCTGCATGTGGTAACCGCTCTTCTCGTAAGGCAGATTCATCTTCTGATGTGAAGACAAAAGCAGCAATCGTCACTGATACTGGTGGTGTTGATGATAAATCATTCAACCAATCAGCTTGGGAAGGTTTGCAGGCTTGGGGTAAAGAACACAATCTTTCAAAAGATAAAGGTTTTACTTACTTCCAATCAACAAGTGAAGCTGACTATGCTAACAACTTGCAACAAGCGGCTGGAAGTTACAACCTAATCTTCGGTGTTGGTTTTGCCCTTCACAATGCAGTTAAAGATGCAGCAGAAGAGCACACTGATTTGAACTATGTTTTGATTGATGATGTGATTAAAGATAAAAAGAATGTTGCTAGTGTAACATTTGCTGATAATGAGTCAGGTTACCTCGCTGGTGTGGCTGCAGCCAAAACAACTAAAACAAAACAAGTTGGTTTTGTAGGTGGTATGGAATCAGAAGTTATCTCTCGTTTTGAAGCAGGATTCAAGGCTGGTGTTGCGTCAGTAGACCCATCTATCAAAGTACAAGTTGACTACGCTGGTTCATTTGGTGATGCTGCTAAAGGTAAAACAATTGCAGCCGCACAATACGCAGCTGGTGCAGATATTGTTTACCAAGTAGCTGGTGGTACAGGTGCAGGTGTCTTTGCAGAAGCAAAATCACTTAACGAAAGCCGTCCTGAAAATGAAAAAGTTTGGGTTATCGGTGTTGACCGTGACCAAGAAGCAGAAGGTAAATACACTTCTAAAGATGGTAAAGAATCAAACTTTGTTCTTGTATCTACTTTGAAACAAGTTGGTACAACTGTAAAAGATATTTCTAACAAGGCAGAAAAAGGTGAATTCCCTGGCGGTCAAGTGATCGTTTACTCATTGAAAGATAAAGGGGTTGACTTGGCAGTGACAAACCTTTCAGAAGAAGGTAAAAAAGCTGTCGAAGATGCTAAAGCTAAAATCCTTGATGGAAGCGTAAAAGTTCCTGAAAAATAATGGATGGAAGTTATTTCTTAGGAAGCGGCCATCGGCCGCTTTTTAAGAGTTGAGACAAAGTCATTTTGTCTCAGTAAAGCTTGCTACTAGACAAATTAGCAAGTTTTATTGAAATAAAATAAGACTCTGAAAGGAAGAGCACATGGCACACGAAAATGTCATTGAGATGCGTGATATTACCAAGGTGTTTGGTGAATTTGTTGCCAACGACAAAATCAACCTGCACCTACGAAAAGGTGAAATTCATGCACTTTTAGGAGAAAATGGGGCTGGTAAGTCCACGCTCATGAACATGTTAGCAGGGCTTCTTGAACCAACCAGTGGTGAAATCGCGGTCAACGGTCAAGTTGTCAACCTCGACTCCCCATCTAAAGCAGCTAGCTTGGGAATTGGAATGGTTCACCAGCACTTTATGTTGGTAGAAGCCTTCACAGTGGCTGAAAACATCATTTTAGGTAGTGAATTGACTAAAAATGGTGTGCTAGATATCGCTGGAGCTAGCAAAGAAATCAAGGCTCTTTCTGAACGTTACGGCTTAGCTGTTGATCCTTCTGCTAAGGTGGCAGATATCTCAGTTGGAGCCCAACAACGTGTAGAAATTTTAAAAACCCTTTATCGGGGGGCTGATATCCTTATTTTTGACGAACCAACGGCTGTCTTGACTCCATCAGAAATTGATGAGTTGATGGCTATTATGAAAAATCTTGTCAAAGAAGGAAAATCAATTATCTTGATCACCCACAAGTTAGACGAGATTCGCGCAGTTTCTGACCGCGTTACAGTTATACGTCGTGGGAAATCAATTGAAACTGTAGAAATCGCAGGGGCTACCAATGCTGATTTGGCAGAAATGATGGTAGGACGTTCTGTTTCCTTTAAAACAGAGAAACAAGCCTCTCAACCAAAAGAAGTGGTCATGTCTATCAAAGATTTGGTGGTCAATGAAAACCGTGGTGTTCCAGCTGTTAAAAATCTGTCCTTGGATGTTCGTGCTGGAGAGATTGTTGGGATTGCGGGGATTGATGGAAATGGTCAATCTGAATTGATTCAAGCCATCACAGGTCTTCGCAAGGTTGAATCTGGTAGCATTGAGCTAAAAGGAGATTCAATTGTAGGCTTGCATCCACGACAAATTACTGAACTAAGCGTGGGGCACGTTCCAGAAGACCGTCACCGTGATGGCTTGATTTTGGAAATGATGATTTCTGAAAATATTGCCCTTCAAACCTACTATAAAGAACCACATAGTAAAAATGGAATTTTGAACTATTCAAATATTACTTCTTATGCTAAAAAGCTAATGGAAGAATTTGATGTTCGTGCTGCTAGTGAGTTTGTTCCAGCAGCGGCTCTTTCAGGAGGAAATCAACAAAAAGCAATTATTGCTCGTGAAATTGATCGAGATCCTGATCTCCTTATCGTCAGCCAGCCAACTCGTGGTTTGGATGTCGGTGCCATTGAATATATCCACAAACGCTTGATTGAAGAGCGTGATAATGGGAAGGCTGTCCTTGTTGTCAGCTTTGAATTAGATGAGATTTTAAACGTCTCAGACCGTATTGCCGTTATCCACGATGGTAAGATTCAAGGTATTGTATCACCAGAAACAACCAATAAACAAGAACTTGGTGTCTTGATGGCTGGTGGAAACTTGGGAAAGGAGAAGAGTGATGTCTAAAAAATTACAACAAATTTCGGTTCCCTTGATTTCTGTCTTCCTTGGAATTTTACTTGGAGCCATTGTCATGTGGATCTTCGGCTATGATGCTATTTGGGGCTACGAAGAATTGTTCTATACAGCCTTTGGCAGTCTGCGTGGAATTGGAGAAATCTTCCGTGCTATGGGACCTTTGGTCTTGATTGGTCTTGGTTTTGCCGTTGCTAGTCGTGCAGGTTTCTTTAACGTCGGGCTTCCTGGTCAGGCCTTGGCTGGTTGGATTCTCAGTGGTTGGTTTGCCTTGTCGCATCCAGATATGCCACGTCCCTTGATGATTCTAGCAACCATCGTGATTGCCTTGATTGCTGGTGGGATTGTCGGAGCGATTCCAGGTATTCTTAGAGCCTATCTAGGGACGTCAGAGGTTATCGTAACCATTATGATGAACTACATTGTCTTGTATGTAGGGAATGCCTTTATCCATGCTTTCCCTAAAGACTTCATGCAAAGTACAGATTCGACCATTCGTGTTGGGGCTAATGCAACCTATCAGACACCTTGGTTGGCTGAGTTGACTGGTAACTCACGGATGAATATTGGTATTTTCTTTGCCATCATTGCCGTTGCAGTTATTTGGTTCATGCTCAAGAAAACAACTCTTGGTTTTGAAATCCGTGCGGTTGGTCTTAATCCACATGCTTCAGAATATGCTGGTATTTCTGCAAAAAGAACGATCATCCTCTCAATGATTATTTCAGGTGCTTTGGCAGGTCTTGGTGGAGCTGTTGAAGGACTTGGAACCTTCCAGAACGTCTATGTTCAAGGGGCGTCATTAGCTGTCGGATTTAACGGGATGGCGGTTAGTCTGCTTGCGGCCAACTCACCAATTGGTATTCTTTTTGCAGCCTTCCTATTTGGTGTTCTCCAAGTTGGAGCTCCTGGTATGAATGCGGCGCAGGTACCATCTGAGCTTGTCAGCATTGTAACAGCGTCTATTATCTTCTTTGTCAGTGTTCATTACCTTATCGAACGCTTTGTCAAACCGAAAAAACAAGTTAAAGGAGGTAAGTAAAGATGTCTATTACAACCTTGCTCACCCTCTTGGTGTCTTCTGTGCTGATTTACTCAGCTCCCCTCATCTTTACAAGTATCGGTGGTGTTTTCTCTGAACGTGGTGGTGTGGTAAACGTCGGCCTTGAAGGAATTATGGTTATGGGTGCCTTTTCTGGAGTTGTCTTTAACCTTGAATTTGCAGAACAATTTGGAGCAGCAACTCCATGGCTATCTTTGATAGTTGCAGGATTGGTTGGTGGCCTCTTCTCTATTATCCACGCAGCAGCAACGGTTCATTTCCGTGCAGACCATGTTGTCAGCGGTACGGTATTGAACTTGATGGCGCCAGCCTTGGCTGTTTTCTTGGTGAAAGTACTTTATAACAAAGGACAAACCGACAACCTAACTCAGACTTTTGGACGCTTTGATTTCCCAGTCTTGGCAAATATACCAGTTATCGGTGATATCTTCTTCAAGTCAACTAGTTTACTTGGTTATCTGGCCATTGCCTTCTCATTCCTTGCTTGGTTTATTCTCTTTAAGACTCGCTTTGGTCTTCGTCTTCGCTCTGTCGGTGAACACCCTCAAGCAGCGGATACCTTGGGAATCAATGTCTACAAAATGAGATATTTAGGGGTTATTATTTCAGGTTTCCTAGGTGGAATTGGCGGAGCGATTTATGCTCAATCCATCTCAGTTAACTTCTCAGTGACAACTATTGTTGGACCTGGATTTATCGCTCTTGCTGCGATGATCTTTGGGAAATGGAATCCAATCGGAGCTATGTTATCTAGTCTCTTCTTTGGACTTTCACAAAGTTTGGCTGTTATCGGATCTCAATTGCCGTTCCTACAAGGAGTGCCTACGGTTTATCTTCAAATCGCACCTTATGTCTTGACAATTCTTGTCTTGGCAGCCTTCTTTGGAAAAGCAGTCGCACCAAAAGCAGATGGTATCAACTATATCAAATCAAAATAAGCATACAAAAAACGTCAGTTCTGTTCAAACTGGCGTTTTATTTTTTAGGATGTTGATGAGTCAAGTTCAGTCCCCAAGGAACAAGATTTTCAGTTTTATTTTGGATGCGTGTGATATTATCTTTATGCCTAATGATAATCAAGCTAGCAAGTGCTAGGATAATAGCGATGAAGAGAGGGTCATAGTTACTCAGGATAAAACCAAAAAGCGGAAAGAGTAGAACTCCGATGACGGCTGCGATAGATGCAGTGACACTGGAAAGTGAAATCATACTCCCCAAATAGAGGGTTCCAAAGAAAACAACCGCAAGGTAGAGACAGAAGATAGGCGCAAATCCGAAAATCACTCCAGCACTGGTTGCGACAGCCTTACCACCTTTAAATCCTGCAAAGATAGGAAAGGTATGTCCAATAACAGCCAAAAGTCCAAAGATGAGAGGTGAAACACCTTGAAGATGAAACATAATCGGAAGTAGCGTTGCTAGAGTCCCTTTGAAAAAGTCAATCACAAAGGTTGCCATCCCTGCTTTCTTTCCTAAGATGCGGAAGGTATTGGTTGTCCCTGTGTTACCAGAACCATGCTCGCGCAGATTGATTTGAAAGAATACTTGTCCAATCCAGAGACCAGACGGAATTGAACCCAGCAGATAGGCTAGGATTAATAAAACTATTGTAATCATACTCCTATTATATCATGAAATGGAGAAGAAAGGCAGAGAATCTCTTCTGAAATTGTCACAGCGGAGAAAGAAAAATTTTGCAAAATCCTTAGAAAACCTGTAGAATAGTAAAGATGAACGAATAGGAGGTTCCTTGTGTCAAAAAAGGAAATCGATATTAACAATTATAATGATGATGCCATACAGGTGCTAGAAGGGTTGGATGCCGTCCGTAAACGTCCAGGGATGTATATCGGATCGACTGATGGGGCAGGTCTCCACCACCTAGTATGGGAAATTGTGGATAATGCCGTCGATGAGGCCTTGTCTGGATTTGGTGACCGTATTGATGTGACCATCAATAAAGACGGGAGTTTGACTGTGCAGGACCACGGACGTGGGATGCCAACTGGTATGCACGCGATGGGAATCCCAACGGTTGAAGTAATCTTTACCATTCTCCACGCTGGAGGGAAATTCGGTCAAGGAGGCTACAAGACATCAGGTGGTCTCCATGGGGTGGGTTCTTCCGTTGTTAACGCTCTTTCAAGTTGGCTGGAAGTTGAAATTACCCGTGATGGGGCAATCTATAAGCAACGTTTTGAAAATGGTGGAAAACCTGCCACGACTTTGAAGAAAATCGGTACAGCACCCAAGTCTAAGACAGGTACAAAGGTTACGTTTATGCCTGATGCGACGATCTTCTCTACGACAGACTTCAAGTACAATACTATTTCAGAACGTCTTAATGAATCAGCCTTTCTCTTGAAAAATGTGACCTTATCTCTGACAGATAAGCGAACAGATGAAGCGATTGAGTTCCACTATGAAAATGGGGTACAAGACTTTGTTTCTTATCTGAACGAAGACAAGGAGACCTTAACGCCAGTTCTTTACTTTGAAGGGGAAGACAATGGTTTCCAAGTGGAAGTAGCTCTCCAGTACAATGATGGATTTTCAGATAACATCTTGTCCTTTGTTAATAATGTTCGCACCAAGGACGGTGGAACGCATGAGACAGGACTCAAGTCTGCCATTACCAAGGTCATGAATGACTATGCGCGTAAGACGGGGCTTCTCAAGGAAAAAGATAAAAACCTTGAAGGGTCAGACTATCGTGAGGGGCTAGCGGCTGTCCTCTCTATTCTAGTCCCTGAAGAACATTTGCAGTTTGAAGGCCAGACCAAGGATAAGCTAGGAAGCCCTCTTGCCCGTCCAGTTGTGGATGGAATTGTGGCTGATAAGTTGACTTTCTTCCTCATGGAAAATGGGGAATTAGCTTCTAACCTCATCCGCAAGGCTATCAAGGCGCGTGATGCTCGTGAAGCGGCACGTAAGGCGCGTGATGAGAGCCGAAATGGTAAGAAAAATAAGAAAGACAAGGGCTTGTTATCTGGGAAATTAACCCCAGCCCAGTCTAAAAACCCAGCTAAGAACGAACTCTATCTTGTCGAGGGGGATTCTGCCGGTGGATCGGCTAAACAAGGTCGTGACCGTAAGTTCCAGGCTATCCTGCCACTTCGTGGTAAGGTTATCAATACAGCCAAGGCCAAGATGGCGGATATCCTTAAAAATGAAGAAATCAATACCATGATTTATACTATCGGTGCGGGTGTGGGAGCAGATTTCTCCATTGAAGATGCCAACTATGATAAGATCATTATCATGACCGATGCGGATACAGATGGTGCCCATATTCAGACCTTGCTCTTGACATTTTTCTATCGTTACATGCGTCCGCTAGTTGAGGCAGGCCATGTCTATATCGCCCTTCCGCCTCTTTACAAGATGTCTAAAGGCAAAGGCAAGAAAGAAGAAGTGGCCTATGCTTGGACAGACGGTGAACTAGAAGAACTCCGCAAGCAGTTCGGCAAAGGCGCAACACTCCAACGATATAAAGGTCTTGGTGAGATGAACGCGGACCAACTCTGGGAAACAACCATGAATCCAGAAACCCGCACCCTCATACGTGTGACCATCGAAGACCTAGCACGCGCTGAACGCCGCGTCAATGTCCTCATGGGAGACAAGGTTGAACCACGCCGTAAGTGGATTGAGGATAATGTCAAGTTTACGCTGGAAGAAGCGACAGTGTTTTAAGTCACTTTTTAATGAATGGGTATCAACATGAGAGCTGAAACAGAAATGCTAGATCTGATTTTACAGACTGCCAAAACTTTACAAGTCAAAGCTGTCGCCATGTCTGGTTCACGGACAAACCAAAATGCTCCAAAAGATGAATTTCAAGACTACGATGTGGTCTATGTCGTGGATGATTTTGATAATCTGATGAGTGACCTTTCTTGGTTGGACTATTTCGGAAAGCGAATTATAGAGCAAGAGGTTGTTCTTGACCATCGTCGTCTTTATCTCATGCTCTTTGAAGATGGCAACCGTATCGATTTGACTCTTTGCCCAAAAGAGCACATCAAAGAGTGGGTGGATAGTGAAGCGGAATTCATATTTTTAGAAGATAAGAAGGGCTTATTTGAGTACTATTCTCCCAGTCCTCAGCGTTTCTGGACAAATCCAGCTAGTGCGATAGATTTTGAAAATGCCTGCAATGAATTTTGGTGGGTGTCAGCCTACGTGGTTAAAGGGATTTGTCGCAATCAAATCATTTATGCTATTGATCATCTCTACGGCATTTGTCAACAAGAATTCTTGAAAATTTTGGCTTGGCAGGTTGCAAGTGCTAGGGGGAAAGTCGATATCGGCAAGAACTACAAGTACCTCTTTCAGTATTTGCCTGCTGAGAAAGAGAAAGAATTCTCAAATCTGCTTGATTTTTCAAGTATAGAGAAACTCAGCCAGTCTTTATTGGCTACGATGCAACTTTTCCATAGAGAAGCTCAAAGACTTGCTCAAAAGCTGGGCTTTGACTACGATAAAGAAGTGGCTGAGAAGATGATTGAGTATGCTGAGGAAAGAGTGAAGAAGTTTGGGAATAACTAGAAAAATGAAAAAGCGAGAGGAGAAGACTCATGATTGAAAAAGTGGAACGCCTCATTACAGAGATTAATCGTATTCATCGAGAATATTCTAAAGATTATTTTGAAACGGGTAAGGTGGAAAAAATCAATCTCAAGCATACCTTTTCAAAAGTTCCGACTAAAGCGATTTTGGCCTACCGTCTGAATTTACATGAGTCAATTAATGACTATCTGATGAAAGCGGATGTCCAAGATATTGCCTATGTTTATCGTGTTAAAACTTCTGAGTCTATTTTAGATAAAATTACACGTTTTTCAGAGCGTCAAGAGGGCTATCCTGTGAATTCCATTCTTAATGATATTTTTGGTGCTCGTATGATTTTAAGTTCCAAAGAGATAGCTCAAGTCATGGAGAAACTAGATGATTGGCAAGAGCTGTACGGACTAAAAAACTGGTATTTACGTGATAAAGATGGCTATGTCGGTATTCATATCTATTTTAAAAATAAAAGTAATTTTTATTATCCATGGGAACTCCAACTTTGGGATAAGAAAGATGTAGATAGTAATATCGCCAGCCATATCAAGTATAAACGAGGATTTGTGGAGTAGACATTTCAAGTGGAAATGACGATACAGGAATTGGATAAAATTCACTTACTCTATATTTTTTTTCATAGTATTTACTCTACATTTTTTTAAAGGAGTTGAACACGCCCTGAATGCTATGTGAAATTTCTTATTAACTGAAGCAACGCATTTTAAACACATTAAACTACAGAAAGGGTCGTTTGGTTATTTGTAGTAACTGAATACGGGACTAATTTTATTCGGAAAAAAGTCAAATCAAATCGTCTTGACTTCATCGAGCCCTACATCAATTTTCTATTTTTCTACAGACATTTTTGGCAAGCCAAATCGTCCCTTTATATATTAACTGAACACCTTTTCTGTAAAAAACTACTCTATATTCTTTGAAAGGAGTTGAACACGCCCTAAATGATGCGTGAAAAAGATAAATTCTCTGGTGAGCTTGCTTACTTCAAGAATTTTCTATTTTCACTTGATATTTTACGGGCTCTGTATCCTATATGAGTAACATTCAAAACATGTCCCTGGAGGACATCATGGGAGAGCGCTTTGGTCGTTACTCCAAGTACATCATTCAAGACCGGGCTTTGCCAGACATTCGTGATGGCTTGAAGCCGGTTCAGCGTCGCATTCTTTATTCTATGAATAAGGATGGCAATACCTTTGACAAGAGCTACCGTAAGTCGGCTAAGTCTGTCGGTAATATCATGGGGAATTTCCACCCACACGGTGACAGTTCTATCTATGATGCCATGGTTCGTATGTCACAGGACTGGAAAAATCGTGAGATTCTAGTTGAAATGCACGGTAATAACGGTTCTATGGATGGAGATCCGCCTGCAGCTATGCGTTATACCGAGGCGCGTTTGTCAGAGATTGCAGGCTACCTTCTTCAGGATATCGAGAAAAAGACAGTTCCTTTTGCTTGGAACTTTGACGATACCGAGAAAGAGCCGACAGTCTTGCCAGCAGCCTTTCCAAATCTCTTGGTAAATGGATCGACTGGTATTTCAGCTGGTTATGCCACAGATATTCCTCCCCATAATTTGGCTGAGGTTATTGATGCGGCGGTTTACATGATTGACCACCCAACTGCCAAGGTGGACAAACTCATGGAATTCTTGCCTGGACCAGACTTCTCGACTGGAGGGATTATCCAGGGTCGTGATGAAATCAAGAAGGCCTATGAAACTGGGAAAGGGCGCGTGGTTGTTCGTTCCAAGACTGAGATTGAAAAGCTAAAAGGTGGTAAGGAACAAATCGTTATCACTGAGATTCCTTATGAAATCAACAAGGCCAATCTGGTCAAGAAAATCGATGATGTTCGTGTCAATAACAAGGTGGCAGGTATTGCTGAGGTTCGTGATGAGTCTGACCGTGATGGTCTTCGCATTGCTATCGAACTCAAGAAAGATGCTAACACCGAGCTCGTTCTTAACTATCTCTTCAAATACACTGACCTGCAAATTAACTACAATTTTAACATGGTGGCGATTGACAATTTCACACCTCGTCAGGTTGGGATTGTCCCAATCTTATCTAGCTACATCGCCCACCGTCGTGAAGTGATTTTGGCCCGTTCCCGCTTTGACAAGGAAAAGGCTGAGAAGCGTCTTCATATCGTCGAAGGTTTGATTCGCGTGATTTCGATTTTGGACGAAGTTATTGCCCTTATCCGCGCTTCTGAGAATAAAGCTGACGCCAAGGAAAATCTCAAGATTAGCTATGATTTTACAGAAGAGCAGGCTGAGGCCATCGTTACCTTGCAGCTTTACCGTTTGACCAATACAGACGTGGTTGTCTTGCAGGAGGAAGAAGCAGAACTTCGTGAGAAGATTGCCATGCTTGCGGCGATTATCGGTGATGAACGAACTATGTACAATCTTATGAAGAAAGAGCTTCGTGAGGTCAAGAAGAAATTTGCGACACCACGTTTGAGTTCTTTAGAAGACACTGCGAAAGCAATTGAGATTGATACAGCCAGTCTTATCGTCGAGGAAGATACCTACGTCAGCGTGACCAAGGCAGGTTACATCAAGCGTACCAGTCCACGTTCCTTTGCGGCTTCAACGCTGGAAGAAATTGGCAAACGTGATGACGATCGTTTGATTTTTGTTCAAGCTGCCAAGACAACCCAGCACCTCTTGATGTTCACAAGTCTTGGAAATGTCATTTATCGACCAATCCATGAATTAGCCGATATTCGTTGGAAGGACATCGGAGAGCATCTGAGCCAAACCATCATAAACTTTGAAACGAATGAAGAAATCCTTTATGTGGAAGTCGTGGAGCAGTTCGATGATGGGACAACTTATTTTGCAGCAACACGACTTGGACAAATCAAACGCGTAGAACGTAAAGAATTCTCTCCATGGAGAACCTATCGTTCTAAATCTGTCAAGTACGCTAAGTTGAAAGACGATATTGACCAGATTGTAGCAGTAGCTCCGATTAAACTGGATGATGTTCTCTTGATTAGTCGAAACGGATATGCCCTTCGTTTCAATATCGAAGAGGTTCCAGTTGTTGGTGCCAAGGCTGCAGGTGTCAAGGCTATGAACTTGAAAGAAGATGATGTCCTCCAATCTGCCTTTATCTGTAACACCTCATCTTTCTACCTCTTGACTCAGCGTGGAAGTTTGAAACGTGTTTCCATCGAGGAAATTCCAGCAACCAGCCGTGCCAAACGAGGATTACAAGTTTTACGTGAGTTAAAAAACAAACCACATAGAGTTTTCTTGGCAGGTGCAGTTGTAGAGCAAGGATTCGTTGGTGACCTCTTCAGTACAGAAGTGGATGGGAATGACCAAACTCTGCTTGTCCAATCTAACAAAGGAACAATCTATGAAAGCCGATTACAAGACTTGAATTTGTCAGAACGAACTAGCAACGGTAGCTTCATCTCTGACACGATTTCTGATGAAGAAGTTTTTGATGCCTATCTTCAGGAAGCTTATACAGAATTTGAATCTAAGAAATGATAAAAAATAATGAAAAGCTTTTCATTGAGGAATTTGTTAAACTATAGATTTAAGAGTTGAATTTGATTATATATACAAAAACGAATAGTGCTGATTCCCAACTAATAGGGACTTAGCCTGCTCGTTTTCTTGTTTTTAGTGGTATAGACCACCTGATGTTTAAATGTGAAATTGTTAACATATGTTCAGTTATTCAATCTAGGTTAATAAAAAAATAATATTTTTTTAAGAAAACGATTGCATCTATAATATTTTTATGTTATACTCTTATTGTTTCAAGAAAGCGCGTTCAAGAAATAATTCGTACAAACATATATAGGAGTTTTTTATGTCTCAAAATAAACAAGATAAAGGATTTCGTTATTCTATTCGTAAACGTAGCGTTGGAGTATGTGGTGTTGCCATTGCAACATTTTTGCTAGGTTCTGGCCTTGTATTTCAAACAAATGTAGTAAAAGCAACAGAACCAAGCGTTGCTGAAGTTGCTGGTGAAAATATTGCTGCTCATAAGTCTGCAAGTCAGAGTTCGACTTATTATGATGCAGATGCTTCTAGAGCGGTTGACGGTAATCTAGATAATGTTTACAGACATCACTCAGTTACTCATACAAATTTTGAAGATCATGCTTGGTGGAAAGTTGATCTAGCAAAAGAAGAAGGTGTGGGAACTGTTCGTATTTACAATCGTGGAGACAGTAATGTAGGAGATCGTTTATCTAATTTTGATGTTATTTTGTTAGATAAAGATGGTAAGGAAGTAACTCGTCAACATGTTGATACCCTAAATAATCAACCAAAAGTTGATGTTCAATTCTCAGGAGTTAATGCACGATATGTAAAAATTGAATTAAATAAATCTAAAACTCCTCTTAGTTTGGCAGAAGTTGAAGTATATCGTGCTGTAAAAGAAGAAAAAGTAGTAGCAGATAAGAAAACAGAAAACAAAGTTAAAACAGAAAATAAAGATAAAAAAGATTATACTGCAGAACTAAATAACTATTTATTTGGTTTAAATTACGATAAAACAAATATTTTAACTAGACGAGGCGAGGCAATAGAAAATTACACGAATACAAGCACAAAACAACAAGGAAATGAATTTGTGGTTGTAGAAAAAGTGAAGAAAAACCTTTCTAATGGTTCTGCAGATGTTGCCATTAATGGTAACGGAGATATCTTCTTAGGTGCTTTATTTAAAGCAAATCAAGATCTCCTAGAAAATAAACCACAACAAATTAGCTTAGATCGTAGCAAAGGTAGAATTAGTGTTGATTTACCAGGAATGGTAGGCGGAGATAGCTATGTAGATGCTACTCCAACTGCAAGTGGTATGCAGGAAGGTGTGAATACCTTGTTAAATCGTTGGCATGAAAAATATGCTGCGAAAAATCCTGCTCCAGCACGTATGCAGTACGAATCAACTTCTGCTTACAGCATGAATCAATTGAAAGCAAAATTCGGAAGTGATTTTGAAAAAGTCGGTGTTAATTTGAAAATTGACTTTGAGGCTGTAAACAAGGGTGAAAAACAAGTTGAAGTTGTTGATTTTAAACAAATTTACTATACTGCTAACTTTGATGCTTCAAAAAATCCATCCGATGTATTTGCACCAGGAGTAACGGTTGATCAATTGAAAACACGTGGAATTGATGAAAAAACACCTCCGGTATACGTGTCAAGCGTTTCATACGGACGTCAAATGTATGTCAAATTTGAAACAACAAGCAAGAGTACAGAGTTGAAAGCAGCGATTAATGCTGTCATCAAAGGGGTGCCTATTAAACCAGAATCTGAATGGGCGCGTGTCTTGAAGGATACAACTGTAACAGTTTCAATCGTAGGTGGAAATGCTGATGGCGCTGCACGTGTTGTGACAGGTACAGTAGAAGATTTGAAGAAATTGATTCAAGAAGGAGCTACTTTCAGTACACAAAACCCTGCTGTTCCAATTTCTTATAAAACTGCATTTTTGAAAGATAATCAAGTAGCTACAATTCAAAGTAATACAGACTACATTGAAACAAAAGTGACTTCATACAAAAATGGTTACCTCAATTTACAACATAAGGGAGCTTATATTGCTCGTTACTATGTTTACTGGGATGAAGTGACTTACGATAAGGATGGTATTGAAAGTATTCGTTCACGTCAGTGGGAGCATAACGGTCAGAGCAGAACTGCTGGCTTCCAAACTGAACTTCAATTTAGAGGAAATGTGCGCAATATTCGCGTGAAGATTCAAGAAAAAACAGGTCTTGTTTGGGAACCATGGCGTACAGTTTATAACCGCACAGACCTTCCTCTTGTTCAAAAACGTACCATTGTTAACTCAGGTACAACACTAAGACCAAAATACGATGAAAAAGTTGAAAATAACTAATTTTTCACTTGTAAAAGGAATCAGTTCGAAGAGCTGGTTCTTTTTATTTCTAAATACTCCTCCGTAATCAAAAATCAACAAAGATAGTCAATTATTTCTTATCAATCCATTGATTAGTATTCCAGTTTATCCTATCTACTTTTTGACTTTTTTATTTTTCCTAAAAATGGAGTTTTGGGCCAGCCTTTTGAAAAAAATTTTTAATGGGGTGAAAATTGGTAAATTTGAGCATAATATCTTGTAAAAAATTCTAAAATCCTATAAAATAAAAAGTAACGGAGGAATTTATGAATGTAAATCAGATTGTACGGATTATTCCTACTTTAAAAGTTAATAATAGAAAATTAAATGAAACATTTTATATAGAAACCCTTGGCATGAAGGCCTTGTTAGAAGAATCAGCCTTTCTGTCACTAGGTGATCAAACAGGTCTAGAAAAGCTGATTTTAGAAGAAGCTCCAAGTATGCGCACTCGTAAGGTAGAGGGAAGTAAGAAACTAGCTAGATTGATTATCAAGGTGGAAAATCCCTTGGAAATCGAAGAACTCTTATCTAAAACAGATTCAATTCATCAATTATATAAAGGTCAAAACGGCTATGCTTTTGAAATTTACTCTCCAGAAGATGATTTGGTTTTGATTCATGCGGAAGATGATAGAGAAAGTCTAGTAGAAGTAGAAGAAAATCCTGAATTTCAAACAGATCTGGAGTCAATTTCTTTAAGTAAATTTGAAATTTCTATGGAATTACACCTCCCAACGGATGTAGATAGTTTCTTGGAACTATCTGAAATTGGGGCGTCACTTGATTTTATCCCAGCACAGGGGCAGGATTTGACTGTGGACAATACGGTTACTTGGGACTTATCTATGCTCAAGTTCTTGGTCAATGAATTAGACATAGCAAGTCTTCGTAAGAAGTTTGAGTCTACAGAATATTTTATTCCTAAGTCTGAAAAATTCTTCCTTGGTAAAGATAGAAATAATGTTGAATTGTGGTTTGAAGAAGTATGAAGTGGACCAAGATTATTAAAAAAATAGAAGAACAAATCGAGGCAGGGATTTATCCCGGAGCCTCTTTTGCGTATTTTAAGGACCATAAATGGACGGAGTTCTATATTGGCCAGAGTGACCCAGAGCATGGCTTGCAGACTGAGGCAGGACTAGTTTATGACCTAGCTAGTGTCAGCAAGGTTGTTGGGGTTGGTACTGTTTTTACTTTTTTGTGGGAAAAAGGTCAATTGGATATTGACAGACCGGTAACAGATTTTTTAGCTGAGAGTGATTATCCAGACATCACTATTCGCCAGCTCTTGACTCACGCAACAGATCTTGATCCGTTTATTCCCAATCGTGATCTTTTAACAGCACCTGAATTAAAGGAAGCGATGTTTCATCTTAACAGACGAAGTCAGCCAGCCTTTCTTTATTCGGATGTCCATTTTTTACTTTTGGGCTTTATTTTGGAAAGAATCTTTGATAAGGATTTGGATGAGATTTTACAGGAACAAGTTTGGAATCCTTGGAGAATGACGGAAACCCAATTTGGTCCTATTGAGCTTGCTGTTCCAACAGTTAGAGGTGTAGAGGCTGGCATGGTACATGATCCCAAGGCTCGACTCCTGGGCAGACATGCAGGTAGTGCTGGTTTATTTTCGACTGTAAAGGATTTACAAATCTTTTTAGAACACTATTTAGCAGATGATTTTGCAAGAAATTTGAGTCAAAATTTTTCTCCTTTGGATGACAAGGAACGTTCTTTGGCATGGAATTTGGAAGGAGATTGGCTAGACCATACGGGCTATACAGGTACCTTTATCATGTGGAATCGTCAGAAGCAAGAAGTGGCTATTTTCCTATCGAATCGTACCTATGAAAAGGATGAGCGTGCTCAATGGATTTTAGACCGCAACCAAGTGATGGACTTGATTCGTAAAGAAGAGTAAGGAGAGACATGTCAAATAGTTTAAAAGGAACTCTATTAACAGTTGTGGCTGGTATTGCTTGGGGCTTGTCCGGAACGAGTGGCCAATACCTGATGGCACACGGAATTTCGGCTCTGGTTTTGACCAACTTGCGTCTTTTAATCGCTGGTGGAATTCTCATGCTCTTGGCTTATGCCACTGCAAAGGATAAAATGCTGGCCTTTTTAAAGGATAGAAAGAGTTTACTGTCTCTTCTTATTTTTGCTCTGATTGGACTTTTTCTCAACCAATTCGCTTATCTTACTGCTATTCAGGAAACCAATGCAGGTACCGCGACTGTACTTCAGTATGTTTGTCCTGTCGGGATTTTGATTTATAGCTGTATCAAAGATAAGGTGGCACCGACACTGGGAGAGATTATTTCCATCATATTAGCCATTGGAGGGACCTTCCTGATTGCAACTCATGGGCAGTTGGACCAGTTATCCATGACACCTGCAGGCCTGTTCTGGGGGCTCTTTTCTGCTCTGACTTATGCTCTGTATATTATTTTGCCCATATCCTTGATTAAGAAGTGGGGGAGCAGTTTGGTCATTGGTGTGGGAATGGTCATAGCTGGTTTGGTCGCCCTTCCTTTTACAGGGGTTCTACAGGCCACTATCCCGACTAGTCTTGATTTTCTCCTTGCTTTTGCAGGCATTATCCTTATCGGGACTGTCTTTGCCTATACAGCCTTTCTAAAAGGAGCCAGTCTGATTGGGCCGGTCAAGTCAAGTTTGTTGGCTTCAATTGAGCCAATTTCGGCTGTTTTCTTTGCTTTCCTAATTATGAATGAACAATTTTATCCCATTGATTTTCTTGGTATGGCAATGATATTGTTTGCTGTAACTTTGATTTCGTTGAAAGATTTACTCTTAGAAAAATAAAAAGACTCTTTGTCCGTGACAGAGAGTTTTTTGCATAGTATTTTATACTCAATGAAAATCAAAGAGCAAACTAGGAAACTAGCCGCAGGCTGTACTTGAGTACGGCAAGGCGACGTTGACGCGGTTTGAATTTGATTTTCGAAGAGTATTAATTGTTTTCAAGATAAAATTCAAAGCGTTCGCCTACATACTGACTTTTTACGTATTCAAAAGCAGTACCATCTTCTAGGTAGGAAACCTGAGTTAAACCAAGAATAGCATGTCCTTTTTCAACTTCCAAATAGAGGGCAATCTTTTCTTTAGCAAGACGAGCATAGATGGTCTGCTGTGATTTGCCAATACGGTAGCCGTGTTTTTGTAGAGTCTGGAAGAAATGACTAGTGATTTCTTCTTTTTTAAAATCCTTAATGAATTTTTCAGGAATAGAAGCAACTTCATAAACCAGAGGAACTTGATCCGCATAGCGAACCCGCTCCATTCGGATAATATTGTCCGTTGGAGAAATTCCTAGCTTGGCAACTTCCTGTTCATTAGGAATAGTTTTTCTGTAGGAAATGAGCTGGCTAGAGGGAACTTTACCTTGGGATTTAACAATTTCAGTAAAACTGGTTGTCCCTCTCATCTTTTCTTGTACACGTGTACTGGATACAAAGGTGCCACTTCCTACACGTCGCTCTAAAACTCCTTCTTCGACCAAGAGGGAAATAGCTTGTCGGAGGGTCATGCGACTGACCGCAAACTGCTCTGCTAAGTCTCGTTCACTGGGAAGCCTCTCCCCAATAGCCCAACGATGTTCGTCAATATCCTTTTTAATCTGATCATGGATTTTCATATAAGCAGGTAGCATATTTTTCACTTCATTTCTATCTTTTCTCTATTGTACCTCAATAAACTAGAAAAAGTCAATCTTCGCCTTGTTTAGTTGGTAATTCGCCCTTATTTGTGATAGAATATTGGAAAAAGATATTTCTTTTGAGAAAGGAAAAAGATGAGCAACATTTCAACTGATTTGCAAGATGTAGAAAAAATCATCGTATTGGACTATGGTAGCCAGTACAACCAGCTGATTTCACGCCGTATCCGTGAGATTGGTGTTTTTTCAGAACTAAAAAGCCATAAAATTTCAGCTGCTGAAGTTCGTGAAATCAATCCTGTAGGAATCATCCTTTCAGGTGGTCCAAACTCTGTATATGAAGATGGTTCATTCGATATTGACCCAGAAATCTTCGAACTTGGAATTCCTATTTTGGGAATTTGTTACGGTATGCAGTTATTGACCCATAAACTTGGAGGAAAAGTTGTTCCTGCAGGTGATGCTGGAAATCGTGAATACGGTCAATCAACCCTAACACATACACCATCAGCTCTCTTTGAATCAACACCTGATGAACAAACTGTATTGATGAGCCATGGTGATGCGGTTACTGAGATTCCTGCTGACTTTGTTCGTACTGGAACATCAGCTGACTGCCCATACGCAGCCATCGAAAATCCAGATAAACACATTTACGGTATCCAATTCCACCCAGAAGTTCGTCATTCTGTATACGGGAATGATATCCTTCGTAACTTTGCCCTTAACATCTGTAAGGCTAAAGGCGACTGGACAATGGATAACTTCATCGACATGCAGATCCAAAAAATCCGTGAGACTGTCGGTGATAAACGTGTCCTTCTTGGCCTTTCAGGTGGGGTTGACTCATCTGTCGTTGGGGTTCTTCTCCAAAAAGCGATTGGCGATCAATTGATCTGTATCTTCGTAGACCACGGTCTTCTTCGCAAAGGAGAAGCGGACCAAGTTATGGACATGCTTGGTGGTAAGTTTGGTTTGAATATCGTCAAAGCAGATGCTGCTAAACGTTTCCTTGACAAACTTGCTGGCGTTTCTGACCCTGAACAAAAACGTAAAATCATCGGTAACGAGTTTGTGTATGTATTTGATGACGAAGCAAGCAAGCTCAAAGATGTTAAATTCCTTGCTCAAGGTACGCTTTACACAGACGTGATTGAGTCTGGTACAGATACAGCTCAAACTATCAAGTCACACCACAACGTGGGTGGTCTTCCAGAAGACATGCAGTTTGAATTGATTGAACCACTCAACACTCTTTACAAGGATGAAGTTCGTGCCCTTGGTACAGAGCTTGGTATGCCAGACCATATCGTATGGCGCCAACCATTCCCAGGACCAGGACTTGCGATCCGTGTCATGGGTGAAATAACTGAAGAAAAACTTGAAACAGTTCGCGAATCAGACGCTATCCTTCGTGAAGAAATCGCTAAAGCTGGTCTTGACCGCGATATCTGGCAATACTTCACAGTGAACACAGGCGTTCGTTCAGTTGGTGTTATGGGTGATGGTCGTACTTATGACTACACGATTGCAATCCGTGCTATCACCTCTATCGATGGTATGACAGCTGACTTTGCAAAGATTCCTTGGGAAGTCCTTCAAAAGATTTCTGTACGTATCGTAAACGAAGTGGACCACGTTAACCGCATCGTCTATGATATTACGAGTAAACCACCTGCAACAGTTGAATGGGAATAGTCATCTAAGAACTAATTTATGTAGTTTAATGAGCCAGTATCATTGGATACTGGTTTTTACTTTTCTAGACTTTTTGGCTACTTGTTAAAATTGGTTTATATTCGATAGTTTAACAATTACTATACAAAGCTTAAAATATTAGAATTGTCAAAACAATCTGTCTAGGCTTGATTTTATTATTTATTTACTATAAAATGAGAAGGAAAAACGTCAAACTTTTATATTGCAAATAGGAGAAATCATGACAAAAACATTAAAACGTCCTGAGGTTTTATCACCTGCAGGGACTTTAGAGAAGCTAAAAGTAGCTGTTCAGTATGGGGCAGATGCTGTCTTTATCGGTGGTCAGGCCTATGGTCTTCGTAGCCGTGCAGGTAACTTTACCTTTGAACAGATGGAAGAAGGCGTCCAGTTTGCTGCCAAGTACGGTGCCAAAGTCTATGTAGCTGCCAATATGGTTATGCACGAAGGAAATGAAGCTGGTGCTGGTGAGTGGTTCCGTAAACTGCGTGATATCGGGATTGCAGCAGTTATCGTATCTGACCCAGCTTTGATTATGATTGCAGCGACTGAAGCACCAGGTCTTGAAATCCACCTTTCCACTCAAGCAAGTGCCACTAACTATGAAACCCTTGAGTTCTGGAAAGAACTGGGCTTGACTCGTGTCGTTTTGGCGCGTGAGGTTTCAATGGAAGAATTAGCTGAAATCCGCAAACGTACAGATGTTGAGATTGAAGCCTTTGTCCACGGAGCCATGTGTATTTCTTACTCTGGTCGTTGTACTCTTTCAAACCACATGAGTATGCGTGATGCTAACCGTGGTGGATGCTCTCAGTCATGCCGTTGGAAATATGACCTCTACGATATGCCATTTGGGAAAGAACGTAAGAGCTTGAAAGGGGAAATCCCAGAAGGATTTTCAATGTCAGCTGTTGACATGTCCATGATTGACCATATCCCAGATATGATTGAAAATGGTGTGGACAGTCTGAAGATCGAAGGACGTATGAAGTCTATTCACTACGTATCAACAGTAACCAACTGCTACAAGGCAGCTGTTGATGCTTATCTAGAAAGTCCAGAGAAGTTTGAAGCTATCAAGCAAGACTTGATTGATGAGATGTGGAAGGTTGCCCAACGTGAATTAGCAACAGGTTTCTACTACGGTACACCATCTGAAAATGAACAGTTATTTGGTGCTCGCCGTAAAATTCCTGAGTACAAGTTTGTAGCTGAAGTGGTTTCTTATGATGATGCGACACAAACAGCAACCATTCGTCAACGGAATGTGATTAATGAAGGAGACCAAGTTGAGTTTTACGGCCCAGGTTTCCGTCATTTTGAAACGTATATCGAAGATTTACATGATGCCAAAGGCAATAAAATTGACCGCGCTCCAAATCCGATGGAACTCTTGACAATCAAGGTTCCACAACCTGTTCAAGCAGGAGACATGGTTCGCGCTCTCAAAGAGGGTCTCATCAATCTTTATAAGGAAGATGGAACCAGCGTCACAGTTCGTGCTTAATAAACATGTAGGAGATGAAAGCTTTCTAGTTGCTTTCCCTTTAATTCTTCTTACTAAAAGAGCATTAGGTTAAAGAAAATATATTAATTTTCATCCGAGATTTCATCTCGGATTTTTTCAATATTTTTCAGAAAGGTCTAGATAATGGTCGGATTTATTACAAGTTTTTTACAAAGTTTTCTATATAATAGGCTTAAAAATAGTAAAATTGTAAATAATTTTCATTAAACGCTTTCAATGTTAGTAAAAAGTTGACAAATCCAATTTTTAGGACTAAACTAAGTAAGTAAATTTTAATTAAAAGGAGAATTCGTCATGAATTTAACATTTTTCGGTCTATGTCTTGCCTGTATGGGTGTATCTCTTGGTGAAGGTATGTTGATGAACGGTTTGTTGAAATCAGTTGCTCGCCAACCAGATATCATCTCAGAACTACGTAGTTTGATGATCCTAGGGGTTGCCTTTATTGAAGGTACTTTCTTCGTTACTCTTGTCTTTTCATTTATCATCAAATAAAAGAAGTATAAATTGAAAAAGGGAGGATTTTAGATGGAAGAAAGTATTAATCCAACCATCAATATTGGTCCTGTTACCTTTAATTTAACCATAGTAGTTTTGACTTTGTTGACTGTAGCACTTATTTTTGGCTTTATTTATTGGGCAACTCGAAATATGACTTTGAGACCCACAGGAAAACAAAATGTATTAGAGTATTTATTTGATTTTGTTGTTGGATTTACAAAATCAAACCTTGGTCCAATGATAAAGGATTATTCTCTCTTTTATTTCTGTTTATTCCTATTTATGGCCATTGCAAATAATATTGGCTTAATGGCTAGAATTCAGACTACAGATGGTGTAAATCTTTGGACCTCACCAACAGCAAATTTGTCATTTGACTTGGTCTTGTCTTTTACAATTATCTTAATGACTCACGT
The DNA here is from genome assembly GCF_002860865.1 of Streptococcus mitis. Taxonomy (GTDB): domain Bacteria; phylum Bacillota; class Bacilli; order Lactobacillales; family Streptococcaceae; genus Streptococcus; species Streptococcus mitis_AT. The sequence continues at coordinate 379,593 of NZ_PKIE01000001.1, forward strand.
AGAAGGAATTCGTCGTCGTGGAATCAAAAAGTATTTAAAAGCATTTGTAACACCAGGTTTTATGACACCAATGAATCTCTTGGAAGAAGTTACCAATCTCCTTTCACTTGCATTGCGGGTCTTTGGTAATATCTTTGCAGGGGAAGTGATGGCAAGTATGTTAGTCCTACTTTCTCATCAGGCCTTCTATTGGTATCCTATTGCTTTTGGAACAAATCTAATCTGGACTGCATTTTCTGTTTTTATTTCTTGTGTACAAGCATATGTATTTACATTGTTATCTTCAATGTACCTAGGAAATAAAATTAATGATGAAGAATAGAAAGGAGTAGTTTATGAATGTAACAGTAGGTGAATTACTTGGTGATTTTATACTAATCGCTGGTTCCTTTATTCTCTTGCTAGTCTTGGTTAAGAAATATGCTTGGTCAAATTTGGCTAGCATTTTCGAACAAAGAGCAGAAAAAATTGCAGCAGATATTGACAGAGCTGAAGAAGCACGTCAAAAAGCAGAAGTATTGGCTCAAAAACGCGAAGATGAATTGGCTGGTAGCCGTAAAGAAGCTAAGACAATCATTGAGAATGCGAAAGAAACAGCTGAGAAAAGCAAAGCTAGTATTTTAGCAGATGCTAAGCTAGAAGCAGGACGCTTGAAAGAAAAAGCAAACCAAGAAATTGCTCAAAATAAAGCTGAAGCTTTACAAAGCGTTAAGGGTGAGGTAGCAGATTTGACAATCAGCTTGGCTGGTAAAATCATCTCACAAAACCTTGACGGTCATGCCCATAAAGAACTCATTGATCAGTATATCGATCAGTTAGGAGAAGCTTAATGGACAAGAAAACAGTAAAGGTAATTGAAAAATACAGCATGCCTTTTGTCCAATTGGTTTTAGAAAAAGGAGAAGAAGACCGTATCTTTTCAGACTTAGCTCAAATCAAGCAAGTTGCTGAAGAAACAGGCTTACCTTCTTTTTTAAAAAAAGTGGCAGTAGACGAGTCTGACAAGGAAAAAACGATTACGTTCTTCCAAGATTCAGTGTCATCTTTATTGCAAAACTTTATCCAGGTTCTTATCTACAATCACAGAGCAAATCTTTTTTATGATATTCTTGTAGATTGCTTGAACCGACTTGAAAAAGAAACAAATCGATTTGAAGTGACGATTACGTCATCTCATCCTTTAACAGATGAACAGAAGAGTCGCTTGCTCCCTTTGATTGAGAAAAAAATGTCTCTCAAAGTAAGGAGTGTAAAAGAACAAATCGATGAAAGTCTTATTGGTGGTTTTGTCATTTTTGCCAATCACAAGACAATTGATGTGAGTATTAAACAACAACTTAAAGTTGTTAAAGAAAATTTGAAATAGAAAGTGGTGTTCTTTTGGCAATTAACGCACAAGAAATCAGCGCTTTAATTAAGCAACAAATTGAAAATTTCAAACCCAATTTTGATGTGACTGAAACAGGTGTTGTAACCTATATCGGGGACGGTATCGCGCGTGCTCATGGCCTTGAAAATGCCATGAGTGGAGAGTTGTTGATTTTTGAAAACGGCTCTTATGGTATGGCTCAAAACTTGGAGTCAACAGATGTTGGTATTATCATCCTAGGTGACTTTACAGATATCCGTGAAGGCGATACAATCCGCCGTACAGGGAAAATCATGGAAGTCCCAGTAGGTGAAAGTCTGATTGGACGTGTTGTGGATCCGCTTGGTCGTCCAGTTGATGGTCTTGGAGAAATCCACACTGATAAAACTCGTCCAGTAGAAGCGCCAGCTCCTGGTGTTATGCAACGTAAGTCTGTATCAGAACCATTGCAAACTGGTTTGAAAGCTATCGACGCCCTTGTACCGATTGGTCGTGGTCAACGTGAGTTGATTATCGGTGACCGTCAGACAGGGAAAACAACCATTGCAATTGATACAATCTTGAACCAAAAAGGTCAAGATATGATCTGTATCTATGTTGCGATTGGACAAAAAGAATCAACAGTTCGTACGCAAGTAGAAACACTACGTCAGTACGGTGCCTTGGACTACACAATCGTTGTGACTGCCTCTGCTTCACAACCATCTCCATTGCTTTTCCTAGCTCCTTATGCTGGGGTTGCCATGGCGGAAGAATTTATGTACCAAGGGAAACATGTTTTGATCGTTTATGATGATTTATCAAAACAAGCGGTAGCTTATCGTGAACTCTCTCTCTTGCTTCGTCGTCCTCCAGGTCGTGAAGCTTTCCCAGGGGATGTTTTCTACCTTCACAGCCGTTTGCTTGAGCGCTCAGCTAAAGTTTCTGATGAACTTGGTGGTGGATCTATTACAGCCCTACCGTTTATCGAGACACAAGCAGGAGATATCTCTGCCTATATCGCAACCAACGTGATTTCAATCACTGATGGACAAATCTTCCTTGGTGATGGTCTCTTCAATGCGGGTATTCGTCCAGCCATTGACGCGGGTTCATCTGTATCTCGTGTAGGTGGTTCTGCACAAATTAAAGCCATGAAAAAGGTTGCTGGTACACTTCGTATCGACCTTGCTTCATACCGTGAGTTGGAAGCCTTCACTAAGTTTGGTTCTGACTTGGATGCGGCAACGCAGGCTAAGTTGAACCGTGGACGTCGTACAGTTGAAGTCTTGAAACAACCTGTTCACAAACCATTACCTGTTGAGAAACAAGTAACCATTCTCTATGCTTTGACACATGGTTTCTTGGATACTGTTCCAGTAGATGATATTGTTCGTTTCGAGGAAGAGTTCCATGCCTTCTTTGATGCTCAACATCCAGAGATTTTGGAAACCATTCGTGATACAAAAGACTTGCCAGAAGAAGCAGTCTTGGATGCTGCGATTACAGAGTTTCTCAATCAAACCAGCTTCCAGTAAGAATAGAGGTGTCAGATGGCAGTATCTCTAAATGATATTAAAACAAAAATCGCCTCAACAAAAAATACGAGTCAAATCACTAATGCCATGCAGATGGTATCAGCTGCTAAGCTAGGTCGTTCTGAAGAAGCTGCTCGTAACTTCCAAGTTTATGCTCAGAAAGTGCGTAAACTTTTGACAGATATCCTTCATGGTAATGGAGCTGGTGGTTCAACCAATCCTATGTTGATTAGCCGTCCCGTGAAGAAGACAGGCTATATCGTCATTACTTCAGACCGTGGTTTGGTTGGAGGGTATAATTCTTCTATTCTGAAAGCCGTTATGGAGTTGAAGGAAGAATACCATCCAGATGGTCAAGGTTTTGAAATGATCTGTATCGGTGGAATGGGAGCTGATTTCTTTAAGGCTCGTGGTATTCAACCACTTTATGAATTACGTGGCTTGGCAGACCAACCTAGCTTTGATGAAGTTCGTAAGATTATTTCAAAAACTGTTGAAATGTACCAAAATGAACTCTTTGATGAGCTCTATGTCTGCTACAACCACCATGTCAATACGCTAACCAGTCAAATGCGTGTGGAGCAAATGCTTCCGATTGTTGACTTGGATCCAAATGAAGCGGATGAAGACTACAGCTTGACTTTTGAATTGGAGACAGGCCGAGAAGAAATTTTGGAGCAGTTGTTGCCTCAGTTTGCAGAAAGTATGATTTACGGGGCTATTATCGATGCTAAGACAGCTGAAAATGCTGCCGGTATGACAGCCATGCAAACAGCGACTGATAATGCTAAGAAAGTCATCAATGATTTGACAATTCAGTATAACCGTGCCAGACAGGCGGCGATTACACAAGAAATTACAGAAATCGTAGCAGGAGCTAGTGCCTTAGAATAGGCTCTAGTCCAGCTCGTATGAAAATGAACTTATACTCAATGAAAATCAAAGAGCAAACTAGGAAGCTAGCCGCAGGCTGCTCAAAACACTGTTTTGAGGTTGCAGATAAAGCTGACGTGGTTTGAAGAGATTTTCGAAGAGTATTAGGACCTAGTTGAGCTAGGAACCGACAGTATCTTATATAGAATAGGAGAAGGAGATGAGTTCAGGTAAAATTGCTCAGGTTATCGGTCCCGTTGTAGACGTCTTGTTTGCAGCAGGGGAAAAACTTCCTGAGATTAACAATGCACTTGTCGTCTACAAAAATGACGAAAGAAAAACAAAAATCGTCCTTGAAGTAGCCTTGGAGTTGGGAGATGGTATGGTCCGTACTATCGCCATGGAATCAACAGATGGGTTGACTCGTGGAATGGAAGTATTGGACACAGGTCGTCCAATCTCTGTACCAGTAGGTAAAGAAACTTTGGGACGTGTCTTCAACGTTTTGGGAGATACCATTGACTTGGAAGCTCCTTTTACAGAAGACGCAGAGCGTCAGCCAATTCATAAAAAAGCTCCAACTTTTGATGAGTTGTCTACCTCTTCTGAAATCCTTGAAACAGGGATTAAGGTTATCGACCTTCTTGCCCCTTACCTTAAAGGTGGTAAAGTTGGACTTTTCGGTGGTGCCGGAGTTGGTAAAACTGTCTTGATTCAAGAATTGATTCACAACATTGCCCAAGAACACGGTGGTATTTCAGTATTTACTGGTGTTGGGGAACGTACTCGTGAGGGGAACGACCTTTACTGGGAAATGAAAGAATCAGGTGTTATCGAGAAAACAGCCATGGTATTTGGTCAGATGAATGAGCCACCAGGAGCACGTATGCGTGTTGCCCTTACTGGTTTGACAATCGCTGAATACTTCCGTGATGTAGAAGGCCAAGACGTGCTTCTCTTTATCGATAATATCTTCCGTTTCACTCAGGCTGGTTCAGAAGTATCTGCCCTTTTGGGTCGTATGCCATCAGCCGTTGGTTATCAACCAACCCTTGCTACGGAAATGGGTCAATTGCAAGAACGTATTACATCAACCAAGAAGGGTTCTGTAACCTCTATCCAGGCTATCTATGTGCCAGCGGATGACTATACTGACCCAGCGCCAGCAACAGCCTTCGCTCACTTGGATTCTACTACAAACTTGGAACGTAAGTTGGTACAATTGGGTATTTATCCAGCCGTTGACCCACTTGCTTCAAGCTCACGTGCCTTGGCACCTGAAATCGTTGGAGAAGAGCACTATGCAGTTGCTGCAGAAGTAAAACGTGTCCTTCAACGTTACCATGAATTGCAAGATATCATTGCTATTCTTGGTATGGATGAGCTTTCTGATGAAGAAAAAACCTTGGTTGCACGTGCCCGTCGTATCCAGTTCTTCTTGTCACAAAACTTCAACGTTGCAGAACAATTTACTGGTCAACCAGGATCTTATGTTCCAGTTGCTGAAACTGTTCGTGGCTTTAAGGAAATCCTTGATGGTAAACATGACCACTTGCCAGAAGATGCCTTCCGTGGTGTAGGTTCTATCGAAGATGTGATTGCCAAAGCTGAAAAAATGGGATTTTAAGAGGTGATCTATGGCTCAGTTAACTGTCCAGATCGTGACACCAGATGGTCTCGTCTATGATCACCATGCCAGCTATGTATCGGTTCGAACTCTGGATGGTGAGATGGGGATCTTGCCACGACATGAAAATATGATTGCGGTTTTAGCAGTTGATGAAGTAAAGGTAAAACGTATTGATGATGAAGATCACGTGAACTGGATTGCAGTAAACGGAGGCGTTATTGAAATTGCCAATAATACCATCACAATCGTTGCGGATTCTGCAGAACGTGCTCGTGATATCGATATCAGTCGTGCAGAACGTGCCAAGCTTCGTGCAGAGCAAGAAATTGAAGAAGCACAAGACAAAAACTTGATTGATCAAGAACGTCGTGCGAAGATTGCACTGCAACGTGCCATTAACCGTATTAATGTCGGAAAAAGACTATAAAAAAAATGAACTTGAATTATCAAGTTCATTTTTTATGTATTCTTAAGGGGCAAAACTGATGCAGACCGCTTCTGGAACATGGAAGTCGTTGGAAAGTTCTGCTAGACGACCAGTTTCAGGATTGCGTTTAAAGACGGTTGCATTATCAGAGTCTTGATGGACAGCAATAAGGAATTCTTGATCTGGTGTCAAATCAAAATCACGTGGAGTCTGACCATGTGTTGGAACGATTTCTAACAACTCTAAGCTACCGTCCGCTAGGATTGTATATACTGCGATAGAATCATGACCACGGTTAGAAGCGTAGAGGTATTTACCGTCTTTAGAGAGACGAATAGCAGCAGTTCCATTAAAGCCTTTATAACCGTCTGGTAGAGTTGAAACAACTTGCATGCGTTCAAATTCGCCAACACCATCGTAGATTAGAACTTCAATAGTGCTATTGAGTTCACAAATGAGATAAGCGATTTTATAGTGGTTATGGAAAACGATATGACGAGAACCAGCTCCAGGAATACTATTGTAGGTATAGAGCTTAGATAATTTCCCTTCTTGATCAAGGTCATAAGTGATGACTTGGTCAGTACCCAAGTCGCAGGTCACTAGATAGTGGTCAGGTGTTAAATCTGTATAGTGAACATGTGGAGAAGCTTGATTTTCATGTGGACCTTTGCCACTGTGTTGATCCACATCACTAAGTAGAAGACTACCATCTTCCTGACGTTTATAAACAAGAACCTGTCCTTTATGGTAGTTGGCTGCATAGACCAAATCACGCTTTTCATCAACGGCAACATAACAGTGGGGAGCTCCTTCTTCAACGACATGATTTAATAAAATCCCGTCAATTTGATAGGCTGCAATTCCTCCCTTATCGTCTTGACTACCAACAGTGTATAAATGTTGGTGCTGGTCAAAGGCAAGGTAGGTTGGGCTTGGCTCAGGAGCAAAAAGTTCTAGATTTGAAAGCTGACCAGTTTCTGTATCAAAGTCTGCCTTGTAAATCCCTTGAGAAGTCCGACGTGTATAAGTTCCAAAATAAACAGTTTCTTTCATAACTTTACCTCTATATAAAGATAAGACTATTATATCACAAAAACAAGCCAATTAAAGACATCCAATTAGATGTAAGCACTTTAAAAAAATAATTGATTGGTTTTTTAAAAAATATAATAATATTGAGATTGTTTTCCTTACTTTTCTTCTTAAAAGTGCTATAATAAATCTATCAAATTATCAAAGGAGTTTGACTATGAAAAAACGAGTTTTTTTAGCGACTGGAATTGCAGTTTTGTCTACTGCTGTCCTAGCAGCGTGTTCATCTGGTAATGCTAATAAAGAAGCAAATAAACCAGTTACTTATGCCTATGTATTTTCATCAGATCCTTCGACTCTGGATTATACAGTTTCTGGAAATGTCAGCACTAAACAGGTCACAGGTAACGTTATTGACGGTTTGCTTGAAAATGACCAATATGGGAATCTTGTTCCATCAGTTGCAGAAGATTGGACTGTTTCCAAAGATGGTTTGACCTATACCTATAAAATCCGTCAGGGTATCAAATGGTATACCAATGAGGGGGAAGAGTATGGTGATGTCAAGGCTCAAGACTTTGTGACTGGTCTGAAACACGCAGCAGATAAGAAATCACAGGCTCTTTATCTCGTACAGGATTCTATCAAAGGATTGGATGACTATGTAAATGGGAAAACAACAGATTTTTCTAGTGTTGGGGTAAAAGCAACTGACGATTATACTGTAGTCTATACTTTGAATCATCCAGAATCTTTCTGGAATTCAAAAACAACAATGGGAGTCCTTGCACCAGTTAATGAAGACTTTTTAGCTTCTAAAGGAGATGACTTTGGTAAACCAACGGATGTAACGAGCATTCTATACAATGGGCCTTATCTCCTCAAAGGTCTTACATCTAAGTCTTCTATCGAAATGACCAAAAATCAAAACTACTGGGATAAACAAAATGTCTTTATTGATGATATCAAGTTATCCTTCTTTGATGGTCAAGATGCAGACTCTCTAGGACGCGGTTTTGATGAGGGACACTATCCAGCTGCACCACTCTTTAAAAACTCTGCCAACTATGAACGTCTAAAAGAAAAATACAAGGATAATATTGTGTATGGTCAACAGCGTGGAGGAGTTTTTTATATCTCAACCAATATCGACCGTGTAAATTACAATCACACTGCTAAAACAAGTGATACAGAAAAAACTTCTACTAAGAAAGCCTTGTTAAACAAAGATTTCCGTCAAGCCTTGGCTTTTGCGGTAGATCGTAAAGCAGGGATCTCTCAAGTATTTGGTGATGAAGTAGGACCTCGTAAGTTACGGACAAGTTTCACTCCTCCAACATTTGTTCAAGTAGGAGATCAAACATTTGGTCAAGTTACTAAGACAGAATTGGATAAATTGGATAATGTCTGGAAAGATGTCAGTTTTGATGATGCCCAAGATTCACTTCATAATGTAGACAAGGCTAAGGCTAAGTTTGAAGCTGCTAAGAAAACCCTTCAAGCTGATGGAGTACAGTTCCCAATTCATTTAGATTTGCCAATTTCTTCATCAAATCCAGATTTTATTCGTCAGGTTCAGTCTTATAAACAATCCATTGAGGAAGCATTAGGCTCTGACAATGTAGTTGTTGATATTCAACAAGTTTCTGATGACGAATTGGGCAGTATGACTGTTCTAGCTACTTCCAATGCCAATACCGATTGGGATATTAATGCAGTCAGTGGTTGGAGTCCAGACTTTGCTGATCCATCGACTTATCTAGATGTATTTGATCCAACTTCAGGTCCAAGTCTCCTAAGTGCTCTTGGTGTAGCACCAGGAACAGACAATCCAGTCATTAAAACAGTTGGATTGGATAAATACAAAGAATTGATTGATGATGCAAACAGTGAGAAAACGGACCTTCAAAAACGTTATTCTAAATATGCTAAGGCTCAAGCTTGGTTGTCAGATAGTTCACTTGTTATTCCAGTATACTCTGATGGTGCTCAAATGCTAGTGACGAAAAATGTTCCTGGCAGTGGTGCAGGTGGCTGGGTAGGTGATAAGACCAGTGAAAATAGCTACAAATATCTGAAAATTCAAGATAAGATAGTCACTACTAAAGAAATGGATGAGTTCCGCAAGAAATTTGCTGATGAAAAAGCCAAATCCAATGCTGATTATCAGAAGAACTTAGACCGTCATATTCAAGACTAATCAAATCTCCTCTTTTGAGGGGATTTTTTATGTCGTTGTCTCCATGTAAGCACTTTAAAAAAGAGTTATTTTGATCTAAAAATGGTATAATGAAAGAATGACAGAAAGGAATTATTTATGGAACAAAAAGAGAAACATTTTAGCCTATCTTGGTTTTTCAAGTGGTTTTTGGACAACAAGGCAATTACGGTATTTTTGGTAACCTTATTATTGGGACTGAATCTTTTTATTTTAAGTAAGATTAGTTTTCTATTTTCACCTGTTTTAGACTTTTTGGCAGTTGTGATGTTACCAGTCATTCTATCTGGCCTGCTATATTATTTGTTGAATCCTATTGTTGATTGGATAGAGAAGCATAGGATTAATCGGGTCATAGCCATCAGTATTGTCTTTGTGATTATCGCTCTCTTTATCATTTGGGGCTTGGCAGTAGCTATTCCAAATCTGCAACGTCAAGTTTTATCATTTGCAAGGAATGTTCCAGTCTACCTTGAAGATGCTGACAGGGTTATTGACGATTTGGTAACCAAGCGTTTACCAGATGATTTCAGACCTCAGTTAGAACAAGTTTTGACAAACTTTTCAAGTCAGGCTACAGTTTGGGCAAGTAAAGTTTCTTCTCAGGCAGTCAACTGGGTGAGCGCCTTTATTAGCGGGGCTTCTCAAGTGATTGTTGCCTTGATTATCGTTCCTTTCATGCTCTTTTATCTCTTACGTGATGGAAAAGGACTACGTCACTATTTGACCCAATTCATGCCAACGAAATTGAAAGAACCTGTTGGACAAGTTTTATCAGATGTGAATCAACAGTTGTCCAACTATGTTCGAGGGCAAGTAACAGTAGCTATTATTGTTGCGGTAATGTTTATGATTTTCTTCAAGATCATTGGTCTACGCTATGCAGTTACGTTGGGTGTTACTGCTGGTATTTTAAATCTGGTTCCTTATTTGGGTAGCTTCTTAGCCATGCTTCCTGCCCTAGTATTGGGCTTGATTGCTGGGCCAGTCATGCTTTTAAAAGTAGTGATTGTCTTTATTGTAGAACAAACTATTGAAGGCCGTTTTGTCTCTCCATTGATTTTGGGAAGTCAATTAAACATCCATCCCATTAATATTCTCTTTGTTTTGTTAACTTCAGGATCCATGTTTGGTATCTGGGGAGTCTTGCTCGGTATTCCAGTTTATGCCTCTGCTAAAGTTGTCATTTCAGCCATTTTTGAATGGTATAAGGTAGTCAGTGGCCTATATGAACTAGAAGGGGAGGAAGTCAAGAGTGAACAATAGTCAACAGATGTTACAGGCTTTGGAAGAACAAGATTTAGTTAAGGCAGAACATTATTTCGTCAAAGCTTTAGAAAATGATCCAAGTGAGCTTCTTTATGAATTAGCGACTTATCTAGAAGGAATTGGTTTCTATCCTCAGGCCAAGGAAATTTACCTGAAAATCGTAGAGGATTTCCCAGAGGTTAATCTTAATCTAGCAGCTATTGCTAGCGAAGATGGTCAAATCGAAGAAGCCTTTGCCTATCTAGAGGAAATCCAAGCTGACAGTGACTGGTATGTGTCGGCTTTGGCACTTAAAGCGGACCTTTACCAGATGGAAGGTTTGACAGATGTGGCACGTGAGAAATTGTTAGAAGCATTGACTTACTCAGAGGATCCTCTCTTGATATTGGGCTTGGCAGAATTAGATAGTGAGTTGGAAAATTACCAAGAGGCCATTCAAGGCTATGCCCAGTTAGATAATCGTACTATTTATGAGCAAACAGGCATTTCTACCTATCAACGGATTGGCTTTGCCTATGCACAGTTGGGGAAATTTGAAACGGCTACAGAGTTTTTAGAAAAAGCCCTGGAGTTAGAATACGATGACCTAACAGCTTTTGAGTTGGCCAGTCTTTACTTTGATCAAGAAGAATATCAAAAAGCTGTTCTATACTTTAAGCAACTTGATACCATTTCACCTGATTTTGAAGGCTATGAGTATGGTTACAGTCAGGCCTTACATAAGGAACATCAAGTTCAAGAAGCCCTGCGTATCGCTAAGCAAGGCTTAGAGAAAAATCCCTTTGAAACAAGACTCTTGTTAGTAGCTTCACAATTTTCCTATGAATTGCATGATGCTAGTGGAGCAGAGAACTACCTCCTTACTGCTAAAGAAGATGCTGAGGATACGGAAGAAATCTTACTCCGTCTAGCAACTATTTATCTGGAGCAGGAACGTTATGAAGACATTCTAGACTTGCAAAGTGAGGAGCCAGAAAATCTCTTGACCAAGTGGATGATTGCTCGTTCCTATCAAGAAATGGACGATTTGGATACTGCCTATGAGCTTTATCAAGAGTTGGCAGGAGATTTAAAGGACAATCCAGAGTTTCTGGAACACTATATCTATCTCTTGCGTGAATTGGGCTACTTTGAGGAAGCAAAAGTTAATGCACAAACTTACTTAAAACTAGTTCCAGATGATGTTCAAATGCAAGAATTGTTTGAGACATTGTAAAAATCTATACATTACAGAAAACTGCAAGTTATTACTAGAGGGTAACTGCGGTTTTCTGTTTTAAAAAGAACAATTTTCAACTAATATATTCTCTTGAAAAAAGTTTCAACTAGGATTATAATATAAAATTATGAGTAATAGAGGAGGGAAATAATGCTTGATACGATAGCTCTACCGATTGAAGTCCGATATATTATTCTCATTTTATTGTCTTGTTTTTCTGATTTTATCATTGGCTATGAAAGAAAGTCTAAGCACAAGCAGGCTGGGAGAAAGACTCATATCTTAGTTGCCTTAACTGCAACTTTAATGATGATTTTATCAAAAGAAGCTTTCTTGGATACGCCTAATTATGATACTTCTAGGGTTGCGGCCCAAATTGTCAGTGGTATTATTTTCATGAGGGATAAAAAAATCAGTGGTATCACCACAGCAGTTGGTATTTGGGTAACTGCAGGTATTGGGATGGCGATTGGAGCAGGTTTTGCTTTTCTAGGCTTATTTTGCAGTTTAATTGTTGTCTCTGTTCAGAAAAGTAGCTCTAAATTTTTGAAAAGCGATACTCATTATCATATCAGAATGACTGGATTTGTAACCAATAAACCTTCAATAGATACCTTGAATATTCTCATTGAACAGAAGGGATTTTACAATCTAAATATTGACATGGATAGGAATGAAAGTGGCTATAATCTCACAATTAGAGCTGATCACGATAAATCCATTTCTTACAAAATATGGCTGAGATTTTATGGCAATGTGACGAGAATTTTTATGTAAATCAGGTTAAGATTGTTTCATTAGAAGGATAGAGTTTTGTTTTCATAGCAAAACTCTTATTGGTGAATGGGGAAAGATACTTCTTATTCCCTATACTATGTATCAGTAGGAATTGACATAAAAGCATCAGATTAGCTCAGATAACATAATGAACTGGGAATATCTTGGAAAAAAGATTAGTTTATAAGATTTGGAACCGTTTTCTGTCACAATCTTTCGGGAAAGTAGTTGCTAAAAGATGTAAAAATTGATAGAATAAGGATTGTCTAAAAAATTTTAAGGAGAATCTATCAAATGGATTTCACATGGGCAATTAAATATGCCACTGAATTTTTGGGAACTGCTATTTTGATCATTCTTGGAAATGGTGCAGTTGCCAACGTTGAACTTAAAGGTACGAAAGGTCACCAAAGTGGCTGGATCGTTATCGCTGTTGGTTATGGTATGGGGGTTATGATCCCAGCCTTGATGTTTGGTAACGTATCTGGTAACCACATCAACCCAGCCTTCACTCTTGGACTTGCAATCAGCGGTCTTTTCCCTTGGGCTCAAGTTGCGCCTTATATCATCGCACAAGTTTTGGGTGCTATCTTTGGTCAAGCCTTGGTTGTGGCAACACACCGCCCATACTACTTGAAAACTGAAAATCCAAACAACATTTTGGGTACTTTCTCAACAATTTCAAGTTTGGATAATGGTACAAAAGAATCACATTTTGCAGCAACTGTTAATGGTTTTGTAAATGAGTTTGTTGGATCATTTGTTCTTTTCTTTGCAGCCCTTGGAATGACTAAAAACTTCTTTGGTTCTGAAGTGCTTCAATACATGAAACAAATGGCTAGTCAAGCAGGTCAAAATGTTGATTTTTCTGATTTAGCAATCAAAGCCCAAGTAGCACCACATACTGCTTCAGGACTTTCAGTAGCTCACTTGGCACTTGGATTCCTTGTTATGGCCTTGGTAACATCACTTGGTGGACCTACAGGACCTGCCTTGAACCCTGCTCGTGACTTGGGACCACGTCTCCTTCATGCTTTCCTTCCAAAATCAGTTCTTGGTGAGCACAAAGACGATTCAAAATGGTGGTATTCTTGGGTACCAGTAGTAGCACCGATCGCAGCAGCAATTGCGGCAGTAGCTATTTTCAAATTCCTTTACCTATAAGAAATTGAGTTCTCTATCTATTGTAATAGATTGAAGAAAAATTAAAAACGCATAATATTGTACTGACCCCAAAAAGTTAGACAATTATTTAAGCAAAGGATTTAGTTCTGTATTGTACGGGGCTAAGTCCTTTTAGTTTTACCTTAATTCGTTTGTTGTTGTAGTAATCAATTGTAGTAATCAATATAGTCTACAATAGCTTGTTCCAAGTGTTCAAGTGACTGAAACGTATTCTCATAACCATAAAACATTTCAGACTTAAGAATGCCAAAGAAAGATTCCATCATACCGTTATCTGGGCTATTTCCCTTACGTGACATAGATGGCTGGATTCCCTTATTCTTTAAAAAATGATGATAGAAATCGTGTTGGTATTGCCCTCCTTGGTCACTATGGAGAATTGTATTTTCGTAATGGTTCTCTGTAAAGGCTTGTTCTAGCATAGCTTTCATTTGTACTAAGTTCGGCGAAGTAGAAAGATTGTAGGAGATAATTTCGCTGTTAAAGCCATCTAAAACTGGTGATAAATAAAGCTTTAGTCTACTTGCTGGAATGGCAAATTTTGTCACATCTGTGTAGCATTTTTGCATTAGTTTGGTTGCTTCAAATTGACGTTGAATAAGATTATCTGCTTTCTTGCCAACATCTCCTTGGTATGAAGAATACTTCCGTTTACGGCGAATTCGAGCCGTTAAACCAAGTACTTTCATCAGACGCTGCGCCTTCTTATGGTTCACTACAAAGCCACGATTTCGTAATTCTAGAGTCATGCGACGATAGCCGTAATTTCCTTTATGCTCAGTATAAATTGACTGAATTTCAGCTTTAATATCATAATCTTTATCGCTTTGATCCAGCTGTTTTAAGTGGCAATAATAGGTTGAACGGGCAAGCTTAATAATCTTTAGAAGAATATCTAAAGAAAACTCTGTTACCAGTCCTTGAACAATTTCCGTTTTTCTTCTTGCTCCTTTTCGTCCCTCAATCGGAGTTCTCTCAACTTTTTTAGAATGGCATTCTCCGCTCTCAAGTATTCATTTTCTGCTTGAAGACATTCTAATTCTGTCATATCTTCAAATCTCTTCTTTGGCTTACGTCCCATTTTAGGTGGTCTCCCTCTTGTTCCCTCAACAATAGTATATCCGTTTTTCTTATATTGTGCCAGCCAATTAGAATGTAATCCACTACTTGGAAGAGCATAATCCAGAGACGCCCTAATTTGTGAATGCCCCTCAAGAAGAACTTTATCAATAATCTCTTGTTTTAGTTCAGGAGAATAGTAACAATTCTTTCCTTTTTTGACGAACTCTATTCCATAACGATCAATCAATTTAATCATGTACCTAATATTAGAATTGTTTATCCCAAATTTATTTGAAAGCTTCTCTAAGCTATATCCTTGTTTTCTAAGTTCATAGATCTGAACTTTATCATCATAAGTTAATTTCATAATAAAAGCACCTCAAAAGTTAGATTTTTATGTCTAACTTTTGGGGTGCAGTTCAGGTTCTATTCAGATCTTTTTTGTTATCCTTGACATTACTGATGGCCCGTAAACCGTAGTTATAGACCCCATAAGTCGCAAAGGGCAAGAAAAATGACAAAATAATGTTGACTGAGTTGAATTAACCATAGTCAGTTCGGTCCAAGATACGCGCTACATAGGTTCCAGTTAGGATGGGAAAAATAATATTCAAGACACGAATTCCCATGTAAGATAGAGCATTTAATTTTATACTTTTCATTCAATTTACCTCGTTTTTCGTTCTATCATAAAGCTAGCTAATAAGAAATGAAAGGCAGTAAGTCAAGCAATCACTTTGAAATCTCAAAGTTTTATTTTAAGTTTTTTTTAAGGAAACTATATTATTCTGAAGAACTCTAAAATTTCACAGCCATTTATTGGTAATGACTACAGAATTCCTAGTCATTACTAGAAATGGACTAGTTTCTTTGAATAATAGAACTCCTTAAACCTTCTATTCTAGAACGGGAGGGTCGGTATTTCTTTCATGATAGGACTAGATTGTGGTATAATAGAGAGAATAAGTTTTTTTAGTAAGACAAAGGAGAAAACAGATGATTTATGCAGGAATTCTTGCTGGTGGAACTGGCACACGCATGGGAATCAGTAACTTGCCAAAACAATTTTTAGAGCTAGGTGATCGACCTATTTTGATTCATACAATTGAAAAATTTGTTTTGGAACCAAGTATTGAAAAAATTGTAGTTGGGGTTCATGGAGACTGGGTTTCTCATGCAGAAGATCTTGTAGATAAATATCTTCCTCTTCATAAGGAACGTATCATCATTACAAAAGGTGGTGCTGACCGCAATACAAGTATTGAGAAAATCATTGAAGCCATTGATGCTTATCGTCCGCTTACTCCAGAGGATATCGTTGTTACCCACGATTCTGTTCGTCCATTTATTACACTTCGCATGATTCAGGACAATATCAAACTTGCTCAAAATCATGACGCAGTGGATACAGTGGTAGAAGCGGTTGATACTATCGTTGAAAGTACCAATGGTCAATTCATTACAGATATTCCAAATCGTGCTCATCTTTATCAAGGACAAACACCTCAAACATTCCGTTGCAAGGACTTCATGGACCTTTATGGCTCTCTTTCTGCTGAAGATAAAGAAATCTTGACAGATGCATGTAAAATCTTTGTGATCAAAGGAAAAGATGTGGCCTTGGCCAAGGGTGAATATTCAAATCTTAAAATCACAACCGTAACAGATTTGAAGATTGCAAAAAGTATGATTGAGAAAGACTAGTAAAATGATTAATCAAATTTATCAACTAACTAAGCCTAAGTTTATCAATGTCAAATATCAGGAAGAGGCTATTGACCAAGAGAATCATATCCTTATCCGTCCTAATTATATGGCGGTCTGTCATGCGGATCAGCGTTACTACCAAGGGAAACGTGATCCCAAGGTTTTGAATAAAAAACTTCCAATGGCAATGATTCACGAGTCATGTGGAACCGTTATTTCTGACCCTACGGGAACCTATGAGGTTGGGCAAAAAGTTGTTATGATTCCTAATCAGCCTCCTATGCAGAGTGATGAAGAATTCTATGAGAACTACATGACAGGGACCCATTTCTTGTCTAGTGGATTTGATGGCTTTATGAGAGAGTTTGTTTCTCTCCCTAAAGACCGTGTGGTGGCTTATGATGCTATCGAAGATACGGTTGCAGCCATTACAGAGTTTGTCAGTGTTGGCATGCACGCTATGAATCGTCTATTGACCCTTGCTCATAGCAAGCGTGACCGAATCGCCGTTATTGGAGATGGAAGTTTAGCTTTTGTGGTTGCCAATATTATCAACTATACTTTGCCAGAAGCAGAGATTGTAGTTATTGGTCGTCATTGGGAGAAATTGGAACTCTTCTCTTTTGCCAAAGAATGCTATATTACTGATAATATTCCTGAAGATTTGGCCTTTGACCATGCTTTTGAGTGTTGTGGTGGTGATGGTACTGGACCAGCCATTAATGACTTGATTCGCTATATTCGTCCTCAAGGAACGATTCTCATGATGGGTGTTAGCGAGTATAAAGTCAATCTCAATACACGCGATGCCTTAGAAAAGGGCTTGCTCTTGGTTGGTTCCTCTCGTTCTGGTCGCATTGATTTTGAAAATGCAATCCAAATGATGGAAGTCAAGAAATTTGCCAATCGTCTCAAAAATATTCTTTATCTAGAAGAACCTGTAAGAGAAATTAAAGATATTCACCGTGTCTTTGCAACCGATTTAAACACAGCCTTTAAAACCGTGTTTAAGTGGGAAGTATAAGAACTGGAGGTTAATTGTGGAGAAAATCATTAAAGAAAAAATTTCTTCCCTACTTAGTCAAGAAGAGGAAGTCCTCAGTGTTGAACAACTGGGGGAATGACCAATCAAAACTATTTGGCCAAAACAACAAATAAGCAATACATTGTTAAATTCTTTGGTAAAGGGACAGAAAAGCTGATCAATCGTCAAGATGAAAATTACAATCTTGAACTACTAAAGGATTTAGACTTAGATGTAAAAAATTATCTTTTTGATATTGAAGCTGGTATCAAAGTAAATGAGTATATCGAATCTGCAATCACGCTTGATTCAACGTCAATCAAGACCAAATTTGATAAAATTGCTCCAATTTTACAAACCATTCATGCTTCTGGCAAGGAATTAAGAGGAGAATTTGCTCCTTTTGAAGAAATTTAAAAATACGAATCTTTGATTGAGAAAAAAATCCCTTATGCCAACTATGAAGCAGTTAGAGAAGAAGTCTTCTCCTTAGAGAAAAGACTGGCTGACTTAGGTGTTGACAGAAAATCTTGTCATATTGATTTGATGCCTGAAAACTTTATCGAGTCACCACAAGGACGACTTTATCTGATTGACTGGGAATATTCATTAATGAACGATCCAATGTGGGATTTGGCTGCTCTCTTTTTAGAGTCTGAATTCACTCGTCAAGAGGAAGAAGCCTTCTTATCTCACTATGAGAGTGAGCAAACACCTGTCTCTCGTGAAAAGATTGCCATTTATAAAATTTTACAAGATGCTATTTGGAGTCTATGGACAGTCTACAAAGAAGAGCAAGGTGCAGATTTTGGTGACTATGGTGTGAGTCGTTACCAAAGAGCTGTTAAAGGTTTGTCATATTATGGAGGTTTAGATGAAAAATAAAAATGGAGTTTCTTTTGGTCTACTCTCAGGTATTTTCTGGGGGTTAGGTCTAACGATTAGTGCTTATATCTTTTCGATTTTTACAGATTTGTCGCCCTTTGTGGTGGCCGCTGCTCACGATTTCTTGAGTATCTTTATCCTACTAGCTTTTCTTTTAATAAAAGAAGGAAAAGTTTGTCTCTCAATTTTCTTAAATATTCGCAATGTTAGTGTGATCATTGGAGCCTTGCTAGCTGGTCCTATCGGTATGCAGGCCAATCTTTATGCGGTTAAGTATATCGGGAGTTCCTTAGCTTCATCTGTATCGGCTATCTACCCTGCAGTTTCAGTTTTATTGGCTTTCTTCTTTTTAAAGCACAAGATTTCAAAAAATACTGTGTTTGGGATTGTCTTGATTATTGGAGGGATAATTGCTCAGACCTATAAGGTTGAACAGGTCAATTCCTTCTACATTGGGATTCTCTGTGCTTTGGTTTGTGCTATTGCATGGGGGAGTGAGAGTGTCCTTAGCTCTTTTGCCATGGAAAGTGAATTGAGTGAAATCGAAGCCCTCTTAATCCGTCAAGTAACTTCATTCTTGTCCTATCTTGTGATTGTGCTCTTCTCTCATCAGTCATTTGCAGAAGTGGCCAATGGACAATTGTTAGGTCTCATGATTGTCTTTGCAGCCTTTGATCTGATTTCCTACTTGGCTTATTATATCGCTATCAATCGCTTGCAACCAGCCAAGGCTACAGGTCTTAACGTGAGTTATGTAGTTTGGACTGTCTTGTTTGCAGTTGTTTTCTTGGGTGCACCGCTAGATATGCTGACAATTATTACGTCACTTGTCGTCATTGCTGGAGTTTATATTATTATTAAAGAATAAAGGAAATTCGTGTGAAAGCCATTATTTTAGCAGCGGGATTGGGAACTCGCTTGCGTCCTATGACTGAAAATACCCCTAAAGCCTTGGTTCAAGTTAATCAAAAACCTTTGATTGAATACCAAATTGAGTTTCTCAAAGAAAAAGGAATCAATGACATCATCATCGTTGGTTACCTTAAAGAACAATTCGATTACTTAAAAGAAAAATATGGTGTTCGCCTCGTTTTCAATGATAAATACGCTGACTACAATAACTTTTACTCTCTCTATCTTGTAAAAGAAGAATTGGCAAACAGCTATGTTATTGATGCTGACAATTATCTCTTTAAAAATATGTTCCGCAATGATTTGACACGTTCGACTTATTTTAGTGTTTATCGTGAAGATTGTACCAACGAATGGTTCTTGGTCTATGGAGATGACTACAAGGTTCAAGACATTACTGTTGATAGTAAGGCAGGTCGCATCCTTAGTGGTGTATCCTTCTGGGATGCTCCAACTGCAGAAAAGATTGTCAGCTTTATCGATAAGGCCTATGCAAGTGGTGAATTTGTTGATCTCTATTGGGACAATATGGTTAAGGACAATATCAAAGAGCTAGATGTCTATGTTGAAGAACTAGAAGGCAATAGCATCTATGAGATCGATAGTGTCCAAGACTATCATAAATTAGAAAAAATTCTTAAAAACGAAAATTAAAAATTCCAACATCTGGCTGAAATAGTCGGATGTTTTTTTGATTTTTTACGAATAAATAGATGAGTAGAAAAAGAAATGGAGTTATTTATGAAAATTACAAACTATGAAATCTATAAGTTAAAAAAATCAGGTTTGACCAATCAACAGGTTTTGAAAGTTCTAGAATACGGTGAAAATGTCGATCAAGAACTGTTGTTAGGAGATATTGCAGATATATCAGGTTGCAGAAATCCAGCTGTTTTTATGGAACGTTATTTTCAGATAGACGATGCGCATCTGGATAAGGAGTTTCAAAAATTTCCATCTTTCTCTATTTTAGATGACTGTTATCCTTGGGATTTGAGTGAAATATATGATGCACCTGTGCTTTTATTTTACAAGGGAAATCTGGATCTCTTGAAATTTCCTAAGGTAGCGGTCGTGGGTAGTCGTGCTTGTAGCAAACAGGGAGCTAAGTCAGTTGAAAAAGTCATTCAGGACTTGGAAAATGAACTGGTTATCGTCAGTGGACTAGCCAAGGGAATTGACACAGCAGCTCATATGGCAGCTCTTCAGAATGGCGGAAAAACCATTGCAGTGATTGGAACAGGACTGGATGTGTTTTATCCTAAAGCCAATAAACGCTTGCAAGACTACATCGGCAATGATCATCTGGTTCTCAGTGAATATGGACCTGGCGAACAACCTCTGAAATTTCATTTTCCTGCCCGTAATCGCATCATTGCTGGACTTTGTCGTGGCGTGATTGTAGCAGAGGCTAAGATGCGTTCAGGTAGTCTCATTACCTGTGAGAGAGCAATGGAAGAAGGACGCGATGTCTTTGCTATACCTGGTAGCATTTTAGATGGACTATCAGACGGTTGCCATCATTTGATTCAAGAAGGTGCAAAATTGGTCACCAGTGGGCAGGATGTGCTTGCAGAATTTGAATTTTAAGATAAAATTTCCCTTTCTAAACCAACTTTTCTTCTATATATAGGAGCTAAGTCTTGACAGTTATGGCAAAATGGTTTACACTTTATAAAGTTTATTACTTTGAAAAGGTGTGATACTGTGGCTACGGCAACAAAAAAGAAAAAATCAACAGTTAAAAAAAATCTAGTAATCGTGGAGTCGCCAGCTAAGGCTAAGACGATTGAAAAATACCTCGGCAGGAACTACAAGGTTTTAGCCAGTGTCGGGCATATCCGTGATTTGAAGAAATCCAGTATGTCAGTCGATATTGAAAATAATTATGAACCGCAATATATCAATATCCGAGGAAAAGGACCTCTTATCAATGACTTGAAAAAAGAAGCCAAAAAAGCTAATAAAGTCTTTCTGGCGAGTGACCCGGACCGTGAAGGAGAAGCGATTTCTTGGCATTTGGCTCACATTCTCAACTTGGATGAAAATGATGCTAACCGTGTGGTCTTCAATGAAATCACCAAGGATGCGGTCAAAAATGCTTTCAAAGAGCCACGCAAGATTGATATGGACTTGGTCGATGCCCAACAGGCTCGTCGTGTCTTGGACCGCTTGGTAGGCTATTCGATTTCGCCTATTTTGTGGAAGAAGGTCAAGAAGGGCTTGTCAGCAGGTCGCGTTCAGTCCATTGCCCTTAAACTTATCATTGACCGTGAGAATGAAATTAATGCCTTTCAGCCTGAAGAATACTGGACAATTGATGCTGTCTTTAAAAAGGGAACCAAGCAATTTCAGGCTTCCTTCTATGGAGTAGACGGCAAAAAGTTGAAACTGACTAGCAATGATGAGGTCAAGGAAGTCTTGTCTCGTCTGACTAGCAAAGATTTTTCAGTGGATCAGGTGGATAAGAAAGAGCGCAAACGCAATGCTCCTTTACCCTATACCACTTCATCTATGCAGATGGATGCTGCCAATAAAATTAACTTCCGTACTCGAAAGACCATGATGGTTGCCCAACAGCTCTATGAAGGAATTAATATCGGTTCTGGTGTTCAAGGTTTGATTACCTATATGCGTACCGATTCGACTCGTATCAGTCCTGTAGCGCAAAATGAGGCAGCAAGCTTCATTACGGACCGTTTTGGTAGCAAGTATTCTAAGCATGGTAGCAAGGTCAAAAATGCTTCAGGAGCTCAGGATGCCCACGAGGCTATTCGCCCGTCTAGCGTTTCTAATACACCTGAAAGCATCGCTAAGTATCTGGATAAGGATCAGCTCAAGCTTTATACCCTTATCTGGAATCGTTTTGTAGCGAGTCAGATGACAGCTGCTGTCTTTGATACCATGGCTGTTAAATTGTCTCAAAATGGGGTCCAATTTACCGCTAATGGTAGTCAGGTTAAGTTTGATGGTTATCTTGCCATTTATAATGATTCTGACAAGAATAAAATGTTACCAGATATGGCTGTTGGAGATGTGGTCAAACAGGTCAATAGCAAACCAGAGCAACATTTCACCCAACCGCCTGCTCGTTATTCTGAAGCGACACTGATCAAGACCTTGGAGGAAAATGGGGTTGGCCGTCCGTCAACTTACGCACCAACCATTGAAACTATTCAGAAACGTTATTATGTTCGCCTTGCATCCAAACGTTTTGAACCGACAGAGTTGGGAGAAATTGTCAACAAGCTCATCGTTGAATATTTCCCAGATATCGTAAACGTGACCTTTACAGCTGAAATGGAAGGCAAACTGGATGACGTCGAAGTCGGAAAAGAGCAGTGGCAACGTGTCATTGATGCCTTTTACAAACCTTTCTCTAAAGAGGTTGCCAAGGCTGAAGAAGAAATGGAGAAAATCCAGATCAAGGATGAACCAGCTGGATTTGATTGTGAAGTGTGTGGCAGTCCAATGGTTATTAAACTTGGTCGATTTGGTAAGTTCTACGCTTGTAGCAATTTCCCAGATTGCCGTCATACCCAAGCAATCGTGAAAGAAATCGGTGTTGAGTGTCCAAGTTGTCATCAGGGACAAATCATTGAACGCAAAACCAAACGTAACCGCCTTTTCTATGGTTGCAATCGCTATCCAGACTGTGAATTTACCTCTTGGGACAAGCCTGTTGGTCGTGACTGTCCAAAATGTGGCAACTTCCTCATGGAGAAAAAAGTCCGTGGTGGTGGCAAGCAGATTGTTTGTAGCAAGGGTGACTACGAAGAAGAAAAGATTAAATAAGAAGAGAGTCCTGAAAGTGAATTTCAGGCTCCTTTTGGTTGGAACTTGACAAAATTCATCATTTTATGCGAAACTAGAGGAAGATTATTTTATACTCAATGAAAATCAAAGAGCAAACTAGGAAACTAACCGCAGGTTGCTCAAAGCACTGCTTTGAGGTTGCAGATAAGACTGACGAAGTCAGGAACCATACCTACGTCAAGGCGACGTTGACGCGGTTTGAAGAGATTTTCGAAGAGTATTAACTAGGAGAAGTTATGCGTATTATTTATCTAATTATTGGTTTTTTATCACTGGCCTTGGCTATTGTTGGGGTTGTTTTACCCTTGTTGCCTACAACGCCTTTTCTTTTGTTGTCTATTGCTTGTTTCTCAAGAAGTTCCAAGCGCTTCGAAGATTGGTTGTATCATACCAAGCTCTATCAAGCATATGTTGCTGATTTTCGCGAGACTAAGTCTATTGCGCGTGAACGTAAAAAAAAGATTATTGTCTCTATCTACGTCTTGATGGGAATTTCCATTTATTTTGCTCCTCTCTTACCAGTCAAAATCGGTCTAGGTGCTTTGACCATCTTTATCACCTATTATCTCTTTAAGGTTATTCCAGACAGAGAATAGTTAAAATAGTAGTTATTTGCCTTGATAAAATTGAAAGTATATTCACAACAATATGATATAATAAATTTAAAGTAATCTTCAAGGAGAATCAAATGATTTACGAATTTTGTGCTGAGAATGTGACCTTGCTTGAAAAAGCGATGCAGGCTGGAGCTCGTCGAATCGAACTTTGTGACAATCTAGCAGTTGGTGGGACAACCCCTAGCTATGGAGTAGCTAAGGCAGCAGTTGAACTGGCAGCTAACTATGATACGACCATTATGACCATGATTCGGCCACGTGGTGGCGACTTTGTCTATAATGATATGGAAATTGCTATTATGCTAGAAGACATTCGGTTGACTGCTCAGGCTGGAAGTCAAGGAGTTGTATTTGGGGTTTTAACTGCTGATAAGAAGTTGGATATGCCTAATCTGGAGAAGCTAATTGCGGCATCAAAAGGAATGGAAATTGTCTTTCATATGGCCTTTGATGAATTGAGTGATGAAGACCAGTTGGAAGCTATTGACTGGCTTAGCCAAGCTGGAGTCACTCGTATCCTGACTCGTGCGGGTGTGTCTGGCGATTCACTAGAAAAGCGTTTTGCTCACTACCACAGAATTTTGGAACATGCTAAAGGTAAAATTGAAATTTTACCAGGTGGGGGGATTGACTTGGACAACCGTCAAACCTTTATCGACCAGCTAGGTGTGACACAATTGCACGGAACCAAGGTTGTCTTTTAAAAAATAGAAAGGAACTGCTAGCTTTGGGTAGCAGTTTTCACTTATGTTTGAAATTTTTAAATCCTATCAGTTTAATCAAGAAAAGGCTTATGCTTATGGTTTTGTAGAAAGTAGTGGAGTCTGGATCTATAGTTGCCAGATTTTGCAGGGTGACTTTGTCATGACTGTGTCCATCACTGCTGATAATGTGAGTTTTCAGGTCTTTGATCAGGAAATGGGTGACCTCTATCCTCAAGTTCATATGGAAAGTATGACAGGAAGTTTTGTTGCAAGTGTCCGTGAGGCTTGTCTGGAGATTCTCTACCAGATTCGGAAGGCTTGTTTTGATGTGCAGGATTTTATCTGTCCTCAGACTAAGCGTATCATGGCTCAGATTCAGGAAAAGTACGGAAATCAGTTGGAGTATCTGTGGGAGAAATCGCCTGATACGGCAGTGTTAAGACATGAAAGTAATAAAAAGTGGTATGCCGTCTTGATGAGAATCTCTTGGGATAAGCTGGAAAAGGGTAGAGAAGGATTAGTGGAAGCAGTCAACCTCAAGCATGACCAAGTAGCTGACTTACTTTTAAAAAAGGGAATTTATTCAGCTTTTCATATGAACAAACGCTACTGGATTAGTGTGGCTTTTGATGATACTTTATCAGATGAAATAGTACTGGAATTGATAGAAAAAAGTTGGAATTTAACTTCTAAAAAATGAAACATTTCAAGGATTTTCAATTAGCTAAATATTCTATACTGAAGAAATTTTCAGAAAATATTGGATTTTTTCTTGACAAGTAGTTTTGTCTATGCTAAAATACTAAACAAGATATCAAACGAAGGAGAAAGTCAAACATGAAAACAGCTAAGTTTAATCAATTCGCTTTGTTGTTGAGGTACTCGGGCTAGTGCAAAAAGCATTAGTCCTGTTTGGCTTACCAAGCGGGAGTGAATCAACATCTCGCTTGGACTTCTAAGCGAGATGTTTTTTTAAAAACCACATTTGGAAAAGGGGAAATCTTATGAGAACAGTTGAATTTCTAGATACCAGCCTTCGGGATGGAGAACAGACACCTGGTGTTAATTTTTCAATCAAGGAAAAAATTGCCATTGCAAGACAGCTGGAGAAATGGGGCATTTCAGCCATAGAAGCTGGTTTTCCAGCGGCGAGTCCTGATTCATTCACAGCAGTGCAGGAGATTGCTAAGGTCTTGAAGAAAACAGCGGTGACTGGTTTGGCACGTTCGGTCAAGTCTGATATTGATGCTTGTTACGAGGCCCTCAAGGATGCCAAGTATCCACAGGTTCACGTCTTTATCGCTACCAGTCCGATTCATCGTAAGTATAAGCTCAATAAGAGCAAGGAAGAGATTTTGGAAGCTATTAAGGAGCATGTTTCTTATGCCCGTTCTAAGTTTGAAGTGGTCGAATTCTCTCCTGAAGATGCGACCAGAACAGAGTTGGATTTCCTCTTGCAAGTTGTTCAAACAGCGGTTGATGCAGGGGCGTCTTATATCAATATTCCTGATACGGTAGGATTTACCACACCAGAGGAATATGGAGCCATCTTCAAATACCTGATTGAGAATGTCAAGACGGATCGCCAGATCATCTATTCACCTCACTGTCATGATGATCTTGGAATGGCAGTAGCTAATAGCCTTGCTGCCGTCAAGAATGGGGCAGGACGTGTTGAAGGAACTATCAACGGTATTGGTGAGAGAGCTGGAAATGCTGCTTTGGAAGAAATAGCAGTTGCTCTCAATATTCGCCAAGATTACTACCAAGCAGAAACCAGTATTGTCCTAAATGAGACCATCAATACGTCAGAAATGGTTTCTCGCTTCTCAGGAATTCCAGTTCCTAAAAACAAGGCTGTGGTCGGTGGCAATGCCTTTTCTCACGAATCTGGTATTCACCAAGACGGAGTCCTTAAAAATCCTCTTACCTATGAAATCATCACTCCTGAATTAGTCGGTGTTAAGAGTAATAGCCTTCCACTTGGAAAATTGTCAGGTCGCCATGCCTTTGTCGAGAAACTAAGAGAATTGGCCCTAGACTTTACAGAAGAGGACATCAAACCACTCTTCGCTAAGTTCAAGGCTCTGGCAGATAAGAAACAAGAAATCACAGATGCAGATATTCGTGCGCTGGTAGCTGGAACCATGGTTGAAAATCCAGAAGGATTCCACTTTGATGATTTACAACTTCAAACTCATGCAGATAATGACATTGAAGCACTCGTTAGCCTGGCCAATATGGATGGTGAGAAAGTCGAATTTAATGCGACAGGGCAAGGTTCCGTTGAAGCGATCTTTAACGCTATTGATAAGTTCTTTAACCAATCTGTCCGCTTGGTGTCCTATACCATTGATGCGGTGACAGATGGAATTGATGCTCAAGCTCGTGTCTTGGTTACTGTTGAAAACAGAGATACAGAAACCATCTTTAACGCAGCAGGTCTTGATTTCGATGTATTGAAGGCTTCGGCTATTGCCTATATCAATGCTAATACCTTTGTTCAAAAAGAGAATGCTGGCGAGATGGGACGTAGCGTTTCCTATCGCGACATGCCTAGTGTGTAAAGGAGAAGGCTATGACAAAGAAAATAGTAGCTCTAGCAGGGGACGGAATCGGCCCAGAAATCATGGACGCTGGTTTAGAGGTTCTGGAAGCTCTAGCTGAAAAAACAGGTTTTGACTATGAGATTGATAGACGACCTTTTGGAGGTGCAGGTATTGATGCAGCAGGGAATCCCTTACCTGATGAAACCCTCAAGGCAAGTAGAGAAGCAGATGCCATTCTCCTAGCAGCTATTGGTAGTCCCCAGTATGATGGAGCAGCGGTTCGGCCTGAACAAGGCTTGCTAGCTCTCCGTAAGGAACTCAATCTTTACGCTAATATTCGCCCTGTAAAAATCTTTGACAGTCTCAAGCATTTGTCACCACTCAAACCGGAACGAATTGCTGGTGTAGACTTTGTCGTGGTGCGGGAGTTGACAGGCGGGATTTACTTTGGAGATCATATCCTTGAAGAGCGCAAAGCGCGTGATATCAACGACTATAGCTATGAGGAAGTGGAGCGGATTATTCGCAAAGCCTTTGAAATTGCAAGAAATCGCAGAAAAATCGTTACTAGTATCGATAAGCAAAATGTGTTGGCAACTTCAAAACTCTGGCGGAAAGTAGCTGAGAAGGTCGCACAGGATTTCCCAGATGTAACCTTGGAGCACCAGCTAGTCGACTCAGCTGCCATGCTCATGATTACCAATCCTGCTAAGTTTGATGTCATCGTGACAGAAAATCTTTTCGGAGATATTCTCTCTGATGAATCGAGCGTTCTATCTGGTACACTTGGAGTCATGCCATCAGCCAGTCACTCCGAAAATGGCCCAAGTCTCTATGAACCTATTCACGGTTCAGCACCTGATATTGCTGGTCAAGGAATTGCCAATCCTATTTCCATGATTTTATCAGTGGCCATGATGTTGAGAGATAGTTTTGGACGTTATGAGGATGCAGAGCGTATCGAGCGTGCTGTTGAGGCAAGTTTGGCAGCTGGCATTTTAACGAGAGATATAGGTGGACAGGCTTCGACCAAGGAAATGACAGAAGCTATTATTGCAAGGTTATGAAGTTAGACGAAAAAATTACTCTAGTCCTTTTGATTTGGAATGTCATGGTTTTCTTGATTTATGGTATTGACAAATCTAAGGCGAGGAGAAGAGCTTGGCGCATTCCTGAGAAAATCTTACTTATTTTAGCCTTTACTTGTGGTGGTTTTGGTGCCTGGCTAGCAGGAATCATCTTTCACCACAAGACTCGAAAATGGTATTTTAAAACAGTTTGGTTTCTCGGGATGGTGTCCACACTAGTAGCCTTATATTTTATTTGGAGGTAATGGATGGCAGGAAAATCGATTTTTGATAAATTATGGGACCGTCATGTCATCACAGGAGAAGAGGGGCAGCCCCAACTCATGTATGTGGACCAGCACTATATTCATGAAGTGACCAGCCCTCAGGCTTTTCAAGGATTACGAGACGCAGGTCGTAGATTGAGACGACCAGACTTGACATTTGGAACCTTTGACCACAATGTCCCGACGGTCAATATCTACGATATTCGAGATGTGATTTCTAAGGCACAAATTGATAAGCTGGCTGAAAATGTTGAGGAATTTGGAATTGAACATGCGGCCCATGGTTCTGAAAAACAAGGAATTGTTCACATGGTTGGTCCAGAGACAGGACGGACCCAGCCAGGAAAATTCATCGTCTGCGGAGATAGCCATACGGCTACTCACGGAGCTTTCGGAGCAATCGCTTTTGGAATTGGGACCAGTGAGGTCGAACATGTCTTCGCTACCCAGACCCTCTGGCAGGTCAAACCCAAGAAAATGCTGGTGGAATTCACTGGA
The DNA here is from genome assembly GCF_002860865.1 of Streptococcus mitis. GTDB lineage: Bacteria > Bacillota > Bacilli > Lactobacillales > Streptococcaceae > Streptococcus > Streptococcus mitis_AT. The sequence goes on from NZ_PKIE01000001.1 coordinate 408,240, forward strand.
GTTCCTCAAAAAGGAGTTTATTCCAAGGATTTCATTTTAGCCTTGATTGCCAAGTATGGTGTTGCCTGTGGAGTTGGCTATGTGGTGGAATATCGTGGACAAGCTATTGATGCACTGAGCATGGAAGAGCGAATGACCATCTGCAATATGTCCATCGAGTTTGGATCCAAGATGGGAATCATGAACCCAGATCAGACGACTTATGACTATCTCAAGGGACGAGAATGTGTTCCAGAAGATTTCGAAGAGGCTGTGGCGGATTGGAAAACAATTGTCAGTGATGATGATGCTGTTTACGATAAGGTTATCCAGATGGATGTCTCAGGATTGGCTCCTATGGTGACCTGGGGTACCAATCCTGCAATGGGGGTTGACTTTGACAGTAGCTTCCCAGAAATTAAGGATATGAATGATGAGCGAGCCTACAATTACATGGACTTGGAGCCAGGTCAAAAGCCAGCAGATATTGAACTAGGCTATATCTTTATCGGTTCTTGTACCAATGCTCGTCTCAGCGACTTGCAACTGGCTGCGCGATTTGTCAAAGGGAAGAAAATAGCTCCTAACTTAACGGCTATCGTGGTTCCGGGCTCTCGTCCTGTCAAACGAGCTGCTGAGAAGTTGGGTTTGGACAAGGTCTTTCTGGATGCTGGATTTGAGTGGAGAGACCCAGGTTGTTCTATGTGCCTAGGAATGAATCCGGACAAGGTTCCTGATGGTGTCCACTGTGCCTCAACAAGCAACCGCAACTTTGAAGACAGACAGGGATTTGGTGCTAAGACCCACCTCTGCAGTCCAGCCATGGCAGCAGCAGCAGCTATTGCAGGGCGTTTCGTAGATGTTCGGCTAATGCCAGAAGCCCAGTAAGGAGAGGATATGGAGAAATTTACAGTTTATACGGGAACGACCGTTCCTCTCATGAATGATAACATCGACACCGACCAAATCCTACCCAAGCAGTTTCTCAAGTTGATTGATAAAAAAGGCTTTGGTAAGTACCTCATGTATGCTTGGCGTTATCTGGATGACAAGTATACTGAGGACCCAGACTTTGTCTTTAACCGACCTGAATATCGTAAAGCCAGTATTCTTATCTCAGGGGATAACTTTGGGGCAGGGTCTTCGAGGGAACATGCAGCTTGGGCCTTAGCAGACTATGGTTTTAAGGTCGTGATTGCAGGGTCTTTCGGTGATATTCATTACAATAATGAACTCAATAATGGCATGTTACCTATTGTTCAGGCTAGAGAGGTTAGAGAGAAACTAGCCCAGCTAAAACCAAGTGACCAGGTAACTGTGGACTTGGAACAACAAAAAATCATCTCACCAATTGGAGAATTCACTTTTGAAATCGATAGCGAGTGGAAACACAAGCTCTTAAATGGTTTGGATGATATCGGTATTACCTTGCAGTATGAAGACTTGATTGCTGCATATGAAAAACAACGACCAGCCTATTGGCAGGATTAGAAGAAAAATAGAAAAGGAAATAGAACTATGACAAAACACATTCAATGGAACGGAACACTTTCACAAGAAGGCTATGATATTTTAAAAGGTGAGGGCGGTTGTATTGTTTGCCCTACTAAAGTTGGTTACATCATCATGACTAGCGATAAGGCTGGTCTTGAACGTAAGTTTGAAGCCAAAGAACGTAACCGTAACAAACCAGGTGTTGTTCTCTGTGGTAGCATGGATGAGCTTCGCGCCTTAGCACAACTCAACCCAGAAATTGAAGCCTTCTACCAAAAACATTGGGACGAAGACATTCTTCTTGGTTGTATCCTACCTTGGAAACCAGAAGCCTTTGAAAAACTGAAAGCATACGGTGATGGTCGTGAAGAACTGATGACTGACGTGCGTGGTACTAGCTGTTTTGTTATCAAATTTGGGAAAGCTGGTGAACAATTGGCTGCCAAACTTTGGGAAGAAGGCAAGATGGTCTACGCCTCCTCTGCAAATCCATCTGGAAAAGGAAACCGTGGTAAGGTAGAAGGTATCGGAGAACGCATCGAAGGAGCTGTTGACCTTGTTATCGAGGCAGATGACTATGTGGCATCCATCCAACCAGACAAAACGATTGAAACTCGCTACGAGCAAGGTGTGATGGTCTCTATGGTTGATAAAGACGGCAAACTCATCCCAGAACAAGGAGGAGCACGTTCAACTTCACCAGCTCCAGTTGTAATCCGCAAAGGGCTTGACATTGATAAGATTATGATGCACTTGTCAGACACCTTTAACTCATGGGACTACCGTCAGGGTGAGTATTATTAGGATAGAGAAGGAGTGGGGAGAAAATAATCTCTCCTTTCTTTTGTTATTCACACAATAAAAACCGAACGATATATTTTAATTTATAAAATTATTTGACAAAAACTGTACTTTTGTTTATAATGAATTAAGGAAACGTCGGAAAAGGCGTAGTGATGCGAGAGCATAGGTAGGTCATTACAAAAGAAACGAGACATCGATATGTTAAATGAATTTCCAATTTTTGATTACGAAGATATTCAATTGATCCCAAATAAATGTGTCATTAAAAGCCGTGCAGAAGCGGATACAAGTGTCACTCTAGGAAATCACACCTTTAAACTACCTGTTGTGCCAGCTAATATGCAGACAATTTTGGATGAAAATGTAGCAGAGCAACTGGCTAAAGGGGGTTACTTCTACATTATGCATCGTTTTGATGAGGCAGGACGCATTCCTTTTATTAAACGCATGCACGATCAAGGGCTCATTGCTTCTATCTCTGTCGGTGTTAAGGATTATGAGTATGATTTTGTCAGCCAGCTCAAGGCTGATGCTCCAGAATACATCACGATTGACATTGCTCATGGTCATGCGGATAGCGTGATTTCTATGATTCAACACATCAAGAAAGAATTGCCAGATACTTTTGTCATTGCTGGAAATGTGGGAACACCAGAAGCTGTGCGTGAATTGGAAAATGCTGGTGCGGATGCGACTAAGGTCGGAATCGGTCCTGGTAAGGTTTGTATCACCAAGGTCAAGACAGGTTTTGGTACAGGTGGTTGGCAGTTGGCTGCTCTCCGTTGGTGTGCCAAGGCTGCGCGTAAACCGATTATCGCTGATGGAGGAATTCGTACTCACGGTGATATTGCCAAGTCTATCCGCTTCGGTGCCAGCATGGTCATGATTGGTTCCCTCTTTGCAGGACATATTGAAAGTCCGGGGAAAACGATTGAGGTCGATGGTGAACAGTTCAAAGAATATTACGGTTCAGCCTCACAATATCAAAAAGGTGCTTACAAAAATGTGGAAGGCAAACGTATCTTGCTTCCTGCTAAAGGTCATCTGCAAGACACTTTAACTGAGATGGAACAAGACCTTCAAAGTGCTATTTCCTATGCAGGTGGACGTCAGGTTGCTGACCTTAAACATGTTGATTATGTTATCGTGAAAAACTCTATCTGGAATGGGGATGCTTCCCACTAAGACGGCCTATCTCACTAGAAAAAAACTTGTTATTAGAGCAAATTTCTGTTATAATAAAACAAGTTTCCACTCTTAGTGTAATGGATATCACGTAAGATTCCGGTTCTTGAGATGGGGGTTCGATTCCCTCAGGGTGGATGTAAACATCCTAAAAAAGCCTTTAATAGGGCTTTTTTCTTTACACTGCTCTAAATTTGTCCCTAAAACTGAATGAAAATCAAAGAGTAAACTAGGAAGCTAGCCGTAGACTGTACTTGAGTACGGCAATGCGAAGCTGATGTGGTTTGAAGAGATTTTCAAAGAGTTTAAAACTGAAAATCATATTCTATAGAGTGCCCAAATCCCCTCCAGTTCCGTTTTAAAGTGACTCAGGGGGCTTTTTTTGATATAATAAAAAGGACTGTTATCAGTTAGAAAGAGGTTAGTATGAAAGAATTACAAACTGTACTAAAGAACCATTTTGCAATCGAATTTGCAGACAGAAATTTATTGGAAACTGCCTTTACTCATACGAGTTATGCCAATGAGCACCGCCTCTTAAAAATTTCACACAATGAACGCTTGGAATTTTTAGGAGACGCTGTTCTACAGTTATTGATTTCAGAATATCTGTATAAAAAATATCCTAAAAAGCCTGAGGGTGACTTGTCTAAACTCCGTGCCATGATTGTCCGAGAGGAGAGTTTGGCTGGTTTTGCGCGCGATTGCCAGTTTGACCAGTTTATTAAGTTGGGTAAGGGGGAAGAAAAATCGGGTGGTCGTAATCGTGATACCATTCTTGGTGATGCCTTTGAGGCCTTTCTCGGTGCCCTCCTTTTGGATAAGGATGTGGCTAAGGTCAAGGAATTTATTTATCAGGTTATGATTCCTAAGGTTGAAGCAGGCGAGTTTGAGATGATTACAGACTACAAAACCCATCTCCAAGAGTTACTTCAGGTCAACGGGGATGTGGCTATTCGTTATCAGGTGATTTCTGAAACAGGGCCTGCCCACGATAAGGTCTTTGATGTAGAAGTTCTGGTTGAAGGCAAGAGCATTGGTCAAGGTCAAGGTCGTTCTAAGAAATTAGCAGAGCAGGAAGCTGCCAAAAATGCCGTTGAGAAAGGGCTGGATTCATGTATTTAAAGGAAATCGAAATTCAGGGATTCAAGTCTTTTGCTGATAAGACTAAGGTCGTCTTTGACCAAGGTGTGACGGCAGTTGTTGGACCCAATGGATCTGGAAAGTCAAATATCACAGAAAGCCTGCGATGGGCATTGGGAGAGTCCAGTGTTAAGAGTCTCCGTGGTGGCAAGATGCCAGACGTTATCTTTGCTGGAACTGAAAGCCGCAAACCACTCAATTATGCTTCTGTAGTTGTGACTTTGGATAATCATGACGGATTTATCAAGGACGCAGGTCAAGAAATTAGAGTGGAACGCCATATCTATCGTAGTGGAGATAGCGAATACAAGATTGACGGCAAGAAAGTCCGTCTCCGTGATATTCATGACCTCTTCTTGGATACAGGTTTGGGACGAGATTCCTTCTCCATCATTTCCCAAGGGAAGGTTGAGGAGATTTTTAATTCCAAGCCTGAAGAACGTCGTGCCATTTTCGAAGAGGCTGCTGGAGTTTTGAAATACAAGACTCGTCGAAAAGAAACTGAGAGTAAACTGCAGCAAACTCAGGATAATCTAGACCGCTTAGAGGACATTATCTACGAGTTGGATAATCAAATCAAGCCTCTTGAGAAGCAAGCTGAAAATGCCCGTAAGTTTCTAGATTTGGAAGGTCAACGTAAGGCCATTTATTTAGACGTGCTGGTTGCCCAAATCAAGGAAAATAAAGCTGAACTAGACTCGACAGAAGAAGAGTTGGCACAGGTTCAAGAACTCTTGATGAGTTATTACCAAAAGCGTGAAAAATTAGAAGAAGAAAATCAAACTCTTAAAAAGCAACGCCAAGATTTACAGGCTGAAATGGCCAAAGATCAAGGCAGTTTGATGGATTTGACCAGTCTGATTAGTGATTTAGAGAGAAAATTAGCCCTATCGAAATTAGAATCTGATCAAGTAGCCCTCAATCAACAGGAAGCACAAGCTCGTTTGGCCTCTTTGGAGGATAAGAGAAATTCACTCAGCAAAGAAAGATCTGATAAGGAAAGATCTTTAGCTCTCTTAAAGGAAAATCTAGTCCAAAATAATCAAAAACTCAATCGTTTAGAGGCTGAATTGCTAGCTTTTTCAGATGATCCTGATCAGATGATTGAGCTCTTACGTGAACGCTTTGTAGCTCTTCTACAAGAAGAAGCGGATGTCTCAAACCAACTGACACGCATCGAGAATGAGTTGGAAAATAGTCGTCAGCTTTCTCAAAAACAAGCAGACCAACTAGAAAAGCTGAAAGAACAACTGGATTCAGCTAAAGAGAAGGCTAGTCAGCAAGAGGCTGAGCTTGAAACTGCCAAGGAGCAGGTTCAAAAATTATTGGCAGACTATCAAGTCTGTGCCAAGGAGCAAGAGGAGCAGAAAGCTTCCTATCAAGCTCAACAAAGTCAACTATTTGACCGTCTGGACAGTCTTAAAAACAAGCAGGCCAGAGCTCAAAGTTTGGAAAATATCCTGAGAAATCATAGCAACTTTTACGCGGGTGTTAAGAGTGTTCTCCAAGAAAAAGACCGCCTTGGTGGGATTATTGGTGCAGTCAGTGAGCACCTGACCTTTGATGTTCATTATCAAACTGCTCTAGAGATTGCCTTAGGGGCAAGCAGTCAGCATATCATCGTAGAAGATGAAGAGTCGGCAACTAGAGCCATTGATTTCCTCAAACGGAACAGAGCCGGTCGTGCGACCTTCCTTCCCTTGACGACTATCAAGGCCCGTACAATTTCTAGCCAGAACCAAGATACTATCGCAGCAAGTCCGGGATTTTTGGGCATGGCAGATGAATTGGTTACTTTTGATACTAGACTAGAATCCATTTTCAAGAACTTGCTAGCTACGACGGCTATCTTTGATACCGTAGAACACGCGCGTGCAGCAGCTCGCCAAGTTCGTTATCAGGTTCGTATGGTCACTTTGGACGGCACAGAGTTGCGCACAGGTGGTTCTTATGCGGGTGGTGCCAATCGCCAGAATAACAGCATTTTCATCAAGCCAGAGCTGGAACAATTGCAAAAAGAAATTGCTGAAGAAGAAGCAAGCTTGCGTTCAGAAGAGGCGAGTTTGAAGTCCTTGCAAGATGAGATGGCTAGATTGATAGAAAGATTAGAAACCATCAAATCTCAGGGGGAGCAGGCCCGTATTCAGGAGCAAGGCTTGTCCCTCGCTTATCAGCAGACCAGTCAGCAAGTTGAAGAGCTAGAAACTCTTTGGAAACTCCAAGAAGAGGAATTAAATCGTCTTTCTGATGGAGATTGGCAAGCAGATAAGGAAAAATGCCAAGAGCGTCTTGCTACTATTGCCAGTGACAAGCAAAATCTGGAAGTTGAGATTGAAGAGATTAAGTCTAACAAAAATGCCATCCAAGAACGCTATCAAAATTTGCAGGAAGAGGTAGCGCAAGCTCGCCTGCTTAAGACAGAACTGCAAGGGCAAAAACGTTACGAAGTTGCGGATATTGAACGTTTAGGCAAAGAATTGGACAATTTAGATATCGAACAAGAGGAAATCCAGCGCCTTCTTCAAGAAAAGGTTGATAATCTTGAGAAGGTTGATACAGAATTGCTTAGTCAGCAGGCCGAAGAAGCCAAAACTCAGAAAACAAATCTCCAACAAGGTTTGATTCGCAAGCAGTTTGAATTAGATGATATAGAAGGTCAGCTGGATGATATTGCCAGTCATTTGGATCAGGCTCGCCAGCAGAATGAAGAGTGGATTCGAAAGCAAACTCGTGCTGAAGCCAAGAAAGAAAAGGTCAGCGAGCGCTTGCGCCATCTACAAAGTCAATTAACAGACCAGTATCAGATTAGCTATACTGAAGCTCTAGAAAAGGCGCATGAGTTGGAAAATCTCAATCTGGCAGAGCAAGAGGTTAAGGATTTAGAGAAGGCTATTCGCTCACTGGGTCCTGTCAATTTGGAAGCTATTGAACAGTACGAAGAAGTTCACAGCCGTCTGGATTTCCTAAATAGCCAGCGAGATGATATTTTGTCAGCGAAAAATCTGCTTCTTGAGACTATCACAGAGATGAATGATGAGGTCAAAGACCGCTTTAAATCAACCTTTGAGGCCATCCGTGAGTCCTTTAAAGTGACCTTCAAGCAGATGTTTGGTGGAGGTCAGGCTGACCTGATTTTGACTGAGGGAGACTTGCTGACAGCTGGGGTTGAAATTTCTGTCCAACCACCAGGCAAGAAAATCCAGTCTCTCAACCTCATGAGTGGTGGGGAAAAAGCCCTATCGGCTCTAGCCTTGCTTTTCTCTATCATTCGAGTTAAGACCATCCCGTTTGTTATCTTGGATGAGGTTGAGGCTGCACTGGATGAAGCCAATGTTAAACGTTTTGGAGATTATCTCAACCGCTTTGATAAGGACAGTCAATTTATTGTCGTAACCCACCGTAAGGGAACCATGGCAGCGGCCGATTCCATCTATGGAGTGACCATGCAAGAATCAGGTGTCTCAAAAATTGTTTCAGTTAAGTTAAAAGATTTAGAAAGTATTGAAGGATGACAATTAAACTAGTAGCAACGGATATGGACGGAACCTTCCTAGATGGGAATGGGCGCTTTGATATGGACCGCCTCCAGTCTCTCTTGGTTTCTTATAAGGAAAAAGGGATTTACTTTGCGGTGGCTTCGGGGCGCGGATTTCTATCTCTAGAAAAATTATTTGCTAATGTTCGTGACGACATTATTTTCATCGCGGAAAATGGCAGTTTGGTCGAATATCAAGGTCAAGACTTGTATGAAGCGACCATGTCTCGTGAGTTTTATTTGACGACTTTTGAAAAGCTGAAAACGTCACCTTATGTCGATATCAATAAATTGCTCTTGACGGGCAAAAAAGGCTCTTATGTTCTGGATACGGTTGATGAGACCTATTTGAAAGAGAGCCAGCATTATAATGAAAACATCCAAAAAGTAGTGAGTTTGGAAGCTATCACAGATGATATTTTCAAATTTACAACCAACTTCACAGAAGAAACGCTTGAAGCTGGGGAAGCTTGGGTAAACGAAAACGTTCCTGGTGTTAAGGCCATGACAACTGGCTTTGAATCTATTGATATTGTTCTGGACTATGTCGATAAGGGAGTGGCCATTGTTGAATTAGCTAAAAAACTTGGTATCACAATGGATCAGGTTATGGCTTTTGGAGACAATCTAAATGACTTACACATGATGCAGGTTGTCGGTCATCCTATAGCTCCTGAAAATGCACGACCAGAAATTTTAGAATTAGCAGAGACTGTGATTGGTCACCATAAGGACCAGTCGGTTATAGCTTATATGGAGGGCTTATAATGGCAGATATAAAATTGATTGCATTGGACTTGGACGGGACTTTGTTAACTACTGATAAAAGACTTACGGATCGTACCAAGGCAACCTTGAAAGCTGCGCGTGATCGTGGTATCAAGGTCGTATTGACAACTGGTCGTCCCTTAAAAGCTATGGATTTCTTTCTACATGAGCTAGGGACTGACGGACATGAAGATGAGTATACCATTACTTTTAATGGTGGTTTGGTTCAGAAAAATACAGGTGAAATTCTTGATAAGACAGTCTTTTCATACGACGATGTAGCACGTTTGTATGAGGAAACAGAAAAATTATCACTGCCTCTTGATGCTATTTCAGAAGGAACTGTTTATCAAATTCAATCTGACCAAGAAAGTCTTTATGCCAAATTTAATCCAGCATTGACCTTTGTTCCAGTGGACTTTGAAGACTTGTCTAGTCAGATGACCTACAATAAATGCGTGACTGCCTTTGCTCAAGAACCCTTGGATGCAGCTATTCAGAAGATTTCTCCAGAATTGTTTGACCAATATGAAATCTTTAAATCACGTGAAATGTTGCTAGAGTGGTCACCAAAGAATGTTCATAAAGCAACAGGCTTGGCAAAACTAATCAGCCATCTTGGAATTGACCAAAGCCAAGTCATGGCATGTGGTGACGAGGCCAATGACCTTTCTATGATTGAATGGGCAGGGCTCGGTGTTGCCATGCAAAATGCTGTTCCTGAAGTTAAGGCAGTCGCAAATGTGGTAACTCCTATGACCAATGATGAGGAAGCTGTCGCCTGGGTTATCGAAGAATATGTGCTAAAGGAGAACTAAGATATGGGATTGTTTGACCGTCTATTCGGAAAAAAAGAAGAACCTAAAATCGAAGAAGTTGTAAAAGAAGCTCTGGAAAATCTTGATTTGTCTGAAGATGTTGAGCCTGCCTTCACAGAAACTGAGGAAGTTCCTCAAGAAGAAGCAGAGGTTGAAAGTTCTGAAGAGCCTGTGATTGAAGAGGAGGAAATCAAAAAAACTGTTGAAGAAAATTATGATTCAGAGCCAGTTGTAGAGGTTCATCAAGAAGAAGTCGAAGAATTCCCAAACTCAGAAGAAGTCACAGAGGAAGAGAATACTGAGCTCCTAGAGACTGTAGAAGAAAATAGTTCTGAAGTGCTTGAAGCAGAAAGGCCTCAGGTAGAAGAAACTGTTCAGGAAAAATATGACCGCAGTCTCAAGAAAACTCGTACAGGCTTCGGTGCCCGCTTGAACGCCTTCTTTGCCAATTTCCGCTCTGTTGATGAAGAATTTTTCGAGGAACTGGAAGAACTGCTGATTATGAGTGACGTTGGTGTCCAGGTCGCTTCTAACTTAACCGAGGAGTTACGCTACGAAGCCAAGCTTGAAAACGCAAAGAAAACTGACGCACTTCGCCGTGTCATCATTGAGAAATTGGTTGAGCTTTATGAAAAGGATGGCAACTATGATGAAAGTATCCACTTCCAAGATGGCTTGACAGTCATGCTCTTTGTTGGGGTTAATGGTGTCGGGAAAACAACTTCTATCGGGAAACTAGCCCACCGCTATAAACAAGCTGGTAAGAAGGTCATGCTGGTTGCGGCAGATACCTTCCGTGCAGGGGCGGTAGCCCAGCTAGCTGAATGGGGCCGTCGTGTGGACGTTCCAGTTGTAACTGGACCTGAAAAAGCTGACCCAGCTAGTGTAGTCTTTGATGGCATGGAACGTGCTGTAGCTGAAGGTATCGATATTCTTATGATTGACACCGCTGGTCGTCTGCAAAACAAGGACAACCTTATGGCTGAGTTGGAGAAGATTGGACGTATCATCAAACGTGTTGTGCCAGAAGCGCCTCATGAAACCTTCTTGGCACTTGATGCATCAACAGGTCAAAATGCCCTAGTACAGGCCAAAGAATTTTCTAAAATCACGCCATTAACTGGAATTGTCTTGACTAAGATTGATGGAACTGCTCGAGGTGGTGTTGTTTTAGCCATCCGTGAAGAACTCAATATTCCTGTAAAATTGATTGGTTTTGGTGAAAAAATCGATGATATTGGAGAGTTTAACTCAGAAAACTTTATGAAGGGTCTCTTAGAAGGCTTAATCTAATCAGAAACAAAAATCCTGCAAGCTACAAACTTGCAGGAAATTTTTTTATTCTAAACGACCATCTTGACGATAGGCGATATCTGGTTGCCAAGTCCATTTGGCACCGAATTTTTCAAGTAAGTCAAAGCTGGCTTGAGGTCCCATACTTCCAGCTTTATAATCATGAAGTGGGGCACCGTTTTCAGCCCAGAGCTCTTCGATACGGTCAATCAATTTCCATGACGCACCAACTTCATCCCAGTGGCTAAAGTTAGTTGAGTTGTTATTTAGGACATCATAAATCAATTTCTCGTATGGTTCTGGAGAAGCACCAGTTGCGGTCGCGTCTGTACGGTAATCAAGTGAGTTAGGAGCCAAGTTGAATTCTTCTCCTACTTGCTTCCCATTTAGGCTAAGAGAGAATCCTTCTGTTGGTTGGATATAGATGGTCAAAATGTTTGGAGCAAGTGGCTCACCAAAGATAGAGTCCATTTGTTTAAAGACGATGTTGACATGAGTTCCTTTTTCAGTCAGACGTTTACCAGTACGGAAGAAGAAAGGAACGCCACGGAAGCGATCGCTGTCTACAAAGAAGGCACCAGATGCAAAGGTTTCAGTTGTTGATTCTGGATTCACATTTGGCTCGCTACGATAAGAGATATATTTCATGCCATCAATCTTACCTGAACGGTATTGACCACGGATAAAGTGTTCTTTAAGTTCTTCATCAGTTGGATGATAGAGGTTTTTAAAGACCTTAATCTTTTCAGCACGAATCTCGTCTTTTGTGAAGCTTGCTGGCTTGTCCATGGCAAGGAGAGAAAGAAGTTGTAGTGTATGGTTTTGTACCATGTCACGGAGGGCACCAGATTGGTCATAGTAGCCACCACGTTCTTCTACACCCAAGCGCTCCGCAAAGGTAATTTGAACATTGTCGATAAAGTCTTTGTTCCAAACGTTTTCAAAAATCAAGTTTGCAAAGCGAACTGCAAAGATACTTTGGATCATTTCCTTACCAAGATAATGGTCGATACGGAAAATTTGTTCTTCATCAAATGTTGCTAGGAGCTCGTCATTCAACTTGCTTGCAGTTGCGTAATCTGTACCAAATGGTTTCTCAACGATTAAGCGCTCAAAACCTTTTCCATCTACAATGTTTTCAGACTTGAGGTGCTTAGCAATGGTTCCAAAGAATTGAGGAGCCATAGATAAGAAGAAGAGCTTGTTGTGTTCAGCTTGGTACTTATCATTTAGTTCAGCCTGCAATTGACGCAATGCAATGTAGTGTTCCGTATCATTGACATCATGACTTTGATAGTAGAAGTGGCTAGCGAACTCTTGAGCCTGTTCGGTACTATCTGCCAAATCAAGGATCGATTCGACTACAACAGATTCAAAATATTCCTTGCTCCAAGGACGACGAGCAGTGCCAATAACTGCAAAGTGCTCGGAAAGATTGCCGGATTTATATAGTCTAAAAAGGGAAGGGTAGAGCTTGCGTTTAGCCAGGTCTCCACTCGCACCAAAAATTGTAACAATAACCTTAGATGACATCTAGCTACCTAATTTCTATTTTTATTCCTAGTCCTGCTAGGTATGAGGAAACCTCATTTCATAAACTTAATTCTAACATAATTTTCCGAAAAATCAAAAAATCCAATACGAGATAGAAAAAAACTGCAAGGAAATCCTTACAGTTTAAGTTTAAACGTTTAAGACCTTGTCCAAGAACTCTTTCAGACGTGGGTGTTGTGGGTTGTCAAAGATTTGATCTGGTGTTCCGTCTTCAAGGAACTCGCCATCTGCAGTAAAGATAACGCGGTTGGCAACCTGACGAGCAAATCCCATCTCATGGGTTACGATAATCATGGTCATACCTTGCTCAGCCAATTCCTTCATAACGTTTAGTACGTCTCCGACCATCTCAGGGTCAAGGGCAGAAGTTGGTTCATCAAAGAGCATGATGTCTGGATTCATTGCTAGTCCACGAGCGATAGCCACACGTTGTTTTTGACCACCTGATAGGCTATCTGGGTTAGCATTAGCTTTATCTGCTAGTCCAACCTTTTCAAGCAACTCCATTCCCAATTTCTCAGCTTCTTCCTTAGTCATCAACTTGTGCTCAATTGGAGCAAAAGTAATGTTGTCCAATACAGACATGTGTGGGAAGAGATTGAAGTGTTGGAAAACCATTCCGATATTTTCACGGACGTGGTCAACGTTGGTTGTTTTTTCAGTTAAGTCATAACCGTTCACAGTGATGTGACCACTAGTGACTTCTTCTAGAAGATTGAGGCTACGGAGGAAGGTTGACTTACCAGAACCTGAAGGACCGATGATACAAACAACATCTCCTTCATAGAACTTAGTCGTAATTCCTTTTAGGACTTCATTTTTTCCGTAGTTTTTGTGTAAATCATTTACATCAATTTTTAATTTTGCCATTAACGAATCCTCTTTTCTAAGCGTTTCGCTAGTCTAGTCAAAAGTGTGATAATTACAAGATAGAAGATAGCAAGGATTGCATACATCTTGAAACTTTGGTAGTTACGGGCGATGATAATCTTACCAGTTTGGAAGAGTTCAACCAAACCGATAGCAGATACGATGGTTGTATCTTTAAGAGCGATAACGAATTGGTTAACAAAGTTTGGCAACATCAATTTAGTTGCTTGTGGCAAGATAATCTTACGCATGGTTTTTCCATAAGAGATACCCAAGCTTCGGCTGGCTTCCATTTGGCCAACTGGAACGGCCTGAATACCACCACGAACGATTTCAGCGATATAAGCAGCCGCATTGAGTGAGAGGGCAATGGTACCGGCTACGAAGTCGTTAATTGGACTTTGTTGGCCTGTAATAGACTCGATGAAGTTTGGAATTCCCCAGAAGATGAAGGCTGCAAGAATCATCAAAGGAATACCACGGATAACGTCAACGAAAATCTCAGAAATCACACGAAGAGATTTGTAGGGGCTAACGCTAAACATACCGAAGATAATCCCGATAACAATAGCAATAGCAAATGAGATAAGAGCTAGAGCAAGAGTGATGCCAAGCCCGCTAAGGAGCTGTTTGTAGTTATTTTGAAGCAAGCCCCAGATAGTTGTCTCATCAACAGTGCTTGTTGAAGCAGATGAAGATTCGCTAGCTAGGTATTTATCAAGAATCTTTTGGAATTCTCCGTTTGCTTTAAGGTTTGCAAGTCCGTTATTGAACATTTCAATCAATTCAGGATTTGATCCTTTTTTAACGGCAAAGGCTGTTTCACCGATTGGAGTTCCAGCGATTGGAGTTTTCAATTTTTGACCTTGGCTGATAGAATATTTGAGAACAGGTTCATCATCCATAACGGCATCGATGGCACCAGTATTCAAACTGTCATACATTGAAGAACCATCAGCAAATGTTTTGATTTTGTAACCGTATTTGTTTTGATTTTCTGTTAGGAATGTTTGAGAAGCAGTTCCGTTTTTAACACCAACTGTCTTCCCTTTCAAATCTTCATAAGAAGCAATATTGCTTGATTCTTTGACACCAAGGATAGTATTGGCAGTGTAGTATGATTCTGAGAAGTCAAAAGTTGCCTTACGAGCATCAGTGACAGACATACCAGCAATGATACCATCAGCTTGACCAGCTTGAACAGCACTGATAGCAGCATCAAAACCAGGGTTGGTAATTTCAATTTCAAAACCTTGGTCTTTAGCGATTGCCTTAATCAATTCCATATCAATACCAGTAAATTGGTTACTTGAGTTTTGGAAAACAAAAGGTGCAAAAGAAGAATCGCTGGCAATAATGTATTTAGCTTTAACAGGAATGGCTTTTAAGCCTGCTAGAGTAGTTGTGGTTGGCACTGCTGAAGATGATGAAGCAGTCCATTTCTTGATGATTTTATCAAGACTACCATCTTTTTTCATTTCAGCCAAGGCTTGGTTAAATTCAGTGACTAGGTGCTCGTATTTGCTTCCTTTTTTAACACCGAAAGCAAAACTTCCGACAGCTTCACCATCCATTTCAATATGGAGGTCTTGACCTTGGTTAATGGCATACTCGATAACAGGTTTGTCATCCATCATGGCATCGATGGCACCAGCACTCAAGCTGTTGTTCATCAAATCACTAGTGTCAAATGTTTTAATAGTAAAGCCGTATTTATCTTTAATCGTTTCTAGGAAACGTTGAGCGGCTGTTCCGTTTTTAACACCAACGGTTTTGCCAGTTAATTGGTCATATTTACTAATCTTGTGTGCCTTTGTAGTTGCAATGACAACTTTTGTATCATAGTAAGTATCAGACATGGTGAAAACTTTTTCACGTTCTTTCGTCTTTGTCATCCCTGCCATGATAGCGTCAGCTTGACCAGCTTGAACCGCATTTACCGCTGCATCAAATCCAGGATAGGACATCTGAATATTCCATCCTTTAATCTCTGCGACTTTATTAATAATGTCAACATCAATTCCTTTATAAGTTTGATCTGAATCTTTAAACTCAAAAGGTGCGTAGGCGGTATCAGAAACAATCTTAATTGTCTCTGCTTTCGCAATACCTAATGAGAAAATTGGGAATAAAATTAGCAAAAATGCTAGAAATTTTTTCTTCATTTTTAGTCTCCTTTTCCGAATATTTTCCCATTATATCAGAAAAAGTAAAAAAAGGCAAATTTTTATATTTCTGTGTCAGAAAATATAACATTGTTTTTTCCTTTTCTTTCTTGAATTGCTACTATAAAGTGCTATAATAATAGTATATGATAGAAGAAAAGAGGACAGGGATATGAAGAACAAAAGAATATTTAAAGACTTCCAAGCTTCAAAAATGAGTTTAAACATTTACACAAGCCCCTTGTTAGCCTTTGCTTTTGTCTTCATAGGAGAGTTTGTGGCTTTTACTTTATATGGTATTAGTTTGTTAGCTCTTATCGGACTTGCTAGAAATTTTGGAGAGACTGGTCAAGCTTTTGCTACCTACTTGCAGACCTTGCAGCAGAGCTTGATGGATAAAACAAGTGACTTTCATTTAATTTTAGATTTACTGGCCTTTGGTTTTATACTCAACACTGTGTTCAGATGGGCTAAAAAAATTGAGAAAAGATCTATTCGGACTTTGGGATTTTATAGAGAGAATTTCCTCAGCAATTTTCTTAAAGGATTTGGCCTAGGCCTGGCACTTTTTCTTCTGACCTTGTTAGGTTTAGTGGCCTTGGGGCAATATCGTTTTGAGTCTATTCACTTAAATCCTTATTCGCTTGCCTTTGTTGTCTTTACTATCCCATTTTGGATTTTACAGGGGACAGCAGAAGAAGTAGTGTCGCGTACTTGGCTCCTTCCTCAATTGGCTTCAAGAACCAATCTAAAACTAGCTGTTCTTATATCGAGCCTGTTCTTTACCCTGCTTCATGTGGGAAATTCTGGTCTAACACCACTATCTCTAGTGAATCTCTTCTTATTCGGAGTTGCCATGTCACTTTACCTCCTCAAAACAGATACAGTTTGGGGTGTAGCAGGTATTCATGGGGCTTGGAATTTTGCTCAGGGCAATCTCTTTGGGATTTTAGTTAGTGGTCAACCATCAGGAACGTCATTGATGACCTTTTTACCACAAGGCAATCAAGACTGGCTGTCAGGTGAATCTTTTGGAATTGAAGGTTCTATCATGACAAGTCTAGTCTTGCTACTGCTGATTCTCTACCTTATCTATCAATTAAAGAAAGAAAATGAAAGGATGTGACTTCGGTCCGTCCTTTTCTTCGTGAAAATGCAACAAGTATGCTAAAATAGGAATAGCACATGGAGAGAGGATTCTTATGATCAATCGTATTACAGATAATCAATTTAAACTAGTATCAAAATATCAACCATCAGGAGATCAACCCCAAGCTATCGAGCAGTTGGTTGATAATATCGAGGGTGGAGAAAAAGCTCAGATTCTGATGGGGGCAACTGGAACAGGGAAGACCTATACCATGAGTCAGGTCATTTCCAAAGTCAATAAACCAACTTTGGTCATCGCTCACAATAAGACTCTGGCAGGACAGCTTTATGGGGAGTTTAAGGAATTTTTCCCTGAAAATGCAGTTGAGTATTTCGTATCCTACTATGATTATTACCAGCCCGAGGCCTATGTCCCTTCCAGCGATACCTATATTGAAAAGGATAGCTCTGTCAATGATGAGATTGACAAACTTCGTCACTCAGCGACTTCGGCCCTTCTGGAGCGTAATGATGTTATCGTCGTGGCTTCAGTCTCTTGTATCTATGGTCTGGGTTCGCCCAAGGAATACGCTGATAGTGTCGTTAGTCTGCGTCCAGGTCTTGAAATTTCTCGTGATAAACTCTTGAATGACTTGGTTGATATCCAGTTTGAACGTAATGATATTGATTTCCAACGGGGAAGATTTCGTGTGCGTGGGGATGTGGTGGAGATTTTCCCAGCATCTCGTGATGAACACGCTTTTCGAGTAGAGTTTTTTGGGGATGAGATTGACCGTATTCGTGAGGTTGAGGCCCTAACTGGACAGGTATTGGGAGAAGTGGATCATTTGGCGATTTTCCCTGCGACTCACTTTGTGACCAATGACGACCACATGGAAGTTGCCATTGCCAAGATTCAGGCAGAATTAGAAGAGCAACTAGCTGTCTTTGAAAAGGAAGGTAAATTGCTTGAAGCTCAACGTTTGAAACAGCGGACAGAGTATGATATCGAAATGTTGCGTGAGATGGGCTATACCAATGGTGTCGAAAACTACTCACGCCACATGGATGGACGGAGCGAAGGAGAGCCTCCTTATACCCTTCTCGACTTCTTCCCAGATGATTTCTTGATTATGATTGACGAAAGTCACATGACCATGGGACAAATCAAGGGCATGTACAATGGAGACCGTTCTCGTAAGGAAATGTTAGTAAATTATGGTTTCCGTTTGCCCTCCGCCTTGGACAATCGTCCTCTCCGTCGTGAAGAGTTTGAAAGTCATGTGCACCAGATTGTCTACGTTTCAGCGACACCTGGTGACTATGAAAATGAACAGACTGAGACAGTGATTGAGCAAATCATTCGTCCGACAGGTCTTTTGGATCCTGAGGTGGAGGTCCGTCCGACTATGGGACAGATTGATGACCTCTTAGGTGAAATCAATGCCCGTGTTGAAAAGAATGAACGAACCTTTATTACCACCTTGACCAAGAAAATGGCAGAGGACTTAACCGACTACTTCAAGGAAATGGGCATCAAGGTCAAGTACATGCACTCGGATATTAAGACCTTGGAGAGGACAGAGATTATCCGTGACCTGCGCTTGGGTGTCTTTGATGTCTTGGTCGGAATCAACCTGCTCCGTGAAGGGATTGACGTACCTGAAGTGAGTCTCGTAGCTATTCTCGATGCTGACAAGGAAGGTTTCCTTCGTAACGAGCGTGGACTTATCCAGACCATCGGACGTGCTGCCCGTAACAGCGAAGGCCATGTCATCATGTATGCGGACACGGTTACCCAGTCTATGCAACGTGCTATCGATGAAACTGCCCGTCGTCGGAAAATCCAGATGGCTTATAATGAAGAGCATGGTATCGTTCCACAGACAATCAAGAAGGAAATCCGTGACCTGATTGCTGTAACTAAGGCAGTTGCCAAGGAAGAGGACAAGGAAGTCGATATTAACAGCCTCAACAAACAAGAACGTAAAGAGCTTGTCAAGAAACTTGAAAAACAAATGCAAGAAGCCGTCGAAGTGCTTGACTTTGAACTAGCAGCTCAGATACGTGATATGATGCTGGAAGTCAAGGCGTTGGATTAGAATATTACCTAAAGGAGAAAAAATGTCCCGTTCCCAATTAACGATTTTAACAAATATTTGTCTGATTGAAGACCTCGAAACTCAGCACGTGGTTATGCAGTATCGCTCTCCTGAAACCAATCGCTGGTCAGGTTATGCCTTTCCTGGAGGTCATGTAGAAAATGGTGAGGCTTTTGCGGAGTCTGTCATTCGCGAAATCTACGAAGAAACAGGATTGACTATCCAAAATCCTCAACTTGTCGGTATTAAAAATTGGCCACTAGATACAGGTGGGCGCTATATTGTCGTTTGTTATAAGGCGACTGAGTTCTCTGGTACCCTTCGCTCTTCAGATGAAGGAGAAGTTTCTTGGGTGCAAAAAGACCAGATTCCAAATTTGAATCTGGCCTATGATATGCTACCCTTGATGGAGATGATGGAAGCTCCGGATAAATCGGAGTTTTTCTACCGCCACCGTACAGATGATGGCTGGGAGAAAGAAACTTTTTAGTTCTATGATTAGTCGATAGGTGTTATCTTTTAAAGTAAGGTACTGAAATATAGGTTAAGTATGGTGGTGTAAGTCAACTTAATATCTCTAAATTTCTTATTATTCTTTTCGATCTATATTTTGAACAATCTCCACCTTCAATTTTGAAATCAGAGATTGTTTTATTTTATGGTAAAATCTTAAAATATGAAAGGAAGTACCAGAAAGTGGTTGATAAAGTAATTGAACAATATGCAAAACAAGATAATCTTGATATTAGAGTAAACATACATAAGAAGTATTCAAAAAATAAATTAGGATTTAACAATTGGATATTTTCCAACTACCAAATCACTAATGAAGTAAAGGTTCTAGAATTGGGATGTGGTACAGGAGAACTGTGGAAAAGTAATATTGATTCTATAGATAAAATGAAGCAGTTGGTTATTACAGATTTTTCTAAAGATATGGTGAAAACAACGAAGTCAGTGATTGGAAATAGAGACAATGTCAACTATGAAATAATGGATATTCAAAAGATTTCTTTTGAGGATGAAACGTTTGATATTGTTATTGCTAATATGCTTCTACATCATGTAAATGATATTCCTAAAGCGCTCTCTGAGGTGAATAGAGTTTTAAAAACAGGCGGAATTTTTTACTGTGCTACATTTGGTGAAAATGGAGTTGTAGATTATTTGGCAAGTTTATTTAAAGATGAGGTTAATCAAGATTTGGAAAATAAAACTTTTACTTTACAAAATGGCAAAAGGTACCTGAGTAGGTATTTTAACTCTGTCGATACATTACTTTATGATGATGAGTTACAGGTAACTAGCATAGATGATCTAGTTAAATACATCCAATCCTTTAAAGGAATTTCAGAAATAGGTTCGCTAGAAGAAAAAGTCATTCGTAAAAGATTGGAAGTACATTTTCATAAGGGTAAGTTAATTATTCCTAAAGAATATGGTATGTTTATTGCTCGAAAGTAAAATTAAGGGAACGAAATTGTGAAAAATTAAGGAGAAACTTTTCAATATAAAATCAAGCGGATAGTCTTTAGAGCCTGCTATAGCTGATTCTATATAAAGGTCTCAATCTTTTGGATTTGGAGAACTTTCTTGGGTGCAAAAAGACCAGATTCCAAACTTGGATCTGGCCTATGATATGCTACCTTTGATGGAGATAATGGAAGCTCCGGACAAATCTGAATTTTTCTACCCTCGCCGTACAGAAGTCGATTGGGAAAAGAAAATTTTCTAATCCTTTACTAAATAACCTAGCTGATCCAAGGCCTCCTCGATATAGCGGAGGTCTTGTTGTGTTTCAGCTTCGACTAGGTGGTAATGGATGCCATCTGTCAATTCAGACAGAGGTCTAAAGTCAGAATGCTCGACTTGTTCAAGAAAATGTTGCACGTCTCGGCGACAAGACAGTTTCAGCAAGGTTTCGATTTCTCCATAAACGGGATGGTCAATCAAAGTGTTTTGAACACGTCCACCATTATCTACGATAGCAAGGAGTTCTTGACCGATTTCTTCAACTTCATGTTTCACTTTGAAAAGTTTGTGAACATAAGGATTGGTTTCAATTTGCTTATAGATGTAGCCACGATTGGTGGATAGGATAGGAGCGCCATCGGCTCTCAAAATTGCAATGTCCTGAACAATGACCTGACGTGTGACATGAAAATGTTCCGCCAAACTTTGGCCATTAAGGGCTTTAGAAGCTTCTCTCAAGAGTTGGAGCAGAGCATGTTTGCGATCTTTTGTCATAGCTTTTCCTTTTTAACGGCGTTTTCGAAGCACTTTATAGACAGCTAGTGCTAATGTATAGTCTACCATACTATGGATAATTGTACCAAATCCAACTAGTACAAATAGAACATAAAACATATTTTCTACATTGGTACCAGAAGTTGCGTAAAAAAGGACACAGGCTAATACTTCAGCAAGGGCATGGACAAGCGCTAACACAAAATTGAAAATCCAGGAAGCTTTTGGTTTATCTAGGGTATCGGGGAATTTTTGTAGGTAAAGAGCCCCAAAAGTCCCAAAAAAGATATGGGAAAAAGCTCGAAAAACGATAACCATGGGATAGCCGGCCATCAAGAATCCAAAACTAGAGGCTAGGATGACAAAAACAGCCATCAAGGGCGATAAGAACATGGCAATAAAAATAGCGATGTGGCTTCCTAAAGTATAGGAAGCAGGAGGAATGACAATCTTAAAAGGCATAACAATTGGAATCAAAATCGCAATAGCCGTTAAAAGGGCAGTCATTGTCATAAATTGTGTCTTTTTCCGTGTATTCATAAGAATCTCCTTTTAACTGTATATACACTAGTATAGTACTATAAACAAGACAATAAATCAAGGATTTACTTAAGTTTATAGGCCATTTTAAATTAAATATTGGCAAAGATTTCACTAAAAAGAAACTGTATAGAGCAAAATCTCCACCTTCAAGTTTGAAAGCGGAGATTATTTTTATTTCTTCAAGGTTTGTAGTCTTGGAACAATGGCTAGGGTTAGAACTGCGGAAATGACTAATTCAGCAATCGAATTTGTTGAGATAACAGTTGCTAGGAGTTTTTGGATATTCCCATCAAAGACATTTCCAAAAAGGTAGAAAATTCCACCAAGTACAAAGACTGTGTTAGTAAGTGAACCAAGGGCACCAGCTAGAATCAGACCAGTTTTATTTTTCATCAGTTTATAAACTAGATAAGGAGTTAAACCAATCAAAATACGTGGGACGATGGCAATGATAGCTGAGTAGATGTTTCCATTTGGTACAAATGGGGAAAAGAGATAGCTTGTCGGTAGAATCGTAATCGTGTTAACGGTCAAGCTAAGTAGTCCCATTAAAAATCCAAGTGTAACCCCAACTCGTGGACCGTAAATAATGCTGGCAATAATGACAGGAATATGAACGATGGTCGGTTTGATTGGAAATGGAAAAAGGTTAAAGATAAGTGAGCTTAGAAAATGAATCACAAGCATGGTTGCAAAAAAGATAGCAATAGGTGCAATATTAGAGCGTTTTTTCATCGAGAGTTTCCTTTATTCTTTCTAAAATAATTGTGAGGTCGGCTAAAGCTCCTCGTCCGTGGTCTCCACAAGCTAGTAGAGATTCTTTAGGAGCAATCAGCTGATAGCCGTAGGTTTCTAATGTTTTCAGATTAGCCTGAGTTGCCGGATGGTCATACATTTTTGTATTCATTGCTGGTGCGATGAGTTTGGGAATATGACTGGGCAAGGCTAGAGCTGTACAGGTCACCATGTTGTCCGCAAAGCCGTGTGCTAGTTTTGCAATAGTGTTAGCAGTTGCAGGGGCTACGATGAATAAATCTGCTTTTTTTCCAAGTTCGATATGATTGACTTGATCAGGATAGGGTTCCTTTATGACATCCAAGTGAACAGGATTCTGTGAGAGTACCTGTAGTGTCAAGGGTTGGATAAACTCTGTAGCAGCCTGAGTCATTAAGACAGTGACTTGATGGCCTTGTTTTTTTAGAGAGCTGACTAAATCTGCCGACTTGTAAGAGGCGATTGACCCCGTTATAGCCAAGAGAATGTTTGCCATAGCTTTCCTTTCTATGAATGATAGGCTTGAATTTTTTCAAGGAGGAGTTCTGCAATTTCTTCTTTAGTGTTAACCTTTTGAAGATGATCTTTCTCAACAAAGATTGCGCGGTGTTGATTTGCTGAAATTTGAGTCAGGTCATTTGCAATGATTAAGTCTGCTTGGTTTTTGATAAGACTTTTTCTAGCAATGTCAACCAGATGATCTTCGGTAACATCAACCAGCAACTTAAATCCAATCAGATGAATAGGAGGATTCCATTCCTTGATTAGAGAGATGATTTTTGGAGTCTTTTTTAGGAATAAAACCTGAATCTCATCAGTCGAAGAAATCTTTGCCTGATGATTCTGCTTGCTTAAAAATTCTTCTAGATTGGAACTAGACTGAATTTCCTCTAGACCTGTCATATAAACAGGAGTGTAATCAGACACAGCCATTGAGTGAATCAAGACCTGATAGTCCTTGACACGTTCTTGCATTTCAAGGAGAAGGTCGTTTGTATTGTTAATTTCTTGAATGCTTAGGTTGGGATGGGCTTCTGGCTTCACAGCTCGTTTTGTTGTTATCAGACAAACTTCATGCCCCGCAGTAAGCAGGGTTTCTGTGATGATTTTCCCCAAGTGACCTGTAGAATGGTTAGTGATAGAGCGGACTCTATCGATAGCTTCACTGGTACCGCCCGATGTAACTAAAATTTTCATAGCACTATTGTACACAAAAATAAACGGTAAGTAAAATGAAAGTGATAAATTTTTGGTAAAAACGAAGATTTACTATAGTTTCAAACTATAAAGCCATATAAAATTTAAGAAAGGGCTCTAAAAACCTTGAAAATAGGGATATTCACGAACGTTTATAGAGTTTAAGAATGTTAAAAATCTTGTTTTGTGTTATAATGAATTATCATATAAGAGGTTAGAGGAGTTTTGAATGAAAACAGATATTGAAATCGCACAGAGTATTGAGCTGAAGCCAATCGTTGATGTTGTAGAGAAACTTGGTATTTCTTACGACGATTTGGAGTTGTACGGAAAGTACAAGGCTAAGCTCAGCTTTGATAAAATTCGTGCAGTTGAGAGCAATCCAGTTGGAAAATTGATTCTGGTTACTGCCATCAACCCAACACCTGCAGGTGAAGGAAAATCAACCATTACCATTGGTCTTGCAGATGCCTTAAACAAAATCGGCAAGAAAACCATGATTGCTATTCGCGAACCATCTCTTGGTCCAGTAATGGGAATTAAGGGTGGTGCGGCAGGTGGTGGTTATGCCCAAGTTTTGCCAATGGAAGACATCAACCTTCATTTTACTGGGGATATGCATGCCATTACAACTGCTAACAATGCTCTTTCTGCCTTGATTGACAACCACTTGCACCAAGGAAATGAGTTGGGAATTGACCAACGTCGTATTCTCTGGAAACGTGTAGTGGACTTGAACGACCGAGCACTTCGTCACGTGACCGTAGGACTTGGTGGCCCTCTAAACGGTATTCCTCGTGAGGATGGCTTTGACATTACCGTCGCTTCCGAAATCATGGCGATTCTTTGCTTGGCTACGGACATCGAGGACTTGAAACGCCGTTTGGCTAATATTGTTATTGGTTATCGTTACGACCGTACACCAGTTTCTGTAGGTGATTTGCAGGTTGAAGGTGCCTTGGCTTTGATTTTGAAGGATGCTATTAAACCAAACTTGGTTCAGACAATTTATGGAACACCTGCTTTTGTGCACGGTGGTCCATTTGCCAATATTGCTCACGGATGTAACTCTGTCTTAGCAACTACAACAGCCCTTCACTTGGCTGATTACACAGTTACTGAAGCTGGTTTTGGTGCAGACCTTGGTGCCGAGAAATTCCTTGATATTAAGACACCAAACTTGCCAACATCTCCAGATGCAGTAGTTATTGTCGCAACCCTTCGAGCCCTTAAGATGAATGGTGGTGTGGCTAAAGACGCTTTGACAGAGGAAAATGTGGAGGCGGTTCGTGCCGGTTTTGCTAACTTGAAACGCCACGTTGAAAATATCCGTAAGTTCGGTATTCCTGCAGTAGTAGCTATTAATGAATTTGTCTCTGATACAGAAGCTGAAATTGCAGCCTTGAAAGAACTCTGTGCTTCTATTGATGTGCCAGTTGAACTAGCAAGTGTCTGGGCTGATGGTGCAGAAGGTGGAGTAGCTCTTGCTGAAACGGTTGTCAAGACTATCGCTGAAAACCCATCTAACTATAAACGTTTGTATGATAATGACCTTTCTGTCCAAGAAAAGATTGAAAAGATTGTTACTGAAATCTACCGTGGTAGCAAAGTGAACTTTGAGAAGAAAGCTCAAACACAAATCGCTCAAATCGTTCAAAACGGTTGGGACAAATTGCCAATCTGTATGGCTAAAACTCAATATAGTTTCTCTGACAATCCAAATTCGCTTGGAGCACCAGAAAACTTTGAAATTACCATTCGTGAATTGGTACCAAAATTAGGTGCAGGCTTCATCGTTGCCCTAACTGGTGATGTCATGACCATGCCAGGACTTCCAAAACGACCAGCAGCCCTCAACATGGATGTTGAAAGCGATGGAACCGTTCTAGGTTTGTTCTAGTATATTGAAATTGACTTCATACTCTTCGAAAATCTCTTCAAACCACGTCAGCTTCACCTTGCCGTACTCAAGTACAGCCTGCGGCTAGCTTCCTAGTTTGCACTTCGATTTTCATTGAGTAATAAATGAGTTTGGAAATAATATCCAAGCTCATTTTTTATCTAGATATAAGAAGTTGCCTTCTACACGTAACCAGTCTAGGTAAAGATATTTTCCCTGAATTCTGATATAATAGAAATATTGACTTCAAGAGTAAGGAAGAGAAGATGAACACATTATTGAATGGAATGAATGACCGTCAGGCTGAGGCGGTGCAAACGACAGAAGGGCCCTTGTTGATCATGGCGGGGGCTGGTTCTGGAAAGACCAGAGTTTTGACCCACCGCATTGCTTATCTGATTGATGAAAAGCTAGTCAATCCTTGGAATATCTTGGCCATTACCTTTACCAACAAGGCTGCGCGTGAGATGAAGGAGCGTGCTTATAGCCTCAATCCAGCCACTCAGGACTGTTTGATTGCAACCTTTCACTCCATGTGTGTGCGTATTCTGCGTCGCGATGCGGAGCATATTGGCTACAACCGCAATTTTACTATTGTAGATCCAGGGGAGCAACGAACTCTCATGAAACGCATTCTCAAGCAATTAAACTTAGATCCGAAAAAATGGAATGAACGGAGCATTTTAGGGACTATTTCCAATGCCAAGAATGATTTGATTGATGATGTAGCTTATGCTGCCCAAGCTGGCGATATGTATACGCAAATCGTAGCTCAGTGTTATACAGCCTATCAAAAAGAGCTTCGCCAGTCAGAGTCGGTTGACTTTGATGATTTGATTATGCTGACCTTGCGTCTCTTTGATCAAAATCCTGATGTTTTGACCTACTACCAGCAAAAATTCCAATATATCCACGTTGATGAGTATCAAGATACCAACCATGCTCAGTACCAACTGGTCAAACTCTTAGCTTCACGCTTTAAAAATATCTGTGTGGTTGGGGATGCGGATCAGTCTATCTACGGTTGGCGTGGTGCTGATATGCAGAATATCTTGGATTTTGAGAAAGATTATCCCCAAGCCAAGGTTGTTTTGTTGGAGGAGAATTACCGTTCAACTAAAACCATTTTGCAAGCGGCCAACGAGGTCATTAAAAATAATAAAAACCGCCGTCCTAAGAATCTCTGGACTCAAAATGCGGATGGGGAGCAAATCGTATACTATCGTGCCGATGATGAGCTGGATGAGGCTGTATTTGTAGCTAGAACTATCGATGAACTTAGTCGCAGTCAAAACTTCCTTCACAAGGATTTTGCAGTTCTCTATCGTACAAATGCGCAGTCTCGTACTATTGAGGAAGCCCTGCTCAAGTCCAATATTCCTTATACAATGGTCGGCGGGACCAAGTTCTACAGCCGTAAGGAAATCCGTGATATTATTGCTTATCTCAACCTCATTGCTAATTTGAGTGACAATATCAGTTTTGAGCGTATTATCAACGAGCCTAAACGTGGAATTGGCCCAGGTACTGTTGAGAAAATCCGTGATTTTGCCAATATGCAAAACATGTCCATGCTAGATGCTTCAGCTAATATCATGTTATCTGGTATCAAGGGTAAAGCAGCCCAGTCAATTTGGGATTTTGCCAATATGGTTCTGGATTTGCGGGAGCAACTGGACCAATTAAGTATCACTGAGTTGGTTGAGGCGGTTCTAGAAAAAACAGGTTATGTCGATATTCTTAATGTCCAAGCGACTCTAGAAAGCAAGGCTCGGGTTGAAAATATCGAAGAGTTCCTCTCTGTGACGAAAAACTTTGATGACACCTCTGATGTGCCCGAAGATGAAACTGGTTTGGACAAACTGAGTCGTTTCTTAAATGACTTGGCCTTGATTGCGGATACAGATTCAGGTAGTCAGGAGACATCAGAAGTGACCTTGATGACCCTGCATGCTGCTAAGGGTCTTGAGTTTCCAGTTGTATTTTTGATTGGTATGGAAGAAAATGTCTTTCCGCTTAGCCGTGCGGCTGAAGATCAAGATGAATTAGAAGAAGAGCGTCGTCTTGCCTATGTAGGTATTACGCGTGCAGAGAAAATTCTCTATCTGACCAATGCCAATTCACGCCTGCTTTTTGGTCGTACCAACTACAACCGTCCGACTCGTTTTATTAACGAAATCAGTTCAGACTTGCTTGAGTATCAAGGATTGGCCCGTCCAGCAAATACAAGCTTTAAAGCGTCTTATAGCAGTGGTGGGGTTGCCTTCGGTCAAGGTATGAGTTTGGCTCAAGCTCTTCAAGACCGTAAACGCAGTGCTGCCCCAAAATCTATCCAGTCAAGCGGTCTCCCATTTGGTCCATTTACAGCTGGCGCAAAATCAGCGTCTAGTGAGTCAAATTGGTCCATTGGAGATATTGCTCTCCACAAGAAATGGGGAGAGGGAACTGTTCTGGAAGTTTCAGGTAGTGGTGCTACGCAGGAATTGAAAATCAATTTCCCAGAAGTAGGTTTGAAAAAACTTTTAGCCAGTGTGGCTCCAATTGAGAAAAAAATCTAATTTTCCATCCTTCTCACGAATAATAAAGTGAGGAGGATTTTTATGTACAGTATTTCATTCCAAGAAGATTCATTATTGCCAAGAGAGAGATTGGCCAAAGAAGGAGTTGAAGCGCTCAGTAACCAAGAGTTGCTAGCTATTCTACTCAGGACAGGAACACGTCAAGCTAGCGTTTTTGAAATTGCCCAGAAAGTCTTGAATAATCTTTCAAGCCTAACAGATTTGAAAAAAATGACCCTGCAGGAATTGCAGAGTCTATCTGGTATCGGGCGCGTTAAGGCCATAGAATTACAAGCAATGATTGAACTGGGGCATCGTATTCATAAACATGAGACTATTGAGATGGAAAGTATTCTCAGCAGTCAAAAGCTGGCCAAGAAGATGCAGCAGGAATTAGGGGACAAAAAACAAGAGCACCTGGTGGCGCTCTATCTCAATACTCAAAATCAAATCATCCATCAACAGACCATTTTTATCGGTTCTGCAACTCGTAGTATCGCTGAGCCGCGAGAGATTCTTCACTATGCTATCAAGCATATGGCGACTTCACTCATCTTGGTCCATAATCATCCTTCAGGAGCGGTAGCGCCTAGCCGAAATGATGATCATGTCACTAAACTTGTGAAAGAAGCCTGCGACCTGATGGGAATTGTCCTCTTGGACCATTTGATTGTCTCACATTCTAGTTACTTTAGTTACCGTGAAAAGACAGATTTAATCTAAAGTTCATTAACGACATAGTCAAAGAGATTTTTATCTTTGGGACGATTTTCAAATAGAAACTCTGGATGCCATTGGACACCGAGAAAGGCGACATCATCCGTACTCATGACAGCCTCAATGATACCATCTTTAGGATCATGAGCTGCAATCTTTAAGTTAGGTGCTAAATCCTTAATACTCTGGTGGTGGAAGGAGTTGATATGGGAGATTTCTCCATAGATTTCTCGGAGAACGGTATTTGGTTCTGTCACTAAGCGTTGGGTTGTGTACTCGGCGGAACAATCCTGCCAATGGTCTTCGATATCTTGGTACAAAGTTCCACCCATGGCAACGTTAAAGAGTTGGGTACCACGGCAGACAGAGAAAATGGGCTTTTTCTGTTTAATAGCTTCCTTGATGAGGGCCAGTTCGAAGATATCTCTTTGAAGGTGGTAGTCATCACTATCAATGGTTTTTGGTTCACCATAGAATTTTGGATCAACATTTTGCCCACCTGTCAAGATGAGCTTGTCAATCATACTGATATAGTGGCAGGCCATTTCTTGATTACCAATCGGTAGGATGATGGGAATCCCTCCAGCGTCTTTAACGCCTTCAACAAAGCCTTTTGCTGCGTAGCTCATCATGATGTCATCATCTGGATGAGTTTTTTCGTTTCCTGTAATCCCTATAACTGGTTTTTTCATAAAATGATTTTCGCTTTCTAATCCTCTTTTCGCATGAAATAGAGGAGGGTTTGGAGTTCGCTTGTCAAATCGACATACTGAACGACCACATCTTTTGGTAAATGCAGATGGACTGGTGAAAAACTAAGAATTCCTTTCACGCCAGCATCCACCAAGAGATTAGCAACCTCTTGTGACTTAACGCTGGGAACGGTCAGGATAGCAGTCTTGACATCAGCATCCTTGATTTTATCCTTTATTTGAGAAATCCCGTAAATAGGAATCCCATCAGGGGTTTGGCTACCGACTTCGGGATGGTCATCTAGGTCAAAGGCCATGATAATCTTCATCTTGTTACGTTCGTGGAAGCGATAGTGGAGAAGGGCATGGCCCATATTTCCAATACCTACCAGCATGACATTGGTGATGGAGTTATCATTGAGCAAATCGGCAAAAAATGTCATCAGTTTTTTGACATCATATCCAAATCCACGCCGACCTAGTTCACCAAAATAGGAAAAATCACGACGTACGGTCGCTGAATCAATCCCAATGGCCTCTGCAATTTGCTTAGAGTTGGCACGTTCAATCTTTTCTGCATGAAATCTCTTAAAAATTCGATAGTAGAGAGAGAGTCTTTTTGCTGTAGCTTTTGGAATAGCAGACTGTTTATCTTTCACAAAATCACAACCTTTCTATTCTTCTATTTTATAGAAACATTGTGAAAAAATCAACAAAAACAAGAAAAAACTAAGAAAAATCTTAGTTTTAATGTAAAAAATCTGCATGTGATAGAAAACGGTAGAGGTCTCCGACCAGACCTTGGTAAACTTCCTGGCCCTTAAAAGTCAAAGAAGTCACATAAAGTGTATCTGGTAGGGTCACACATCCTGACAGAGCCAGCATGAGAGCCTCATAATCTTCATACTTGAGAGTCCGCTCTACATGATAGTTATCCTTATAGGTCAGTTCAAACATTTTGGCTCTATCTTTCTGATTTTGTAAAGACACCACGTTCTACCAAGCTATCCATGAGGAAGTAGAATTTTTCCTGATGAATGTGGTGGTCTTCTGATTTGAAAATATCAACTAGACGAAGGCCAAACTTGTCAGTGATATTGATTTTAGCCCCTGTAAGTTCCTTGTTAATAATGATTTTGAGTTGGAAGCCTTCACCGCTGTTTGGCACTTTTTCCAAAAGGCGAGTCAATTCATAGTTACCAACCTTTGTCTCAAAAAAAGTGTTGTCTTTGAGGGTGAATTTTTTAACAGAAGGGCTAAGAGTGTAGTCGTAACGACAATTTTTTAACTGAATGGTTTTTTCAAATGCCATATGGCTAACCTCCGATAATTTCTTTTAAGGTTTTTGCGAGGGTTTGTAGGTCTTCAACAGTATTTTCTGGCGACAAACTGATACGAACGGATTCCTTCAAGCGTTCTGAATTTGCCCCATACATAGCTTCAAGAACATGGCTGGATTGAACAATGCCTGCCGTACAGGCTGAGCCAGTAGAGATTGAAATTCCAGCCAAATCTAGACGAAGGAGTAAGAGATCATTTTTCTGGCCAGGAAATCCAATATTGAGAACATAAGGGAGATGATGTTCTCCTCTATTCAAGTAATATTGAATGTCCTCTAGCTCTGCCAGAAAGGCAGTTTCTAAATTTTGTACATGTTGAAAATGTTCTTCTTGTTTTTCTAGGTCTTCTTTTAGGGCTGCAACCATAGCCACTATGGCAGCTAGATTTTCAGTCCCTGCACGTTTTTTCTGTTCTTGGTCTCCGCCATGGAGATAGGAATCAAAGTCCATGCCAGATGCGTAGAGAAAGCCGATTCCCTTAGGACCATGGAATTTATGGGCAGAAGCGGTGAGAAAATCAATGCCCAATTCTTCTGGGTGTATAGGGATTTTTCCGATTGCCTGAACTGCATCGACATGATAGGCAGCAGGGTGTTGCTTGAGTATTTGGCCAATTTCAGCAATGGGCAGTAGGTTTCCTGTCTCATTATTGGCAAACATGGTTGAAACCAAAATCGTATCGCCACGTAAAGCTTTTTGAATTTGTTGGGCTGTGATTTCTTGATTTTCTGGCTGGATAATGGTTGCTTCAAAACCGAAGTGTTGAACCAAGTAATCAATGGTTTCAAGGACGGCATGGTGCTCAATGGCAGTTGTGATGATATGTTTTCCTTGTTCTTGATGACGAAGGCAGTACCCAATGATAGCAGTATTGTTGCCTTCAGTCCCACCAGAAGTGAAAAAGATATGTTGAGGTTTTGTCCCTAGTAACTGAGCTAGTTCCTGACGGGCTTCTCGCAAGAGTTTGCCAGCTTGACGACCATGACCATGAATACTAGAAGGGTTTCCATGGGTTTCTTGCATCACCTTGGTCATAGCTGAAATAGCAACTGCTGACATAGGAGTCGTTGCAGCATTGTCCAAATAAATCAAAGAATCACCTTATTTCTTTTTGTTGTAGGCAAAGAGTGGGCTGACTGGTTTTCTTTCGTGGATACGGACGATAGCATCACCAATTAACTCACTAGCAGTGATGTAGCATACGTTTTTAGGAGTTTTTTCTTTTGTTGCTACTGAATCAGTCACAAGAATTTCTTTAATATTAGTATTGTCAAGAAGTTCAGCAGCACCTTCAACGAAGAGACCGTGGCTAGAAACAGCATAAATTTCTGTAGCCCCTTCACGTTCAACGATTTTAGCAGCTTCAGAGAAGGTACGTCCTGTATTTAAAATATCGTCAATCAAGATGGCTTTTTTACCTTCAACATCACCGATGATATAACCTTCGTTGCGAGTTGCATCGTCTTGAGGATAGTCGATAATGGCGATAGGAGCATCAAGATATTCAGCCAGGCTACGAGCACGTTTTACACCTGAATTTTTAGGGCTAACCACGACAACATCTGACCCAAGGAGCCCCTTATCGCAGTAATGTTTTGCAAATAGGGGAACTGTATAGAGGTTATCGACAGGAATATCAAAGAAACCTTGAACCTGAACAGCGTGTAAATCAAGCGTAAGGACACGGTCAACTCCAGCCTTAACCAGCATATTAGCAACTAGTTTAGCTGTAAGTGGCTCACGTGGTGAAGCAATGCGGTCTTGACGTGCATAGCCAAAATATGGAAGGACAACGTTGATACTGTGGGCACTTGCGCGCACACAAGCGTCAACCATGATCAACAATTCCATTAGGTGGTTGTTAACAGGGAAACTTGTTGATTGGATGATGTAAACATCATAACCACGGACACTTTCTTCGATATTTACTTGGATTTCTCCGTCTGAAAATTGACGTGATGATAGTTTTCCAAGTGGGACACCAACAGCTTGAGCAATTTTCTGTGCAATCTCTTGGTTAGAGTTGAGTGCGAAAAGTTTCATGTTTTTTCTATCTGACATTATAGACCGTCCTCTGTAAACTTTTTAAATCCTAGCCATATCTGCCTAGCCTATATGAACTGGGATTTTTGTATTTTATCTTTTCTATTTTACCAAAAAATAGAGATTATTTCAGCTATTTTTCATGCTTTTGACAAATCGGACCAATTTTGAGGGAGCTTTTTGATAAGTAATCTGATTTTCCTCTAAAAATTGTTGGAAATCCTGTTTGCCTTGCTCGTGATTTTCCACTTCAAGCTCTAATTCGTAATCTGTCATATCAAAGTACTGACTTTCATCCAGCGCCATGAGGCCAATAGCTGTTTGCATTTCATAGCGAAGTGTTGTTAGACAACCGAGTACCTGCCATTTCTTGCTTTGAATACCATGTTTCGCCAATTCATCCAGTACTAGCCCTTGAGGAAGTTCTTTCTTGATCAAATAGTTTTCTGCATCATTTAGTTGCAATTTTTGATTGTATTCCATGTTTCCAACACTTTGAGGGACTTTGAGTGTCAATTCTGCCCAGTCTTCAAAGGTTCGAATGCGCATAGCAACTTTCTTTTCTCGCAGCTCAAAATCAGGTGTGTCGATGTAGTAATTTTTTTGAAGAACAGGAGTGACACCTCTGAACTGGTCTTTTAGACGATCATATTCATCTTTTTTCAAGAGTGTTTTCAATTCAATTTCTAAATGTTTCATTTTTCTTACCTTTTCTTTATCTATGAAAGCGGATTATATGATATAATAGCTTTGTATTTATTGTATATAAATCTGGAGAAAAAATCAAAGATATTTTTGAAGGATAATATGAGAACAAGGGAGAATATATGACCTTAGAATGGGAAGAATTTCTAGATCCTTACATTCAAGCTGTTGGTGAGTTAAAGATTAAACTACGTGGTATTCGGAAGCAATATCGTAAGCAAAATAAGCATTCTCCGATTGAGTTTGTGACTGGTCGAGTTAAGCCAATTGAAAGTATCAAGGAAAAAATGGCTCGACGCGGTATTACTTATGCGACCTTAGAACACGATTTACAGGATATTGCTGGTTTGCGTGTGATGGTCCAGTTTGTAGATGATGTCCAAGAAGTTGTGGCTATTTTGCGCAAGCGTCAGGATATGCGGATCATACAGGAGCGAGATTACATTACTCATCGAAAAGCCTCAGGCTATCGTTCCTATCACGTGGTAGTAGAATATACGGTTGATACTATCAATGGAGCCAAGACCATTTTGGCAGAAATTCAAATTCGTACTTTGGCCATGAATTTCTGGGCAACGATAGAACATTCTCTCAACTACAAGTACCAAGGGGATTTCCCAGAGGAGATTAAGAAGCGACTGGAAATTACATCCAAGATTGCCCATCAGCTAGATGAAGAAATGGGTAAAATTCGTGATGATATTCAAGAAGCTCAGGCACTTTTTGATCCTTTGAGTAGAAAATTAAATGATGGTGTAGGAAACAGTGACGATACAGATGAAGAATACAGGTAAACGAATTGACCTGATAGCTAATAGAAAACCACAGAGTCAAAGGGTTTTGTATGAATTGCGAGATCGTTTGAAAAGAAATCAGTTTATACTCAATGATACCAATCCAGAT
The DNA here is from genome assembly GCF_002860865.1 of Streptococcus mitis. Classification (GTDB taxonomy): domain Bacteria; phylum Bacillota; class Bacilli; order Lactobacillales; family Streptococcaceae; genus Streptococcus; species Streptococcus mitis_AT. The sequence continues at coordinate 442,658 of NZ_PKIE01000001.1, forward strand.
ATCGTTATTTCCATTGGTGGGGATGGCATGCTCTTGTCGGCCTTTCATAAGTACGAAGACCAGCTTGATAAGGTGCGCTTTATCGGTGTTCACACTGGACATTTGGGCTTCTATACGGACTACCGTGATTTTGAGTTGGATAAGCTAGTGACTAATTTGCAACTAGATACAGGAGCAAGAGTCTCTTACCCAGTTCTGAATGTGAAGATCTTTCTTGAAAATGGTGAAGTGAAGATTTTTAGAGCATTAAATGAAGCCAGCATCCGCAGATCTGATCGAACTATGGTGGCGGATGTTGTGATCAACGGTGTTCCTTTTGAACGCTTTCGTGGAGATGGGCTAACAGTTTCGACACCGACTGGTAGTACAGCCTATAACAAGTCGCTTGGTGGAGCTGTTTTACATCCTACCATTGAAGCTCTTCAGTTGACGGAAATTGCCAGCCTTAATAATCGTGTCTATCGAACGCTGGGCTCTTCCATTATTGTTCCTAAGAAGGATAAGATTGAACTCATGCCAACGAGAAACGATTACCATACTATTTCGGTTGACAATAGCGTTTATTCCTTCCGCAATATTGAGCGTATTGAGTATCAAATCGACCATCATAAGATTCACTTTGTCGCGTCACCGAGTCACACCAGTTTCTGGAATCGTGTTAAGGATGCTTTCATCGGCGAGGTGGACGAATGAGGTTTGAATTTATCGCAGATGAGCATGTCAAGGTTAAGACCTTTTTGAAAAAGCACGAGGTTTCTAAGGGACTGCTGGCTAAGATTAAGTTTCGAGGCGGAGCTATTCTGGTCAATGATCAACCGCAAAATGCAACGTATCTATTGGATATCGGCGACCGAGTTACCATCGATATTCCCGCCGAGGAAGGCTTTGAAACTCTGGAAGCAATCGAGCGCCCACTGGATATTCTCTATGAGGATGACCATTTTCTAGTCTTAAATAAACCCTATGGAGTGGCTTCTATTCCTAGTGTCAATCACTCCAATACCATTGCCAATTTTATCAAGGGTTACTATGTCAAGCAAAATTACGAAAATCAGCAGGTTCACATTGTAACCAGACTTGATAGAGATACTTCTGGCTTGATGCTCTTTGCCAAGCACGGCTATGCCCATGCACGACTAGATAAGCAGTTGCAGAAGAAATCTATCGAGAAACGCTACTTTGCTTTGGTTAAAGGTGATGGACACTTGGAAGCAGAGGGGGAAATTATTGCTCCTATTGCGCGTGATGAAGACTCTATTATTACTAGACATGTAGCTAAAGGTGGAAAGTACGCCCATACATCATATAAGATTGTCGCTTCCTATGGAAATATTCACTTGGTCGACATTCGCCTGCACACTGGTCGAACCCACCAAATCCGAGTCCATTTTTCTCATATTGGTTTTCCTTTGTTGGGCGATGACTTGTACGGAGGTAGTCTGGACGATGGCATTCAACGTCAGGCCTTGCATTGCCATTACCTATCCTTCTATCATCCATTTTTAGAACAGGACTTGCAGTTAGAAAGTCCCTTGCCGGATGATTTCAGTAACCTTATTACTCAGTTATCAACTAATACTCTATAAAAACTGTTTCAGAGTATAATTATTATCTTAAAGGAGAAAACTCATGGAAGTTTTTGAAAGTCTCAAAGCCAACCTAGTTGGTAAAAATGCTCGTATCGTTCTCCCTGAAGGGGAAGAGCCTCGTATTCTCCAAGCAACTAAACGTTTGGTAAAAGAAACAGAAGTGATTCCTGTTTTGCTTGGAAATCCTGAAAAAATTAAAATTTATCTTGAAATTGAAGGTATCATGGATGGTTATGAAGTCATTGACCCTCAACATTATCCTCAATTTGAAGAAATGGTTGCTGCCTTGGTAGAGCGTCGCAAGGGAAAAATGTCTGAAGAAGATGCACGCAAGGTTTTGGTTGAAGATGTCAACTATTTTGGTGTTATGTTGGTTTACTTGGGCTTGGTTGATGGAATGGTGTCAGGAGCGATTCACTCAACAGCTTCAACAGTTCGCCCAGCCCTACAAATCATCAAAACTCGTCCAAATGTGACTCGTACTTCAGGTGCCTTCCTCATGGTTCGTGGTACGGAACGTTACCTATTTGGAGACTGTGCTATCAATATCAATCCTGATGCAGAAGCCTTGGCTGAAATTGCCATCAACTCAGCAATCACAGCTAAGATGTTTGGCATCGAGCCTAAAATTGCTATGCTAAGTTATTCTACTAAAGGTTCAGGATTTGGTGAGAGCGTCGATAAGGTTGTAGAAGCAACTAAAATTGCTCACGACTTGCGTCCTGACCTTGAAATCGATGGTGAGTTGCAATTTGATGCAGCCTTTGTTCCAGAAACTGCAGCTCTGAAAGCTCCTAGAAGTACGGTAGCTGGTCAAGCAAATGTTTTCATCTTCCCAGGTATCGAAGCAGGAAATATTGGCTACAAGATGGCTGAACGTCTTGGTGGCTTTGCGGCTGTAGGACCTGTTTTGCAAGGTTTGAACAAGCCAGTTAACGACCTCTCTCGTGGATGTAATGCTGATGATGTGTACAAGTTGACCCTTATCACAGCAGCTCAAGCAGTTCATCAATAAAGAGAAGTTGTACTAAATAATTCGTATTTATAATCAAAAAACGCATAGTATCAAGTGCTGAGTCCTTGATATTATGCGTTTTATTGTGTGAAGATTTACTTCATTTTCTCTTAAAATTGAGTTTTTGCCCAGCCTATTTTAGTCTTTATAAGCTACGATACCAATGATGGTATCAACTGCACGTTCCATAGTCTGAAGGCTAACGTATTCAAAACGTCCGTGCATATTTTCTCCTCCCGCAAAGATATTAGGAGTTGGGATTCCCATAAAGGAAATCTTAGAGCCGTCTGTCCCTCCACGGATTGGTTCGATTATAGGAGTGATACCCAGATCTTCCATAACGGCTTTGGCAATGGTAATTGGAGTCATATCTTTTTCAATGACTTCTTTCATATTGTAGTACTGGTCTGTCAAGTTTAGGGTGACACGGTCGCTACCAAGTTCTTGATTCATCTTATCAGCGATAGACTGCATAGCTGCTTTACGCGCTTCAAAGGCATTTTTTTCAAAATCACGAATGATGTAGCTTGCATGCGCCTCCTCGACACTACCTGTCACATCCATTAGATGGTAAAAACCTTGGTAACCTTCAGTTAACTCTGGTCTGTCATTCTCTGGAAGTTGATTGTGAAAATCAATTGCTAGCTGAAGGGCGTTGACCATCTGACCTTTGGCAGTACCAGGGTGGACATTACGTCCTTGGAAATGCAATTCAGCACCCGCTGCTGAAAAGGTTTCGTACTGAAGCTCACCTAATGGCCCACCATCAACTGTGTAGGCAAAGTCCACATCAAAATCATCTGCATCAAATTGATTAGCACCAACACCAATTTCCTCATCTGGACCAAAACCAACACGAATCTCACAGTGTTTTATTTCAGGGTGGGCAGTCAGATATTCAATAGCAGTCATAATTTCAGCAATACCAGACTTATCATCAGCACCTAGCAAGGTTGTTCCATCTGTTGTGATGAGCGTTTGTCCTGGATATTTCTCAAGACTCTTAAAGTCAGCTGGATCGAGTTTGAAACCAGAATTTCCTAGTTTAATCACACCACCATCGTAGTTTTCAATTACCTGTGGATTGACTCCTTCGGCATTAAAGTCAGCAGTATCCATGTGGGAGATGAAGCCAATTTTTCGTGTTAAAGATGGATCATTGGCTGGTAAGGTCCCAATTGCAAAACCATTTGGCAGATAATAAACATTTTGCAGTCCAACACGTTTCATTTCAGGGATAAGAACATTGGTTGCGAAGTCCACCTGACTCTGTGTACTTGGAGTAGTAGTAGAGTGTTCATCAGAGCGCGTGTTGACCTTAACGTAGGTCAAGAAGCGGTCCAAGAGATTTGGATAAGTCATAAAAAACTCCTTTTGAATTCATTTTTTCCATTGTATCATAGAAAGAAAAGAAAAACAAAAGACAGAAGTTAAGGAAATTCACTATGTTGGCGTTTACTTATTAATGGATAAATGATAAAATAAACTTGATAAAAATATCACAAGGAAGCAGTTATGAAAAAAGCAATTTTAATGATGACATTCGGTTCGCCAGAAGAGATTACCTTTGAAGGTGTGGCTGATTTTTTCACAAATATTCGTCGTGGAGTGAGACCTCAAGACCACGAGATTCAAACACTCTATGATAATTATGTACTTATTGGAGGTACGCCTCTGCAAAGAATTACCCGTGAAGAGGTTGCCTTAGTAGAAGCTAAACTGGGGAATGAGTATAGTGTTTATTTTGCTAATAAGTTTTCTAGACCTTTTATCCCAGATGTGATTGGTCAAATGGAAGCAGACGGCATTGAACAGTGTATTTGCCTGATTTTGGAGCCCCATTATTCTTTTTACTCTGTCATGGGTTATGAGAAATTTTTAGAAAGCAAGCAAATTCAATTTTTGGTCATTAAGGACTGGTATCAGGAAGAAGCGCTCTTAAACTATTGGGCAGATGAAATTGGTAAAATTTTAAAAGAAGAAGTAAAGCAGGATAGCTTTAAAGTCATCTTTTCAGCCCACAGTGTGCCTATTTTTGCCTTAGATTTTGGTGACCCATATATTGACCAAATTTTCGAAAATAGCAAGCTAGTCGCTGAAAAACTAGGATTGAGTTCAGAGCAATATACTAACACTTGGCAGAGTGAAAGTGATATCGGGATTCCATGGATTAAGCCAGATGTTTTAGAGTATCTCAGAGAACAGAAAGAACATCCAGACCATTATATTTTTGTTCCTATCAGCTTCATTAGCGAGCATATTGAAGTCTTGTTTGACAATGATGTGGAATGTTATGACTTATGTCAGGAATTTGGTGTAAACTACCATCGTCCACCAATGCCAAATACAGATTCTCGTTTGATTGACGCCTTGGTCAATACCGTCAGAGCCAATGAACATCAAGAGTTTAAGGAATTTCTCCCAGAAGAAGAGACCTTTGATGAGTTAGTTCCTTCAGACGAGACGAAAAACATTTTGGCCGAATCTCAAGATTTACAAATGCCAGAATTTGTGAAAAAACTGATTGAGAAAAAAGGTCGTGAAAATGTTAAGATGCCTTATTTGATTAAGAAAATGCTAGAGAAAGCAGGTAAGTTGCCGAAAGAGTAAAGAAAAAGGATTTAGCTTTGCGCTAGATCCTTTTAATCGATTATTTTTTCTCAAGAAGGGCTTTGATTTCTTGAAGTACTTCCAACTCAGTTGGAGCAGCTGGAGCTTCCTCAGCAGCCTCTTCTTTCTTAGTAAGGCTTTGAGCTTTTTCCATAGCTTTAATAACGAAGAAGAGAACAGTACCTACAACAAGGAAGTTGATAATAGCACTCAAGAATTTACCATATGTAACACCATTCCATGCAAGCTCAGCGATGTTTTGTACTTTAGCAGCTTTCAAGGCTGGGTTCAATAGGAGTGGAGTGATGATATCATTAACAAATGAAGTAACGATAGCACCAAAAGCAGAGGCAATGATCACACCGACAGCAAGGTCAACAACATTACCACGAAGCAAAAATGCTTTAAGATCTTTTAACATTTTCTTAATCCCCTTTCAAAAATTTTTGCTCTTAATTATATATTAATTAAGAAAAGCTTGCAAGATATATGCTCAAAAAATTTATTTTTTAAAAATATATAGTTTGCTTAAAATATAATTAAGAATAATTATTGATATTTGTGCAAGAACTGTTTCGATTGCATTTATCTTATCAAGATTTTCATTTACAAATTGCCCTATAATATGAGGGAATTGAGTCACAAACAGAAAAGTAAAGAGCAAATCTAACAGAAAAGTAGAAAGGCGAGCAAGAGAAAATTTCACTAGACGCTTAGGCCAATTCTTCCTTTCTTGCTTAAACACGATAATATCATTTGTGATAAAGGCAAAGAGGATACCGATACTATTTGCTAGCCCAGTAGCAAGGAGTTCTTTATGGGTTAATTGATAAATGACTAGTCGTGAGAGAATCGAAACTAGAGTTGTTGCAAGGCCAAAAAAGAGATAGGCTAAGATTTCATTGTTAAGAAATTTTTGAATACAAATTTTCATGTTTTTAGTATAGCATAAAGCAGGCTATTGTGCTATACTAGTAAGGTTGAATAAAGCAACCCTTGGTGCTTAGCTTCTTTCACCAAGCATATTACACGCGGGCAACCGCTAAAGGAGAAAAGATGAAAAAATTAACTATTCGTGATGTTGCAGACATTGCAATCGTTGCTGCTATTTATGTCGTTTTGACTGTCACACCGCCTCTAAATGCCATCAGCTATGGTGCTTATCAGTTTCGTATTTCAGAAATGATGAATTTTATGGCTTTTTACAATCCTAAGTACATCATTGGAGTTACCATCGGTTGTATGATTGCTAATTTCTTTAGCTTCGGACTGCTAGATGTCTTTGTTGGTGGTGGGTCAACCTTAGTATTCCTCAGTCTAGGTGTTTGGCTTTTTGCAAAATACAGCAAAGATTACCTCTTTAATGGATTAATTCGAAAAGATCATTTCTTCTTTTCAATCCTCTTTTCAATTTCCATGTTTACTATCGCTGCGGAGTTGAATATCGTGGCGCAATTACCATTTTTCCTTACTTGGTTCACAACAGGAATTGGTGAATTTGCCTCATTAATTATTGGAGCGATTATCATTGGTAAAATTGGTCGCCGAATCGATTTAAGCAAATAGAAGAAGATAAGCTAGGTAGCTCTTACCTGGCTTTTTCCTATGGAAAATTTCTAAGGAAACCTTGACAAAATTTTCTGATTATAGTATACTTTTCAAGTAAGCTGATTTAGCTCAGTTGGCAGAGCGCATCCATGGTAAGGATGAGGTCGCCGGTTCAATCCCGGCAATTAGCATGAAATAAACAGAAAAGCCCTTGATATACAAGGGTTTTGGTTATGTCTCCCCAAATCTGCCCCAAATTTTTCAAAGATACTTCTTATGCACCTGTGTAAATAAAATTAATACTCAATGAAAATCAAAGAGCAAACTAGGAAGCTAGCCGCAGGTTGCTCAAAGCACTGCTTTGAGGTTGTAGATAGAACTGACGAAGTCAGTAACCATACATACGGTAAGGCGACGCTGACGAAGTTTGAAGAGATTTTCGAAGAGTATAAAGAGTTTCGTTTGTTGACAAAAGTCATTCTCTTTAGTAGAATAGTAGATGCGATGAGTCGATAGGTAGTCTTCGGACTACTATTGAGCATAAGGAGGTCATAACGCAGGAGCGGACCTTGATGAGTTGTGTGAACCTGCTCATCACATGAAGATGCCTCTTAGTCCCTGGTCTAGCGACTGGGGATTTTTATTTTCCAAAAAATGATGAAAAAGCTTTGCAATTCATGGAAAAAGTAGTATAATACATCTATTATAGAAATTTTTAGAAAATTCCGAAAGAGGTTATTTATGGGATATACAGTTGCTGTAGTCGGCGCGACAGGTGCTGTCGGAGCTCAGATGATAAAAATGTTGGAAGAATCAACACTTCCAATCGATAAAATTCGTTTACTTGCTTCTGCACGTTCAGCAGGCAAGACTTTGAAATTTAAAGATCAAGATATTACGATTGAAGAAACGACTGAAACAGCTTTTGAAGGAGTTGATATTGCTCTCTTTTCGGCAGGTGGTTCTACATCAGCTAAGTATGCACCATATGCAGTTAAAGCTGGAGCGGTAGTAGTAGATAATACATCTTACTTCCGTCAAAATCCAGATGTTCCTTTGGTTGTTCCAGAGGTCAATGCTCATGCACTTGATGCCCACAACGGGATTATTGCCTGCCCTAACTGTTCAACAATCCAAATGATGGTAGCTCTTGAGCCAGTTCGTCAAAAATGGGGCTTGGATCGTATCATTGTTTCAACTTACCAAGCAGTTTCAGGTGCTGGTATGGGAGCAATTCTTGAAACACAACGTGAACTTCGTGAAGTTTTGAATGATGGTGTGAAACCACGTGATTTGCATGCGGAAATCTTACCTTCAGGCGGTGACAAGAAACATTACCCTATCGCCTTCAATGCTCTTCCACAAATTGATGTCTTCACTGACAATGATTACACTTACGAAGAGATGAAGATGACTAAGGAAACTAAGAAAATCATGGAAGATGATAGCATCGCAGTGTCTGCAACATGTGTGCGCATTCCAGTCTTGTCAGCTCACTCTGAGTCTATTTACATCGAAACAAAAGAAGTGGCTCCAATTGAAGAAGTGAAAGCAGCTATCGCAGCCTTCCCAGGCGCTGTCCTTGAAGATGATGTAGCTCATCAAATCTATCCTCAAGCCATCAATGCAGTGGGTTCACGTGATACCTTTGTTGGTCGTATCCGTAAAGACTTGGATGCGGAAAAAGGAATTCACATGTGGGTTGTTTCAGATAACCTTCTTAAAGGTGCTGCTTGGAACTCAGTTCAGATTGCTGAAACTCTTCATGAACGTGGCTTGGTTCGTCCAACAGCTGAATTGAAATTTGAATTAAAATAGTCATATCGTTTAGGAGTTCAGATGAACTCCTTCTTTGAAATAGAGAGGTATTTTTATGTCTTATCAAGATTTAAAAGAGTGTAAAATCATCACAGCCTTCATTACCCCTTTCCACGAGGATGGTTCTATCAACTTTGATGCTATTCCAGCCTTGATTGAGCATTTATTGGCCCATCATACAGACGGCATTCTTCTAGCTGGAACGACTGCTGAGAGTCCAACTTTAACCCACGATGAGGAGTTGGAACTCTTTGCGGCTGTACAAAAGATTGTCAATGGACGAGTTCCTTTGATTGCGGGTGTAGGTACCAATGATACGCGTGACTCGATCGAGTTTGTCAAAGAAGTAGCGGAATTTGGTGGTTTCGCAGCTGGGCTTGCTATTGTTCCTTACTACAACAAACCTTCTCAAGAAGGAATGTATCAGCATTTTAAAGCCATTGCAGATGCTTCTGACCTACCAATTATTATCTATAACATTCCAGGGCGTGTAGTTGTCGAATTGACTCCAGAAACCATGCTTCGTTTGGCTGACCATCCAAATATTATCGGTGTCAAAGAATGTACTAGCTTGGCTAATATGGCTTACTTGATTGAGCACAAGCCAGAAGAGTTCTTGATTTATACAGGTGAGGATGGAGATGCTTTCCATGCCATGAACCTTGGTGCGGATGGGGTTATTTCTGTTGCATCACATACAAATGGGGATGAAATGCACGAGATGTTTACTGCCATTGCAGAAAGCGATATGAAGAAAGCCGCAGCTATTCAACGTAAATTCATTCCTAAGGTTAATGCCCTCTTCTCATATCCAAGTCCTGCTCCTGTCAAGGCCGTTCTCAACTATATGGGATTTGAAGCTGGTCCAACTCGATTACCTCTAGTTCCAGCACCAGAAGAAGATGCAAAACGCATTATCAAGGTTGTTGTAGATGGCGACTACGAAGCAACTAAAGCAACCGTAACAGGTGTCTTAAGACCAGATTACTAATAAGACAATAAAATCCATGACCGCAAGAACGATCATGGATTTTTCTTATTTTCCTAAGCAGAATTGGCTAAAGAGTTGGGTGATGAGTTCATCAGGAGCAGCATCCCCAGTGATTTTTCCGAGGATTTCCCAAGTACGAGTCAAATCAACTTGAAGCAAGTCAACTGGCATACCTAGTTCAAGACCTTCGTTAACAGCTTGTAGGCTTTCAACTGCTTTTTCAATCAGGGAAATGTGACGGGCATTTGACAAGTAGGTAGCATCTTGCTCAACAAAACCGGCATTCTCAAAGAAGAGGTTGTTGATTTTCTCTTCAATCTTATCGATGTTTTGGTTTTTAAGGACTGAAATACGAATAACGTCTTCAGGTAGTTCCGAAATTTCAATCGCTTCAGGCAGGTCTGTTTTATTAAGTAGAATAATACGGTTAGTATCCTGACTAATTTCAAGAAGTTGTCTGTCTTGAGCAGTCAGTGGTTCACTGGCATTTAGCACCAGTAGAACCAAGTCGGCTTCCTTGAGGGCTTTTTTCGAACGCTCAACACCTATTTGTTCCACGATGTCATCCGTTTCACGGATACCAGCTGTATCAATCAATTTGAGAGGAACACCATTGATGTTGACGTATTCTTCGATGACATCTCGAGTAGTACCAGCAATGTCTGTAACGATAGCCTTATCCTCACGCAAGAGGTTGTTGAGGAGGCTGGATTTCCCAACGTTTGGACGTCCGATGATGGCTGTTGAAATTCCCTCACGGAGGATTTTACCGCGGCGGGCTGTCCTAAGGAGATTGGTTAGCAATTGCTCAAACTCCATAGTCTTCTCTCGGACAACAGCAGTAGTGGCTTCCTCAACATCGTCATACTCAGGATAATCAATATTGACCTCGACCTGGGCAAGTGTATTGAGGATTTCTTGACGAGTATTATTGATAAGATCAGAAAGGGAACCATCAAGTTGTTTGACCGCAATGTTCATGGCCTTGTCTGTCTTGGCGCGGATGATATCCATGACCGCCTCAGCCTGTGTCAAATCCACACGACCGTTTAGAAAGGCACGTTTGGTAAATTCACCAGGTTCTGCCAAGCGAGCTCCTTCACGGATCGCTAGTTGGAGAATTTCATTGGTCACCGCAATCCCACCGTGGGTGTTAATCTCGATAATATCTTCACGAGTGAAGGTCTTTGGAGACTTCATAGCTCCAACCATAACCTCGTCCATGACCTTCCCTGTCTGAGGGTCAACAATGTGACCGTAGTTAAGAGTATGGCTAGCAACCTTACTCAAGTCTTTTCCTTTAAAAATCTTTTGCGCAATAGCAAAACTTTCTGTTCCGCTCAGGCGGACAATACCAATAGCCCCTTCACCTAGTGGAGTAGAGATAGCAACGATGGTATCAAATTCACGTGTAATCATAATGTTTCCTTTAATAAATAGCTCTTTTATTGGAAATTTTTCCAAGTCTCTTTTCAAATTGTAACAAATTTGAACTATTTCTTCAATGGATGCTACTTGGAGATTGAAAAAGCCTAAGCAATTCTGCTTAAGCTAGATTATTTGGTGCGCATTTCACCTTGAGGGAAGTAAGTTCCTTCTGGCATGTCGTTGATGATGACATGGACAGCAGATTGAGGTGCTCCAGTGTTACGGACAACAGCTTCCGTTACTTCCTTAGCAAGAGCTTTCTTTTGCTCGAGTGTGCGTCCTTCAAATAAATCGATGCGTACAAATGGCATAATAGCTTCCTCCACTAGTTTTTGATTTCTTCTATTTTACCACATTTTGCCGTTTAAAGCTTAAGAAAATTATGATATACTAGAATGTAGCAAAAATTTAGAAATGGACGTGAAGCAAGAAACATGGCACAGTTGTATTATCGTTATGGGACCATGAACTCTGGTAAGACGATTGAGATTCTCAAAGTGGCCTATAACTATGAGGAGCAAGGAAAAGGTGTTGTGATTATGACCTCAGCTCTGGATACTCGTGACGGTGTTGGCTATGTGTCGAGTCGTATTGGCATGAAACGCTCTGCCATTGCAATTGAGGAGTCAACAGATATTTTTGGATTTATCCGAGATTTACCTGAGAAACCATACTGTGTTTTGGTCGATGAAGCCCAGTTTCTCAAACGTCATCATGTTTATGACCTAGCTCGTGTTGTTGATGAGTTAGACATACCTGTCATGGCTTTTGGTTTGAAAAATGATTTTCGAAATGAACTGTTCGAAGGTTCCAAGTATCTCTTGCTGTTAGCAGACAAGATTGACGAAATCAAGACCATCTGTCAGTATTGTAAGAAAAAGGCGACTATGGTTTTGCGAACACAGGATGGACTGCCCGTTTACGATGGAGAACAGATCCAGATTGGTGGTAACGAAACCTATATCTCAGTTTGCCGTAAACATTATTTTGCCCCTGAAATCAATAAGGAGAATGAAGAAAAATGAACATCTATGATCAACTACAAGCTGTAGAAGACCGTTATGAAGAATTAGGAGAGTTGCTCAGTGACCCAGATGTGGTTTCGGACACCAAGCGTTTCATGGATCTCTCAAAAGAAGAGGCTTCAAGCCGTGATACAGTGACGGCTTATCGAGAATACAAACAAGTCCTTCAAAACATCGTTGATGCCGAAGAGATGATTAAGGAATCAGGCGAAGATGCGGATTTGGAAGAAATGGCTAAGCAAGAATTGAAAGATGCCAAGGCTGAAAAAGAAGAATACGAAGAAAAACTCAAAATTTTGCTCCTTCCAAAGGATCCAAACGATGACAAGAACATCATCCTTGAAATTCGTGGAGCGGCTGGTGGTGACGAAGCGGCACTTTTCGCCGGAGACCTTCTAACTATGTACCAAAAGTATGCAGAAGCCCAAGGCTGGCGATTTGAAGTCATGGAAGCTTCTATGAACGGTGTCGGTGGTTTCAAAGAAGTCGTTGCCATGGTTTCAGGTCAATCTGTTTACTCTAAACTCAAGTATGAATCTGGTGCCCATCGTGTGCAACGTGTTCCTGTGACAGAAAGCCAAGGCCGTGTTCATACTTCGACAGCGACAGTTCTTGTTATGCCTGAAGTGGAAGAAGTTGAATACGATATTGATCCAAAAGACCTTCGTGTTGACATCTACCATGCCTCTGGTGCTGGTGGACAGAACGTCAATAAGGTTGCGACAGCCGTTCGTATCGTTCACTTGCCAACCAATATCAAGGTTGAGATGCAGGAAGAACGTACCCAGCAGAAAAACCGTGAGAAGGCCATGAAAATCATTCGTGCGCGTGTTGCTGACCACTTTGCTCAGATTGCACAAGATGAACAAGACGCTGAGCGTAAGTCAACAATCGGTACTGGTGACCGTTCAGAACGGATTCGTACTTATAACTTCCCACAAAACCGTGTCACAGACCACCGTATCGGTTTAACCCTCCAAAAACTAGATACCATTTTGTCTGGTAAATTGGACGAAGTTGTGGATGCCTTGGTGCTCTATGACCAAACGCAAAAATTAGAAGAATTAAATAAATAATGAAATTAGCTCAATTATTTTCAGATTTTGAAGAAGAGTTGATAAGACAAGGAGAGGAAGCTGAAAGCCTCTCTTTTGTCTATCGTAGCCTGAAAAACCTCACTTTTACAGACTTTGTTTTTGCCCTCCAGCAAGAGGTAACAGAGGAAGAAAAACAATTTGTAGGGGAAATTTACCAGCAGTTAGTAGCTCATAAACCAGCCCAGTACATTATCGGTCATGCAGATTTCTTTGGAATGCAGTTAACAGTTGATGAGCGGGTTTTGATTCCCCGACCAGAGACTGAGGAGTTGGTGGAGCTTATCCTGGCTGAAAATCATGAAGAAAATCTTTCGGTTCTTGATATTGGAACAGGAAGTGGAGCTATAGCTCTTGCACTCTCTAAAAATAGACCAGATTGGTCAGTGACAGCAGCAGATATTTCTCAAGAGGCTTTAGAATTAGCTAGCGAAAATGCTAAAAATCAAAATCTTCAAATATTTTTTAAAAAATCTGACTGTTTTACAGAAATTTCTGAAAAATATGATATAATTGTTTCCAATCCACCCTATATCTCTCGTGAAGATGAGTCAGAGGTCGGCTTGAATGTCTTGTATTCGGAGCCTCATCTAGCTCTCTTTGCAGACGAGGATGGCCTAGCTATTTACCGTAGAATTGCTGAAGATGCAAAAGACTATCTCAAAGACGGTGGTAAGATTTACCTTGAAATTGGATACAAGCAAGGTCAAAGTGTTCCTGAACTTTTTAGGAAGCATTTTCCTGAAAAACGTGTAAGAACACTTAAGGACCAATTTGGTCAAGATAGGATGGTCGTGGTTGATGATGAACAGGATTAGACAAGAGTTGGAAAATGGCGGCGCTGTCGTTCTGCCTACAGAGACAGTTTACGGTCTTTTTGCCAAGGCTCTAGACGAAAAAGCAGTTGATCACGTATACCAGCTCAAACGACGTCCTAGAGATAAGGCGCTCAATCTCAATATAGCCTCTCTCGAGGACATCTTGCACTTTTCTAAGAATCAGCCAACTTATCTACAAAAACTTGTAGAGACCTTTTTACCAGGTCCCTTGACCATTATTCTCGAAGCTAATGACAGAGTCCCCTATTGGGTCAATTCTGGTCTTGAAACTGTTGGATTTCGGATGCCCAGTCACCCTATCACACTGGATTTAATTCGAGTGACAGGACCCCTGATTGGACCGTCTGCCAATATTTCAGGTCAGGCAAGTGGAGTAACCTTTGAACAAATTCTGAAGGATTTTGACCAAGAGGTTCTGGGTCTGGAAGACGATGCTTTTCTAACTGGACAGGATTCAACTATTTTGGACTTGTCTGGAGATAAGGTGAAAATCTTACGCCAAGGGGCCATTAAGCGAGAAGATATTCTTGCTCAGTTGCCAGAGATTTCTTTTGAGGAGGCATGAAATGCTCAGAAATTTAATAGAAACTGATGTGAAAGCTATTTGTGCAATTAATCAAGAGGCTTTGGGCTATTCTTTTAGTCCAGAGGAAACGGCTAGCCAACTAGCTAGACTGTCTCAGGATTCCCATCATTTCCTACTTGGCTATGAGGATGTAGCTAGTCATGGCTTACTTGGATATGTCCACGCTGAAGTCTATGAATCACTTTATTCTAAAGCAGGATTTAATATTTTAGCTTTAGCAGTTTCACCTCAAGCGCAAGGTCAAGGTATTGGTAAAAGCTTATTACAAGGGTTGGATCAAGAAGCAAAAAGACGTGGTTATGGGTTTATCCGCTTAAACTCTGCTGATCATCGTCTGGGTGCTCATGCATTTTATGAAAAAATTGGTTATACTTGTGATAAAATGCAGAAACGGTTTATTCGCATCTTTTAGTTTGATTTTCTAATAAGAAAATTAAACTAATGGACTAGTCACACAATAAAGGAGAAGACCTATGATTTTTGACAAAGATGATTTTAAAGCATATGATGCTGATCTCTGGAATGCTATTGCCAAAGAAGAAGAACGACAACAAAACAACATTGAGTTGATTGCTTCGGAAAACGTAGTTTCCAAGGCTGTTATGGCAGCTCAAGGGTCTATCTTGACGAATAAATACGCCGAAGGTTACCCAGGACGCCGTTACTATGGTGGAACTGATGTGGTAGACGTGGTAGAAAGTCTAGCTATTGAACGTGCAAAAGAAATTTTCGGCGCTAAATTCGCTAATGTCCAACCTCACTCAGGAAGCCAAGCCAACTGTGCGTCTTACATGGCCTTAATTGAGCCAGGTGATACCGTTATGGGGATGGATTTGGCAGCAGGTGGACACTTGACCCACGGAGCTCCAGTTAGCTTCTCAGGTCAAACCTACAACTTTGTTTCTTACAGTGTTGACCCTGAAACGGAACTCTTGGACTTTGATGCTATCTTGAAACAAGCCCAAGAAGTAAAACCAAAATTGATCGTAGCAGGTGCTTCAGCCTATTCTCAAATTATCGACTTTTCAAAATTCCGTGAAATTGCGGACACTGTTGGGGCTAAACTTATGGTAGATATGGCTCATATCGCTGGTTTGGTTGCTGCTGGTCTACATCCAAGCCCCGTACCATACGCTCATATCACGACAACCACAACCCACAAAACCCTTCGTGGCCCTCGTGGTGGTTTGATTTTGACCAATGATGAAGACTTAGCTAAGAAAATCAACTCAGCTATTTTCCCTGGTATTCAGGGGGGGCCTTTGGAGCACGTTGTGGCGGCTAAAGCTGTTTCCTTCAAAGAAGTTTTGGATCCAGCCTTCAAGGAATATGCTGCTAATGTTATCAAAAACAGCAAGGCTATGGCAGATGTCTTTTTGCAAGATCCTGATTTCCGTATCATTTCTGGCGGAACTGAAAACCATCTCTTCCTAGTGGATGTGACTAAAGTTGTAGAAAATGGAAAAGTTGCTCAAAACTTGCTGGATGAAGTCAATATTACCCTAAATAAAAACTCAATTCCTTACGAAACCTTGTCACCATTCAAGACAAGTGGTATTCGTATCGGATCTGCAGCCATTACTGCGCGTGGATTTGGTGAAGAAGAAAGTCGCAAAGTGGCTGAACTCATCATTAAAACCTTTAAGAATGCAGAAAATGATGCTGTCTTAGAAGAAGTGAGAAGTGCAGTCAAAGAATTGACAGATGCCTTCCCATTATACGAGGACTAAAACTTTTATGGACATTTATATTAAGAAAGCCATTATTCACCAGTTCAGTCCGGATGACACCGAGCTGTTCCTAGCGGATAAGTTTCTCAATATTACTCCAAAAATCGAAGAATACTTGCGTAAAAAAATTGAACGTGTGTATTCAGATGAAGCCAAGACTGGGATTTTCGAAGAAGAAAATCCCTTCTTCAATCATATCACAGACGATTTGTTGGAGACATCAGTAACACTGGCTAATCTCTGGAAAGAAGAGTTCAGTATTTCTGAAAACTTCAAGACAAATGACTTGATTTTTGTGCAATTTTCTAAAGAAGGCGTGGAACATTTCGCTTTCTTGCGAATTGCTCTGCGTGAGACCTTGACCCACCTCGGTGGAGAAGTTGATAATCCAATCAAGCTGACTCAGAATAACTTGCCTGGATTTGGAACAGGGGCTGATGAGGCCTTGGTGGTTAATCTTCAAAGCCACAAGTACCATCTGATTGAAAAACGAATCAAGTACAACGGGACTTTTTTGAACTATTTTTCAGAAAATCTTCTTGCTGTCGCTCCTAAGATTTCTCCTAAGAAATCTATCAAGGAATTGGAAAAAACAGCCCAAAGAATTGCTGAGACTTTTAACACAGATGATTTTCAATTTCAATCCAAGGTCAAATCAGCGATTTTCAACAACCTAGAAGAAAGCAATGAATTATCACCTGAAAAATTGGCCAATGACCTTTTTGACAATAATCTGACGGCTCGTTTGAGCTTTATTGACCAAGTCAAGGAAGCTGTACCAGAACCAGTTCAATTTGATGAAATTGATGCCAGTCGCCAGCTTAAAAAATTTGAAAACCAAAAACTCTCCTTATCAAATGGAATTGAGCTCATCGTTCCCAATAACGTCTATCAAGACGCCGAGTCTGTTGAGTTTATCCAAAATGACAATGGAACTTACTCTATCTTAATCAAAAATATCGAGGATATCCAAAGTAAATAATGTTTAAACGAATTCGAAGAGTGCTTGTACTAGCAGTCTTCCTTTTTGCTGGATATAAAGCTTATCGAGTTCACCAAGATGTTAAGCAAGTCATGACCTATCAACCCATGGTGCGAGAAATTTTGAGTGAAA
Organism: Streptococcus mitis; assembly: GCF_002860865.1. Lineage (GTDB taxonomy): Bacteria > Bacillota > Bacilli > Lactobacillales > Streptococcaceae > Streptococcus > Streptococcus mitis_AT. The sequence continues at coordinate 460,045 of NZ_PKIE01000001.1, forward strand.
AAGACACTCCAGCAAACGAAGAGCTTGTGCTCGCTATGATTTATACTGAAACAAAAGGAAAAGAAGGCGATGTTATGCAGTCTAGTGAGTCTGCAAGTGGTTCCACCAACACCATCAATGATAATGCCTCTAGCATTCGGCAAGGCGTTCAAACTCTGACAGACAATCTCTATCTGGCCCAGAAGAAGGATGTAGATGTCTGGACAGCTGTTCAAGCCTATAATTTTGGACCTGCCTATATCGATTTTATCGCCCAAAATGGCAAGGAAAATACCTTGGCTCTGGCCAAACAGTACTCTCGTGAGACTGTTGCCCCCTTGCTTGGCAATACCACTGGAAAGACTTATAGTTATATTCACCCTATTTCCATTTTTCACGGTGCCGAACTCTATGTAAATGGAGGAAACTATTACTATTCTAGACAGGTGCAACTCAACCTTTACATCATCAAATGTTTCACTCTCTTTTCGACATCTGGCTAGCCCAGGTGTTTTTTTATAAGTTTTCTTTAAGATAGATATATTACTCTAGAAAGGTAAAGGAGGAAATTCCCTATGAGAAAGAAACTCTTTCTGACTAGTGCTGCGGTCTTGTGGGCAGTAACAGCTATGAATAGTGTCCATGCAGCAACAGATGTTCAAAAAGTCATCGATGAAACCTATGTTCAACCTGAATATGTCCTAGGTTCATCATTGTCTGAAGACCAAAAAAATCAAACCCTTAAAAAACTGGGCTACAATGCCTCAACAGACACCAAAGAACTCAAGACCATGACACCTGATGTCTATTCTAAGATTATGAATGTTGCCAATGATTCTAGCTTACAATTGTATTCATCAGCCAAGATTCAAAAGCTAGGTGACAAATCACCACTTGAGGTCAAGATTGAAACACCAGAAAACATTACTAAGGTGACGCAGGATATGTACCGCAATGCGGCCGTAACTTTGGGTGTGGAACACGCCAAAATCACTGTAGCAGCACCTATTCCAGTTACAGGTGAGAGTGCTTTAGCAGGGATCTACTATTCGCTAGAAGCTAATGGAGCCAAGGTGCCGCAAGCCAATAAAGACTTGGCTCAAGAAGAGTTGAAGGCTTTGTCAGATATCAATGCTGAAAACAAGGACAAGTCAGGCTATGATGCTAATAAATTAAACGTTGCCCTAGCTGATATCAAGTCAGGACTGGCCAAAGCTAAAGAAAGCAAGGGAAATCTGACAGAAGAAGATGTCCGTAAAATTGTTGAAGATACTTTAAAAAATTATAAACTTGATCAGGTTATAACAGGAAACCAGATCAATATCATCATCAATTTTGCATTGAACCTCTCAAAGAGTGATATCCTCAGCAATGCAGACTTCACTAAAACCCTAAATGACCTGAAACAAAGTATTGTTTCACAAGCTGGCGACAGTTTTAAAAATATCAATCTTAACTTTGATGCGGATAAGGCGCTAGAGGACGGGGGTAATTTCTTAAGCGCCCTCTGGCAAGCCATTGTCAACTTCTTCAAGAGTTTTGGTTCTTAATACTCTTCGAAAATCAAATTCAAACCACGTCAACGTCGCCTTGCCGTACTCAAGTACAGCCTGTGGCTAGTTTCCTAGTTTGCTCTTTGATTTTCATTGAGTATAAGCTATTACAAAAAGGTAGTCAGATTTTTTCAGAAAAATGTTTTATAAATATTCACAAATCTCCTATATTTATGGTAAAATAGAATCATCATTTTATTTTGGAGTCAAAGATGAATATATTTAGAACAAAGAATGTTAGTTTAGATAAAACGGAGATGCATAGGCATTTGAAGTTATGGGATTTGATTTTGCTGGGAATCGGAGCCATGGTAGGGACAGGCGTCTTTACAATTACAGGCACTGCAGCCGCAACTCTAGCAGGTCCAGCCCTAGTGATTTCAATCGTTATTTCTGCCTTGTGTGTGGGATTATCAGCCCTCTTTTTTGCAGAATTTGCTTCGCGAGTACCCGCTACAGGTGGTGCCTACAGTTATCTCTATGCTATTTTAGGAGAATTCCCAGCCTGGTTGGCTGGCTGGTTAACCATGATGGAATTCATGACAGCCATATCTGGTGTGGCTTCGGGTTGGGCAGCTTATTTTAAAGGCTTGCTTTCTCAATATGGGATAGTCCTTCCTCAGGCTTTAAATGGCACCTTCAATCCTCAAGCAGGGACATTTGTTGATTTATTACCTATTCTTGTCTTAGTTTTAGTTACCTCGCTTGTTTTACTTAATGCCAAGGCTGCCTTACGCTTTAATTCTATTCTAGTAATTTTGAAATTTTCCGCTTTAGCTCTCTTTATTTTGGTGGGAATTTGGCATATCAAGCTTGATAATTGGAGCAACTTTGCTCCTTATGGTTTTGGACAAATCTATGGAGCTAGTACTGGTATTATGGCTGGTGCGTCCTTAATGTTCTTTGGATTTTTGGGATTTGAATCCATCTCTATGGCTGTAGATGAGGTCAAGAATCCTCAAAAAAATATTCCTAGAGGGATTGTCTTATCGCTTTCTATTGTAACCATTCTCTATGCCTTGGTGACCCTTGTCTTGACTGGTGTGGTTCACTATAGTCATCTAAATGTAGATGATGCTGTTGCCTATGCTCTTCGTAGCGTTGGGATTAGTTGGGCAGCTAACTATGTGTCATTGGTGGCTATCTTGACCTTGATTACAGTTTGTATTTCGATGACCTATGCCCTATCGCGTATGATTTACAGTTTAGCGCGTGACGGCTTAATGCCTGCCTCCTTTAAAGAACTAACGAAGACTAGCAAGGTACCAAAGAATGCTACTATCTTGACAGGTCTAGCTTCAGCAGTAGCTGCAGGAATATTCCCACTAGCCAGTATCGCAGCCTTCTTAAACATTTGTACCTTGGCCTACTTGATCATGCTGGCTTATGGTTTGATTCGCTTACGGAAAGAAAAAGGAATGCCCAAAGCTGGAGAATTTAAAACACCATTGGTACCCTTATTACCAATTTTATCAATCATCATTTGTTTATCCTTTATGTTGCAGTATAATATGGAAACTTGGATTGCTTTCCTAGTTGCATTGTTAGTAGGAAGTATTATTTACTTCACTTATGGCTATAAGCATTCTACCATAGAAGAATAATACTCTTCGAAAATCTCTTCAAACCACGTCAGCTTCATCCACAACCTCAAAACAGTGTTTTGAGCTGACTTCGTCAGTTTCATCTACAACCTCAAAGCAGTGCTTTGAGCAACCTGCGGCTAGCTTCCTAATTTGCTCTTTGATTTTCATTGACTATATAAAGTGAGAATCTGTTGAGTTATTGAAACTCAGCAGATTTTTATATGTGAAAGAAATTTCAATTTTTTTCTTAAAATAGCTTGACAGATTAAATTTTTAGGAGTAGAATGTTTACCAGTTAATTAAATAGTTAAGGGGTTATCCATGAAGAAACAAAGTTTATTTTTAGTATTGTTAAGTATCTTTCTTTTGTGTTTAGGTGCTTGTGGTCAAAAGGAAAGCCAGTCAGGTAAAGGGATGAAAATTGTAACTAGTTTTTATCCTATCTATGCTATGGTCAAGGAAGTATCTGGTGACTTGAATGATGTTCGAATGATTCAGTCAAGTAGTGGGATTCACTCCTTTGAACCTTCAGCAAATGATATCGCAGCCATCTATGATGCAGATGTTTTTGTTTACCATTCTCATACGCTCGAATCTTGGGCAGGAAGTCTGGATCCAAATCTAAAAAAATCTAAAGTGAAGGTTTTAGAGGCTTCAGAGGGAATGACTTTAGACCGCGTCCCAGGGCTAGAAGATGTGGAAGCAGGGGATGGAGTTGATGAAAAAACACTCTATGACCCTCATACTTGGCTCGATCCTGAAAAAGCTGGCGAAGAAGCCCAGATTATCGCTGATAAACTTTCAGAGGTGGATAGTGAGCATAAAGAAACTTACCAGAAAAATGCGCAAGCCTTTATCAAAAAAGCTCAAGAACTGACTAAGAAATTCCAGCCTAAATTTGAAAAAGCGACTCAGAAAACATTTGTAACACAACATACAGCCTTTTCTTATCTAGCGAAGAGATTTGGACTTAATCAACTTGGTATTGCAGGCATCTCTCCTGAACAAGAACCAAGTCCACGACAACTTACAGAAATTCAGGAATTTGTTAAAACCTATAAGGTTAAAACGATTTTTACAGAAAGTAATGCTTCTTCAAAAGTAGCTGAAACTCTTGTCAAATCAACAGGTGTGGGGCTTAAAACTCTGAATCCTTTAGAGGCAGACCCACAAAATGACAAGACTTATTTAGAAAACCTGGAAGAAAATATGAGTGTTTTAGCAGAAGAATTAAAGTGAGGAAAGAATGAAAATCAATAAAAAATATGTAGCGAGTTCGGTGGCAGTCCTTGCCCTAAGTGTTTGTTCCTATGAACTTGGTCGGTATCAAGCTGGTCAAGTTAAGAAAGATTCTAATCGAGTTGCTTACATAGACGGTGATCAGGCTAGTCAAAAGGCAGAGAACTTGACACCCGATGAAGTCAGTAAAAGAGAGGGAATCAACGCAGAACAGATCGTCATCAAGATTACGGATCAGGGTTATGTGACCTCTCATGGAGACCATTATCATTACTATAATGGCAAGGTTCCTTATGATGCCATCATCAGTGAAGAACTCCTCATGAAAGATCCGAATTATCAGTTGAAGGATTCAGACATTGTCAATGAAATCAAGGGTGGCTATGTGATTAAGGTAGGCGGGAAATACTATGTTTACCTTAAAGATGCGGCTCATGCGGACAATATTCGGACAAAAGAAGAGATTAAACGTCAGAAGCAGGAACACAGTCATAATCATGGAGGCGGTTCTAACGATCAGGCGGTAGTTGCTGCCAGAGCTCAAGGCCGTTATACAACGGATGATGGTTATATCTTCAATGCCTCTGATATCATTGAGGACACGGGTGATGCTTATATTGTTCCTCATGGCAATCACTTCCACTATATTCCTAAGAGTGATTTGTCTGCTAGTGAATTAGCTGCTGCCCAAGCTTTCTTATCTGGGAAAGGTGGCCAATTAAGTACGGTTGAATATCGTTCAAGCAGAGCTGAAACAAGATCTAGTCTAAGAATGAGTCAATCTGAAACTCCTCAAGATTCTGCCAAAGCTCCTGAAAGTCAAAGTGAGGATTTAGCTAGTCTCCTTCAAGAATTGTACGCTTTGCCACTTAGCCAACGTCATGTGGAGTCTGATGGCTTGGTGTTTGATCCAGCACAGATTACAAAACGTACTGCAAATGGTGTGGCAGTTCCTCACGGAGATCATTTCCATTTCATTCCTTATTCGCAAATGTCTGCTTTGGAAGAAAAATTGGCTCGAAATCTACCAATTGGAGGTCAGCCAGTTCAAAGTCATGATGACAATACGAAACCAAGCAGTCCTGAGAAACCAAGTTTAACATCAAGTTCAACGATTAAACCAAACTTTAATCTCAATTCACAGGCACCAAATCGAGGAACTGGAGGCGCTTATACAACGGATGATGGGTATGTCTTTAGTCCGACAGATGTAATTGAAGATACAGGAGACGCTTTTATTGTACCGCACGGCAACCATTTCCACTATATACCAAAAGGTGCTTTGTCTGCAGGGGAATTAGCTGCAGCCCAAGCCTATTGGAACGGGAAGCAGGGCTCACATTCTGCTACAAGCTCAAGTAAACCAAGTAGTAACAATCCAAATCCGGCTCCAGCCCAACCAAGTTTGACAGAGACTCCAAACCTGACTGTCACCCCAACTTATCATCAAAATCAAGGGGAAGACATTTCAACACTTTTAAGTGAATTGTATGCCAAACCTTTGTCAGAGAGACATGTAGAATCGGATGGATTAGTCTTTGATCCGGCCCAAATCATCAAACGTACTGCAAATGGTGTCGCAGTGCCTCACGGAGACCATTATCACTTTATCCCTTATTCACAAATGTCACCGCTGGAAGAAAAATTGGCTCGTATGATAGCCGTCAAGGGACAAAATGGCAGTGTCTTGCCAAGTGTTACTCCACTGAAGCCAGCCCCTACTACCAAACCTCTAGCACCAGTGGAAAATAAACCGACAGAATTTGATGTCAATCAGGTTGTTAGAAAAGTTGGTGATGGATATATTATAGAAGATAAGGGCGCTAGTCGTTATGTTCTAGCTAAAGACTTAGCCAAGGATAAGATTGACGCTATTGAAAATCTCTTGTCTAAGAAAACTCAAGAGACGCATGCCCTAGTTGCGAAGAAAGAAAATGTCGCTCCTCGTGACCAAGAATTTTATGATAAAGCATATAATTTATTGGCCGAGGCTCATAAAGCCTTGTCTGAAAATAAGGGTCGTACTTCTGATTTCCAAGCCTTAGACAAATTAGCAGAACGCTTGAATGATGAATCTTCTAATAAAGGAAAATTAGTAGATGATTTATTGGCATTCTTAGCACCAATTACTCATCCAGAGCGACTTGGTAAACCAAATTCTCAAATTGAATATACCGAAAACGAAGTCCGTATTGCACAATTAGCTGATAAGTATACAACCTCAGATGGCTACATTTTTGACGAACATGATATTATCAGTGATGAAGGAGATGCCTATGTAACGCCTCATATGGGTCATAGTCACTGGATTGGAAAAGATAGCCTTTCTGATAAGGAAAAAGCAGCTGCTCAATCTTATACTAAAGAAAAAGGAATTCTACCTCCGTCAGCAGACGCAGATGCTCAAGCAAATCCAACTGGAGATAGTGCAGCGGCTATTTACAATCGTGTGAAAGGTGAGAAACGGATTCCACTCGTTCGACTTCCATACATGGTTGAGCATACAGTTGAGATTAAAAATGGTAATTTAATCATTCCTCATAAGGATCATTACCATAACATTAAATTTGCTTGGTTTGATGATCACTCATACAAAGCTCCAAATGGTTATACTCTGGAAGACTTATTTGCGACGATTAAGTATTATGTTGAACATCCTGACGAACGTCCACATTCTAATGATGGATGGGGCAATGCCAGCGAGCATGTCTTAGGTAAGAAAGACCACAGTGAAGATCCAAATAAGAACTTCAAAGCAGATGAAGAGCCAGTAGAGGAAACACCTGCTGAACCAGAAGTCCCTCAAGTAGAGACTGAAAAAGTAGAAGCCAAGCTCAAAGAAGCAGAAGCTTTACTTGCTAAAGTAACAGATGCTAGTTTGAAAGCCAATGCAACGGAAACCCTAGCTGGTTTACGAAATAACTTAAGTCTCCAAACCTTGGATAATAATGGTATCATGACAGAAGCAGAGAAATTACTTGCTTTGTTAAAAGGTAGTAATCCTACATATGTAAGCAAAGAAAAATAAACCAATGAAAAATGAAAGTCTCGATAAAGAGGCTTTCATTTTTATTATGTATATACGAAAAATTCTTGACAAGGAATACTAAAAAGAGTAAACTATTAACTAGTTAATTAACCGGTTCATCGTTTTGTGGTGAATCAAATAGGCTTAAGAAAAGAGGAAAGAATGAAAATCAATAAAAAATATGTAGCGGGTTCAGTGGCAGTTCTTGCCCTAAGTGTTTGTTCTTATGAACTTGGACGGTACCAAGCTGGTCAAGTTAAGAAAGATTCTAATCGAGTTGCTTATATAGACGGTGATCAGGCTGGTCAAAAAGCAGAGAACTTGACACCAGATGAAGTCAGTAAGAGAGAGGGAATCAACGCAGAACAGATCGTCATCAAGATTACGGATCAAGGTTATGTGACCTCTCATGGAGACCATTATCATTACTATAATGGCAAGGTTCCTTATGATGCCATCATCAGTGAAGAACTGCTGATGAAAGATCCGAATTATCAGTTGAAGGATTCAGACATTGTCAATGAAATTAAGGGTGGATATGTGATTAAGGTAGACGGGAAATACTATGTTTACCTTAAGGATGCAGCTCATGCGGACAATATTCGGACAAAAGAAGAGATTAAACGTCAGAAGCAGGAACACAGTCATAATCATGGAGGCGGTTCTAACGATCAGGCGGTAGTTGCTGCCAGAGCTCAAGGACGCTATACAACGGATGATGGTTATATCTTTAATGCCTCTGATATCATTGAGGATACGGGTGATGCCTATATTGTTCCTCATGGCAATCACTTCCATTATATTCCTAAGAGTGACTTGTCTGCTAGTGAACTAGCTGCTGCCCAAGCCTTCTTATCTGGAAAAGGTGGTCAATTAAGTACGGTTGAATATCGTTCAAGCAGGGGAGAAACAAGATCTAGTGTGAGAACGAGTCAATCTGAGGCTCCTCAAGATTCTGCAACTGCTCCTGAAAGTCAAAGTGAGGATTTAGCTAGTCTCCTTCAAGAATTGTACGCTTTGCCACTTAGCCAACGTCATGTGGAGTCTGATGGCTTGGTGTTTGACCCAGCGCAGATTACAAAACGTACTACCAATGGTGTAGCAGTGCCTCACGGGGATCATTTCCATTTCATTCCTTATTCACAAATGTCTGCTTTGGAAGAAAAATTGGCTCGAAATCTACCAATTGGAGGTCAGCCAATTCAAAGTCATGCTGATAATACGAAGCCAAGCAGTACAGATAAACCAAGTTCAACACCAAGTTCACCGATTAAACCAAACTTTAATCTCAATACTCCGGCACCGAATCGAGGAACTGGAGGCGCTTATACAACGGATGATGGGTATGTCTTTAGTCCGACAGATGTAATTGATGATACAGGTGACGCTTTTGTTGTACCGCACGGCAATCATTTCCACTATATACCTAAGAGTGATTTATCAGCAGGAGAATTGGCTGCAGCCCAAGCCTATTGGAATGGGAAGCAGGGCTCACATTCTTCTACAAACTCAAGTAAACCAATTAGTGATAATGCTAAACCAGCCCAACCAAGTTTGACAGAGAGTCCAAACCTGACTGTCACCCCAACATATCATCAAAATCAAGTGGAAGATATCCCAACACTTCTAAGTGAATTGTATGCCAAACCTTTATCAGAACGCCATGTGGAATCGGATGGTCTAGTCTTTGATCCGGCACAAATTATCAAACGTACAGCTAACGGTGTAGCAGTGCCTCACGGAGACCATTATCACTTTATTCCTTATTCACAAATGTCTGATTTAGAGCAGAAGATTGCAAGAATGATTCCACTTCATTATAGTTCAAGTCATTGGTTACCATCAAGACCAAATCTAATCCCTGCTCCAGATCCTACCCCAGTACCAAGTCCACAACCTATACCAAATCCTCAATCATCTCCAAGCAATCCAATTGATGAAAAATTGGTGAAACAGGCGGTTCGAAAAGTAGCTGATGGTTATGTCTTCGAAGAGAATGGAATTTCTCGTTATATTTCTGCTAAGGAACTTTCAGCAGAAACTGTTGCAGCCATTGATAATAAACTTTCCAAACAAGAAAGTTTGTCTCATGTGTTAGGAGCTAAGAAAAGTACCATCCCTTCTAGTGATCAAGAATTTTACAACAAGGTTTATGATTTACTAGCAAAAGTTCATCAAAATTTGATTTCTAATAAAGGGCGCCAAGCTGATTTTGACGCTTTGGATAAACTATTGGAACGTCTTAATGATGTTTCAAGTGATAAAGTCAAGTTAGTTGATGATATTCTTACCTTCCTAGCACCAATTACCCATCCAGAGCGACTTGGCAAACCAAATGCTCAAATTGCTTATACGGACGATGAAATTAAATTAGCGAAATTAGCAGGTAAGTATACAACAGAAGATGGCTATATCTTTGATCCTCGTGACATAACTAGCGATGAAGGCGATGCCTATGTAACTCCACATATGACTCATAGTCATTGGATTAAGAAAGAAAGTTTGTCTGAAGCTGAAAGAGCAGCAGCTCAGACTTATGCTAAAGAGAAAGGTTTGACACCTCCTTCAACAGAGAATCAGGGTTCAGGAAATACTGAGGTTAAAGGAGTAGAAGCAATCTATAATAAAGTGAAGGCAGCTAAGAAGGTTCCACTTGATCACATGCCTTACAATCTCCAACATACTGTTGAAGTTAAAAACGGTAGCTTGATTATACCTCATTACGACCATTACCATAACATTAAATTTTCTTGGTTTGACGAAGGACTTTATGAGGCACCTAAAGGCTATAGTTTAGAGGATCTCTTTGCGACTGTAAAATACTATGTAGAACATCCAAACGAACGTCCTCACTCAGATAATGGTTGGGGAAATGCCAGCGACCATGTTCGTAAAAATAAAGTAGAAGACAGTAAACCTGATGAAGATAAGAAACATGATGAAGTAAGTGAGCCAACTCGCCCTGAATCTGATGAAAAAGAGAATCACGCAGGTTTAAACCCTTCAGTAGATAATCTTTATAAACCGAGCACTGATGAAGACGAGACAGAGGGAGTTGCTAACGATACAACAGACGAAGCTGAAGTCCCTCAAGTAGAGACTGAAAAAGTAGAAGCCAAGCTTAAAGAAGTAGAAGCTTTACTTGATAAAGTAACGGATGCTAGCTTGAAAAACAATGTGACAGAGAGCCTAGCTGGTTTACGAAATAATCTGAGTCTCCAAACCATGGATAATAATGGCATCATGGCAGAAGCAGAAAAATTGCTTGCTTTGCTAAAAGGAAGTGAGTCAGTTACGACGAAACCAGAGGCATAATTTTATCTTGTTAAATTAAAATGATGTAAGAGTCAGTAGCAATACTGGCTTTTATTTGTCTTGCTCCGTAAGGTTCAGGCCAAATAAACCACCTGATTTTTTTGGGGGGCTTTGGCTTCATTTAGGAGAAATCAATCTATGTCCAAGGTTAGTAACTTAATCATAGGTCTTCCTTTGTTAGAGGAGATAATGGTAAAAGGGTAGGGTTTAATTGATTTTACAGTCTAGGATGTTTTGATGACAATTCATGATTTGAAGAGGATATTTTGTAAAGAGATGCTATACTAAACTTGTTATACAGTTAAGTAAACCATTATATTCAATAATCTAGTCAAGGAAAACAGAGGGTTTAAGATGAAAAAATGGATTGTTCAGATTTTACTAGCATTGTCCTTAATTTTTTACAAATCAACTTGGTTTTGGAGGCTTTTCAATCACCTCGCAAAGCCTTATCTACCAGCAAGTCGTGAATTTTTTCAGATTCTGCTTTGGATGGAGAGTGGAGGTCTTTTATTAGCAGTCATCTATCTACTAGTTTTTGCAGGAAAGAAGACTTTTCATTTCAAGTGGCAGCCGAGGTACTTTATCTACCTTTTACTGGGCTACATCATTTCGTATATGTCTGACTTCCTCTTGTCTTATTTCATACCCTCGTCTTCAAATCAAATTTCTTTGAATGAAACGATAGAAATGATAGGGAGACAGGAATTACCCTATTTCTTGCTCATAGCTTGCTTCATCGGCCCTATTGCTGAGGAATTGATTTATCGCGGTGTGCTTATGACAACCTTTTTTAAAAACTCGCCTTGGTACGGAGATGTCTTGCTTTCTGCTATTATTTTCGGTTATATTCATATCAATTTCGCTTTAACTCCTCTTGCTTTTTTCATTTATGCTAGCGGAGGGCTTATTTTTGCTCTATTGTATCGCATGACAAAAAGTCTCTACTATCCAATACTAGTTCATATTCTCATCAATATCACTGCCTTCTGGGATGTATGGTTACAACTATTTTCAGGAAGTTAGCTTACTAAAACAATGTCGGAACTTTCCGGCATTTTCTTTTCAACAAATGAGCAAGAACTGATTATTTTCAGACTTGGCTGTCTAATCATGGTATAATAAAAGGTAATGAAAAATTCCAACGAGGCAGAGATGAAATTACTTTATACTGATATTCGGACTTCTTTGACAGAAATTCTAACTAGAGAGGCAGAGGAGCTAGTTGCTGCTGGCAAGCGGGTCTTCTACATCGCTCCCAACTCTCTTTCTTTTGAAAAGGAACGCGCCGTACTGGAATGCTTGTCCCAGCAGGCTTCTTTTGCGATTACCGTCACGCGCTTTGCTCAAATGGCTCGTTACCTGATTTTGAATGATTTGCCTGCCAAGACCAGTCTAGATGACATCGGTCTTGGGATGGCCTTTTACAGATGTCTTGCCGAACTTGATCCCAAGAATTTACGTGTTTATGGAGCTATCAAGCAGGATCCTCAATTTATCCAGCAGTTGATTGATCTTTATCATGAGATGACGACTGCTCAGATGAGTTTTTTGGACTTGGAGAGTTTGACGGATGAGGACAAGCGAGCCGATTTAGTCTTGATTTTTGAGAAGGTAACGGCCTATCTTAATCAAGGTCAATTGGCTCAAGGAAGTCAGTTGTCCCATTTGATTGAGGCTATTGAGAATAACAAAGTTAGTAGTGATTTTACTCAACTCGCCTTGGTTATTGATGGATTTACTCGTTTTTCTGCTGAGGAAGAGCGGATTGTGGACTTACTTCACGGCAAGGGTGTTGAGATTGTCATTGGAGCCTATGCTAGTAAGAAAGCATATACTAGCCCTTTTAGCGAGGGTAATCTCTACCAAGCCAGTGTGGAGTTTCTCCATCATCTAGCCTCTAAATACCAAACTCCTGCCCAGGATTATTCTCAAACTCATGAGCAGATGGATAGTTTTGATAAGGCCTCTCGTTTGTTGGAGTCTTCTTATGACTTTTCAGAACTCACTTTGGAGGTCGATGAGAAGGATCGTGAAAACTTACAAATCTGGTCTTGCTTGACGCAAAAGGAGGAGTTGGTGCTAGTAGCCCGTAGCATTCGTCAGAAATTACACGAGAACTCAAATCTGAGTTACAAGCATTTCCGTATTCTCTTGGGGGATGTAGCTTCTTATCAATTATCGCTGAAAACGATTTTTGACCAGTATCAGATTCCTTTCTATCTTGGTAGAAGCGAATCCATGGCTCACCACCCTTTGACACAGTTTGTCGAATCTATTTTAGCTTTGAAACGCTATCGTTTCCATCAGGAGGATTTGATTAACCTCCTCAGAACAGGTTTGTATACCGACCTTAATCAAGCTGATATTGATGCTTTTGAGCAATATATCCGCTATCTTGGTATCAATGGCTTGCCAGCCTTTCAGCAAACCTTCACCAAATCCCACCACGGAAAATTTGATTTGGAACGTTTAAATGCCCTTCGTTTGCGGATTGTAGCACCTCTTGAGACCCTCTTTGCCAGTCGAAAACAAAAGGCTGAAAATCTCTTGCAAAAGTGGAATGTCTTTCTAAAAGAAGGAGCGGTGACTAAGCAGTTGCAAGACTTAACAGCCACTATGGAAGCTGTAGAACAAGAAAGACAGACTGAAGTTTGGAAGGCATTCTGTCATGTTTTAGAACAATTTGCGACTGTTTTTGCTGGTTCACAGGTTAGTCTAGAGGACTTCCTAGCCTTGCTCCATTCTGGAATGAACCTATCTCAATACCGTACCATTCCAGCGACAGTGGACACCGTTCTGGTGCAGAGTTACGATTTGATTGCGCCCTTAACGGCTGACTTTGTCTACGCCATTGGGCTAACACAGGACAATTTACCAAAAATCGCGCAAAATACCAGTCTTTTGACAGATGAAGAAAGGCAAAACCTAAACCAAGCGACAGAGGAAGGGGCACAATTGCTGATTGCCAGCAGTGAAAATCTCAAGAAAAATCGTTACACTATGCTTTCCTTGGTCAATTCTGCTCGTAAGCAGTTGGTCTTGTCAGCTCCAAGCCTTTTTAATGAAAGTGAAAGTAAGGAATCTGTCTATCTTCAAGAGTTGGTCCATTTTGGATTTAGTCGAAAAGAGAGGAGGATGAATCACAAAGGGCTATCTAAGGAGGATATGGGGTCCTATCACAGTCTTTTGTCTAGTCTGGTTGCCTATCACCAGCAGGGCGAGATGAGTGATACTGAGCAAGATTTGACCTTTGTTAAGGTTCTGTCGCGTGTCATGGGTAAAAAGTTAGACCAGCAAGGTCTGAAAAATCCAGCCCTCCCAACCAGTCCAAGCAGTAAGCAGTTGGATAAGGATACCTTACAGGCTCTCTATCCAGCTGACAAGGAATTTTACCTGTCTACGTCTGGTTTGACAGAGTTTTACCGGAACCAATACAGTTATTTCCTCCGTTATGTTCTAGGCTTGCAGGAGGAATTGCGCCTACGTCCAGATGCTCGTAGTCACGGAAATTTCTTACACCGCATTTTTGAACGCGCCTTGCAGTTGCCTGACGAAGAATCCTTTGACAAACGTCTAGAACAATCTATCCACGAAACCAGTCAGGAACGGGAATTTGAAGCTATATATCAAGAAAGTTTGGAAGCCCAGTTTACCAAGGAAGTTCTGCTTGATGTTGCACGGACAACTGGACATATTCTCCGACACAATCCAGCCATCGAAACCATCAAAGAGGAAGCGAATTTCGGTGGGAAAGAGCAAGCCTTGATTCAATTGGACAATGGACGCAGTGTCTTTGTACGAGGTAAGGTTGACCGCATTGACCGATTGAAAGCTGATGGAGCGATAGGAGTAGTAGACTACAAATCTAGTCTAACTCAGTTCCAGTTTCCCCATTTCTTTAATGGACTCAATTCCCAGTTGCCAACCTATCTAGCTGCCTTAAAAAGAGAAGGGGAGCAGAACTTTTTTGGTGCCATGTACTTGGAAATGGCTGAACCTGTCCAATCTCTGATGGCCGTTAAAAGTCTGGCAGGTGCAGTAGTAGGAGCTAGCAAGTCAATGAAATACCAAGGCATCTTTTTAGAAAAAGAAAGCAGTCATTTGGGCGAATTTTACAACAAAAACAAGGCCAATCAGCTCACAGATGAGGAATTCCAGCTCCTACTGGATTACAATTCCCATCTTTACAAGAAAGCTGCTGAGAAGATTTTAGCAGGCCAGTTCGCCATTAATCCTTATACTGAAAATGGCAGAAGCATTGCCCCATACGTCCAGCAACATCAAGCCATTACTGGCTTTGAAGCCAATTATCACTTGGGTCAAGCCCGTTTCCTAGAAAAGTTGGACTTGGCTGACGGCAAGCGTCTGGTCGGAGAAAAACTCAAGCAAGCTTGGTTTGAAAAAATAAGAGAGGAGTTGAATCGATGAAGCCTATTCCCTTTTTAACTGAGAAGGAAATTCAAAAATTGCAAGAAGCAGAAGCGCATTTGAGCAAGGAACAAAAGAAAACTGCCGAGCAAATCGAAGCCATCTACACTTCTGGTCAGAATATCCTGGTTTCAGCATCGGCTGGTTCGGGGAAGACTTTTGTCATGGCAGAGCGCATTCTAGATCAATTGGCGCGCGGTGTCGAAATTTCTCAACTCTTTATCTCAACCTTTACTGTCAAGGCTGCCACCGAGCTTAAAGAACGTTTGGAGAAAAAAATCAGCCAACAAATCCAAGAAAGTAGCGATGTTGACCTCAAACAACACTTAGGTAAACAGTTGGCAGACCTACCCAACGCAGCTATCGGAACCATGGACTCTTTTACCCAAAAATTCCTTGGCAAACATGGCTATCTGATTGATATTGCGCCTAATTTCAGGATTTTACAAAACCAGAGCGAGCAACTACTTCTAAAAAACGAAGTTTTTCATGAGGTTTTTGAAGCCCATTACCAAGGTAAGCAGAAAGAGACCTTTAGTCATTTGCTGAAAAACTTTGCTGGACGTGGCAAGGATGAACGGGGGCTACGCCAGCAAGTCTATAAAATCTATGACTTTCTCCAATCCACCAGCAACCCTCAAAAGTGGCTGAGTGAATCTTTCCTCAAAGGCTTTGAGAAAGCTGATTTTACCAGTGAAAAAGAAAAACTGACTGAGCAAATCAAACAAGCCCTTTGGGATTTGGAAAGCTTTTTCCGTTACCATCTGGATAATGATGCCAAGGAGTTTGCAAAGGCTGCTTATCTAGAGAATGTTCAGTTGATTCTGGATGAAATTGGCTCCCTAAATCAGGAGTCCGATAGTCAGGCTTATCAGGCAGTACTTGCGCGTGTCGTCGCCATTTCAAAAGAGAAAAACGGCCGATCTCTGACTAATGCCAGTCGTAAGGCTGATTTGAAGCCACTGGCCGATGCCTACAACGAAGAGAGAAAGACCCAGTTTGCTAAACTAGGACAACTGTCAGACCAGATAATCATTCTCGACTATCAAGAACGTTATCATGGAGATACATGGGAACTAGCTAAGACTTTCCAAACCTTCATGAGTGATTTTGTAGAGGCTTATCGTCAGCGTAAACGCCAGGAAAACGCCTTTGAATTCGCTGATATCAGCCATTACACCATTGAGATTTTAGAGAAATTCCCGCAAGTTCGTGAGGCTTATCAGGAACGCTTCCACGAAGTCATGGTCGATGAGTATCAGGATACCAACCATATTCAAGAACGGATGTTGGAGTTGCTGTCTAATGGCCACAATCGCTTTATGGTGGGAGATATCAAGCAGTCTATCTATCGTTTCCGTCAGGCAGATCCGCAGATTTTCAATGAAAAATTCCAACGCTATGCGCAAAATCCACAAGAAGGAAAGCTGATTCTGCTCAAGGAAAATTTCCGTAGTAGTTCAGAAGTGCTGTCAGCAACCAATGATGTTTTTGCACGCCTTATGGACCAAGAGATCGGCGAAATCAACTATGATAACATGCACCAGCTTGTTTTTGCCAATACCAAACTGACTCCCAATCCAGACAACAAGGCAGAATTTCTCCTCTACGACAAGGACGACTCTGGTGAGGAAGAAGAGAGCCAAGCAGAAACGAAACTAACAGGTGAAATGCGCCTAGTCATCAAGGAGATTCTGAAACTTCATCAAGAAAAAGGTGTTGCCTTTAAAGAAATCGCCCTTCTGACCTCCAGTCGCAGTCGTAATGACCAGATTCTTCTCGCTCTGTCTGAGTACGGGATTCCTGTTAAAACCGACGGTGAACAAAATAATTATCTCCAATCTCTAGAAGTACAAGTCATGCTAGATACCCTTCGTGTCATTCATAATCCCCTGCAAGACTATGCCTTGGTTGCCCTTATGAAGTCTCCAATGTTTGGCTTTGATGAAGACGAGTTAGCACGTTTGTCCCTTCAGAAAGCAGAGGATAAAGTCCAAGAAAATCTCTATGAGAAACTGATCAATGCACAAAAAATGCTAACAATCCAGAAAAACTTGATTCACACGGCTCTAGCTGAGAAACTAAAGCAATTCCTGAATATCTTGGCTTCTTGGCGCTTGTGTGCCAAGACCCACTCCCTCTATGACTTGATTTGGAGGATTTACAACGACCGTTTTTATTATGACTATGTTGGGGCTTTGCCAAATGGTCCTGCTAGACAGGCAAATCTCTATGCCCTAGCTCTGCGTGCTGATCAGTTTGAAAAGAACAATTTCAAGGGCTTGTCCCGCTTTATTCGTATGATTGACCAAGTCCTAGAAGCCCAGCACGATTTGGCAAGCGTGGCCGTCGCACCGCCAAAAGATGCAGTAGAGCTCATGACTATCCACAAGAGTAAAGGGCTAGAGTTTCCTTACGTCTTTATCCTCAATATGGATCAAGACTTTAACAAGCAAGACAGCATGTCAGAGGTCATTCTCAGCCGTAAAAATGGACTTGGTGTCAAATATATTGCCAAAATGGAGACAGGAGCAGTTGAAGATCACTATCCTAAAACCATCAAACTCTCCATTCCTAGTCTGACCTATAGGCAGAATGAAGAGGAATTACAGCTGGCAAGCTATTCTGAGCAAATGCGTCTACTGTATGTTGCTATGACGAGGGCTGAGAAAAAGCTCTATCTTGTCGGCAAGGGTTCTCGCGAAAAGCTGGAAGCCAAGGAATACCCAGCAGATAAAAATGGAAAACTAAATAGCAATACTAGACTGCAAGCACGGAATTTCCAAGATTGGCTTTGGGCTATCAGTAAAGTGTTTACTAAGGACAATCTCAACTTTAGTTATCGTTTTGTTGTAGAAGATCAGTTGACCAGAGAAGCTATCGGAGACTTGGAAAACAAGAGCCCTCTACAAGATAGCTCTCAAGCAGATAACCGTCAGTCAGAAACCATCAAAGAAGCCCTTGAAATGCTGAAGGAGGTGGAAGTTTATAATACTCTTCACCGCGCAGCTATTGAACTTCCTAGTGTTCAAACTCCAAGTCAAATCAAGAAATTCTACGAACCTGTTATGGATATGGAAGGTGTCGAGATTGCTAGTCAAGTTCAATCAGTAGACAAGAAGATCAGCTTTGATTTGCCAGATTTTTCAAGCAAAGAAAAGGTAACAGGAGCTAAGATTGGTAGTGCTACCCACGAACTGATGCAGAGAATTGACCTCAGCCAGCGACCAACACTTGCTAGCCTGACAGAAACTCTCAAACAAGTTCAAACGAGTCCAGCTGTCAGAGACAAGATCAATCTTGCTAAAATTCTTGCTTTCTTTGACACAGCACTCGGTCAGGAAATTCTTGCTAATACCGACCATCTCTATCGCGAGCAACCCTTCTCCATGCTCAAACGAGACCAAAAGAGTCAGGAAGACTTTGTTGTCCGTGGTATCCTTGATGGCTATCTACTCTATGAGGATAAAATCGTTCTATTCGACTATAAGACAGACCGCTATGATGAACCAAGTCAACTCATAGACCGTTATCGTGGTCAGTTAGCCCTATACGGAGAGGCTTTATCTCGAGCCTATTCGATTGAAAATATTGAAAAATACTTGATTTTACTAGGTAAAGACGAGGTTCAAGTTGTAAAAGTATAATTTATACTCTTCGAAAATCTCTTCAAACCACGTCAGCTTTATCTACAACCTCAAAACTGTGTTTTGAGCTGACTTCGTCAGTCTTATCTGCAACCTCAAAACTGTGTTTTGAGCAGTCTGCGGCTAGAGCTTCCTAGTTTGCTCTTTGATTTTCATTGAATATTAGAAAGGAGACCTCATGACACTTCCAGTTAGAAAATCCCTGCATGATGCGGTGTTACAGGCTTCAAAAGCTGATACTTGGGAACAAGCTACCAAGGAATGGAGTGAAGTTTCCTTGATTTTTAACGGTATCGGCCGTAGCAATTGTGTCTGTGGGAATGCCATCAAGTACGCCTACGAACTCTTTAATGGTGTCACAGGTCAACGCCTCTTTCCAATTGGTAGCGACTGTGTTCGTCATTTTCATCGATTGTCCCTTGACCAGCAACTGGAAGAGGAAGAAAAACTGCTCAGAAAGGTTGAAAATCTGACCAGAAAAGCCCAGAAAAAGGAGAAAATCAAGGTCAATAAAAGTGACTTTGACGAGCGACTTCTAAAGTGGCTCTGGGAAAAAGGTGTTTTTAAACCCAATCGTGGTAATCAGTTCTCACCTGAGAGAGACTACCAGCTTTTCCTAGAAGTCTTTCAGGGAGGAAGTTGGACCAAGGCAGAGCCAAAGAAAAAGGCTCGTATGGAAGAAGTCTTAGAAAAATGTATCAAACCCTTTTTACTTGGAAAGCCAGATGACCAACTCTACCTTGTCAAGCTAGGTAAGGAGAAAATTGACTACGAACAAGAACTGCGTATCCAGGCTGAGAAAGAGCGCAGGAAGAGGGATAAAATCGCCAAGCAGTATGCAGACAATCTGGTTCTAGCCATGGGACCAGCAGAGCGTGCCTACCAAGATTACTTTGGCTTTACAGAAACCCTAACCCAAGAAGAACGCAAGTGGGAGAAAATTCTTTTTGGTAAAAATAGAACAGAACGGGCTATCAAGGCCAAACAATACCAAAAAGAGCTGGAAAAAGACCAACGAATTGCCAGTCAGGATCCAATTGAAAGAAAGCAGAAGCAGACCTGGCTCCTCAATTCCTATTTTCGTGAGCTTCCTGAAGAAAAATCCCGATTTGCTCGGCTCTTATTAGAATATCGAAAAAGTGGAGAAGTCCCCTTTTCAACTGAATACTTATCCGACCATCTGCTCGACTTTTTCTATAAAATGAAAGCCTTTGAGTTTGAAATCGCACCAGAACAAGTCCGAGACTTTTTAAAAGAAAGCCTCCCAGCAGATCATCTCTCCTCAGCACAAGAAAGCTGGATAGAAGGAATTCTCCTCAACTGCCTCAAACCATTTTTAGAACGATTAGTGATATGAGTAACACCTACCGTGGAAGTTTCATGGTAGGTGTTATTGTATCCCAAAAATAATATAAAACAAAGCATATAAAACAACGTATGAAAACGCAACTCAATTTTAAGACTTTTTGGTAAATTAAGAGTATAATTAAAGTGTGATGCCTTTTTTATAGATAATACACTAATATATTAAAGGCCTTCGTAACATAAATATAAATTTTATTTCAAGGAGGAATCATGGAAAAGTATTTTGGTGAAAAACAGCAGCGTTTTTCATTTAGAAAATTATCAGTAGGACTTGTATCTGCTACGATTTCAAGTTTGTTTTTTATGTCTGTATTAGGTAGTTCATCTGTAGAGGCTCATGAGACTAAAGGTGTTCACTATAAATATGTGACAGAGTCAGAGTTATCATCAGAAGAAAAGAATCAGCTCGTTTATGATATTCCGACATACGTGGAGAATGATGATGAGACTTATTATCTTGTTTATAAGTTAAATTCCCAAAATCAACTGGGAGATTTACCCAACACTGGAAGTAAGAATGATATGCAAACCCTAGTTGCTGGTGCTAGCTTAGCTACTCTGGGGATTTTAATTTTTGCCGTTTCTAAGAAAAAAATTAAGAATAAAACAGTGTTACATTTAGTATTGGTTGCAGGAATAGGAAATGGTGTTCTTGTATCGGCTCATGCTTTAGAAAATAATCTTTTACTGAATTACAATACGGACTATGAATTGACCTCTGGAGAAAAATTGCCTCTTCCTAAAGACATTTCAGGTTACACATATATTGGATATATCAAAGAGGGAAAAACTACTTCTGATTCTGAAGTAAGTAATCAAAAGAGTTCAGTTGCCACTCCTACAAAACAACAAAAGGTGGATTATAATGTTACACCGAATTTTGTAGAGAATCCATCAACAGTACAAGCTATTCAGGAACAAACACCTGTTTCTTCAACTAAGCCGACAGAAGTTCAAGTAGTTGAAAAACCTCTTTCTACAGAATTAACGAATCCAAGAAAAGAAGAGAAACAATCTTCAGATTCGCAAGAACAATTAGCAGAACATAAGAATCTAGAAACGAAAAAAGACGAGAAGGTTTCTCCAAAAGAAAAGACTGGGGTAAATACATTAAATCCACAGGATGAAGTTCTATCAGGCCAGTTGAATAAACCTGAACTCTTATATCGTGACGAAACTATAGAGACAAAAATAGATTTTCAAGAAGAAATTCAAGAAAATCCTGATTTAGCTGAAGGAACTGTAAGAGTAAAACAAGAAGGTAAATTAGGTAAGAAAGTTGAAATCGTCAGAATATTCTCTGTAAACAAGGAAGAGGTTTCACGAGAAATTGTTTCAACTTCAATGAGTGCGCCTGTTACAAGAATAGTCGAAAAAGGTACTAAAAAAGCTCAAGTTATAAAGGAACAACCTGAGACTGGTGCAGAACATAAGGAAGTACAGTCTGGAGCTATTGTTGAACCCGCAATTCAGCCTGAACTACCAGCAGCTGTAGTAACCGACAAAGGTGAGCCAGCAGTCCAACCAGAGTTGCCAGAAGCAGTTGTAACAGATAAAGGTGTACCAGAAGTCCAACCAGCGTTACCCGAAGCTGTTGTAACTGAAAAAGGCGAACCAGCAGTCCAACCAGAGCTACCGGAAGCGGTTGTGACCGACAAAGGTGAGACTGAGGTTCAACCAGAGTCGCCAGATACTGTGGTAAGTGATAAAAGAGAACCTGAACAGGTGGCACCGCTTCCAGAATATAAAGGACCACAAGCCGGAGCTATTGTTGAACCAGAGCAGGTAGCACCACTACCAGAATACACAGGTCCACAGGCAGGGGCAGTAGTTGAACCTGCAATCCAACCAGAGTTACCCGAAGCAGTTGTTACAGACAAGGGTGAACCAGAAGTTCAGCCAGCGTTACCCGAAGCAGTTGTAACTGAAAAAGGCGAACCAGCAGTCCAACCAGAGCTACCGGAAGCGGTTGTGACTGACAAAGGTGAGACTGAGGTTCAACCAGAGTCGCCAGATACTGTGGTAAGTGATAAAGGAGAACCTGAACAGGTAGCACCGCTTCCAGAATATACAGGAGTTCAGGCTGGAGCGATAGTAGAACCAGAGAAGGTAGAAGCACCGAAGGAATACACAGAAGTGCAAGCCGGAGCAATAGTAGAACCAGAACAAGTAGCCCCCCTACCAGAATATACAGGAGTACAAGCTGGAGCGATAGTAGAACCAGAGAAGGTAGAAGCACCGAAAGAATACACGGGAGTGCAAGCCGGAGCAATAGTAGAACCAGAACAAGTAGCCCCCCTACCAGAATACACAGGCCCACAAGCTGGAGCTATTGTCGAACCAGAGCAGGTAGCCCCCCTACCAGAATACACAGGCGTACAGGCTGGGGCTATTGTTGAACCTGAGCAGATTGCCCCCCTACCAGAATACACAGGTCCACAGGCAGGAGCAATAGTAGAACCAGAACAGGTAGATCCACTTCCTGAATACAAGGGGAATATTGAGCAACTAAAACCTGAAACTCCCGTTGAGAAGCCGAAAGAAACAGATCCAGAAAAAACAATAGAACTAAGAAGTGTTTCTGATGTGGAACTCTATAGTTATGAAGGCAATCAATCAAAACAACATACAAGCTTAGATAAAGTACCAGATAATAAATCTGCTTATTTCATCAAAGTGAAGTCAGCTAAATTTAAAGATGTACTGCTTCCAGTTTCAAACATTGAGGATACTACAAAAGATGGCAAACCAGTCTATAAAATCACGGCTAGATTGGAACACTTGAAGCAATCTGTAGACAATCAATACCAAGACAATTTTACATATTATCTTCCAAAACTTGTTCAAAACGATAGCCCTATCTACACATCATTTAAAAAATTAGTAACTGATATGAATAGTAGACCTGATGGAACTTTCACTTTGGGTGCAACAATGAATGCTCGTGAGGTTGAGTTAGGTGAAAACCAAGAAAGTTACGTTACAAGTAAATTTACCGGGACATTAATTGGTAGTCATCAAGGTAAACATTATGCTATCTATAATTTGAAAAAGCCGTTATTCAATAAATTAGAACACTCTACTGTTAAGGATCTCACCTTAAAAGATATCAATATTTCTGGTAAGAATCATGTCGCATCAGTTGCTAAGGAAGCCACAAATTCTTCAACTTTAGATAACGTTCACGCAAATGGAATCATTGCTGGTGAGCTAGGTATCGGAGGACTTGTTCAAAAAGTTGATAATTCTACAGTAAGAAATAGTAGCTTCACCGGAAGAATAACAAATACCTTTGTTACAACCTCTCAGTATGCAATTGGTGGTCTAGTCGGTCAATTAACTGGTACAAATGCTAGTGTAGGCCATTCTATAGCATCAGTAACTATTTCAAGCAATGCAGAATATTCTAACCAAACCATTGGTGGAATTGCAGGTATCGTAGAAAATAATGCAACTGTAGCAAATAGTTATGCTGAAGGTGAAATAAATAATGCTAAACCATTCGCTAGAGTTGGTGGAGTTGCAGGTTCCCTATGGACACAAGAAGGTGGAGCAGATGATAATACCGGCCACTTGAATAAGGTTCTCAGCGATATGAATATTACAAATGGGAATGCGATTTCTGGTTACCACTTCAAAGGTATGAAGGAGACAGAGGTTTACAGTAATAAAGATAATAAGGTAGTTAATGTTCAAGCAGTTGGAGATGAGGTAATGTCAGTTGATTCCACTGTAGAACGTGGTACTGAGATTGAAAAAACAGCAGTTCAAGCCAAGAAAGATGAGATTACTACAAAGAAAACTATAACCGTGGAAGATTTTACAAATTCTGCTAAACAGGATGTAGATTATACCAAGGCAGCTCATTATCAGGAGACAAGAAAGGTTGCATATAAAAATATAGAAAAATTATTGCCTTTCTATAATAGAGACACCATTGTGAAATATGGAAATCAATTATCAACTAATACTAATCTATTTAAGAAAGAACTGCTATCTGTTGTCGCTATGAAAAATGAGGAAGTGGTTTCAGATATTACTTCAGACAAGCGCTCTATCAATCACTTATTACTACATTACAACGATGGAACATCTGAGAAAGTAAGCTTAACCTACCATAGTGACTTTGCAAATCTGGCTGAGTATACTATTGGAACTACAGGTCTAGTATACACACCAAATACTTTCCTAAAAGATTATACCTCTATAATAGATAGAGTTAAAAATGACTTAAATACAGTGCAGTATAATCCAACTGCTCTTAAGAATTTGTTAGGAATTTCGGATAATGTTAAATTAACAGAACTCTATCTAGATGAGCAATTCACTAAGACAAAAGATCACTTAACTGAAACTCTTAAAAAATTACTTTCAGCTGATGCTGCTGTTTCTGGAAATAATAGTGCTATTGACAATTACATTGTTGATAAAATCAAGCGAAACAAAGAAGCTTTGATGCTAGGATTAACCTATCTAGAACGCTGGTATGGTTTCAAATTTGACAAGGCTAGCGCAAAAGATTTGCTTATGTTCCATATGGATTTCTTTGGTAAGGGAAATACCTCTCCTCTTGATACGATTATTGAACTAGGTAAATCTGGCTACAACAATCTCTTGGCTAAAAATAATGTGGTTACTTACAATGCCTTGTTGACTAATAACTACAGTACAAAAGATTTATTTAGTGCTTTAGAAGTTTACCGTAAAGCATTTGCACCACATCAAACTAACAATGAATGGTTTAAATCTCAGACAAAAGCCTTAATCGTTGAAGAAAAATCTAATATTCCAGAAGTAAAAGCTAATCAGGAAAAAGCTGGCACCAAGTATTCTATCGGTGTCTATGATCGAATCACTAGCGACAGTTGGAAATACCGTAACATGGTACTGCCTCTACTAACCTTGCCAGAAAGATCAGTATTTGTCATTTCAACTATCTCTAGTCTAGGCTTTGGTGCTTATGATCGCTATCGTAATAAAGATCATCAAGCAAGTGGTGATTTGAATAGCTTTGTTGAAAAGAGTGCTCACGAAACAGCAGAGCGTCAACGAGATCACTACGATTATTGGTATCGTATTCTAGATAAGGAAGGGCGTGAGAAGCTTTACCGAAATATCTTGCTTTATGATGCCTATAAATTTGGAGATGACCATACCAATGGAAAAGCCCAAACAGTATCAGATTTTGATAGTCCAAATCCTGCAATGAAACATTTCTTTGGACCTGTTGGAAATAAAGTTGGTCATAATGGACACGGTGCTTATGCTACAGGGGATGCCGTTTATTATATGGGTTATCGTATGTTGGATAAGGATGGAGCTATCACTTATACACATGAAATGACGCATGACTCAGATCAGGACATCTATCTTGGTGGCTATGGTCGAAGAAGTGGCTTGGGACCAGAGTTCTTTGCCAAAGGCTTATTACAAGCACCAGACCATCCAGATGATGCGACAATCACCATCAACTCGATCTTGAAACATTTAAAATCGGATAGTAAAGAAGAAGAACGATTACAAATACTCGATCCAACTACGAGATTTAAAGACGCGACAGATCTTCAAAAATATGTCCACAATATGTTTGATGTTGTTTATATGTTGGAATATCTTGAAGGGCAGTCTGTTGTGAATAAATTGAGTGTTTACGAAAAAATGAATACTCTAAGAAAAATCGAGAATAAATTTGTTAAGGATCCAGATGGAAATAATGTCTACGCAACAAATGTTGTCAGAGATTTAACCGCAGAAGAAGCTGAAAAATTACATTCATTTAATGATTTGATTGAGAATAATATTATTTCGTCTAGGGAATATGCCTTAGGTGAATACGAAAGAAATGGCTACTTCACTATTAAATTATTTGCGCCGATTTATGCAGCATTAAGTAATGATGACGGAACGCCAGGTGACCTGATGGGACGTCGTATGGCCTATGAACTATTAGCTGCTAAAGGATTTAAAGATGGTATGGTGCCATATATTTCAAATCAATTTGAACCCGATGCTAGGGCAAATAATAAAACGATTACCTCATATGGTAAGACTAAAGGATTGGTAACAGATAAATTAGTACTTCAAAAATTATTTAATAGTAAATACGACACTTGGAGTGATTTTAAAAAGGCCATGTATAAAGAGCGACAAGAAAAATTCAGCAAATTGAATAAAGTTACCTTTAATGATACAAGTAAATCATGGACAAGCTTTGCAACCAAAACTACAAGCAATATAGATGAGTTGCAACAACTAATGAATGAAGCTGTCCGCAAGGATACAGAAACTCCTCATTGGGATAACTATAATCCAGAAACAGATAGTGCGGTTCATAAGTTGAAGAGAGCAATCTTTAAAGCTTATCTTGACCAAACTGATGATTTTAGAAGTTCAATTTTTGAAAATAAAAAATAGTGTTTACTGTTAGGAAATAAAATTAAAGAAGGTGATTACGCTTGTCATTATTTAAAAAAGAACGATTTTCGATCCGAAAAATCTGTGGGATTGTTGTTTCGGTGTTACTCGGAAGTGTCTTGGTTGCACCGTCAGTCATCCATGCTTCTACCTATCATTATGTTGAAAAAAGCGCTCTTACAAAGGAAGAACAAAGTATGATTCAGGCAGGAATTCCTACTGATAATGAAGCAAGTTATGCTCTTATTTATCAGCAGGAAGCTCTTCCTGCAACAGGTTCATCGACTTCTGTGCTTACAGCTTTAGGTCTATTAGCTGTTGGTAGTTTAGTCCTTTTGGTTCATAAAAAGAAAAAAGTTAGTAGTTTGTTCTTAGTTACTACTATCGGACTGATTAGTCTTTCTAGTATGCAAGCTCTCGATATAAGCAATCCTTTGAAAGCTCCAAGTAATGAAGGAGTAGTTCAAATTGCTGGATATCGTTATATTGGATACTTACCCCTTAATGATAATGCAATTTCAGAAATTCAACATAAGGATGAGAGGACAAAAAATGTTCCAGTATCTGAAACTCAGGAAAGTATCCCTAATGAAGCGCCTAAAGCTGAGAAACCTAAATACACTGAGCCTGTAAGTACAGTCCCAGACGAGGCGCCTAAAGTAGAAAAACCTGACTATACGCAACCAATAGGTGCAAATCTTGTAGAGTCAGAAGTTCATGAAAAACCAGCATACACTGAACCTGTAGGTACTGTTCCAGACGAGACTCCTAAAGCAGAGAAGCCTGACTATACGCAACCAATAGGTACAAACCTTGTAGAGCCAGCAGTTCATGAGAAACCTGAATATACAGGTCCAATTGGCGGTAATTTAGTTGAACCAGCAGTTCATGAAAAACCAGCATACACTGAGCCTGTAAGTACAGTCCCAGACGAGGCTCCTAAAGTAGAAAAAACTGACTATACGCAACCAATAGGAGCAAACCTTGTAGAGCCAGCAGTTCATGAAAAACCAGCATACACTGAACCTGTAGGTACTGTTCCAGACGAGGCTCCTAAAGCAGAGAAGCCTGACTATACGCAACCAATAGGTACAAACCTTGTAGAGCCAACAGTTCAACCGGCATTACCCGAAGCTGTTGTAACTGACAAAGGAAAACCAGAAGTTCAACCAGCGTTACCAGAAGCTGTTGTAACTGATAAAGGGGAACCAGAAGTTCAGCCAGCGTTACCCGAAGCAGTAGTTACAGAAAAGGGAGAACCCGCAGTTCAACCATCCTTACCGGAAGCTGTTGTAACTGACAAAGGCGAACCAGAAGTACAACCGGCCTTACCAGAAGCTGTTGTGACTGAGAAAGGGGAACCTGAAGTTCAACCAGCCTTACCCGAAGCTGTTGTGACTGAGAAAGGGGAACCTGAAGTTCAACCAGCGTTGCCGGAAGCTGTTGTGACTGAGAAAGGGGAACCCGCAGTTCAGCCAGCCTTACCCGAAGCAGTAGTCACAGAAAAGGGAGAACCAGAAGTTCAAGCTGAGTTGCCAGAATATACGTCAAAAGTTGCTCCAACTTTGACTTTAGATAAGGTTACAGAAGATGCGATGGATCGTTCAGCTAAATTGGATTACACTCTTGAAAATACAGGTAATGCTGAAATCAAGAGCATTATAGCTGAGATTAAAGATGGGGACACTGTTGTTAAGCGAGTTGATTTATCTAAAGAAAAATTGACAGACGCTATTCAAGGTTTGGATTTATTCAAAGATTATAAAATTGCAACAACAATGACTTACAACCGTGGTGAAGGTGATGAAACATCTAAACTGGATGAAAAACCTTTGCGTTTGGAGTTGAAAAAGGTCGAAATTAAAAATATTTCATCTACTAATTTAGTGAAGGTGAATGATGATGGTACTGAAACACCAAGTGATTTCATGAGCGAAAAACCTTCTGATGAAGATGTGAAGAAAATGTACTTAAAAATCACTAGTCGTGATAATAAAGTAACACGTTTAGCAGTTGATAAAATTGAAGAAGTGACTGAAGAAGGTAAGAAACTTTATAAAATCACTGCTGAAGCTCAAGATTTGATTCAACACATTGATCCATCTAAGGCGCGCAATAAGTATGTTTATTATATAGAAAAACCCCAACCTAAAGAAGATAATGTCTACTATAACTTTAAAGATTTAGTAGAGGCTATGAATGTTAATAAAAATGGTACATTTAAAATCGGAGCAGATTTGAATGCAACGAATGTACCAACACCTAACAAACAATATGTTCCAGGTACGTTTAAGGGACATCTATCAAGTGTTGATGGTAAACAATATACAATTCATAACATTGCCCGTCCCTTATTTGACCGTGTTGAAAATGGTTCTGTGAAAAATATTAATTTAGGTAATGTGGATATCAATATGCCTTGGGCTGACGGAATAGCACCTGTTGCCAATATGGTGAAAAATGCAACTGTTGAAGATGTTAAGGTAACTGGTAGTGTAGTTGCTAATAACAATATTGCGGGTATCGTCAATAAAATCGATAGTGGTGGTCAGTTGACAAATGTAGCCTTCATCGGTAAACTCACGGGTGTTGGTGATAAAGGTCAATATATGGCTGGTATTGCCGGTGAGATTTGGAGAGGTAATGTTGCAAAAGCATATGTCGAGGCTGATATTGTTGCTAACAGAGCCCGTATAGGTGGTTTAGTTGCTAAAACAGATAATGGCAACGACTCTATGGGAATTGGTAAATACGGTTCAATTCGTAAATCAGTCACCAAAGGAACCATTAAGACTAAAGTTTTGCTTGAAACAGGTGGATTTATCAATAGCAATCTTCCTTTCGGTAAACTGGAAGATAATATTTCAATGATGAGAGTTGAAAATGGTGAAGAGTTCTTTGGTTCTTCAGATTTGGACTACGATGGTGGTTATTTCACAAATGGATGGTTAGAGCGTAACTTTGTTGTCAAAGGTGTCAGTTCAGGTAAGCATTCATACAAACGTTCTCGTGACAAAATTAAAGAAATTAGTCAAGATGAAGCTAACAAGAGAATTGCAGCCTTTAATATTACTGCTGACAAATACGAAATCAACGAACCTGTGGTCAATCGCTTAAATCGTTTAACCAGAAGAGAAGATGAATATAAGTCAACCCAAGACTATAAAGTAGATCGAGATCGGGCTTATCGTAATATTGAGAAACTTCAACCATTTTATAATAAAGAATGGATTGTCAACCAAGGTAACAAACTTGCAGAAGATTCAAACTTAGCTAAGAAAGAAGTCCTTTCTGTTACGGGAATGAAGGATGGTCAATTCGTGACCGATTTATCGGATATCGATAAAATAATGATTCACTATGCAGATGGTACAAAAGAAGAAATGGGGGTCACACTCAAGGATTCTAAAGTCCAACAAGTGCGTGAATATAGCGTATCTGGTCTTGGTGATGTTGTCTATACACCAAATATGGTTGTTAAAAATCGAGACAAACTGATTGCAGATGTGAAAGAGAAGTTATCTTCAGTCACATACGATTCGCAAGATGTTCGTAAAATTATTGGAAATCCAGCTGATTTGTATCTAGAAGAAAGCTTTACTGACGTCAAAGACAATCTTGATAAATTTGTGAAAGCTTTAGTCGAAAATGAAGATCATCAATTGAATAGTGACGAAGCTGCGATGAAAGCACTTGTGAAGAAAATTGACGATAATAAAGCTAAAATCATGATGGCTCTATCTTACTTGAACCGTTACTATAACATTAAGTATACTGACAACAGTATGAGTATCAAAGACATTATGATATTTAAACCTGACTTCTACGGTAAAACACCAAGTGTGTTAGATCGCTTGATTAACATCGGGTCTAGCGAGAAGAACTTAAAGGGTGACCGAACTCAGGATGCTTATCGTGAAATCATTGCAAGTAATACTGGTAAAGGTAGTCTTCGTAACTTCCTAGAATACAACATGCGTTTGTTTACAGAGGATAAAGACATCAATGATTGGTTTATCCACTCAGCTAAGAATGTTTATGTTTCAGAACCTAAAACTACAAATCCTGACTTTGTCAATAAACGTCATAGAGTCTTTGATGGTTTAGATAACGGTGTTCATGGTCGTATGATTTTACCACTTCTAACGCTTAAAGATGCCCATATGTTCTTAATTTCAACATATAACACGATGGCGTACAGTTCATTTGAGAAATATGGAAAACATACAGAAGAAGCTCGTAATGAGTTCAAAACTAAGATTGATGAAGTTGCACATGCTCAACAAACTTATTTAGATTTCTGGTCACGTTTATCATTATCTAATGTTCGTGATAGACTTCTTAAGAGCCAAAATATGGTACCGACACCAGTTTGGGATAACCAAAACTACCATGGAGTCGACGGTGCAAACAGCATGGGATACGGAAAGAACGGGGCAATTATCAGACCTATTAGAGAATTGTATGGTCCAACTGGCAAATTCCACGCAACAAATGGAGCCATGGGAGCGATGGCTAGTATTTACGATAGTGCAAACAATAATGACCAAGTTTACTTTATGGTAACCGATTTAATATCACAATTTGGTATTTCAGCATTTACACATGAAACAACACACGTCAATGACCGAATGCTCTATTACGGAGGATACAGTCAACGTGTTGGTACAAATGCAGAAGCCTATGCACAAGGTATGCTGCAAACACCTGACAGCTCAACGACTAATGGTGAATACGGCGCACTTGGAATTAATATGGCTTACCATCGTCCAAATGATGGTAACCAATGGTACAACCCAGATCCTGACAAATTAAAGACACGTGATGACATTGACCGCTACATGAGAAACTACAATGAAGCTATGATGCTGCTTGATCATGTAGAAGCTGATGCTGTACTTCCTAAAATTAAAGGAGACAATAGTAAGTGGTTCAAGAAGATTGACAAAGAAATGCGCTCTAAGATTCAGTATAATGATCTTTTAGGTCCAAACCAATGGGATAGTGTCCGTGATTTGAAAGGTGAAGAAAAGGTAATGACTTTATCTAGCGTCAATGATTTAGTGGATAATAACTTCATGACGAAACATGGAAATCCAGGTAACGGACGTTATCGCCCTGAAGATTATGCTGTCAACTCAGCATATGTAAACGTCAATATGATGGCTGGTATTTATGGTGGTAATACTAGTCTTGGAGCTCCTGGTTCATTATCGTTTAAGCACAATGCTTTCCGTATGTGGGGATATTATGGTTATGAAAATGGCTTTATCAGTTATGTATCAAATAAATACAAAGCAGAAGCAGATAAAAACAATCACGGTTTACTAAGCGATAAGCTAATAATTAATAAAGTATCGAAAGGAAACTTTAATACTCTTGAGGAATGGAAGAGACATTGGTACGAGGAGGTTCTTGCTAAAGCTAAGAAAGGCTTTGAAGGTATCGATATTGATGGCGTCCATATCAGTAACTATGATGAGTTAAGGCCTTTATTTGATAAAGCAGTCGAAGAAGATTTGAAAAAAACAGATGACTTCTCTCATACTGTAGCTCTTAAATCTAAGGTATTCAAAGCCCTTCTTAAAAATACAGACGGTTTCTTTAACCAACTGTTTAAAAAAGACATTTAAATGTTTAGAATATAAAGGGAACAGTTTTTTGCTCCCTCTGAAAAGTCATCATTTGATGGCTTTCAAAAAGCACCTCAAAAAAGGTATTGCCAAGTTGCAATACCTTTTTTTGATGCTCTTTTATCTTGTCCTTGTTTCAATTGACGATACCACATTATGTACTGTTTTGCTTCCTTTTACTATAAAAGGACTTAGTCCTGTGAAGTACAGAACTAAATCCTTTCAATAATTATTTGTGCAACTTTTGGGGGTTAGTAAAGAGAAGCTCGTTTTGTTCATTCTCTTTCTGTGTCAAGTATCTTAATCTTTATTTTCGTATGGTAAGATCAAGTTCAAGATGATTCCTGTCATGGCTGATAGGGCAGTACCTGAAAGGGTAACTGGACCGAGTTTAAGGATAGCTCCTCCAAGTCCAAGGACCAACATAGCACTTGCGATGATGAGGTTACGCATTTGAGCAAAATCAACACGTTCTTTAATCAAGACTTTCAAACCGTTGCTGGCGATAACTCCATAGAGAAGGATTGACATACCACCAAGTACAGCATTTGGAATGGTTGAAATCAAGGCAGTGAATTTACCAAGGAAGCTAAGGGCAATCGCGATAAAGGCAGCGTTACGAATAACTGAGACAGAAGCGATACGAGTCATACCGATAACCCCTGTATTTTCTCCGTAAGTTGTATTGGCTGGTCCACCAAGGAAGGCAGAAACTGAAGTTGCGATACCGTCACCAAGAAGAGTACGGTGAAGACCTGGTTCTTTTAAGAATTGACGGCCACAGATTTGACCCAAAACAGTATGGTCTCCGATATGTTCAGAAATTGTTACGATAGCGATTGGCAAGATAGCGATAGTTTCTGGACCAAAGTAAAGATTGTATTCTTTAAAGGCACCACCTGTACTAAATGGCAAGTAGAAACCAGGAATTTCAAACCAGTTAGCTTTTAGAACTGGTGTAAAGTCAACCAAGCCAAGGGTTAGTGCAAATAGGTAACCACCGATAATGGCAAAGAGGAATGGAATGATTCGCAGGAAGCCTTTTCCTTTTGTATTGATAAAGGCAGCAATCAAGAAAGTAACAACTGCTACAAGAGCATTTTTCCAGTTTCCATCAGCTACAAGACCAGCGTTGGTAACAGCTGAACCTGCAAGTCCGAGACCGATAACGATAATCATAGGACCAATAATGATTGGTGGTAAGAGTTTATCGATCCATTTTGTACCTGCAAAACGAACACCAGCAGCCACAAGGACATAGACCAAACCAGTCAAGATAACCCCTGTTTGAGCAGCAGATACATCACCACCCATTTCTTTCATAGCAAGTGACATTGCTGTGATAAAGGCAAATGAAGAACCTAGATAAACGGGAACTTTAAAACCAGTTGAAATCATGTAGATGAGTGTCCCGACACCCGAAGCAAAAAGGGCAACAGATACAGGCATTCCCAAAATCAATGGTACCAAGATGGTCGCACCAAACATAGCGAAAACGTGTTGGAAACTAAGGAGAATTCCTTTTCCAGCTGAAGGACGTTGGTCAACGTCTAGTAACAAATCAACAGTTGATTCTTGTTTCATATAAACCTCACTTTTGGGCATCAAAAAAGAGCCCATTATTTTACAGCAATAGGCCCTCAGAGTAAGACTTCTTTAAAATCTAGACTTTAAAGAGTTTCAAATATTTCTGTGTCTTCGTCACCTCACGGGATGACATTAAAAACCTTTGCTTGTGATAGTATAGCAGAAATTACGAACTTTGTAAATATTTTTTACTAAAAAATTTAAAGTGGGCGTTTATTGGGCATACCAGCCTTACGTGGATATTTATTTGGTGTTTCTTTTTTCTTTTCTACCACTGTGATGTAGCGCGGATCTCCATTAGGTAGAGCGTAGCTGAGATTGTCTTCGACCTTACTAAAAAGGAGGTTGAGGGCATTCTTAGCTTCTAATAATTCCTCAGGCGCATTGCTAGCCTTGAGTGCCAATAGTTTTCCGCCAACTTGCAGGTAAGGAATTGTCAATTCAGACAAGACTTGCATACGGGCTACAGCACGAGCCGTTACAAAATCATAGTGAGCACGGAATTTCTTGTCTTGGGCAAAATCTTCGGCACGTCCATGGTAGAAGTGAACACCGTCCAAATCCAGTTCTTGAGCCAACAGTTGGAGGAAGTTGATGCGCTTGTTGAGAGAATCAATGATAGTCACATCTAGCTGAGGATAGAGAATTTTCATTGGTAGACTAGGAAATCCTGCCCCAGCCCCGATATCAAGCAGTTTGATAGTTTCATTGGGAATCAAGCCTTGCAGAATAGGTGCAATCGAATCATAAAAATGTTTGAGATAAACTTCTTCTTTATCTGTAATAGCCGTCAAATTAATCTTTTCATTCCACTCGACCAAGAGTTCAAAATAACGTTCAAATTGTTTTTTTTGCTGGTCCGACAGTGGAAGATTCTGCTCGGCAAGCAGGTTGTAAAATGTTTCTGGTTTCATAGTTATTTCCTTCTTTAGTATTATCTTATTTTACCACAATCATTAAAAATTTGATATACTGGTATTAATCTAAAAGCAGAAAGGACTTATATAATGACTTGGATTATTCTTGGAGTTTTGGCTCTTATTGTTATTTTTGTGATTGTTAGCTATAACGGTTTGGTTAAGAATCGTATGCAAACAAAGGAGGCTTGGAGTCAGATTGATGTTCAGTTGAAACGTCGAAATGATCTCTTGCCAAACTTGATTGAGACTGTAAAAGGTTATGCTAAATACGAAGGTTCTACCCTTGAAAAGGTGGCAGAACTACGTAACCAAGTGGCGGCAGCGACTTCACCGGCAGAAGCTATGAAAGCTAGTGATGCCCTCACTCGTCAGGTTTCAGGTATTTTTGCAGTTGCAGAAAGCTATCCAGATTTGAAAGCTAGTGCCAACTTTGTTAAATTGCAAGAGGAATTGACAAACACAGAAAATAAAATTTCTTACTCTCGTCAACTTTATAACAGTGTTGTCAGCAACTACAATGTAAAATTAGAAACTTTCCCAAGCAATATTATCGCTGGAATGTTTGGATTTAAAGCAGCAGATTTCCTTCAAACACCAGAAGAGGAAAAGGTAGTTCCTAAAGTTGATTTTAGCGGTTTAGGTGACTAAGATGTTGTTTGATCAAATTGCAAGCAATAAACGAAAAACCTGGATTTTGTTGCTGGTATTTTTCCTACTCTTAGCTCTTGTTGGCTATGCGGTTGGTTACCTCTTTATGCGATCTGGGCTTGGTGGCTTGGTTATCGCACTGATTATCGGTTTTATCTATGCCTTGTCCATGATTTTTCAATCGACAGAGATTGTCATGTCCATGAATGGAGCGCGTGAGGTTGATGAGCAAACGGCACCAGACCTTTACCATGTAGTGGAAGATATGGCTATGGTGGCTCAGATTCCCATGCCACGAGTTTTCATCATTGATGATCCAGCCTTAAATGCCTTTGCGACAGGTTCTAACCCGCAAAATGCGGCGGTTGCTGCGACGTCAGGTCTCCTAGCTATCATGAATCGTGAGGAGCTAGAAGCTGTTATGGGACATGAAGTCAGTCATATTCGTAATTACGATATCCGTATTTCGACTATTGCTGTTGCCCTTGCTAGTGCTATCACCATGCTTTCTAGTATGGCAGGTCGTATGATGTGGTGGGGTGGTGCAGGTCGCAGACGAAGTGACGATGACCGAGATGGAAATGGCTTAGAAATCATTATGCTCGTGGTTTCCCTACTAGCTATTGTTCTGGCACCTCTCGCTGCAACCTTAGTGCAACTAGCTATTTCTCGTCAGAGGGAATTCCTAGCTGATGCTTCCAGTGTTGAGTTGACGCGCAATCCGCAAGGAATGATCAATGCTCTACGTAAGTTAGACAATAGTAAACCCATGAGTCGTCCTGTTGATGATGCCAGCAGTGCACTTTATATCAATGATCCCAAGAAAGGGGGAGGGTTCCAAAAACTATTTTATACCCACCCACCTATCTCAGAGCGGATTGAGCGTTTAAAACATATGTAATACTCTTCGAAAATCTCTTCAAACCGTGTCAACGTCGCCTTGTCGTACTCAAGTACAGCCTGCAGCTAGTTTCCTAGTTTGCTCTTTGATTTTCATTGAGTATAAAAATGTGACTATACAATCCTAAAAATGAGCATTCTCGTAGTTGGAGATGCTCATTTTCTTATATAATCAACTCAAAAATCAATTTGTTACGATACAACTTATATTCTTCGAAAATCTCTTCAAACCGCATCAGCTTCGCCTTGCCGTACTTAAGTCCAGCCTGTGCGGCTAGCTTCCTAGTTTGCTCTTTGATTTTCATTGAGTATTAGAATTTCTTTAGGAAACTTCGTTCAGAACACATGATATATCGAAGAAGAATCTAGCATCTATGTCAAATGGAGGAAGCAATTGATTGCAATTTTAGCAGATTAGAGAATATTTTTGGTGAACTCAGAGTGTGTGTTAGAGACAAGTAGGCCAGCGTAGTAGAGCTAGGATTCATCTTAATCAGCATGGAGTTTACAAAATTGTCCAAGAATTCAATCTACAAATCAGCTATTTAAAAAGTACACAATGATTTCAGCTTGTTTGTGAGCAAAGCTGAAATCATTGTGTGCTTTTAATTAGAAGTTGGTTTTTGTCCAGCCTCTTTTATAGTCTATTTCGGAAAACTTCGTACATGAGAATGGCTGCAGCAACACTGGCATTAAGGCTTTGAACATGTCCATTCATAGGAATGGTAATCATCTCATCGACCTGTTTTTTGATGTTACTAGAGATACCTTTTCCTTCATTTCCGATGATGAGGGCGATTTTCCCTTTTGTATTCCACTTGTGGCAAGGAGTCCCATTCATATCTGTTCCAAAGGTCCAGAAGCCTTCATCCTTGAGTTTGTCTAGAGTTTGGCTTAGGTTGGTCACTCGGGCAATGGGAACGTGTTCAATAGCACCTGTGGCCGTTTTGGCAACGACAGGAGTAACTCCGACAGCACGGTGCTTGGGAATGATGACTCCTGAAACATTGGTCGCATCAGCGGTTCTTAAGATGGAGCCTAAGTTGTGAGGATCAGTTAACCCGTCCAGAATCAATAGCAAAGGATTTTCTTCTTGACGCGTTTTGGAAAGAATGTGATCTAGCTCGCTATAGGCAAATTCGGACACTCGTAGAACAAAACCTTGGTGAACAGCACCTTCAGTCATCTCAGAGAGGGATTTTTTTGAAGTCCAAGAAATGGACACCTTCTTTTCTGTAGCCAGTTCTTTGACTTTCTCAACATTCTTACCTCGGAGATCTTCTTGGAGGTAGAGTTTGTTTCCTGTGTTTGCAAGGAGGGCTTCGGTAACGGCATGGACGCCATAGACAATATCATTTGTTTTCATGCCTCTATTATAACACAAAATCCCGTCTTGCAACGGGATTTTCTTTATTCTAGAATTAGTAAACCATCTTTAACTGCAAATGGGTCTTTTTCATTGATACGATCGTAAAACATGATACCGTTAATGTGGTCAATTTCATGCTGAACAACGATGGAGTTGTAGCCTTTGAGTTTGATACGGTGTTTTTCTCCATCCTTGTCAAAGTAGTCAACAGTAACGCGGGCATGGCGAACAACATAGCCAGGTACGTTGCGGTCAACAGACAGACAACCTTCTCCTTCACCAAGAGCAGCATCTTGAACAGAGTGAGAGACGATTTTTGGATTGTACATAATAGCTTGCAAGTCGTAGGCTTCCTGTGGAGTTTCACCTTCTTCAACAATATTAGGCACCAAAACAGCGATAATGCGTTTTGAGATATCTAATTGAGGAGCAGCAAGTCCAACCCCACCACGTAGCCCCATCTTTTCAGCCATGACAGGATCTTGGGAATGTTTGAGGAATTGCATCATCTTTTCGCCAAGGATGATTTCTTGGTCAGACAAGGGAAAAGTGACTTCCTCAGCAACTGCGCGAAGAGTCGGATTCCCCTCGCGGATAATATCGTTCATATCAATTAAGTGAGCAGCTTTTGTAATACGTTCTATAGCAGACATTTTCTCTCCTTTCATTACTTCTACATGATATCACAAAATGACAAGGATTGAAAGCATTACGGCATCGAGCTTTTATAGAAAATGCCTAGTAGGTTCAATTCAATTGTGAAAGAATTACTTATCTGTGTTATAATAAAAAGAAAAGGCTTGCATAAGAAAGTAGGGAGAATGAAGATGCAAAGAAGACAAGATAGAAATCAGGGTGGTTTAGCTTTTCGTTTTATGAAGGGCTTGGTAAACTTTTTTAGGAGTTATCACAGGTGGAGCAATAAAGGATTTGTGGCGGTACTCTTGCTAGCAGTTGCTTTATCAATGGGATTGGTCTTGTTGTTTGAAAGCTTCCAAGGCATGCCTCTGACCAGTCAAAAACGAGATACTATTTCTCAAGAAGGAACTAAGCAAAAGTCTCAGGAGCAGGAAGAGGAAAAAACTGCCAGAATTATGGCTAACGGAGATTTGCTCTACCACGATGGACTTTTCTTTTCAGCTAAAAAAGAAGACGGTACCTATGACTTTCATGAGAATTTTGAGTATGTGACTCCTTGGCTTAAGCAAGCAGACTTAGCTATTGGTGACTTTGAAGGAACCATTAATAAGGATCATTATTTAGCAGGTTATCCTCTCTTTAATGCTCCTGCTGAAGTTATGGATGCCATTAAGGATGCAGGTTATCATGTGCTGGATTTAGCTCATAATCATATTTTGGATTCGCAAATTGAGGGAGTTATTTCAACAGCCGATATTATTGAGAAAGCTGGAATCACTCCAATCGGAGTTTATACGCACGAGCCACGTGATCAGGCTCCGCTGGTCATTAAGGAAGTGAATGGTATCAAGGTTGCACTGTTAGCCTATTCCTATGGATTCAATGGCATTGAGCAGTATATTTCTCAGGAAGACTATAATCGTTATCTTTCAGATTTAAACGAAGATAAGATGAAGGCTGAAATTGAACGGGCAGAGAAGGAAGCAGATATCACCATTATCATGCCTCAGATGGGTGTTGAGTATCGATTGGAACCAACTGAAGAACAAAAAGCTCTTTATCACAAGATGATTGATTGGGGGGCGGATATCATCTTTGGAGGGCATCCTCACGTTGTGGAACCATCTGAAACGGTTGAAAAAGATGGAGAAAAGAAACTCATTATCTATTCAATGGGGAACTTCATTTCCAATCAACGGATTGAATCTATGGGAGATGAAGAAAATGCTAAGTGGACTGAACGGGGCGTTCTCATGGACGTGACCATTAGAAAGAAAGATGGAAAAACAACTATCGGAACAGCTAAAGCCCATCCTACTTGGGTCAATCGAACACCAAAGGGAACCTTTTCACCAGAAGGCTATCCTTTATATCATTATCAAACCTATATCTTGGAAGATTTCATAGAGGGTGGCAGTCATCGTGATCAATTGGATGAAGCGACTAAGGAACGAATTGATACAGCCTACAAAGAAATGAATGAACATGTAGGGTTGAAGTGGGATTAGCTTGAATTCAGAGGAAAGTAAATGACGATTAAAGTGATTGCGACAGATATGGATGGGACCTTGCTGGATGCTAGAGGCCAGCTTGATCTTCCACGCTTGGAAAAGATTTTAGATCAGTTGGATCAAAGGGGCGTTCGTTTTGTCATCGCGACGGGCAATGAAATTCACCGCATGAGGCAACTACTGGGGCACTTGGTGGATCGAGTGGTTCTGGTTGTTGCTAACGGTGCTCGTATTTTTGAAAATAATGAACTGATTCAGGCTCAGACTTGGGATGATGCCATTGTCGATAAGGCTTTGGCTCATTTCAAGGGTCGAGCGTGTCAGGACCAGTTTGTTG
Source organism: Streptococcus mitis (assembly GCF_002860865.1). GTDB lineage: Bacteria > Bacillota > Bacilli > Lactobacillales > Streptococcaceae > Streptococcus > Streptococcus mitis_AT. The sequence goes on from NZ_PKIE01000001.1 coordinate 500,146, forward strand.
TGACGGCTATGAAGGGTGGTTTCGTCAAAGAAGGTACGATTTTTACAGACCTTGAAAGTTTTATGACTCCAGAAATGATTGAAAAATTCTACCAACGGATGCATTTTGTGGACGAATTAACCTCTGACCTCTTTGGTGGTGTGCTCAAGATGAGTATGGTTGTTGGTGAGGAACGTTTGAGTTCGGTCTTGGAAGAAATCAATGACCTCTTTGATGGCCGTATTCGGGCTGTATCCAGTGGCTATGGTTGCATTGATATCCTCCAAGCTGGGATTCATAAAGCATGGGGCTTGGAAGAATTACTCAAGCGTTGGGACTTGAACCCCCAACAAATCATGGCTTTTGGTGACAGTGAAAATGATGTTGAAATGCTTGAAATGGCTGGAATTGCCTATGCGATGGAAAATGCTGATGAGAAAGCCAAAGCTGTGGCGACTGCTCTAGCACCAGCTAACAGCCAAGGAGGAGTTTACCAAGTCTTGGAAAATTGGTTAGAAAAAGGAGAATGAAGTGGCAGTACAGTTATTAGAAAATTGGTTACTAAAGGAACAAGAAAAAATCCAAACCAAGTATCGTCACTTAAATCAGGTTTCTGTTGTAGAGCCAGACATTCTTTTTATTGGGGATTCCATTGTCGAATATTATCCTCTGCAGGAACTATTTGGAACTGCAAAGACGATTGTCAATCGAGGCATTCGAGGTTATCAGACAGGGCTGTTATTAGAGAATCTGGATGCGCATCTGTACGGTGGGGCGGTAGATAAAATTGTCCTTTTAATTGGGACAAATGATATCGGAAAAGATGTGCCTGTGAATGAGGCTCTCAATAATCTCGAAGCTATCATACAATCCATTACTCGCGATTATCCATTGACTGAGATTAAATTGCTTTCCATTTTGCCAGTCAATGAGGGAGAGGAGTACAAGCAGACAGTCTATATCCGCACGAATGAAAAAATCCAGAAATGGAATCAATCCTATCGAGAGCTTGCTTCAGCCTATATGCAGGTAGAATTTGTGCCAGTTTTTGATAGTTTGACAGACCAAGTAGGTCAACTCAAAAAAGAATATACAACTGATGGACTGCATCTCAGTGTTGCTGGTTATCAGATTTTGACAAAATCTTTGAAAGACTATCTTTTGTAGTTAATTGCTTTCCTTTTTGCATTTTTGAGTTAGATAAGGTATAATGGTTTTGTTGTCTTTTGGGGTCGTTACGGATTCGACAGGCATTATGAGGCATATTTTGCGACTCGTGTGGCGACGTAAACGCTCAGTTAAATATAACTGCAAAAAATAACACTTCTTACGCTCTAGCTGCCTAAAAACCAGCAGGCGTGACCCGATTTGGATTGCTCGTGTTCAATGACAGGTCTTATTATTAGCGAGATACGATTGAGTCTTGTCTAGTGGCTTGATAAGAGATTGATAGACTCGCAGTTTCTAGGCTTGAGTTATGTGTCGAGGGACTGTTAAACTAATACATAACCTATGGTTGTAGACAAATATGTTGGCAGGTGTTTGGACGTGGGTTCGACTCCCACCGGCTCCATTATTCCTTTGCATTCTTTTGCATTCCTTGGTAAAACGTTGTTAAATCAACGTTTTTTATTTTTGTCTTTGGTATTCCTTTGCGAAAAAAGGATACAACATTTTTGTCGTATCCTAAAAATCTATGTACTTCACAAAGCGTTCTTCGGCTCCATTATGCGTTTTTGTGATTTTAAAACTTGTTAGCTGGTTTTTTACAATCCTGCAAATTCTTTGATTTCTTGTGCTGACATTGAAGAGTCGCAACGGACATTGATTTGTCCATCCGCAATGTGAACAAAGCCTGGTACAGTTGGGATTCCGTAGCGTGAGCGGAATGCTTGCAACTCATTGAGTTGGCTTGGTTCTTCACTATTGATGAAGTAGATGTGAGCTTTGGTTTCAGCTATGACACCTGCCAAAGTACCTGCAAATTTACGGCAGTAAGGGCAAGTTTTGCGACCGATAAAGAAGGTTGCAGTTTCTTTTTTATCAAGAGCTTCTTGCGCACGCGCAACTGTAGTTACTTCAAGGTCTTTGATATTATCTAAAAATTGTTCCATGAGATTACCTCGCTTTCATTGATAAGTCTAGTATGCCATAAAGTTTCTAAAATTGCTTAGATTTGATACGAAAAAAAGATGAGATTGTTTGGTCTCATCTTTTATAGGATTTTATTTTACAAAAGCATTGATTTCTGCTTCGATATTAGCAATCTTAGCTTGTGATTCTTCGTTGGTTTCACCTACAACTGCAATGTAGAATTTGATTTTTGGTTCTGTACCTGAAGGGCGAGCAGCAATCCATGAACCGTCAGCAAGTGTGTATTTCAACACATCACTTGGAGGAGTTGTTAAGTTTGTAACAGTTCCGTCAGCAGCAGTAGCAGTTTGCGCCTTGAAGTCTTCTACGACAGTGATAGCTGTTGCGTTCCATTCTTTTGGAGCATTGTTACGGAATTTAGCCATAATCGCTTTGATTTGTTCTGCACCATCCACACCTGAAAGAGTAACAGAGATTGTTTTTTCTGCGTAGTAACCGTACTCTTTGTAGATTTCTTCGATACCGTCAGCAAGTGTCAAACCACGTGAACGGTAGTAGGCAGCAAGTTCAGCAACGACTAGAACGGCTTGGATAGCATCTTTATCACGTACGAATGGTTTAATCAAGTAACCGAAGCTTTCTTCAAATCCCATCATGTAAGTGTGATTGTGTTTTTCTTCGAATTCTTGGATTTTCTCAGCGATAAATTTGAAACCTGTCAAAACGTTGAACATAGTTGCGCCGTAGCTTTCAGCAATCTTCGTTACCAAGTCAGTTGATACGATAGATTTGCAGAGGGCTGCATTTTCAGGAAGAGTTCCAGCGTTTTTGTGGGCTTCCAAGATGTATTTAGCCATGATGGCACCGATTTGGTTACCTGAAAGGTTGAGGTAGCTACCATCTTTTTGAAGAACTTCAACACCAACACGGTCAGCATCAGGGTCAGTTGCGACAAGAACGTCTGCACCAACTTGACGACCAAGTTCTTCAGCAAGTGCAAAGGCTGCTTGGCTTTCTGGGTTTGGCGATTTTACAGTTGAGAAGTCTGGGTCAGCAGTTGCTTGCGCTTCAACGACTTGAACAGAGTCAAATCCTGCTTGGGCAAGAGCACGACGAGCCAACATTTCACCAGTACCATGAAGTGGTGTGTAGACAATCTTCATGTCTTTACCGAATTCTTCAATCAAGGCTGGGTTGATGTTTACGTCCTTAACCTCTTTAAGGTATTCTACGTCAACAGCTTCGCCGATAACTTCAATCAAGCCAGAAGCTTTTTCAGCTTCCACATCAGCAACTTCAACTGCAAATGGGTTTTCGATTGCACGGATATAAGTAGTCAAAGCGTCCGCGTCGTGTGGAGGCATTTGTCCACCGTCTTCACCGTAAACCTTGTAACCGTTAAATGGTGCAGGGTTGTGGCTGGCTGTGACCATGATACCTGCGAAACAGTTGAGGTGACGAACTGCAAATGATAGCTCTGGAGTTGGACGAAGGCTTTCAAATACATAAGATTTGATGCCGTGTTTAGCAAGAACTGCCGCAGATTCAAAGGCAAACTCAGGTGAGAAGTGACGGCTATCGTAGGCGATTGCGACACCACGTTCTTTTTCGTTTCCACCTTTTGACTCAATCAAACGAGCCAAACCTTCAGTAGCTTGGCGAACAACGTAGATGTTGATGCGGTTTGTACCAGCACCAATCAAGCCACGCATCCCTGCAGTACCAAATTCAAGATTTGTATAGAAGGCATCTTCCTTTGTTTTTTCGTCCATATTTTCCAAATCTTGACGAAGGTAGTCAGGAAGCTCCGCAAAATCAACCCATTTCTGGTAATTTTCTTGGTAAGACATTAAAATTCTCCTTTTTGTAAATTGTTTTAACCGTTCACATTATAGCACTTTTTAGCGTTTTAGTAAAACGGTAGCATAATTTTCAGAAAAGTAGTGACATATGCCTGTTTATCAAGTCTTGAATGCCTTAGGGAAACATGCTATACTACTTGTATGATTATTTTACAAGCTAATAAAATTGAACGTTCATTTGCAGGAGAGGTTCTTTTTGATAATATCAACCTGCAGGTTGATGAACGTGATAGGATTGCCCTTGTTGGGAAAAATGGAGCAGGTAAGTCTACTCTTTTGAAGATTTTGGTTGGAGAAGAGGAGCCAACTAGCGGAGAAATCAATAAGAAAAAAGATATTTCTCTGTCTTACCTAGCCCAAGATAGCCGTTTTGAATCTGAAAATACCATCTACGATGAGATGCTTCATGTATTTGATGACTTACGTCGGATGGAGAAACAACTTCGTCAGATGGAGCTGGAGATGGGTGAAAAGTCTGGTGAAGATTTAGAGAAACTGATGTCAGATTACGATCGCTTATCAGAGAATTTTCGCCAAGCAGGTGGCTTTACCTATGAAGCTGATATACGAGCGATTTTAAATGGATTCAAGTTTGACGAATCTATGTGGCAGATGAAAATTGCCGAGCTTTCGGGTGGTCAAAATACTCGTCTGGCTCTGGCCAAAATGCTTCTTGAAAAGCCAAATCTCTTGGTCTTGGACGAGCCAACCAACCACTTGGATATCGAAACTATTGCCTGGCTAGAGAATTACTTGGTAAACTATAGCGGTGCCCTCATTATTGTAAGCCACGACCGTTATTTCTTGGATAAGGTTGCAACAATTACGCTGGATTTGACCAAGCATTCCTTGGATCGCTATGTGGGCAACTACTCTCGTTTTGTCGAATTGAAGGAGCAAAAACTTCTAACTGAAGCCAAAAATTATGAAAAGCAACAGAAGGAAATTGCTGCTCTGGAAGATTTTGTTAATCGTAATCTAGTCCGAGCCTCAACGACCAAACGTGCGCAATCTCGACGCAAACAACTGGAAAAAATGGAGCGTTTGGACAAACCTGAAGCTGGCAAGAAATCAGCCAACATGACCTTCCAGTCTGAGAAAACGTCGGGCAATATTGTCTTGACTGTTGAAAATGCGGCTATTGGCTATGATGGGGAAATATTGTCAGAGCCTATCAACCTAGACCTCCGTAAAATGAATGCTGTTGCCATCGTTGGTCCAAATGGAATCGGTAAGTCAACCTTTATCAAGTCTATTGTGGACCAGATTCCTTTTATCAAAGGTGAAAAGCGCTTTGGTGCCAATGTTGAGGTGGGTTACTATGACCAAACCCAAAGTAAGCTGACACCAAGTAATACTGTATTAGATGAGCTCTGGAATGATTTTAAACTGACACCAGAAGTTGAAATCCGTAACCGTCTAGGTGCCTTCCTTTTCTCTGGTGATGATGTTAAAAAATCAGTCGGCATGCTGTCAGGTGGCGAGAAAGCTCGTTTGCTTTTGGCTAAATTGTCTATGGAAAACAATAACTTCTTGATTCTGGATGAGCCGACCAACCACTTGGATATTGATAGCAAGGAAGTGCTAGAAAATGCCTTGATTGACTTTGATGGAACTCTTCTATTCGTCAGCCACGACCGTTACTTTATCAATCGTGTGGCAACTCATGTACTGGAATTGTCAGAGAATGGCTCGACTCTTTACCTGGGAGATTACGACTACTATGTTGATAAAAAGGCTGAAATGGAAATTAATCAGATGGAGGAAGCTTCAACTAGCAATCAAGTAAAAGAAGCAAGCCCAGTCAATGATTATCAAGCTCAGAAAGAAAGTCAAAAAGAAGTTCGTAAGCTCATGCGACAAATCGAAAATCTAGAAGCTGAAATCGAAGAGTTAGAAAGTCAAAGCCAAGATATTTCTGAACAAATGTTGGAAACAAACGATGCCGACAAACTGATGGAATTACAGGCTGAGCTGGACAAAATCAGTCATCGTCAGGAAGAAGCTATGCTTGAGTGGGAAGAATTATCAGAGCAGGTGTAAAGATGGAACATCTTGGAAAGGTATTTCGTGAATTTCGGACAAGTGGAAATTATTCTTTAAAGGAGGCGGCAGGGGAGTCCTGTTCAACTTCTCAGTTATCTCGCTTTGAGCTTGGGGAGTCTGACCTAGCAGTCTCACGTTTCTTTGAGATTTTGGATAACATTCATGTAACAATCGAAAATTTCATGGATAAGGCTAGGGATTTCCATAATCATGAACATGTTGCCATGATGGGACAAATTGTACCCCTTTACTACTCAAATGATATTGCAGGTTTTCAAAAGCTTCAAAGTGAACAACTTGAAAAGGCTAAGAGTTCGACAAATCCACTCTATTTTGAGCTGAACTGGATTTTGTTGCAAGGTCTGATTTGTCAAAGAGATTCGAGTTATCATATGGAGCAGGATGATTTAGATAAGGTAGCAGATTATCTCTTCAAAACAGAAGAATGGACCATGTATGAGTTGATTCTTTTCGGTAACCTCTATAGTTTCTACGATGTAGACTATGTCACTCGGATTGGTAGAGAAGTCATGGAGAGGGAGGAATTTTATCAAGAGATTGGTCGCCATAAGAGATTAGTGTTGATTTTGGCCCTCAATTGTTACCAGCACTGTTTAGAGCATCTTTCTTTTGACAATGCAAGCTATTTTGAGACTTATACAGAGAAGATTATTGGTAAAAATATTAGTCTGTATGAACGGAATATTTTACATTACCTAAAAGGCTTTGCCTTATATCAAAAAGGACAGTGTAAAGAAGGCTGTAAGCAGATGCAAGAGGCCATGCATATTTTTGATGTGCTAGGTCTTCCAGAGCAAGTAGCCTACTATCAGGAACACTATGAAAAATTTGTCAAAGATTAATTTTCCCAAATAAGGGAAAAAATAAAAAGCTCCTTTCAGTTTTGATACAATAGTTTCAAAATTTGAAAGGAGTTTTTATATGAATCGCTATGCAGTACAGTTGATTAGTCGCGGAGCTGTTAACAAGATAGGAAATATGCTCTATGATTATGGAAATAGTGTCTGGTTGGCTTCCATGGGGACTATCGGACAGACAGTTTTAGGAATGTATCAGATTTCTGAACTCGTCACATCTATTCTCGTAAATCCCTTTGGCGGAGTCGTTTCAGACCGTTTTTCTCGTCGTAGGATTTTAATGGCGACGGATCTTGTTTGTGGGATTCTTTGTCTGGCTATTTCTTTTATAAGGAATGACAGCTGGATGATTGGGGCTTTGATTGTTGCCAACATTGTTCAGGCTATTGCTTTTGCCTTTTCTAGACCTGCAAATAAGGCCATTATCACAGAATTGGTAGAGAAGGATGAACTGGTCCTCTACAATTCTCGTTTGGAGTTGGTCTTGCAGGTTGTCAGTGTGAGTTCCCCTGTACTCTCTTTTCTGGTTTTACAATTTGCAAGTCTTCGCATTACCCTGGTATTAGATGCCCTTAGTTTTTTTCTCGCTTTTGGCTTGGTAGCCTTGCTTCCAAAGAAAGAAGAGAAGACTATGGGTGAGAAGAAACTAACATTCAAAGTTATTTTTTCTGATATCAAGGAGGGGGTTCACTATATTGTGAAGCAAAAGGAAATCTTCTTTTTGTTAGTCATGGCTTCAAGTGTCAATTTTTTCTTCGCAGCCTTTAATTACCTCCTCCCCTTTTCAAATCAGCTCTATGGAGTTCAAGGTGCTTATGCTACTATTTTAACAATGGGTGCTATTGGGTCTATTGTTGGGGCGCTGCTAGCTAGTAAGATTAAAGCCAGTATGGAAATGCTTCTGTTTTTGTTGGCTCTGACTGGACTTGGGGTGATGATAATGGGATTTACCCTCCCCTCCTATCTTACTTTTTCAGGTAATTTCGTTTGTGAACTCTTTATGACGATGTTCAATATTCACTTTTTTACTCAAGTACAAACCAAGGTTGAAGGTGAATATCTGGGAAGAGTTCTCAGTTCGATTTATACCTTAGCTATACTATTTATGCCTATTGCAACAGGTTTAATGACCTGGCTTCCAAGTGTTCATCTTTATTCTTTCTTGATTATTGGACTTGGAGTTGTAGCCTTATCTTTCTTAGCTCTCGGATATGTTCGAACTCATTTTGAAAAAGAGACATGAGTCTGTTTGAGTTTTAAAAATAATTCCAATCTAAGTATTTTTTCCGCCCTTCTCGTTTGTGAGGAGGGCTTAGTTTATGGTAAAATGGTCTTATGAATAAAAGAATGAATGAGTTAGTCGCCTTGCTCAATCGCTATGCGACTGAGTACTATACCAGCGATAATCCGTCGGTTTCAGACAATGAGTATGATCGCCTTTACAGAGAGTTGGTTGAGTTAGAAACTGCCTATCCAGATCAAGTATTAGCAGACAGTCCGACCCATCGTGTTGGTGGCAAGGTTTTAGATGGTTTTGAAAAATACAGTCATCAGTATCCTCTTTATAGTTTGCAGGATGCTTTTTCACGTGAGGAGCTTGAAGCTTTTGACGCGCGTGTTCGTAAGGAAGTGGCTCATCCAACCTATATTTGTGAGCTGAAAATCGATGGCTTATCTATTTCTCTTACTTATGAAAAGGGGACTTTAGTTGCTGGGGCAACACGTGGTGATGGTTCTATTGGGGAAAATATCACAGAAAATCTTAAGCGTGTTAAGGACATTCCATTGATCTTGCCAGAAGAACTAGATATCACAGTTCGTGGGGAATGTTACATGCCACGCGCTTCTTTTGACCAGGTCAACCAAGCTCGCCAAGAAAATGGAGAGCCTGAATTTGCCAATCCTCGTAATGCGGCAGCAGGAACCCTGCGTCAGCTGGATACAGCAGTAGTTGCCAAGCGTAATCTTGCAACGTTTCTCTATCAAGAAGCCAGCCCTTCAACTCGAGATAGTCAAGAAAAAGTGTTGAAGCACCTTGAACAACTAGGTTTTGTAGTCAATCCTAAGCGAATCTTGGCTGAAAACATAGATGAAATCTGGGATTTTATTCAAGAAGTAGGACAGGAACGGGAAAATCTGCCTTATGATATTGATGGAGTTGTAATCAAGGTCAACGACCTAGCAGGTCAAGAAGCACTCGGCTTTACCGTTAAGGCTCCAAAGTGGGCAGTGGCCTACAAGTTCCCAGCTGAAGAAAAAGAAGCTCAACTCTTATCAGTTGATTGGACAGTTGGCCGTACGGGTGTTGTAACTCCGACTGCAAATCTAACACCAGTACAACTAGCTGGTACAACTGTTAGCCGTGCGACTCTGCACAATGTGGATTATATTGCTGAAAAAGATATCCGCAAAGACGACACGGTTATCGTTTATAAGGCTGGGGACATCATACCTGCCGTTTTACGTGTAGTAGAGTCCAAACGGGTTTCTGAAGAAAAACTAGATATCCCTACAAACTGTCCAAGTTGTAACTCTGACTTGTTGCACTTTGAAGATGAAGTGGCCCTTCGTTGTATCAATCCGCGTTGCCCTGCTCAAATCATGGAAGGTTTGATTCACTTTGCCTCTCGAGATGCTATGAATATCACAGGCCTTGGGCCATCTATTGTTGAGAAACTATTTGCTGCTAATTTGGTTAAGGATGTGGCGGATATTTACCGATTACAAGAAGAAGATTTCCTCCTTTTAGAGGGTGTTAAGGAAAAGTCTGCTTCTAAACTGTATCAAGCTATTCAAGCATCTAAGGAAAACTCTGCTGAAAAACTCTTGTTTGGTTTGGGAATTCGCCATGTCGGAAGCAAGGCCAGTCAGCTCTTACTCCAACATTTCCACTCGATTGAAAATCTGGCTCAGGCAGATCCAGAGGAAGTGGCTAGTATTGAAAGTTTGGGTGGTGTGATTGCCAAAAGTCTTCAGACTTATTTTGCGACAGACGGCTCTGAAATTCTCCTCAGAGAATTGAAAGAAGCTGGGGTCAATTTGACTTATAAAGGTCAGGCTGTAGTAGCAGACGCAGCCTTGTCAGGTTTGACAGTGGTATTGACTGGAAAATTGGAACGGATCAAGCGCTCAGAAGCTAAAAGTAAACTTGAAAGTCTGGGTGCTAAGGTAACAGGCAGCGTTTCTAAAAAGACCGACCTCGTCGTGGCAGGTGCAGACGCTGGAAGTAAACTGCAAAAAGCACAAGAACTTGGAATCGAGGTTCGAGATGAAGCTTGGCTAGAAAGTCTGTAATGATAGTTTAAAACCAGAGTTTAGACAGTATAACTAGTTTGTTAATCGGGACAAAATTAGTCAAAAATTTATTAGTAAAACAGAAACAAATAAAAAAAAGGAAAAATAAAAAATGTATAACTACCCTATGCGCATTCATTACCACCGCAAGAATGGAGAATATGACACTTGCTCTTTTGTAAAAAGTCAGGACCAGCGAATTGATTTGCTAACCTACAAAGAAGATTATTTTGGTGCTTTATTTAGTTTCGAACACCCAAGCGTTCATCCCTTAGAAAGCTTGAATTTTGTGGTTCATACCGGCCAAATCAGTAAAGAGTATGCTATCCGTTTTAATCACTATCCCCTCTTAACAGAGGTCTGGATTTTGGAAGGGGATGATAGAATTTATTATTCTGAAAATCCTGCTATTGCCAGTCCTTTCTATAAAAATCAAAATCCTTTTGCCTTTGACAAGGCTATCAATAGTGCTAGTTTCGACCACCACTGGGGCTACCAAGGTGTATTGGGTTGCCGTGTAGAGGATAATCAGGCACATTTCGTCCTCTGGGCTCCGACAGCGACAGAAGTGCAGGTAGTTGTTTATGAATCAGCTACTAATGATGCACCTGTTTGGAAGACTTTTGATATGGAGAGAGGCAATAGCTACTCTTATAACCATAAGGACAATACTATTGGTGTCTGGAGTTTGGATGTTGAGGAAGATTTGACTGGTAAGGCTTATCAGTATCAAGTCCAATTCCCTCACCACCAAACAGTGACACGCGATCCCTATACCATTGCTACCAGTCCTGATGGCAAACGTTCTGCTATTCTAAGCCATGCAGAAAAACAAGTCGAAAACTTCGAGGTTAAGCATGGTTCTGAGGCTACTTGGCGCTTGGCAAACCCATGTAAGGCAGTTATCTGTGAAATGCACATTCGTGATTTGACCAAATCACCGACCTCAGGTGTGGATGAACATCTTAGAGGAACTTTCTTAGGTGCTGCTCAGACTGGAACAGTTAACCAGTACGGCCAGTCAACTGCTTTTGATTACATCAAGAAGATCGGCTACAATTATGTTCAGTTGCAACCAATTGCAGACCGTCATAAAGAATATGATGAGGATGGGAATGTAACCTACAACTGGGGTTATGACCCACAAAACTATAACGCGCCAGAAACGAGCCTTTCAACTAATCCAGATGATCCAGCTCAGGTTATTCGTGATTTGAAGACCATGGTTCAAGCTTACCACGATGCGGGAATTGGTGTCATTATGGATGTGGTCTATAACCATACCTTCTCAGTTGTTGATGCACCTTTCCAAACAACTGTCCCTGATTACTATTATCGTATGAATCCAGACGGTACCTTCCAGAATGGAACAGGCGTTGGAAATGAAACAGCCAGTGAACACGAAATGTTCCGCAAGTATATGATTGATTCCCTTCTATACTGGGTGCAGGAATACAATATTGACGGCTTCCGTTTTGACTTAATGGGGATTCATGATGTCAAGACCATGCAGATGATTCGTCAAAGCTTAGATGAAATCGACCCTAACATTATCCTCTATGGAGAAGGTTGGGATATGGGAACAGGTCTTGCCCCTTATGACAAGGCTAAGAAAGACAACGCCTACGAAATGCCAAATATTGGTTTCTTTAATGACAATCAGCGTGATGCTGTTAAAGGTGGAGAAGTTTACGGTGCAATTAAATCAGGTTTTGTCAGCGGTGCTGCGACAGAGCCAATTCTTGCCAAAGCAATCCTAGGCAGTCGTGAATTAGGAACCTATACACATCCAAATCAAGTACTTAACTATGTGGAAGCCCATGACAATTACAATCTTCATGATTTATTGGCAACTCTTCATCCAGACCAAAGTTCAGAACAAATCATGCGCAAGGTTGAGACAGCAACAGCTATGAACCTACTCATGCAAGGGATGGCCTTTATGGAAATCGGTCAAGAATTTGGTCGTACCAAACTAGTTGTGACTGGTGAAAATGGTGAGTTGACCCATGATGATAGAGAGCGTGCTATGAATAGCTATAACGCTCCTGACAGTGTGAACCAAGTGAACTGGGATTTGATTAATGAGCGTCAAGATAGTATTGAGTTTATCCGTCAGATGATTCGATTGAAGACAGGAACCGGTGCCTTTTCTTACCCTACTTATGATGAAATTTACCATCATGTTTTTGTTCATTCAGCAAATGAACATAGTGGTTTGATTGTCTATGAGATTCAAGGGGAAGACCATTTACTGGTTGTATTTAATGCTAAAGGGCAAGACTTCCAGTTTGAAAATGCTGGAAATCTAGAACTATTGGTGACCAATAGCCATTTAAGTGATAAAGATATGGTTGGTGGCGTCAGTGCCAGCGTCTTTAAAGTCTTGTAGAAAAAATCAAAAGTTTTCAATTGTGTCGTATAATTTCTAGGATATCTTCTTGCTAAAAATTATAAAACTCAATGAAGAATAACATAGCATGAAAAAGGTTTAGTTCATCTAAGCCTTTTCTTCTTGTACTGACTGCTTAACAAAAGAGTTCAAATAGTTTGAAAAGTCAAGCTTGTGAAAATAATCTCAAAAATATTGCAAAAAGGGTTGTAATTTTCTGAAAATTTGGTAAAATATATCTAATCATTTTCAGGAGGACGAGAATTTGACAAGATATAAGAATTTAGTAAATGGAGAATGGAAATCATCTGAAAAAGAAATTACGATTTATTCACCAATCAATCAAGAAGAATTAGGGACAGTACCAGCTATGAGCCAAGCGGAAGTAGATGAGGCTATGCAAGCTGCGCGTGCAGCATTGCCAGCATGGCGAGCTTTATCAGCAGTTGAACGTGCGGCTTATTTGCATAAAACAGCAGCTATTTTAGAACGCGATAAGGAAGAAATTGGTACTATCCTTGCCAAAGAAGTAGCAAAAGGGATTAAAGCAGCCATTGGAGAAGTAGTGCGTACAGCAGACTTGATTCGTTATGCTGCTGAGGAAGGTCTCCGTATCACTGGACAAGCAATGGAAGGTGGTGGTTTTGAGGCAGCAAGTAAAAACAAACTGGCTGTTGTCCGTCGTGAGCCGGTTGGAGTCGTGCTAGCTATTGCTCCCTTTAACTATCCAGTTAATCTTTCTGGTTCTAAGATTGCTCCGGCCTTGATTGCAGGGAATGTTGTTATGTTTAAGCCACCAACACAAGGTTCCATTTCTGGTCTCTTGTTGGCTAAAGCCTTTGAAGAAGCAGGGATTCCAGCAGGTGTTTTCAATACCATTACGGGTCGTGGTTCAGAAATTGGGGATTATATCATTGAGCACAAAGAAGTCAACTTCATCAACTTTACAGGTTCAACTCCAATCGGAGAACGTATTGGTCGTTTAGCTGGTATGCGTCCTATCATGCTGGAGCTTGGTGGGAAAGATGCAGCTCTTGTACTAGAAGATGCAGATTTGGAACATGCTGCCAAGCAAATTGTTGCGGGTGCCTTTAGCTACTCAGGCCAACGTTGCACGGCAATTAAACGGGTCATTGTTCTCGAAAGTGTTGCAGATACATTAGTTACTTTGCTTCAAGCAGAGGTTGCTAAATTAACAGTTGGTGACCCATTTGACAATGCTGATATTACACCTGTTATTGACAATGCTTCAGCCGACTTTATTTGGGACTTGATTGAGGATGCACAAGAAAAAGGGGCTCAGGCTCTTACACCAATCAAACGTGAGGGCAATCTTCTCTGGCCAGTGCTTTTTGACCAAGTTACAAAAGATATGAAAGTAGCATGGGAAGAGCCATTTGGCCCTGTTTTACCAATTATTCGTGTGGCTAATGTAGAAGAAGCAATTGCCTTTGCCAACGAATCTGAATTCGGCCTTCAATCCTCAGTCTTTACAAATGATTTCAAAAAGGCTTTTGAAATTGCTGAAAAACTTGAAGTGGGTACAGTTCATATTAATAATAAAACCCAACGTGGTCCAGATAATTTCCCATTCCTTGGTGTCAAAGGTTCTGGAGCTGGAGTGCAAGGAATTAAATATAGCATTGAAGCGATGACAAATGTCAAATCCATTGTTTTTGATGTGAAATAAAAAATAAAATCAGGAAATTGTTTTCCTGATTTTATTTTTTACTTTAAAACAACAATTTTATTAGTAAAATGACGAACTTTATGATAGTATTGTAAAAAAACAATTCGTTTTCATAATCTGTTTGAAAATTTCTTGATTTACAAGTGAACACATCAGTGAATTTGTTGAAGACTTTCAAAAGATTTTTTTGCAAATTCCGTAATTTACTTGAATCTTCCCTAAAAAGGTAGTATAATAAATCTATAGAAAACGCTTACAGAAAAGAGGAGGTATTATGGATAAAAGAGAAGCTTTGCGCACCTTTATGACAGGAGAAAATTTTCACCTTCAGCATTATCTAGGAGCACATAGGGAAGAACTAAATGGAGAATACGGTTATACATTTCGTGTGTGGGCTCCCAATGCTCAGACTGTCCACTTGGTGGGAGATTTCACGAATTGGGTAGAAAATCAAATTCCGATGGAACGAAATGAATTTGGAGTCTGGGAAGTCTTCACTACTCTTGCTCAAGAAGGCCAAATTTATAAGTATCATATCACACGCGCAAATGGTCATCAGTTGATGAAGATTGATCCTTTGGCTGTACGGTATGAGGCACGTCCGAGTACTGGAGCTATTTTAACAGAGATTCCAGAAAAGAAATGGAAGGATGGGCTTTGGTTAGCTCGCAGAAAACGTTGGACTTTCTTTGAACGTCCTGTCAATATCTACGAAGTTCATGCTGGATCGTGGAAGAGAAATCCAGATGGAAGTCCTTATAGTTTTGCACAATTGAAAGATGAACTCATTCCTTACCTAGTTGAGATGAACTATACTCACATTGAGTTTATGCCCTTGATGTCTCACCCTCTCGGTTTGAGTTGGGGTTACCAGCTTATGGGTTACTTCGCTTTAGAGCATGCCTATGGTCGCCCTGAAGAGTTTCAAGATTTTGTTGAGGAATGTCACTTAAACAATATTGGGGTTATTGTAGACTGGGTACCTGGTCATTTCACCATTAATGATGATGCCTTAGCTTATTATGACGGGACACCGACTTTTGAGTACCAAGACCATAATAAGGCTCATAACTACGGTTGGGGCGCTCTCAATTTTGACCTTGGAAAGAATGAAGTCCAGTCCTTCTTGATTTCTAGTATTAAGTTTTGGATTGACTTTTACCATTTAGATGGTATTCGAGTGGATGCAGTTAGCAATATGCTCTATCTTGACTACGATGATGCTCCATGGACACCTAATAAAGATGGTGGCAATCTCAACTATGAAGGATATTATTTCCTTCAACGCTTGAATGATGTCATTAAACTAGCACATCCAGATGTGATGATGATCGCTGAAGAAAGTTCGTCAGCAACCAAGATTACGGGAATGAAAGAGCTTGGTGGTCTAGGATTTGACTACAAGTGGAATATGGGCTGGATGAATGATATCCTCCGATTCTATGAAGAAGATCCGATTTATCGTAAATATGACTTTAACCTGGTGACTTTCAGCTTTATGTATGTTTTCAATGAAAACTATCTCCTACCATTCTCGCACGATGAAGTGGTTCACGGTAAGAAGAGTATGATGCACAAGATGTGGGGAGATCGCTATAATCAATTCGCAGGCTTACGCAATATCTACACTTACCAAATTTGTCACCCTGGTAAGAAATTGCTCTTCATGGGTAGTGAATACGGGCAATTTCTAGAATGGAAATCTGAAGAACAGTTGGAATGGTCTAATCTAGAAGATCCAATGAATGCTAAGATGAAGTATTTCACTTCTCAGCTAAACCAGTTTTACAAAGACCACCGCTGTCTGTGGGAAATTGATACCAGCTATGATGGGATTGAAATCATCGATGCGGATAATCGAGACCAGAGTGTTCTGTCCTTCATCCGTAAAGGTAAGAAGGACGACATGCTAGTCTGTGTCTTTAACATGGCACCTGTGGAACGAAAAGATTTTACAATCGGGCTTCCTGTCGCAGGGATTTACGAAGAAGTCTGGAATACTGAGTTAGAAGAGTGGGGAGGCGTTTGGAAAGAACATAATCAAACTGTTCAAACGCAAGAAGGACTATGGAAAGATTATGAGCAGACCCTGACCTTTACCCTACCAGCTATGGGAGCAAGTGTATGGAAAATCAAACGTCGCTTGAAACCTACTAAAACCGTCACAAATAAAAACCAAAAAGGAGTAGAAAATGAAGAATGAAATGTTAGCTTTGATTCTTGCTGGTGGGCAAGGAACTCGTCTCGGAAAACTCACTCAAAACCTTGCAAAACCAGCTGTACAATTTGGTGGGCGCTACCGTATCATTGACTTTGCTCTTTCAAACTGTGCCAACTCAGGCATCAACAATGTTGGAGTCATTACACAGTATCAACCACTTGCTCTCAATAACCATATTGGGAATGGTTCAAGCTGGGGACTAGACGGTATCAATTCTGGTGTCTCTATTCTTCAACCTTATTCTGCAAGTGAAGGAAATCGTTGGTTCGAAGGGACTAGTCATGCTATTTACCAAAATATCGACTATATCAACAGTGTCAATCCTGAGTATGTCTTGATTCTGTCTGGGGACCATATCTACAAAATGGATTATGATGATATGCTCCAGTCTCACAAGGATAATAATGCCAGCTTGACAGTAGCAGTTCTGGATGTTCCCCTGAAAGAAGCTAGCCGTTTTGGTATCATGAATACAGATGCCAATAACCGCATTGTGGAATTTGAAGAAAAACCAGCTCAACCTAAATCTACCAAAGCTTCTATGGGAATTTACATCTTTGATTGGCAACGTCTGCGCAATATGCTCGTTGCTGCTGAAAAGAGTAATGTGGATATGTCAGACTTCGGTAAGAATGTCATTCCAAATTACCTTGAGTCAGGTGAAAGTGTCTATGCCTATGAATTTAAAGGTTACTGGAAAGATGTTGGTACCATTGAGTCACTTTGGGAAGCCAATATGGAGTACATTTCTCCAGAGAATGCCTTGGATAGCCGTAACCGTCAATGGAAGATTTACTCAAGAAACTTAATTTCACCACCAAACTTCCTTGGGGCAAATGCTCATGTGGAAGATTCCTTGGTTGTTGATGGCTGTTTTGTAGATGGAACTGTTAAACATTCTATCCTTTCAACAGGTGCGCAAGTTCGCGAAGGGGCAGAAGTAGTAGATTCAGTTATCATGAGTGGTGCAATTGTTGGTCAGGGAGCTAAAATCAAACGTGCCATTATTGGTGAAGGTGCAGTTATTTCTGACGGTGTCGAAATTGATGGAACAGAAGAAGTACAAGTTGTAGGATATAATGAAGTAGTGGGGGTAGCAACAGATGAAGATTGATAAATATTCTGCCATTTTAGGAAATACAGTTGGTTTTCATGATATGTCAACACTGACAGACCACCGTCCAGTAGCTAGTTTGCCATTTGGTGGGAAATATCGCTTGATTGACTTCCCGCTTTCAAGTCTTGCTAATGCAGGTGTCCGTAGTATCTTTGGTATTTTCCAACAAGATAATATCAGTTCTGTCTTTGACCATATCCGTTCAGGACGTGAGTGGGGCTTATCAACTCTTCTCAGTCACTATTATCTAGGTATTTACAATACCCGTGTAGAAAGTAGCACAGTTGGAAAAGAATACTACCAACAGCTTCTTACTTATTTGAAACGTTCTGGCTCAAACCAAACGGTTGCCCTCAACTGCGATGTCTTGATTAACATTGATTTGAACCAAGTTTTCCATCTACATAGTACAACAAAGGGACCTATCACTGTAGTTTATAAAAAGCTAGCTAAGAAAGACATTTCAGAAGTAAACGCAATCTTGGAAGTGGATGAAACAGACCATGTTTGTTCTCATAAACTCTTTGATAGCAAGTTACCAGATCAAATCTATAACATGTCTACAGATATCTTTGTCGTTGATACACCTTGGTTGATTGAACGCTTAGAAGAAGAAGCTAAGAAAGAACATCCAGAGAAGTTGCGCTATGTTTTACGGGATTTGGCTGCAAAAGAAGGGGCTTTTGCCTACGAGTACACAGGTTATCTGGCAAATATTCACTCTGTAGAGTCTTATTATCAAGCTAACAAAGATATGCTTGAATCACAAAAATTCTACTCTCTCTTCTCACCAAATCAAAAGATTTATACAAAGGTCAAAAACGAAGAGCCAACTTACTATGCCAATACATCTAAGGTAAGTACTTCTCAGTTTGCTTCTGGTAGTATCATTGAAGGTCAAGTGGCTAATTCTGTTCTATCACGTAATATTCATGTCCATAAGGATAGCTTGGTTAAAGATAGTCTACTCTTCCCTCGCGTTGTTATTGGAGAAGGTGCTCAGGTCGAATATGCTATCTTGGACAAGGGTGTGGAAGTTGAGCCAGGTGTTGTGATTCGAGGAACTGCAGAACATCCAGTTGTCGTTATGAAAGGTAGCAAAGTAACAGAGGATATTCATTCATGAAAATTTTATTTGTAGCAGCAGAGGGTGCACCCTTTTCAAAAACAGGTGGTTTGGGAGACGTCATTGGCGCTCTTCCTAAATCACTGGTAAAAGCTGGGCATGAAGTTGCAGTGATTTTACCCTACTATGACATGGTAGAGGCTAAATTTGGAAATCAGATTGAAGATGTTCTTCATTTTGAGGTGAGTGTCGGTTGGCGCAGACAGTATTGTGGAATTAAGAAAACAGTCTTAAACGGTGTGACTTTCTACTTTATTGACAACCAATATTATTTCTTCCGCGGTCATGTTTACGGTGATTTTGATGACGGAGAACGCTTTGCCTTTTTCCAACTTGCTGCCATTGAGGCCATGGAAAGGATTGACTTTATTCCTGACCTTCTCCATGTCCATGACTACCATACAGCTATGATTCCTTTCTTGTTAAAGGAAAAATACCGTTGGATTCAAGCCTATCAAGGTATTAAAACTGTTTTAACCATTCATAATTTGGAATTTCAAGGACAATTTTCAGAAGGAATGTTATGGGATTTGTTTGGAGTCGGTTTTGAACGTTATGCTGATGGTACCCTTCGCTGGAACAACTGTCTGAACTGGATGAAGGCTGGTATTCTTTATGCTGACCGTGTTTCAACCGTTTCACCGAGCTATGCTCATGAAATTATGACCAGTCAGTTCGGATGTAACTTGGATCAAATTCTTCGAATGGAGTCTGGCAAGGTGTCTGGTATCGTGAATGGGATTGATGCTGATCTTTATAATCCTCAGACGGATGCTCTTTTAGATTATCATTTTAATCAGGAAGATTTGTCTGGAAAAGCTCAGAACAAGGCAAAATTGCAAGAAAGAGTTGGCTTGCCAGTTAGATCTGACGTTCCTCTAGTGGGAATTGTTTCTCGTTTGACACGTCAAAAAGGTTTTGATGTGGTGGTCGAAAGTCTTCACCATATCTTGCAAAATGATGTTCAGGTTGTTCTTTTGGGAACTGGAGATCCAGCCTTTGAAGGAGCTTTCTCATGGTTTGCTCAGATTTACCCAGACAAGCTATCAGCAAATATCACTTTTGATGTCAAACTTGCTCAAGAAATCTACGCCGCTTGTGACCTCTTCCTCATGCCAAGTCGTTTTGAACCATGTGGCTTGTCTCAGATGATGGCCATGCGTTACGGAACCTTGCCATTGGTCCATGAAGTTGGTGGCTTGCGAGATACCGTTCGCGCTTTCAATCCAATCGAAGGAAGCGGTACTGGCTTTAGCTTTGACAATCTATCTCCTTACTGGTTAAATTGGACTTTCCAAACAGCTTTGGACTTGTATAGAAACCATCCTGATGTTTGGAGAAATCTACAAAAACAAGCTATGGAGTGTGATTTCTCATGGGATACAGCCTGCAGGTCATACCTTGACTTGTACCATAGTTTAGTTAATTAATAGATAAAATCGTATGATGACTTCATACGATTTTTGGGCTATTTAGAGAGGAGAACTGATGTCTCAAGTAAAAGGTTTGTGTGTTATGGATGTTGATGGAACCTTAATCCTAGAAGAAGTGATTGATCTTTTGGGTAAAGAGGCAGGTCGTGAGGAGGAAATTTCACAGATTACAAGTCGGGCAATGCAAGGAGAGTTAGACTTTGAAAGCAGTTTAAGAAAAAGAGTGTCCTTGCTGGAAGGTCTTCCTGTTTCGGTTTTTGATAAAGTCTTTAACACTATTCATCTATCGCCAAATGCCCAGGAATTCATTTCCATTCTCCAAAAGAATGGTATCCTAGTTGGTCTGGTGTCCGGTGGATTTACTCCAATAGTTGAGAGATTAGCAAAATCCCTCGACATTGCCTATTTCTCTGCCAACCAACTTGAAGTCAAAGACGGTCTGTTAACAGGAAAATTAGTTGGACAAATTATCAGTCCCCAGGTCAAAAAAAAGACTCTGGAAAAATGGAGAGAGAAACTAAAACTTCCTAGAGAAAGAATGGTTGCAATCGGAGATGGGGCTAATGACTTATTAATGTTAAAGTCGGCGGGGCTAGGAATCGCCTTTTGTGCCAAAGAGGTACTCAAAAAAGAAATACCAAATCATGTTGACAAGAGGGATTTTTTAGAAGTTCTACCTTTGATTGACTTTTTAGAATGAGGGAAAATATGAAGATTGTAATTGCACCAGATTCGTTTAAGGAAAGCTTGACCGCTGAAGAGGTAGCTGAAGCAATAAAAAGAGGCTTCCAACAATCAATAGCAGATGTAGAATGTCTCCTCTGTCCTGTTGGTGATGGGGGAGAAGGTACTGTAGATGCTATTCGACATTCTCTTGACCTAGAAGAAAAATGGATCCAAGTGACAGGCCCTTTTGGCCAAAAAGAAGCCATGCGCTATTTTCAAAAAAGTCAACTGGCACTATTTGAAGTTGCTGATTTAGTTGGCCTTGGAAAAATTCCGATAGAGAAACGAAATCCACTTCAAATCCAAACTCGTGGTATCGGAGAGTTGATTCGCCATCTCATTGCTCAAGGGATTAAAGAAATCTATATCGGCGTTGGTGGTACGGCTAGCAATGATGGCGGTATTGGGATTGCTGCTGGTTTAGGTTATCGATTTTATGATAGGGATGGAAATGTCTTGCCTGCATGCGGTCAATCCTTACTAAACTTATCTTCTGTCTCAACAGAAAATCGCTATAAAATTCCTGAAGATGTGCAAATTCGTATTTTAGCAGATGTCGTGAGTCCCTTATGTGGATATCAAGGTGCGACCTACACGTTTGGCAAGCAAAAAGGCCTAGATCCTACTATGTTTGAGGCCGTAGATCAAGCGATCCAAGATTTTTATGAAAAAGTCACCCTTGCAACATTGCAAATTAAAGGAGCAGGAGCTGGTGGAGGCATTGCTGGCGGTTTGTGTGCCTTTGCTCAGGCAAATATCGTGTCTGGAATTGATACCTGTTTAGATTTGATTGATTTTGATAAGAAAGTTGCAGATGCTGACTTGGTTATCGTTGGTGAAGGTAGACTGGACAATCAAAGCTTTGCTGGGAAAGCGCCGATAGGCGTAGCAAAAAGAACCCCTGTCGGAGTTCCTGTCATTGCTATTTGTGGTAGTCTTGCTGAAGATTTACCATCCCTTCCATTTGAAAATATCCAAGCTGCCTTTTCTATTTTAGAGAAAAGCGAACCTTTAGAAGATAGTTTGAAAAATGCCAGTCTCTATCTGGAGCGCACGGCAGCCAATATCGGGCACTTATTAAATATGCGCAAGATTTAGCCAAACCATTTTTTCCATAAGGATATTTTGGATGGTTCTTCCTTTTTAACTTCCCAAAGTTTTGCAAAAGCAAGTCGAAGGTTCTTTTCTTCTACTTGAACTGGTGCATTGGTGTGGATAATCAGGCCAAAAGGAGAAGAAGTATGCTCTTCAGATACAATGGTAGCTTGACTATCAGTTTCTTTTGCTTCTTTTAAGTAGAAAACTTGTTTGTCAAATTCGATAGTTGGTGAAATCTTCACAAATAGTGGCTCTGCTTTTTCCTGAAGATTTTCTAAAATAGATAAAAACCCTTTTTCTAACTGAGGGCTATTTGCTGTGTCAATATCTGCATATCCAAGAACTCTTTCCTCAAAGGTACCAAGATAGCGTCTTTGCTCATCCGGATTTAATTTTGGCCCACCATGAGCTTTTTCAAGTAATTGTTTTGATAAATCTGTCATGAAAACAGTATATCATAAAAGTTAGAATAAAACAGACAAAAGAAAGCGATTACTTTATAAAGTTAAGGAAAATTTGCACAAAGATAACGTTTTTTCTTGAAAAAGGAGGGGTTTTAGGGTATTATAGAGGTGTAAAAAATTTAACTCATAAGGAGAGTAAAAAATGTCAATTATTACTGATGTTTACGCTCGCGAAGTCCTAGACTCACGCGGTAACCCAACACTTGAAGTAGAAGTTTACACTGAATCAGGTGCTTTCGGACGTGGTATGGTTCCATCAGGAGCTTCTACTGGTGAACACGAAGCAGTTGAACTTCGCGACGGTGACAAATCTCGTTACGGTGGTCTTGGTACACAAAAAGCTGTTGACAACGTAAACAACATCATTGCTGAAGCTATCATTGGCTACGATGTACGTGATCAACAAGCTATCGACCGTGCTATGATCGCTCTTGACGGTACTCCTAACAAAGGTAAATTGGGTGCAAACGCAATCCTTGGTGTGTCTATCGCTGTAGCTCGTGCTGCTGCTGACTACCTTGAAATCCCACTTTACAGCTACCTTGGTGGATTCAACACTAAAGTTCTTCCAACTCCAATGATGAACATCATCAACGGTGGTTCTCACTCTGACGCTCCAATCGCTTTCCAAGAATTCATGATCGTACCTGCTGGTGCGCCATCATTCAAAGAAGCGCTTCGTTGGGGTGCTGAAATCTTCCATGCTCTTAAGAAAATCCTTAAATCTCGTGGTTTGGAAACAGCCGTAGGTGATGAAGGTGGATTTGCTCCTCGTTTTGAAGGAACTGAAGACGGAGTTGAAACTATCCTTGCTGCTATCGAAGCTGCTGGATATGTTCCTGGTAAAGACGTATTTATCGGATTTGACTGTGCTTCATCAGAATTCTACGATAAAGAACGTAAAGTTTACGACTACACTAAATTCGAAGGTGAAGGAGCAGCTGTACGTACTGCTGCAGAACAAATCGACTACCTTGAAGAATTGGTAAACAAATACCCAATCATCACTATCGAAGATGGTATGGATGAAAATGACTGGGACGGTTGGAAAGCTCTTACTGAACGTCTTGGTGGTAAAGTTCAATTGGTTGGTGACGACTTCTTCGTAACAAACACTTCTTACCTTGAAAAAGGTATTGCAGAAGGTGCTGCTAACTCAATCCTTATCAAAGTTAACCAAATCGGTACTCTTACTGAAACATTCGACGCTATCGAAATGGCGAAAGAAGCTGGTTACACTGCCGTTGTATCACACCGTTCAGGTGAAACTGAAGATTCAACAATCGCTGACATCGCAGTTGCAACTAACGCAGGACAAATCAAGACTGGTTCACTTTCACGTACAGACCGTATCGCTAAATACAACCAATTGCTTCGCATCGAAGACCAACTTGGTGAAGTAGCTGAATACCGTGGATTGAAATCATTCTACAACTTGAAAAAATAAAATAGTTCAGTGAACTATTTTATCCCGAACCTTGAAATTCAAAAGTTCGGCCGTTGATTTAACAACGTTTCTAGCCCCTCGGATTTTATCCGAAGGGCTATTTTTGTATTTAGTGGGCAAAAAAGGGGCAAAACTTTTTAAAAAATCTTTTTCATAACTTTATCCAGTACATTGATTGCTTCATCTTTCATATTCTTCGTGACTTGGGTATAGATGGAAGTAGTGACTTCAGATTCGGAATGACCAACCCTGTCCGTGATTGTTTTTAAAGGAATTTTATTTTCTGATAAAATATTGGTCATCGCAGGCAACATGCTTTTATAGGTGCTCAATTTAATTTATTTTTGTTGAATCCTCTTATTTTGAGATGAATACCAATTATAAGTGATTTGCATATCCAGTATATTACAAAGGAAGATAAGCTAGTAGTCACATAAATTTTAATTCAAATTCTTTAAAACTATTTACTAGGTCAGATATTGCATGTGATTTGATCAAATAAGATTAATAGTTTATTGAATCCCTTTCTGGTTTATTACATAATTTATTTTATGTAATTTACAAGCTATCCAGAGCATTCTTTTGTTCATCATTTACGATATGGGTATAGAGGTCAGTGACTTGTGTACTGGCGTGACCTAGCTGGTGACTGACCAAAACTTGCGATTTAGTAGCATCATAGAGCCTAGTTGCTAGGGTATGGCGCAGTTTATGTGGTGTTACACGCACTTTAAAATCCTCTGAGTATTTGGCAACCATTTTCTCAACACTGGAAGCATCGATACGATTAGGAACACCTCTGTAGAGAGTCAAAAAAAGGGCTGTATCTGTTTTTTCTGTCTTATAGCGTTGATTACGAATGGCTAGATAATTCTCTAGATAAGGTTTGGCAAAGGCAGCGACATTGACCGAGTCACGTTTTCCCCCTTTTCGAGTGACATCAATAACCATCATCTTGAGATTGAGATCTCTTATATCCAGATTAACAGCTTCAGATAAGCGGACACCAGACGCCAAGAGAAGAGCAATGATGGCCAAATCACGTTCTTTATTTTTGTTGAATGATGAGAGAGCTCGATTAGAGAGCTGTTGTGGGTACTCTTGGTCAATATAAGTAAGAAAACCTTCTGTTTCATCACCAAGAAAGAGTTTTTGTTTGATGTTTTCAGCTCTGGCAGCAAGTGTTTCTTTCTTTTTTTTAGTTGAAACTTTCTTCATTACATTACGATAGAAATAAGGTTCTCCCTGATCGTTTTCAACTTCCTCAGTCAAATACTTATAAAGACTAGAAAGTGCTGACAAGGTCCGATTGATGGTTGTCTGAGAAACTCCTTGCTTGGTTGTATTAGCATTCAGCAAAGGACGTTCTCGTAGATAAAGGATAAAGGATTCCATATCTTTCTTAGACATATTTTCCAAGACAGATAAAGGAATATTAGATATTTTATTAGCGTTTGAAATACCAGACTCCAAAACCCAGCTGAAAAATCGATCGTATTCCTTGAGGTATTCGTACAAGGTTGTAAAACTGTAAGGCACAGCAAGCTTAGATTGGTAGTATTCCAAAACATACCAGGGCATGATTTGTTTTAGGTTGTCGATTCGTTCCAGTAAAATCTCACGTTTCATGTATTTTCTCCATAAATAAGTCTACAAGTAGTATAGCATAGACTTATATATTTTTCAAGAAAATTATAGTTTTTCGGAAAGATGATATAGCAGTTTTTTAAAGTGATAAAAAGACTTAGACCGAAGATATAACTAAAAATTTTTTTCGTTCAAAATTGTCTAAAATGTACATTATGTATCTAAGCTACTGGATCAAAAAATGTACTTTATCCAATCTTAAAATAAAGTACATTTCGATTATAAAGTACATTTTTCAAAGAGTGTACATTACCCCTTAAACTCAGTCGTATCAAGGGTTTATCCACTGTCTAGGTAAAAGTACAAAAATTTCCAGTTTTCGGATCTAAATCTTTGGAATTACATTGTGAATTATTAGCTAGTGCTTTTTCTAGTTTCCAAATACTAAACCAGAATGAAATAGTCAACAGAATAAGGAAAATGATAAAGAACTCACCCACTAAACTTCTGTTAATACTACACAACTGAAGAGCTATATATAGTCTTATTTTTACCAAAGTTCAATTATTTGTATGTGAAATGTTTTATCAGTAAAAAAGAGGGGAAGTCCCTCTCTCAAGATTTTATTTAACTGCTTCTTTCAAAGCATCTACCTTGTCCAAACGTTCCCATGGAAGGTCAATATCTGTACGTCCCATGTGTCCATAAGCCGCTGTTTGACGGTAAATTGGGCGCTTGAGGTCCAGCATTTGGATAATTCCTGCAGGGCGAAGGTCAAAGATTTGACGAGCTGCTTTTTCAAGCTTACTTTCAGCTACTGTTCCTGTACCAAAGGTATCGATACGGACAGAAACAGGCTGGGCAACACCGATAGCGTAAGCCAATTGTACTTCCGCCTTCTTAGCAAGACCCGCTGCAACAATATTCTTGGCAATATAACGAGCTGCATATGAGGCAGAACGGTCCACCTTAGTCGCATCTTTACCAGAGAAGGCACCACCACCGTGACGAGAGTAGCCACCATAGGTATCTACGATAATCTTACGACCAGTCAAGCCTGAGTCTCCTTGAGGTCCACCGATTACAAAGCGACCAGTTGGATTGATGAAGAATTTTGTTTGCTCATCCAAGTAAGAGGCTGGAATAACCTCTTTGATAACCTTGCTAATGACATCATTGTGAATTTGTTCGTTGCTGACTTCTGGGTCGTGCTGAGTAGAAATAACGACTGTGTCCACACGTACTGGACGGTCATTTTCATCGTACTCAACCGTAACCTGTGACTTGGCATCTGGGCGAAGATAGCTAATTTCCCCAGACTTACGAAGTTCTGCCAGACGACGAACCAATTTATGACTGAGTGAAATTGGCAATGGCATGAGCTCTTCTGTTTCATCCACTGCAAATCCAAACATGAGCCCTTGGTCACCAGCACCAATCAAGTCAAGTGGGTCTTGATCAGCATTTCCACGAACCTCCAAGGCTTCATTAACACCTTGGGCGATATCCGGTGACTGCTCAACAAGTGACGGATGGACTCCCACCGTCTCTGCAGAAAATCCATACTCGGTATTGGTATAGCCAATCTCTGCAATGGTATCACGAACCACACGGTTAATATCCACATAGGCATTTGTAGATATTTCACCAAAAACATGGACGGAACCAGTGTATACAGCTGTCTCAGCAGCAACGTGCGCCTCTGGATCTTTGGCTAAAATAGCATCCAAAATCGCATCTGAAATTTGGTCTGCAATCTTATCTGGATGCCCCTCAGATACAGACTCAGACGTGAATAATTTACGTTCTGACATAAAAATGTCCCCCCTTAAAAATAGTGTTATAGAGTTACAAAGTACTGGTAGGAAAACTCCTTAGTAATGAATACCTACCATCTTATCGGGACTATATAACTTTATCATTATACCATTTTTAAGTGCAATTTGCAGTCTATATACTCAATAAAAATCAAAGAACAGCTTTTTGATTGTAGATAAAACTGACTAAATTAGTAACATATACCTAATACAAGATGACGCTAACTTATTTTGAAGAGTATTAATGTACTGTTTCAATTTCTACTAATCTATTTTCAATAGGTGTTTAACAACCTTAAATATTATGCGTACTATTATTTTCAAACTATCGTGTCCTGAACAATAGTTTGAAAATGAAAAGGGACTTTATTCTTTTTGTAACCTTACTGTAATAATTATCCGATTAAAAAATGATAAAATAGGTATGTACAGTTAAGGAGAGAATAATGCCTGTAAGAAAATTACAATCCTATGAGGTAGACTATCAAGAAGAATTAAATCATCAGATTCCTCGCTATCAAGATTATACACCTGAAGCACAATCTGATACCAATCTCAAGGAAATCCTATTTTTTGTTAATATTGCTGTTTTTTGTATCTGTATTGCTATCTTTAGTTTTATCTTTTTAGCATTAAAATTATCAACTGCTCTTGCATTTGTCGTAGCAATCGGATTTAGCTTACTTGTTTTAAAAGTCCAACGCTCTATTATCAAACGAAAATTTAGAAGATAAATCATACCCCACGTCTAATCAAGTTGATTTGTGAAAAATTAAGGAAAACAGAGGATTTAAGATGAAAAATGTGTTATTCATCTTAAATCCTCTGTTTTTTTGACCAGCTTGCTAAATATAATTATTTGCTTAATTGAATAACGTGTAACCTTTTCTAATATATGCTATAATAATACCAAAAGATAAAGAAGGAAGTCTTATGATTAAACTACTAGCCTTGGATATGGACGGAACCCTCCTCAATGAAGCCAAGGAAATCCCACAAGCTCACATTACTGCTATTCACAAAGCTATTGAAAAAGGTGTCAAACTGGTTCTCTGTACAGGTCGCCCGCTTTTCGGTGTCCTCCCCTACTATAAAAAATTGGGGCTTGATCTCCAGAATGAGTATGTGATTGTTAACAACGGTTGCTCAACTCACCAGACAAGTGATTGGAGTCTGGTTGATTGGCAAGAACTCAGTCCAGCAGACATCGAGTACCTCTATGAGCTAGCTGAAAAAAGTGATGTTCAGTTGACTCTTTTTGATGAGGAGCATTATTTTGTCCTCGGTGGCAAGCCCAATCAAGTCATTGAAAATGATGCTAAACTAGTCTTTTCAGACCTGACTGAAATTCCCCTTGAGGAAGCGACTAGTGGTAAGTACCGGATGTTCCAAGGTATGTTTTTAGGAACAGAGAGTCAAACTGACGATTTTGAAGAGCGTTTTGCTGGGGAACTCTGTCAACGATTTAGTGGAGTTCGTTCGCAGCCTGTCATTTATGAAGCTATGCCACTTGGTACGACAAAGGCTACTGCTCTTTCTCGACTAGCAGACATTTTGAAGATTGATTCCTCAGAAATCATGGCCATGGGCGATGCCAATAACGATATCGAAATGCTCCAGTTTGCAGGGCTTGGTGTTGCAATGGGAAATGCCAGCGATTATGTCAAATCCCTTGCGGATGCCGTTACAGCAAGCAACGAAGAAGACGGTGTTGCGCGTGCCATTGAGAAATATATTTTATAATTAAGAAGCCCAGTTCATGTCAACTGGGTTTTGATATTTAAGAATTCCTAAAACTTTAGAAACTCTTTAGAAATCCTTGAGCTTTCTTTGATTTCTATGCTTTATACTAAAGTTAACAAAATAAATCAAAAGGAGAGAATCATGAAAACAGTACTTGACATTCATGGATTGTCCAAAAACTTTGACAAACAAGCTATCCTTCAGGATCTTCATCTAACGATAAGAGAGGGAGATATTTATGGACTTATCGGGAAGAATGGAGCTGGGAAAACCACCTTGATAAAAATCATTACGCAGCTACTGTTTGCGGATAAAGGAACTGTTTCCCTCTTTTCTAGTCAATCGGAAAATGAGTGGACCAAGGCTCTATCTCGAGTAGGTTCTGTTATCGAATCACCCGTAGCTCATAATCACTTAACAGCCTATCAAAATCTGAAATATTATTGTATGATTCGCCATATTCCAAATGATGATATAGTCATTCGAGAAACGCTGGACTATGTAGGTTTGGCAGATACAGGTAAGAAAGTCTTTCGAGATTTCTCGCTAGGAATGAAACAAAGACTTGGTATCGCCATTGCCCTTCTATCCAAACCAGACTTCCTGATTTTAGATGAACCTATCAACGGTCTCGACCCAATCGGTATCAAAGAATTTCGATTAATGATTCAACGGCTCAATCAAGAAAAAGGGATCACCATTCTCATCTCTAGCCATATTTTGTCAGAACTCTATCTCATTGCCAATCGTTTTGGTATTTTAGATCAAGGCAAGATTATCCGTGAAATCAGCAAAGCTGAATTTGAAACACTAAGTGAAGATTACATTGTTCTTAAGACAGCTGACAGAGAGAAAGCTTGTCAAGTATTGAAAGAACAAATCCAGCTCCAGTTCAAGGTTGTCAATCCTGAGAATGAAATCCATATCTTTGGTCAGGAACAAGATGTCAAACAGATTCTTAAGGAATTAACCTTGGCAGATGTTGCCATTGACGAGATTTACTATGCCCGTCAAAACCTAGAAGAATACTTCACTCAATTGGTCGAATAGGAGGAAAATCATGATACATACCATTCAAGCAGACTTTTACCGTCTTTTCCGTTCCAAAGGTTTTTGGATTACAGAGTTCATTCTCTTTTCTCTCATGCTAATGGGCGCAAGTATTGGAGCTACTGGCCATCTGATGGCAATCCAGACAGAAGAGCCAGAAATTCCAACCCATGGTTGGGACGGTGTACAAGCCCTGATTAACGCATCTAGTCAAGGTTCAAACCTCGTTTTTCTCTGTATTATTCTAACTTGCCTAGTTTTAGGTGTTGATTTAATCGGAAAGCTCTATAAAAATAGTTTGACAGTAGGTGTTTCTCGTACAGAGTTTTTCCTTGCTAAAGCCTTTGTAGTGGCTTGTATTGCACTATTGCAACTTATCATCAGCCTTGTTATTGCCTTTATTCCAGCAACTATCTTAAATGGATTTGGCACTATGCCTGATGGCTTTATTGGAAATCTACTGATAACCATTTCCCTTCAATTCCTTTGCCTCCTTGCTTGGCTTTCCATTGTTTCCTTTATTCTCTATGTTAGTCATTCTTATCTTGCAGTATTTATTGGCTATTTGGTCAGCTCTATCTTACTTTCTATGCCAATGCTCATCTTCCCAAGTATCAAAATTTTGCCATATTTATCATTGCAGTTTTTCTATGCTATGACTGCTAATAGTGAATCCATTTTCTATACACTTATAGTTACCTTAGCTGTTATTGTAATCTTTAATCTAAGTGGACTGGCAGTTTTCAAAAAGAAAAGTCTATAAAAAATGACCTCCTCTAGCCTACAGAGGAGGTTTATTTCGTTAAAAGTAAATAAAAACTGACAACCATTGCCCATCTGTGCTTAGTTTCATCTCTGCACCGAGAAGATGGCATAATTCCTCAGTGATATAAAGGCCTAAGCCAGAGGATTCTTCAGTATCAGATAGATTTTCAGAATAAAAACGGTTGCTGAGATTTTCTATTCTTTTGATGGGTTGTTTGACAAGGTTTGCAATCTCTAAGGCAAGCTGTTCCTTTTCCTTTCTCAAAGATAGACGCGCTTCTTCCTTACCATGCTTGAGGACATTTCCAAGCAAATTTTGTAAAATGCGATCCAGCAAGTCTTCATCAGTCCTCATTGTTAAACCAGCTTCAACCTTAAAATCAAGCGTGATATTTGCCGCCTGAAAAACATCATAATAAGTCAGAGTCTTTTTGGTGATAAAAGTTGAAAAATCCACTTCTTCCAGTTTCGGTTTGACAGCTCCTTCCATCAAACGACGATATTCTAGGAGAGCCTCCAAACGTTTGGAAACTAAATCAAGATGCTGGGCTATTTTTTGTAGGGTTTCTAATTTATCTTCAGGAGATTTTATCAATTGTTGGGTGTAGCCTGAAGCGATAGTCAAAGGCGTCCGAATATCATGGGCGATATTGCTGATGGCCATATCCAGAGTCTGCTTTTCCCTTTTCATAACCAATCGAGATTGTTCCACTTCTTGAAATAAATTCTCAATCTGCTGGTAGAGTTGTAAAAAATGTTTGGAAAAAATGTTCACTCCGACTCTTTTCATACTACCTGTGAGAATCTTGTCTTCAATCTGTTGACTCAAGTTTTTAAGTGCTAGATGGTAGCGAATTAATGCAATTGATAAAATAATTATGAGTACCAGTAGGATAAAGATTATCATGTAGGTCATTGCTTGTCTCCTTTTAATCTTACACCAACTCCCCAGATGGTTTCAATATATTCTTGATTTGGGTCAAGATGGTTTAATTTTTTTCGAAGATTACTCAAATGCGTATTGAGAGTATTATCTCCAGGTAGGTAGCTATCCTCCCAGACCAATTCATAAAGTTCTTCCTTGGTGAAAATTTTCTTAGGGTGTTTAAGGAGAGTTTGGAGAATCAAGCATTCTTTCTTGGCAAGGCGAATCGTTTCCTGGCTATTTTTGATTTCAAAACTTTCTGCATCAAACTGGATATTTTTCAAGTTTTGTAGCAGATGTTCAGTTTTTCCTATTTCCATAGGCTGTTTTTCTACGCTTTGACGTAATTGAACAGTAACTCTGGCAAAGACTTCGTCCAAATCAAAAGGTTTGACTATGTAATCATTGGCACCGTCTAAGAGGTATTGACTGATTAACTTCTTATCGCTCAAAGCTGTTAGCATAATGACTGGAGTTTGACTTTGTTCCCTGATGGCTTTTAAAACCTGATCACCATTTTTCCCAGGAAGCATGATATCTAGCAAAACGAGGTCAATCCCACCTTGGTCAAAACGCATGATTCCTTCTGTACCAGAAAAGGCTTGAATTACCTCATGCTCCTCAGTAAGAAGTGTTCGCAAAATCTCTTGAATGTCACTATTGTCTTCAATAACCAATATCCTAGCCATAAATACCAACCTTTCTGCAACTATTATAGCATGTTTTATTGTTTCAAAGTCTCTCAATTTTTCAAGCAGAACAACACACTTTATGTGAACTAAATAATTTCTTTCAGATGAAATATTGATTAAATGATGACTAGATCGATACTTTCATACTAAGCAAATTTTAAATTAGCAGTTATTTTTTCTAGTTTGCTATTGTACATTTCCCTTAACTGTGCTAAATCAGTATCTCTATTTTCAGATAAAAATACCCTATATTGCATATTTTTATTAGGCATTTTTTCCGTTAAAATAGAATCGTAAATTGAAAATCTGTCTTCAATTTCAATTTTTACTGTATTTACTAAAGAAAATTCTACATTTTTGTTTTCTAGTGTTTCTAAAACTACAATAATTGATTTTAATAGCAAGTAGCTACATACACCTCTTTCTCTATACTTAGGTAGCACACTAATACTTCTATACCTGAAATTAAAATCTGCAGTTTTGGTAATACTATAGTTTATACCAATATTACAAAAACTAAAACTCTCAGAAATTTCATTATTATTAATCAGCAATTTTAA
The DNA here is from genome assembly GCF_002860865.1 of Streptococcus mitis. Lineage (GTDB taxonomy): Bacteria > Bacillota > Bacilli > Lactobacillales > Streptococcaceae > Streptococcus > Streptococcus mitis_AT. Next base: position 533,152 of record NZ_PKIE01000001.1, read on the forward strand.
TTCTACACAGCCATGCTCTTGTAATAGAGATTCAAATGTCTGATTCTCCCAATTTTCATAATACGTTTTAATATTGATCCCTCGTTCTTCTGAAGTAGAATCATTAAATCTAGAATCATATCCTTCCTCTCCATTCTCTGTTTCGTTTTCAAAATCAGATATAGACTTTTTTAAGAAAATTCTCTTTAAACTATCAATTAAATATTCAACCCAAGCCATTTTACACCTCTGCTTATCATAAAACTTTCTCAATGGAGAAAGCTTGTCTACTTGCCAACTTCAGTTTTGGAGGAAATCCTTTTGAAAAATCTAAATGACCAATTGCAACTAAATAATAATCTGTATCTTCTTCAACTTTAAGCAAAACTTTACCACCAAGATATATACTTGCTTTCTTTTTCCATTTCCTATTCGAATCCTTACAAAAAATATTCAAAAAATAAAGAGTATATCCTTGTTCATTATGCCATTCTGAAATGCTTAAACGTACTTTACCATAGAAAAGATGAAGTTCATCTTCAAGTTCTTTATCTAGCCATTTTTCAATACTTTTTCTTCTTAAAGATTTATGATGTACTTGTCTTTCAACCTTTCTTGTCAGAACTACAGGATTTTCATCACTAGAATCTCCTAGAGCTATCGGTGTTTGAGGCAAATATTCTTTTTTAAAAAAAAGACTTCTCATCATGGCATCAAGCTTATCTTTAATTTGGTCATCACGAAGATTTTTAAAATATTCCTCTATATACTCTTTGCTAGCATAATCAAATTGATAAGAGCACCAATTAGTGTGTTTAGAACTAGTCTTTCTTTTTAAATGTGCTCTCCTTTGTGAAGTCTTAGGGATGTAAGATAACTCTGCTTGTTTACACTCTGGGCAGAACATATTATCTTGATAAATTCCTAGATTTTTATATTTTACAAAATAATCATTTAAAATCTGAATATCTTCTTTCTTATCCGCAGTGTAAAAGTAAAATTCATCAAATGATTTTGGCATATTCCATTCCTCGCATACAGTAATTTAAAATTAAATATTATGAATGATTATAGCATTTTATAACATACGTTTATACTGTCTCAAGATGATTGACTTTGGAAACATACAATTTAACGTTTAACAAATCAAGGGTGTCTCCATAGAATCAAAGTATTTCTGATACCCATTTCCTTCTATCTATAGACAGTAAAAATCCTTAAAACAACTTTTTTCCAAGGCTTTCTTTATATTCTATTGTATCAATTTACTTATACCGATATCTGTTGCTACTAGTTTAATCATAAAATATTTCTTACTCCGATTAGTAAATCTACCTCCTATTATACCATAGATAACTAGAAAAAGGACTAGTCTATCAGCTTTGCTTTGCTTTTATCCTTCTCTACTAGCTAGTGGTGTTTCTAACTTTTAAAAAAAGCTCGTAAAATTAAAATCGTGCAACTTTTTTCAGATACTTTTAAAAGATTGATTTCCTTATATTTTTCCTTTATACTGGATAAAAAGGAGAATAGTATGTCAGAAACAAATCACGAAATCGATTCAAATTTTGCAGGTCGTTTAAATATCCTGCGTGCGGGTGTTCTTGGTGCTAACGATGGAATTATTTCCATTGCTGGTGTGGTTATCGGGGTTGCTAGTGCTACGAGCAATATCTGGATTATCTTTTTATCAGGTTTTGCGGCTATCTTAGCTGGTGCCTTTTCAATGGCTGGTGGAGAATATGTATCCGTCTCAACTCAGAAAGATACAGAGGAAGCGGCCGTTGCGCGTGAGCAGCTCTTGCTAGACCAAGATATGGAGCTAGCCAAAAAATCCCTCTATACTGCTTATATCCAAAATGGAGAATGTGAAACCTCTGCCCAACTCTTGACCAACAAGGCCTTTCTTAAAAATCCACTCAAGGCTCTGGTAGAGGAAAAATATGGGATAGAGTATGAAGAATTTACCAATCCTTGGCACGCTGCCATCTCTAGCTTTATTTCCTTTTTCCTTGGTAGCTTACCACCCATGCTTTCAATTACCATTTTCCCAAGTGATTACCGCATCCCTGCTACTGTCCTTATCGTCGGTGTGGCTCTTCTTCTCACTGGTTACACTAGTGCCAAACTTGGAAAAGCTCCAACCAAAACAGCTATGATTCGGAACTTAGCTATTGGCCTCTTGACCATGGGAGTTACCTTTCTGCTAGGACAACTTTTCAGCATTTAGAACATAAGAAATACCTCGATTTTGAAGTCGAGGTATCTTTTTTACATTTGGACAATCTTGCGATAACTTCTTGAGGTAATCATAAAAATCAACACATAGGCGATGAGGAAGATAGCGCAGATAGACAAGGTCACAATCAACATCATATTCGTATCTATTACACCAATCACTTTTAAAATCAGACTAAGCATATGGTAGGCAAAGGCTAGATGTATGAAGGCAAAGAGCAAAGGAAGGAAGAAAACAGTTAAAACCTGTTTGTTAATAGTTTGCTTGATTTGCTTTTGATCTAAACCAACTTTCTGCAAGATAATAAAGCGTTCACGGTCTTCGTAGCCTTCAGAAATTTGCTTGTAATAGATGACCAGAACGGTTCCGACCATAAAGATAATGGATAGGAAAATACCGATAAAGAAGACACCACCAAAGAGGGCACTCATCTGAGCACTAGCATCTGCTAGATTGCTACCATAAACATAGCTACCTTCCGTGTTTAATTGTGCATTAAATTGATCGAGGTATTTATCATACTCGTCAGCGACCTTTAGTTGTTCTTCTTCGCTGGCATTTACATTCATACCACCGTACAGCTGATTATAGATAGCCGAATCTGGGAATTGGTCTAAAAAGGCTTGTAAATCTGGAACAACAAGGTAATTGTAATCAGCAGTCAAAATATTAAACTGATTTGGAACATGGTTTACAATGAAATCTTTAGTAAATTCTTCTTTGACAAAAAATTGATGATCATTTAGAGTTAGAGCTTTCTGTTCTTTAACTCCCTCATTCTTTGCAAAGAGTCCGACCTCATTTCCTGATAGAGACAGTTTTTGGCCAGTCATATTTTCATAATCTTTTTGGTCAAATACCATGAAAACTGTTGTGGGTTGGACACGATTTTGTCCTTTTTCAAAAAGGGTTAACTTGCTACCTTCTTGGTTTGCAACACCAAAGTAAGCGTAACGAAGAACTTCTTTCTCTTTAATCTTATAACCTTTGTCACTTGCAAACTGGCTCAAGAGTTTGTCCAAATCTTCTTTTTCAACATTTTGCCCTGAAACCCCAAAATCATGAGGATTCAGAACTTTTTTAAAGCTTTCTGAAGCATTGAAAATGCTTGTCGCTGCAGACATGGTCACCAAAACCATTGTTGACAAGATAGCGATAGTTGCTAGTCCAACTGCATTTTTCTTCATACGGAAAATCAAGTTAGACACTGAGATAAGGTTATTTGGTTGGTAATAATATTTCTTGTTTTTCTTTAAGATTTGTAGAAAGACTGTAATCCCTGCATTAAACAATAGATAAGTACCAAAGATAACCAGTAAAACAGCTAAGAAGAAGGTTGTTAAGGCTGTCAGAGGATCTTTTACTGTAAGGGCAAGATAGTAGCCAATCCCTAAACTAATCGAACCAAGAATAGTTTGGAGAGGTAAGAAACGACCTTTTTTCTCTCCACTTGCTTTTTCACGCGAGAGCTGGAGGGCATTCATACGGGCGATTCGAAGGGCATTCAGGAACATGAGGCCTAGGAAAATCAATCCAAAGACAACAAGTACTGCAATGACAACATTCATTTGGAAGGTAGCGACCAGCTCAACCTTCAATTTCATCAGTTTGAGCAAGAAAGCAAAAATCAACTTGTCAAACAAGGCTCCAATACCGATACCTGCTCCAACAGTTAGAATCCCAAATACCACTAACTCCTTAAAGGTCATACTGATCAGGTGACGCTTCTCCAAGCCCAACATGCCATAAATTCCTAGTTCCTTGGAACGGTTTTTCATAACAAAACTATTGGCATAGAGGACGATAATGGCTGATGCAAGGGTGACGACAAACATACCAAATCCAAGTGTAGCCTGAATGGTTGTTCCTCCACGGATTTCAGCAATCTTTGGATTGAAGGTTAGAGAGTAAAAGAGATAGGTGACAGTGACTGCCAAGAGAACAGCCAGCGCAAAAGGATAGTAGAGTTTGCGGTTTTTAATCAAGTTCGATACCGCTAACTTATTGGTTAATCGAAACATACTAATTCACCTCGCTTGCCATGACAGTCAAGGTATCAGAGATTTCTTGGAACATCTGACGTTCTGTCTTCTCTCCACGGTAGATTTGATTGTAAAGAATGCCGTCTTTGATAAAGAGCACACGCTTAGCCCTGCTAGCTGCTGCTGTTGAGTGGGTTACCATGAGGATGGTTTGGCCGCGCTCATTGATTTCATCAAAGACATCAAGTAAGGCTGCAGATGACTTGGAATCAAGGGCTCCTGTCGGCTCATCCGCAAGGAGAATTTCAGGTTCTGTAATGATGGCGCGGGCTACTGCTACACGCTGTTTCTGACCACCAGAAATCTCGTAAGGGTACTTCTCTTGCAATTGGTTGATACCTAGATTCTCAGCTGTCACCACCAATTTCTTCATCATCTCCGTAATAGGTCTTCTTGACAAGACAAGAGGAAGCAAGATATTGTCCTTAACAGATAGAGTATCTAGCAAGTTAAAATCTTGGAAGACAAAGCCTAATTTTTCACGACGGAAGCTAGAAGCCTGTGAATTTTTAATGGTTGCTGTGTCAGTTCCATTCAAGTAAACCTGCCCACGACTTGGTTTATCCAGCATAGCTAGAATATTGAGAAGAGTTGATTTACCAGAACCAGACTCACCCATGATGGCAACGTAGTCACCCTTTTCGACGGTAAAGTGAATATCCTTGAGGGCTTCTACTTGGTTGCCCTGAAAACGAGTTTTATAAATTTTTTGAACGTGTTTTACATCTAAAAGTGTCATGAGAATCTCCTTTCTTAATATCCCATCAAATGAAATGTCGCTTGCATCATAGCGCACCCCAACTGAACGCGCTCGATATCTTTGTGGCTTGGTTTTCTTTTTTTCTTCTGTAAGATTTGTTTCATGATGTTACTCCTTTGTTCTTTATGAGTCTAGTTTACATCAAAAACAGACCGCTTGCCATAACCTAACCTTACAAAAGAGACTTTAATCTTACATTTTTGTAAGATTGGGGGGAATATACCCATTTCATTAAAAATATTTTACCATAAAAAGAAATTAAGAAGAAAACCCTTGCAAATACAAGGGTTCAAAAATTTTAAAATAGATTAGTCGAATTCATAGACTAACAGTAAAATAACTGTTTCTACCTTACCAAAACCAGCCTTCATTATCGTCAATGGCTTGAGCTTCTTTGCGTTTACGTGGGCCTGTTCCATACATTTCTGCTTCGATTTCTTCCTTGGTAGGCATGATAGAAGCTAGGATGATATAGATAATCACGCCAAGTCCAAAGTTTGCAACTGTAAAAATGGCAAACAAGAAACGAACAAGGGTAACATCAAAGTTCCACTTGTCTGACAGACCTGCCAAAACTCCTGAAATCATGCGATTTCGTCTCATTTTATAAAATTTACTGTTCATGATTTTTCCTCTTTCTGCTAGGTTAGACATAGTATATCACGGGTAGGATCGGCTTTCATCAGTCCTCAGGCTGATTTATCAGAAGCAATTTACCTCTACAAACTCCGCAGCGATAGCGTTTGGTATCAATCCTTCGCTTGCGATGATACCTTTGCTGGCAGGATTGACAACGATAGAGCTTGAGTGGTTTGGAGTTGTTATTTGTCAAGGAGGGCACAAAGCGTAATCCATCCACTGCTTTCAAAAGTTCCTTAAAATCCCGATCCTTATGTTGATAGCCCTTCCCTTGAAAATAGAGATGATAATGACAGAGTTCATGTCGGACAATTTTCCTAAAAACATCCAGACCCAGTTCCTGATAAACCTTGGGATTAAAATCCAAATGCCCATCTTTGGGGAAAAATCGCCCACCTGTCGAACGTAGACGCCTATTCCACTGGACATGATGGATAAAAGGTCTCCCGAAGTCTTCTAGCGAAACTTGCTTGACGTAATCAGTTAGATTCATCTGGAGCGAGGAGCGACAGATTGACTTTTTCACGTTCAGTATCAATTTTCTTGACCCAAACGGTCACCAAATCTCCAACTGACACAACTTGACTAGGGTGTTTGATAAACTTGCGACTCATATGCGAAATGTGAATCAAGCCGTCCTCGTGAATCCCGATATCAACGAAGGCACCGAAGTCAACGACGTTACGCACAACACCTTCTAGCTTCTGGCCTACCACTAGGTCTTTGATATCTAGGACATCTTGGCGAAGCACAGGTGCGTCAAAGGAATCACGGAAATCTCGACCTGGTTTGAGAAGATCTGCAATGATATCTTTAAGAGTTTCTGGACCAAGGTCTAGCTCTTTCGCCATATCTTTGACTGAAAGCGACTTGAGTTTGCCTTGGGCCACTTCATTCAAGTCCTTGATATCCAAGCGTTTGAAGAGCTCCTTAACAGCAGCGTAATTTTCTGGGTGAACTCCTGTATTATCAAGGATATTGCTACTTTCAGGGATACGAAGGAAACCAGCTGCCTGTTCAAAAGCCTTAGCACCCAGACGCGGAACTTTCTTGATTTGAGCTCGTGAAGTGATTTTTCCTTCTTCTTCACGGTATTTGACGATATTTTCAGAGATGGTTTTATTGAGTCCAGCTACGTGTGAAAGAAGAGCTGGGCTGGCCGTATTGACATTGACACCGACTTGGTTAACCACTGTATCGACAACAAAGTCCAGACTTTCAGAAAGTTTCTTCTGACTGACATCATGCTGGTACTGGCCGACACCGATTGACTTAGGATCGATTTTGACCAATTCCGCAAGAGGATCTTGCAAACGACGGGCGATAGAAATAGCTGAGCGTTTTTCAACGGTCAAGTCTGGAAACTCCTGACGGGCAAGTTCACTGGCAGAATAGACCGAAGCACCACTTTCATTGACAATGACATAGCTGACTTCAGGAAAATCTTTCAGAACTTCCGCCACAAAGGCTTCACTTTCACGACTGGCCGTTCCATTTCCGATGGCAATAATCTCTACACCGTATTGACCAATCAAATCTGCCAAATCTTTCCTGGCTTCTTCGATTTGACGAGCTGATGCTGGTTTGACAGGATAAACGACCTGAGTTGTCAGCATTTTTCCTGTTGCATCCACGACAGCTAGCTTAGCACCTGTACGAAAGGCAGGGTCAAATCCTAGAACCACGCGCCCTTTCAGTGGAGCAACCAAGAGGAGATTGCGCAGGTTGTCAGAAAAGAGTTGGATAGCTCCTTCTTCTGCCTTTTCAGTTAGTTCTGTCCGAATACGGCGCTCGATAGCAGGCAAGACTTTTTTCTTAACAGATTGCTGAACCACTTCATCAATATAGGTGTTTTTGACCTTGAAACGAGCAGCAAAGAAGGCAAGAATACGGTCCGTCGCATGTTCAAAACCGACCTTCAAGACACCAAGTTTCTCCCCACGATTGAGGGCTAAGGTACGATAACCTTGCATATTTCCAACTGTCTCAGAAAAATCATAATAAATCTGAAAAACCTGTTTTTCATCAAGACTTTCATCTTTGACTTGGGAAGTGAGTTTGGAGTGTCTCAGCACTTCCTGATAAGTCATGGAACGCAAGGTCACATCTTCCGATAAGGCTTCAATCAAAATATCAACTGCACCAGACAATGCTTCCTTACCAGTCGCAAATCCTTCACAGACAAACTTTTCAGCTTCCTTCTCTAAGTCCGCTACATTCTGCAAGATTAAGCGAGCAAGTGGGAAGAGTCCGGCTTCACGGGCAATGGTTGCCTTGGTCCGACGTTTTTCCTTGTATGGAAGATAGAGTTCTTCTACATCTGCTAATTTTTCAGCAGCTAAGATAGCTTCTTCCAATTCCTTGGTCAACTTGCCTTGTTCTTGAATCTTAGCTAAAACAGCTTCCTTACGGTCGTTGAGATTTGTCAGACTTTTATCCAAGTCAATAATGGCCTTAATCGCCACCTCATCCAGACTACCAGTCATGTCCTTACGATAACGCGCGATAAAGGGAATAGTCGCCCCTTCTGCTGTCAAACTTAGAACGGTATCGATTTGCTTTAACGTCACTCCCAAATCCTGGGAGATTTTTTCATATTTTTTATCCATAAATCTATTATACCATAAGCTAAACGTTTCAAATTAGCTCTTACAGTATTTAAAAACAATACTTGGAGAATGAATTTATATTCTATAGCACAATAACTTGTACTTAGAGAGCATTACCGCCTTTTTTGAACCAAGCCATAATATCAAAAGTATTTAATGGATCAGGCATAATAGCTAGTTCTGGGCCGCGTATAGTTGAGAAGGTTGCAATTTAATTCTAATAGTTTACAGAAGGACTAGTGATTAATTTCACTGTTTTTATTTTTTACAAAACGCTTTATAAAGCTATTTGTTGAAGTTAACGAATCAATTTTCAGAGCAAATAAAAAAATCGCAAGCCTGAGCCTGCGGTGGGGATAATCTTTTTTGAAATTTTTAAACCAAAAAGGAGCATTTAAGCTCCATCCTTTGAAATAACGGACACTTGGCTGGTCGGTGTACCCAGCATCTCAGATACCTTTTTCAAGGTGCGGCAGGAACCTTTCTGCCCTCAAATGTCTTTCGTTAATGTTATTCTAGCACTATCTACTTTTTTTGTCAAGTTTTCTCAATCTACCAGACTTAATACGACTTTGTAACTTGTAATCTTGTAAACGATACATGGTCGGAACATAAAAGAAATTACCACTTTTATGTAACTTAATCGCAACAAGAACATTATTATCAAATCTTTTTACATATTCAAAACTGGCGTCTTTCTCTCGTGGATTGATGCCGACGAAATCTGGATTCCTTAGTATGAGTTCCAGGTCTTCAATATGATGAATCACATCATTGTGATGGCGTTTTATCATATGGCTTCTTAAACCGTCTTTGTTAACCTTGATATCACTGGCTTCAAGAACAATATTAAAAATTTCTTTTACTTCGTCGGTCACCTGACCGATTTTTTCGTGTTCCATCATTTCCTCCGTTATTCCACAACTATTATATCACAAACATGATGTATATTAGGATATATCAAGCTCTATTATTCGTTAGATACTCAATTTTAACTTTTCACTTTTCCTCAAAATAATAGTATAATAGAGGTAGAATTTAGAATCGAGGTACACCTATGGCTGTAAAATTTACAAAACGAGACGACTTGGACAAAATGTTTGAAGAGTTTGCTAAACTCCCAGATTTGAAACAGGTCACTTTCCCTGATGACAAAGAGAAAAAAGCCAAAGCAGAAAAGAAAAACTAGATGACTGCTTTCCAACAACTCCCATCTAGCGTGCTTCAGACTGGGGCTATTTTTCTCTCTATAATCATTGAAGCCCTACCCTTCGTTCTGATAGGAAGTATTGTTTCAGGACTAATTGAGGTCTATATCACACCTGACAAGGTTTATCATTTTCTCCCTCGAAATCGTTGGGGGAGAATCTTTTTTGGGACCTTTGTCGGTATACTTTTCCCTTCTTGTGAATGTGGGATTGTCCCCATTATCAATCGTTTTCTGGAAAAGAAGGTTCCCAGTTACACGGCTGTTCCCTTTCTTGTAACAGCACCTGTTATCAATCCCATTGTTCTCTTTGCGACCTATTCTGCCTTTGGCAACTCCTTCCATATCGCCCTGTTACGAGCTCTGGGTTCCATCATTGTGGCTGTAATACTAGGAATTTTTCTAGGATTTTTCTGGCAAGAACCCATTCAGAAAGAAAATCGTATGGCCTGTCATGAACATGATTTTTCTCACTTGAGTTCTGCAAAAAAAGTTTTTCAAGTCTTTGTGCAGGCCATTGATGAATTTTTTGACACGGGACGTTATTTAGTATTTGGCTGTCTCTTTGCCTCTGTTATACAGGTTTATGTTCCGACACGGATTCTGACCTCTATCAGTGCGACTCCTCTTTTTGCCATCCTGCTCCTGATGCTTTTGGCCTTTCTTCTGTCGCTCTGTAGTGAGGCGGATGCCTTTATCGGGGCTTCTCTTCTCTCAAGTTTCGGCTTGGCACCAGTTCTGGCCTTTCTCGTTATTGGTCCAATGCTGGATATCAAAAATATTCTCATGATGAAAAATTACTTGAAAGCACGATTTATCAGTCACTTCATAACGATTGTCACTCTTGTCGTCTTAGTGTATTCTCTCTTGATTGGAGTCATCCTATGATTCGATTTTTAGTTTTAGCTGGCTATTTTGAACTGACTATTTACCTCCATCTGTCGGGCAAATTAAACCAGTACATCAACATGCACTATTCCTATTTGGCCTATATTTCCATGGTGCTTTCCTTTATCTTGGCTATTGTTCAATTGTATATCTGGATGAAGCAAGTCAAAACCCACAGTCATCTGAACAGCCGATTAGCGAAGGTGATGAGTATTGCTCTTCTGGTCATTCCGATTGTCGTTGGCCTAACTTTCCCAACTGTTAGCTTGGATTCTCAGACCGTTTCTGCCAAAGGCTATCATTTCCCCTTATCAGAAGGAACGGATCAAGCCATTCAGACCAGTGAAGGGACGACAAGCCAATACTTGAAACCAGATACCAGTTCTTATTTTTCAAAATCAGCCTATGAAAAGGAAATGCGAACGGCGGCGGATAAATACTTGTCCCAAGATAGTATTCAGATCACCAACGAAAACTATATGGAAGTCATGGAAGCTATCTACGACTATCCAGATGAATTCGAGGGCAAGACAGTCCAGTTCACAGGCTTTGTCTACAATGACCCCAGTCATGCCAATAGCCAATTCCTGTTCCGCTTCGGCATTATTCACTGTATCGCAGATTCCGGTGTGTATGGATTACTGACCGAGGGAAATACCCGGCAGTATGAGAACAACACCTGGATAACAGCCAAAGGAAAACTGGTCAATCACTACCATAAAGAACTCAAACAAAACCTCCCAACCTTGGAAATCGACAGCTTTACCAAAGTCGATAAACCAGAGAATCCCTATGTTTATCGCGTGTTTTAAAAAGCAAACCAAGTTCATAAAAAACTCTAAGCAGGCAGAGCCTGATAACTCATGACAGAAAAAGAAGTTTATCTTATAATGAAGATGAACAATACCAATCCATGGTGCTTAATAGGGCTTTTCCTAGCCTCTACAAAAAAATGGATGAACAAGAGTCATGAGATAACTCGAATATGTCTTGAGCATGAAAATATCTTACTAGTAGCCTCTTGTTCTATTGTTCAAATAGTTAACAGGAGGTTTTTATAATGGAAGTCATGATTGAAACGTGTTTGTATTTTTTTGAATCAGTAACTATTCCAATTTATCTATCTTGAAATAAATAAAATCCCTTTGTAATACTATAAAAAATAACTAACAAAGAAATAACTATAAGACTCGGTTGCCAGAAACCTGATATATCTACTAAACTACGGCCTAAAAATTGGCCAATAACGCTAACTAAAATTAAAATAATTAAATTGAAAATTACTGACACTAATAAAATTAACACCGAATGTATTATTGCTTCGCCTATACGTATTTTAAAAAGTTGTAATCTTGACACTCCCAGTGTCTTTAACTGTTTAATGTCCTCAATATCTTTATTAGAAGATAAAATTGTAAGAGAAATAGAACTAGTAATAATCAGAATAATTGGAGCAGACATATAAGCAATAAAGGAAGCTCTTGCTTCGTTTACTCCGTTTGCTGTATTCATGAATGAATACATATTTTGGGTGTAAAGAATAAACCCAGAAATGAGAGTTGCTCCCATGCTCATTGAAGTTTGTATACTTTTCAAATAGCTAGGATTGGATAGTAGATTCCAAAATCCTGTATTAATTACATAATTTTCAGTTGGAAATATCCTCATTAAAAATTTTATTAGAAACATTTGAATTGATGGAGATAGTGATTGAATAATAAGAATGTGAATAATTAATAAAAATAATATTATGCTTGACTGTTTTTCAATTATTTCTTTGTTTCTGATAAAACCTGCTGAAACAATAGAACCTATACATAGTAACCATAGGAATAAACGAACAGAGATGTTAACAAATCCAGTTACTGTAACTTTTCTTTTTTTCTTTTTTGGTTTTAATATTGATGATATTTTAAGTATTCGACTTGAATAAAAGTAAGCTCCTATCCCGACAATTGTTGGGACTATAAAAACACTCAATAAAATTGATTGAATGTTGGCTGTAATAACTAAATCAGGTAACTCATCTCTTCCTAATAAATTTTGTAAAAATTTGTAGTAACTATCTGCCATGATAAATGAAAGTATTGTACCAATACTACTAACAATCACTGCCATTAAATAAAACTGTCCAGATACTAATAAAGATAGCTGAGTTCTGCTTGCGCCTAAGATAGCCCATAATTGGTAATCCTTTTTAAAGATATCTATTAGTAATCTAATATTATTTGAAATAAGGAAAAATAGAGTAGTCCCGCCAAAAATTATTAGCATTTGAAAAAGTTGTGAAGCGTTAATATTAGCAGTCTTTGTTGAACTAGCAATACCAAATAAAGATGTTCCAACAATCAGGCTAGATACAAATAGTAATGGTATTGTTCCTAACCATTGTCTTTTTGAATACTGAAATTGGTAAATGATTAATTTTAGCATAATAAATCCTCCTCAAATTAATCTTTACTACTTTCAAGTGCTTGGTAGAGCTCATCAGCTGAGGGTTTAATAATTTGTCGAGATATTTTTCCGTCTTTTAAAATGAGTGCTCTGTCAGTTTTTGAAGCCAACTCAATATCATGAGTGACCATAAAAACACATTTTCCTTGACTCGCTAAATTACGAAGTGTTTCAAAAATAAGTTTTCTTGAGACGCTGTCCAGAGCTCCTGTTGGCTCATCAGCAAAAATAATTTTACTATCAGCTATTATTGCACGAGTAATAGCCACTTTTTGCTGTTCTCCACCTGATAAGGTAGCAACTAATGATGATAGTTCTGCTTTAAAATTCAAACTATCCAACATTTTTTTTACTTTATTGCTATCAACACTCTTTCCTGAGAGTCTCAGAGGAAGTGTAACATTTTCTAGTACAGGTAGAGCGGGTACCAGATTATAGTTTTGAAAAATTATTGCAATATCTTGCCTTCTAAATTTAGCAAGCTTCCCTTCTTTTAAGGTATATGGATTTACACCATTGATAACAACTTCGCCACTTGTTGGTTCAGACAAACTTGATAAGCAACTTAGCAAAGTAGACTTTCCAGAACCACTGACACCAAGTATTGATACAAATTCCCCATAATTGACAGATAAAGAAACATCTTTCAAAATAGAGACAGTTTTGTCTTGCCCTAACAAAAATTCTTTTGAAAGGTTTAAGACTTTAACAGCTACATTATTAACCATAATAAATCCTCCTGATTCCAGTGTCATCTTTGATTTAATTATACAATATTGGAATTCTATTAATATCAAGTAAGTAATTTATGAAACGTATTTTTAATGGATAAAATTTCTATTTCCTCTGAATCTCGAATAAAGGTCTTTAGCGAACTAAGAATTTTTTCTATTACCATAATAGTATCATAAACGAGGGTTGATTGAAAGCGTAAACATAGCTTTATTAAGAGGTACAGCTTTTCTATACAAAATTTAAACATAAAACTTAGGTATACTTAATAAATGAGAATTAAAGTTAGCTATAACGAAAATAGGAGCATATGTAAAACTCTAAGCAGGCAGAGCCTGCTTAGAGTTTTACAATCGAATTTCCCAAAGAGGAAGCAAGGTGAAATCTGTCATTTCTTGTGCTCATAAGAGTTTCAGAATCGTTTACAAACTACTCTCCACCAATCATACTTATCAAAAAGAAAAGGCGCTAGGACTGAGGAAACAGTTCTAACGCAAAAACTAAAAAAATTTCAATTACAGTATAGCGCAAGAAGTGATTTTTTGCGCTTTTTTACTGTCTTTTTTCAAATAAAAACACCTCAAAAGTTAGATTTTCTAGCTCTAACTTTTGAGGTGCAGCTCATTTATGTATGATAGTCTTTTGGTATTATTTCACCTTTCTTTGTTAAAAGAAAGAATACTTATTATGAATTTGGATCATCGAGACTACGGCCATGTAAACCTTTTTCACGTTGGACTTGACGTAGTTTCTCTGGTGTAACATCGTTTCCTTCTTCGTCCACAATTTTAATTCCTTCGATGTGGTGACGAACAGTGCGACGATAACCTTCGATGTACTCCTCACGTAGTTTGGCTTGTTCTACTTTTTCTTCTGGGGTCAAGCCTTCTGCTTTTTTCTTTTTGGCAAGCTCGTTAATACGATCAATTTTTTTAGGATCCATGTTTCTCTCCTTTATGATAAGATTTAATCCGTTTAATAGATTTTATTTGGTATTGATTTGGTTAAAACGTGCAAGTTTAGCTGCTTTTTGAGTTAAATGAGACAAGATTGCCAAACGATTTTGACGGACTGCCTCGTCTTCAGCCATAACCATGGTATTCTCAAAGAAGGCATCGATGACTGGGCTAAGCGCAAAGAGCTGTTTCAATTGTTGACTGGCAGTCCCTGACAAAACGAGTGATTCTACTGCTTCTGCCAAGATTTTCTCTTCTTCATTCTCAAAGAGAGCTGAATCAACTGTAGCAACTCCTTCTGCCTTCTCAGCCAAATTAAAGGCACGAGAAAGTGATTCAACAGATGGTTTGAAATCTTCTTCCTTACTTGCTTCTACAAGAGCACTTGCTGCTTCCAACATATCCGCCACAACAAAGTTTGATCCTGCAAGAACTGCTTCCTTGATGTCTTTTGGAGTAGAACCCATCATCTTATCAACACGAGCCTTGATAAAGTTCATAACTTCTGCTTTATTTTCATAAGTCAAGCTGTCAAATTTCAAAGCATAAAGGCTATCAATCAACTCATCCATAGCAATGTGCCAACCAAAGGTATCCAAGATACGAACCACACCTTGAGTCGCGCGACGAAGAGCATACGGGTCATTAGAACCTGATGGAATCAAGCCTACTGAGAAGAAACTCAAAATCGTATCCAATTTGTCTGCAATAGCTAGAATGGCTCCAACCTTGCTCTCTGGAAGTTCTCCTTCAGCTGAAGTAGGCATGTAGTGTTCACGAATAGCAGCTGCCACTGCTGGAGTTTCCCCAGCAAGAAGGGCATATTTCTCCCCCATAATTCCTTGGAGCTCGTCAAATTCACCAACCATCCCAGTCAACAAGTCAAACTTGTAAATGGCTGCTGCACGGGCTAGGTCAATCGTTTCATCCGCTGACAAGCCTGCTTTTTCTGCCAAGAAAATAGCAATCTGACCAGTACGAATCATGTGTTCACGAAGGGAACCAATTTTCTCATGGAAAGTCACATTGTTTAATTTTTCAACAAGATCTGAAATGACCAATTTTTGATCTTCACGCCAGAAGAATTCACCATCTTCCAAACGAGCTACCAAAACTTTTTCATTTCCTTTGATGACATTTTCCAAATGCTCTGCATTTCCGTTACGAACAGAAATGAAGTTTGGCAAGAGCTTGCCATCTTGATCACGAACAACAAAGTAACGTTGGTGTTCCTTCATCGAAGTCACCAAAACTTCTTCTGGAACTTCAAGGTATTTGGCATCAAAACTTCCCATAAAGGCAGTTGGGTATTCAACCAAGTTCAAGACTTCATTCAGCAAGTCAGCATCAATTTCGATACTTACACCATGTTTTGCCTCAATTTCCTTGATTTGGTCAACAATCATTTGCTCACGTTCACGTGGATCTGCGATTACAAACTGCTTACGAAGGTCTTCTTCGTAGCTCAATGCTGACTGAATTTTGGTTTCTTTCCCCAAGAAACGATGACCACGACTCACACGACCTCCCTTGATATCAAGGAAATCCAAATCAAACTCTTCTTCATCTAAAAGAACAGTTAAAGTGTGAACAGGACGAATGTATTCAAAGCTATTTCCAGCCCAGTGCATGCTGACAGGGAAAGTCAATGACTTCAAGACATCTACAACACCAGGAACAATGGCTTCAACTGCTTGACCAATTTCTTCCTTGGTAACATAGACATATTCTTCACCCTTGATTTCACGGAATTCGATATCTTCAACCGTCAAGCCTTTTCCACGGACAAATCCTTGAGCTGCTTTGGTGAAGTTTCCATCACTATCCAAGGCAATTTTCTTTGCTGGCCCCTTAAAATCTTCTGTCAAATCAGACTGTTTGTCTGCAAGACCAGTTACACGAACAGCCAAACGACGTGGTGTTGAGAAGGTCTGAATAGCTTCAAAAGACAGGCGGTTTTCCTTGAGGAAGGCTGCCATTTTTTCGCCTAGTTGTTTTTCACTTGGTGTGACAACATAGGCTGGTAATTCTTCAAGACCGAGTTCTACTAATAAGTTTTTTGTCATGTTTTTTCCTTTACATTTTCTTCAATCTTTTTTGATATGCACCTTAGGTACTGGGGACGTCGCTAACTAACTTTGTGAGTCTGTATGGAAATCTAATGCTAAATTGATCAAGATTTCCAACAGTCTCATCAAAGTGGATTTAGCTGACTGATTTTTGAACCTAATACTCAATGAAAATCAAAGAGCAAACTAGGAAGCTAGCCGTAGGCTGTACTTGAGTACGGCAAGGTTAAGCTGACGTGGTTTGAATTTGATTTTCGAAGAGTATAAGGTTTCAAAAATTCCCACATAAAAGTACGGCGGTGCATATCCCTCTAGCAAGTCTTCGACTTGCCACTAACGATTTTAGAGCACAGTATTACTCACTATTCTGCGTCTTCTGCTAAGAGTTTAGCTCGTGTTTCTTCATCCAAAAGTGGGTAGCCTAGTCGTTTGCGTTCTGCGACAAAGGTTTTGGCTACGACACGGGCCAAGTTACGGATACGAGCGATATAGCCTGCACGCTCTGTTACAGATACCGCACCACGCGCATCAAGCAGGTTAAAGGTGTGTGAACATTTTAGAACATAGTCATAGGCAGGGTGAACCAAACCTTCTTCCAAGGCACGACCAGCTTCTTTTTCAAACTTATCAAAGTTTTCCAACAACATTTCTTGGTCCGAAATTTCAAACGAATATTTTGAGTGCTCATACTCAGGCTGGATAAAGATTTCTCCGTATTTTACACCATCAGCCCACTCGATATCATAGACAGAGTCTACTTCTTGAATGTAAGAAGCCAAACGCTCCAAACCATAGGTAACTTCCGCAGTCACAGGGCCAGTTGCCAATCCACCAACTTGTTGGAAATAAGTGAACTGAGTGATTTCCATACCGTCAAGCCAAACTTCCCAACCAAGACCAGCTGAACCAGTTGATGGGTTTTCCCAGTTGTCCTCAACAAAACGAATATCGTGTTCCAAAGGATTGATTCCCAATTTTTCTAAAGACTCAAGATAAAGTTCTTGGATATTTGATGGAGAAGGCTTCATAACCACTTGGAATTGGTGGTGTTGGTATAGACGGTTAGGGTTTTCCCCGTAACGACCGTCAGCAGGACGACGTGATGGCTCTACATACGCTGCATTCCACGGCTCAGGTCCGATAGCACGAAGAAAAGTGTATGGACTCATGGTTCCCGCACCTTTTTCATTGTCATAAGCCTGCATAAGCATACAACCTTGATCATTCCAAAATTGTTGCAAAGTCAAAATAATTTCTTGAAATGTTAATTTATTAGACATTGTTTACTCCTTTAGTTTTTATATTTCTTTTTCAATTAATTTCTGCTGAACAAACCAATTTAACAAGGGTAGAGTTTTATCTGTATTTGCCCATAAATGATAAGAATCGAAGACCGCTTGTACACTACCTAGATTTTCTACCAACTTATCTATTGTCAAAAAACTACGCCAGTATTCGTAAAAAATACTTGCATAGTTCTTATCATAAGTCGAAGAACCAAAATCATTCAATGAATGCCAACCATACTTCTTCTGAAAAAGTTCTACAAGAGATTGATTACAAATTTTTTCCGCTTGAAATTCCTCTTCTGTCAAGAAATACTTGCGACTAATATATTCAACCATCCCCTCTTCGAACCAGATATAAGAGTCATAACCATCAAAATCATCTAAAAAATGTTCCGACCAATGAGCTAACTCATGTCCTACAATCTGTAAGAGGAAATTTTCAGATAAAGAATGATAGTGACTTTCTATTGCTTGAGTTTGCTGAGAACACTCGTAGTCCATCAACTGATACAAATACAACTCTTTCCAAACAGCTAAATCAGGCGTCATAACCATTCGTCTATTATTTGTATAGGCTGGAACAGCGCTTTCCCTAATAATCTGTGTAGCAGCATTAAAACTTGACCAAATAACGGCTTGAGGTAAATCACAGACTGCAAGTTCATTCTTTAAAAAAGATTGATAATCTTTCAACTTTTCAGTATTTCTTACTACAAAATCACGAAATGCAACTAGTTGACTATCGTCTTTTACAAGATAAAGGTTTTCCACGTCTCTCCTTTCTTTCACACAATAGACTGAATAAGAAAAAGAACCACATCTGACAATCCTAGGTTGATTTAACCTAGGGGCGTCAGAAACGCGGTTCCACCCTAATTTATTACTTTATTGTTTTTGAAAATACTACAGAAAGCGCCAGTTCTTTATTTTGCCCTACTTGGCTCCCACTATCCCAAGCTCGCTTGAAGAACGCCATAAGACTTTCTTTCCTGTTGACTATTATATCAAAAATTAGAGCAATGTACAATTCTTTTTATGATTTTCTAGAAATCCATATCATCAACTCGTGGAGCACCAGAATGAACAGCAATCGTTTTTAAGGTTTCACGCTCCTCATGACTCAGTTCAATTCCGAAACAATCAAGATTAGCCTGAATACGAGACGCTGTAACAGATTTCGGAAGTGGTAAAAATCCTTCTGCCAAGCTCCAGGCCAAGGCTATCTGAGCAACAGACTTTCCATGATTTGCTGCGATTTCTTGGACTTCCTTACTATCAAATAGTTCTCCCTGACCAAAAGGTCCCCAAGCTTCCAATAAAATTCCTTTTTCTCGACAATAATCTACGACTTCCTCTTGATACACACCTGGAGCCAAGCGAACTTGATTGACCGCTGGAAGAATTTTTGCTGTTTCAAGCAAGGCATCCAAATGATGGGGAAGAAAATTACTAACACCGATAGCACGGATTTTGCCTTCTAGGTAAAGATCCTCCATCGCTCTCCAAACTTCTGAATTTCGGATTTTCCAGTGGTTATTTTCTCTGAGTGGTTTTGGATTTGGCCAATGAATCAAATACAAATCCAAATATTCCAAGCCCAGTTTCTCTAAAGACTCTTCAAAAGCCTGACGAGTTTGCTTATAGTTGTGATTTGTATTCCAGAGTTTACTGGTTACAAAAATCTCCTCTCTCGGAATGCCACTATCTTGAATAGCGCTACCTACGCTTTCTTCGTTTTTATAGATAGCTGCCGTATCAATATGGCGATAGCCTGCCTTTAAAGCCTCTAGGACAGCTTGATAGGCAATCTCTCCATTTTCAGCTTTCCAGGTTCCAAATCCTAGAACTGGAATTGTAACGTCATTATTTAAAATATAAGATTTCATTATTTTTCCTTTCTATGAGAAGAAAATCCAAAGAAACAAATTCTCAAAGAAAACTTATCTCTTTAGATTTTGTGTATTATTGGTCACGGTCGTAATAGAGCTGGTGAGGTTTAAGACGAGTATCTAACAAATCTGGAATTGTTACAAAGTCATAACCTTGCCCTTTCAAATAGTCAATAACCTTCGGCAGAGCATTTACTGTCTCAGCATGGATATCATGCATAAGAATAATAGAACCATTCTTGACTTCACGCTGAATTTCTGTCAAAATAGCTGCTTCATTTTTACTCTTCCAGTCCAGACTATCCACATCCCACATAATAAAACTCAAATCGAGACTATTGCGAATGTCGTCTGTAATGGCTCCATAAGGGGGACGCATAAGTTTAGAGCTAGAACCCAGCACTTTAGTTAGCGCATCCTCCGTATCAGTAATTTGTTTTTTAGCTTCATCAAGGGAAAGTTTTGAAAGCACTGGATGGCTCCAACTATGGTTTCCAATAACATGACCATCTGCTTTCATTCGTTTCAAAATCTCTTCATTGCCAGAAACATTCTTACCTAAAACAAAGAAAGTTGCCTTGATACCATACTTAGAAAGTATATCTAATGCTTGATTTGTCGTCGTAGGATTTGGTCCATCATCAAAAGTCAAGGCTACTACTTTACGATTTTTCTTTTCATAATAAGCCTTATATAGTTCTGCGTCCTTATCTAATAGATAAGAGGACTGAATGACCTCAAAGAAACTAGAGACTGGCAAGGCAATCTCATCCAGATTTTCAACAGGCTGACTCGGATAAATAAGAATTTGGCTATCCTTATAATCAAAATTCCATGCAGACAAGTCTTGGTCAGAAAAAACTTTAACAAGTTGATCGACCTTTTCTTGCTCCAATTTCTTATCCTGTAAGAAAGAAGTCAGTTCTTTTATCAGTTGCTCTTTAGCCTTACTAGCATCTGAAAATAGTTGATCAAGGGTAAAAGGTTTACCATCTTCTGTCAAATGTACTTTTGCTAGACTAGTTTTTTCAGTCTCTTCAACTTTTGACGAAGTTAAATCATAGACTTGTTTCATCACACTTCGGTTGACAATCCCTTTTAAAGTCGAATCCTGTTTCTCCGTATAATAAAAAACCAGGTTTTCTTTGTCTTCCAGATTTTCCTTAATATCCTGTGTCATGATTTCTTTTACAGATGAAATCACTTGCTCCCCTTGGAGAGGATAATAGGCAATTACTTCTGCTTGTCCCTTACGAAAATGATCCTTCTGATTTCCCTCACTCAATTGATCATCTTTCTCTTTTTTGAGCGATTCAATCTTTTGTTCAAAACTTTGCTTTGTATATATTTTGTATCCAATCATTGAACCAAGGACACAAATACTTACTGAGAAGATAGCTACTAGGGCTATTAGACTCATTCTTATCTTATCGTGATTCTCACGCTTTGCTCTACTTTTATCCATAAAACTATCATATCAAATTCAAGCTATAATTTCAATGATTTTGGAGGAAATAGTATATTAAAAAAGAGGGTTATTTAAATAAATCAATTCAACTTTTTACGTAATATAAATTATGTAAAAAAATCCTACAACAATAAATCTTTTACTTTCCCAATTTCACTTTTTGGAATCACTAGATGAATCATATCTCCGAGATACATTCTGGTTGAACCGTTAACAGTTTGGCTCTTGCCATTATGGACTTGAGTTGTGATGAGGATATTATGTGGTAGGTTGAGTTCATGTACTTGTTTTCCTGCTATTTTATCCGAAACAGGGATTTCAATGAGAGTGACTTCTCCTTCATCTGACGCTTCTTCAGGCAGCATTTTTTCCAACATAGCTTCATAGACTGGCGCACCCTTGAGTAGATCCATGATGATGTAGGCAACCAAGGTCACTAATCCAAGTGGCATGAGGTTGCGAATATCTCCTACCATCTCAGTTACGAGTATCATAGCGGTTAAGGGAGCCTTAGATATTGCTCCAAAATAGCCACTCATTCCTAGAATGACAAATATAGGAAACTGCTCTTGACTGACAAGTCCAAGATTGACACAAATAAGACCAACTAGGGCACCGAGTAAGGAACCAAGCGCTAAAATTGGTAGGAAAATTCCTCCTGGAAGGCCACTTCCATAACTAATCATGCTCCAAATAAAGCGAATCAAAAAGTAAGCTAACAGAACTTGGAAACTAAAATTTTGCTCAGTTAGGGAAAGGACAACCTGATTTCCACCACCAAGGATTTGTGGTAAGAAAATTCCGACTGGTATGATGAGAATGAAGGCTAGAATTGGATAATAAGCTCTATCCAAACGAATTTTTTGACCAAGCCAATCATAAACTCTGCCAACATTAAGTACAGCTTTCTCATAGACAAAACCGGAAAGTCCTAGAAAAATCCCCATAAGGAGGTAAATCCAATACTGATCTAGGGTCATAAGAGGGATATTATCAGGCATGTCTAGCACTGGCGTTAGACCAAATATGAGTAGTGAGACAAAGTTTGCTACGAGACTAGCTGCTAGAGTGGAAACCCAGAAAAAGCGCGAAAAATGATGGTAGACTTCTTCTACAACAAAGAGAAGTCCTGCAATCGGAGCATTAAAGGCTGCAGCTAGACCAGCGGCGGCTCCACTAGCAATTAAGGAACGCTCCTCTACTGGACTAGATTTGAGCCACTTGGCAATACCTTTTCCACCAACCGCTCCAAGTTGAATACTTGGCCCTTCACGCCCCAGCATAAGTCCACTGGCAATAGCAAGAATACCTAGCACATATTTTTTCCAGAGAACACTCCACCAGTTGAGACTCATCAATCCCTTTAATTCGGCTTCGACTTGAGGAATTCCTGAGCCTTTGATATCTTTTTCTGACCGTGTTAGTTTAGCACTGAGCCAACAGATGAGTACATAAAACAAAACTAGTAGAAAAAGATTGCGAACTAGGTGCGCTTGATCTTGATAAAGTCCTTGTATCAGGTGGAAACCTTTTTCAATTAAGAAACGAAAGGATCCAACGATAATTCCAACGACAAGACCGACAATGATGCCTCGTCCAACTTGGGATAATATGGTGCTTGATGCAAAGGTAAATTCTTTCTTGGAATTGAGTGTTTCTGACTGTTCCTCCATAATCATTCCTTCTAACTTAACTTTCTTTTTTACCTGAAACCAGTGATTTAACGGGTTCAAAGCTGGTTCGGTGAATTGGGGTAACTCCTAGTTTTTTCAGTCCTTCTAGGTGTTTAGCTGTTCCATATCCTGCATTAGAAGCAAAATCATAGCCAGGGAACTGCTGATCGTAGTCATTCATCAATTCATCACGTGTCACTTTGGCTACTATAGAAGCTGCTGCAATTGAAAGGGAATTGGCATCTCCTTTGATGATAGATGTTTGTGAAATTGGCAAATCCAATTTCATGGCATCTATCAAAAGGTGCTCTGGTTGAGGACTGAGCTGAGAGATTGCTTCTTGCATAGCTAGTTTGGTTGCTTCATAGATATTGACTTGGTCGATAACTTGATTATCCATAATACCAATGCCAATTGATAAGGCTTGGTCTTGAACGGCTTGGAAAATCTCTAGATGTTTCTTTTTAGGAATTTTCTTGCTGTCATTGAGGCCTCTAATCTTACAATTTTTAGGCAAAATAACGGCTGCAGCGACTACAGGTCCAGCCAGAGGACCACGACCAACCTCGTCAACACCTGCAATCAAAGTCAATCCTTGCTTGTAAAGTTCTTTTTCGTAGGAAAGCATGGCTTCCAAACGAAGATCCTCATCCAATTCTGCCTGAATGGCTTTTTTACGCTTGCTGATTTCCTTTTGAACTCCAGAGCGATTATCCTTTTCAAGCTCTAAAAAAACAGGGCTTTTTAACTCCTTGACTGTGGCAAGGAGTTCTTTGATTTCTTTAATTGTCGCCATCGAGGTCTTCCAATGTATCTAAGGTATAGTTACCGAGTTTGCCATCGCGGACTTCCTTCACGAAGAGACTGTAAAAGCGGTCATAGTCATCTCGGAAACCGAGGGCGCGGGTCATATCCATAATAATAACAGGCGCTTCTTCTTCAATTTTCATTTGTTTGAAGCGTTCAGCCAGCTTTTCTGGATAATGTTCTTTGAAATAATTGAGGCCAAAAATAGTTACCTCATCCATAGGGAGCAACTGGTCTTTAATAGCTCCAGTCAAGGCTAGTTTAAGAGCAACAGTTTCGTCTTCGAATTTAGGCCAGAGAATCCCCGGTGTATCCAAGATTTCCAGGTCTTTATTGGTTTTAAGCCATTGTTGTCCCTTGGTCACACCTGGTTTGTTACCGACAACGGCAATTTTCTTACCAGCTAAACGGTTCATCAGAGTGGATTTACCAGCATTTGGAATCCCGATAATCATGGTACGCAAGGTTTCAATCTGGATACCACGTTCTTTCTGACGAGTAATCTTATCAGCCATGAGCTTCTTGGCCGCATCTGTTACAACTTTTACAGTCACTTGCTCTTTAGAGTTGATAGCTAGAGTCTGGATTCCCTTTGATTCAAAATACTGACGCCATTCCTTGGTCATTGCTGGGTCAGCCAAGTCTGCCTTGTTTAAAATCAAGAGTTTTGGTTTGTCACCAACAATTTTGGTCAACATAGGATTTTGACTGGATAGAGGTAAGCGTGCATCCACCAAAATCGTTACAAAATCAACAAATTTTAAATTTTCCTGCACCTGTCGACGTGCTTTAGACATGTGACCAGGAAACCATTGAATAGTAGCCATTGAGTTTTTTTCCTTTCGTAGCAAGGGTTTAAAGACCCTATTTTATTTTACTATCGCTTGAACATAGAGAGTTTTCAAATGAATGGTGTTCAAACAATTCTTATTTAATTACATAGAAATCTACTTTATATTATATCATGCCTTCTCTATTTTGTCCGATGATAGCCCTTCAAGCTCCCTGAATAGAAAAAGTGACTCTATAATATTTGTAGTGGGTAAATCCCCTATAGATATTATGGAGCCTATTTTGTTGTAGAAAAAATTCCATAGAAAAAATCATATGGAATCATTACTTCTTATCACAAAACCACTCGATATCAAAGACCCTAATATCCAGATTCTAGACATCATCAATAAGGATACCCACAAGGAAATCATCGCTAAACTGGACTACGATGCTCCATCTTGCCCTGAGTGCGGAAGTCAAATGAAGAAATATGATTTTCAAAAAACCTTTCTCAAGGATAAAGAAAAGATTGTCAACGCCCTTCAACTACACTATTCTAACGCCAAATTAGAAGCAACCAATAATCTCATTAAACTCATCAAACGCAATGCCTTTGGATTTCGGAACTTTGAAAACTTCAAAAAACGGATTTTTATCGCTCTCAATATCAAAAAAGAAAGGACAAATTTTGTCCTTTCTCGATCTTAGCTGACTTCAACCCACTACAGTTGACAAAGAACCGAATTAATTTGATATTCCTAATCAATTTGTTCATATCTTATTCTAATCAACTATATATTAATTATGATAATTCATTCAATAGCCCAGTAAGAATAAGAGAACCACTCATTAATTAGACTAGCGATTTCTTTAGGTGCTTCAGTATAAAGCTCATGGCCAAAGTTTTCTAGAAGAATAGTATCAAAATAGTCTGGCAATTCTTTTAGGGCTTCCTCTCTCCATGTAGCTTCATTAGGATAGCGAGGACTAATAAACAAGGTAGCTCCCACTTCTCTCTTAAAAGCTTGTATTTTCCTCCGTAGGCGGAGGATCGCTTCTATATTTTCATAATTTATAGCCAACTCATATCTATTATACTCCGCATTCCAGTGATAGGACTGTCTTACAGCTTCCTCCATATTTTCTGACCAATACTTTGCTTCAGATTTCTCTTTAGAAATAAGAAGAGCTAAGTCTGAAACGACTTGAGATTCGATATAGTTTTTAACTTCCTCTAACTCTGTATCTAAAGGTAAAATCTTATCTAAATCTAGATAGCCTCCATCCAAAAGAATCAGTTTTTTCACTTCATGAAATTCTGATGCGAGATAACGAGCCAAATCCCCTCCAAGAGAATGGCCTATCAGACAGATAGATTCTCCCTCTACTATTTCCTTTTTAAACCATGCTTTCAATTCTGTTTCATCTCGAAGATGCTTTTCATACGGATTTAGAAAACAGACCTGCGAATCTAGTTCTTGAAGAAAATCCTTACTATGATAGACATTGCTTCCTAGACCGCCTATAAAATATTTTTTCATTCTCTACTTAATACTATGCTTATTCATCTTTTGTTCAAAGATAGTTGTGATAATCTGACGCAATTCTTCTCTTTCTTTTTCTGGAATTTCACCACTTGTTTGAGCTGCAGCGTAGAGTTCAGGGTATTCAATTGAAATGCGTTTAATCGTACGTGTCGTAGCATGTTTTCTGACAAAAAACGGAATTCGCTTAATCAAGTCTTGTGGTACGAGTGCAAGAATCTTTTCAGCAGTTTCCTTGTCACTAATCTTAGACGTCGTAAGTCCCTTCTTAATCATTTCCTGTTCTTTTTCTGTAAAATCTTTTAATTCCATTCGATTGGTCCTCCTATGTTCACTAAGTTAAATTATATACCAATTGTAGCAAGACGACAAATAGTCTGTTTGTAAAATGCTCTCTATACTACAATTTTCCTGTCACTCTTAATTGCTCTTTAATGAAAAATCACAAAACCTTTTGGAGAGATCACAAGCTGATTTTCCAATTCTAGGCAATTGCTTGCTAGTGCTACTGCTTCTTTTTCGACAATATAATCTTCTGTTGATTGGTTGAAGATCGCTTTGAGGACCTGTCCTTCGTATTTCCATTCCAAGGCTACTAGATCTGGTTTGATTTCTTGAAGATCATACTTACCATGCTGAATGGTTGCTGACGCTTGTTTTCTAATATTAATCAGCTTCTTCATGAAGTTAAGCATATCATTGTCACTTGATACGCGTTCCCAAGGCATACAACGACGACAATCTGGGTCTGGACCGCCAGTTAAGGCTAACTCTGTTCCGTAATAGATACAGGGTGTTCCTTTTTGTAAAAAGAGAAAGGCTAGGGCTGATTTGACAAGTTGAACGTCTTCATTTGCCGTCCATAAAATACGTTCTGTATCATGCGAATCTAGAAGATTAAACATAACCTCTGAAATCTGTTGCTTGTAATACATAGATTGGCCATTGATTTCATCGATGAACTGGTCTGTCTTCTTAATACCTCGTAAGAAATACTCTTTGATGCTATCAGATAACGGATAATTCATGACAGCATGGAACTCATCTCCATTTAGCCAAGGCTGAGACGTATGCCAGACTTCTCCAAGGATATAAAGATCAGACTTTTTAGCTAAAACTGCCTTTCGGAAATCCTTCCAAAATTGATGGTCAATCTCATTAGCCACATCCAAACGCCAAGCATCGATATCAAACTCTTCAATCCAATAAGTCGCAACCTTTAAAAGATAATCCTTAACCTCTGGATTGGC
Organism: Streptococcus mitis; assembly: GCF_002860865.1. Lineage (GTDB taxonomy): Bacteria > Bacillota > Bacilli > Lactobacillales > Streptococcaceae > Streptococcus > Streptococcus mitis_AT. Next base: position 560,420 of record NZ_PKIE01000001.1, read on the forward strand.
TGTATTTAGCTTAGGCATATAGTCCTCAAAACCAAAAGCATGATAGGGTAACTCTCTCTTATTGGCTAGCTTTTCAGTTGTCACTGGGAATTGTTGAATATGGAACCAATCCCTATAAGCAGATTGCTCACCATTTTTGACAACATCTTGCCATTGAGGAGATTGCGAACCAATATGATTAAATACAGCATCCAGCATGATTTTCATACCTCGCTGATGCGCTTGCTCGACCAGTTCCCGAAAAGTCTCCTTGTCTCCAAAATGACGGTCAATTTCAAAGTAATCTGTCGTATTGTACTTATGATTGCTCGTAGATTCAAAGATCGGACAAAGATAAAGTCCAGTAATGCCCAAGTCTTGCAAGTAATCCAGATGGTCAATCATCCCCTGTAAATCACCACCAAAGAAATCATCACTCTTAGGTGTGATAGATGATTCCCAGTCTAAAGTCCCTTCTGGGTTTAATTGAGCATTTCCATTGGCAAACCGCTCAGGAAATATCTGATACCATACCGTATTTGAAACCCAGTCAGGAATCTGGCATGCATCAATCTCATGAAGATAAGGCAACTTAAATCCATTTCCAATAGCATGAAGATTTTCTAGAGAATTTTCCACACACCCTTTATCGCCATACAAAATACTTTGACCTTCTGTATCCTTGAGTTCAAAGAGATACTGGATACGTGCAAAGTCAACTGACACTTCAACCTGCCAATAATCAAAGATGGCATCAGAAGTTATCTTTGCCATTTCCTTCGTATCCTGATAAAATTCTTCCATAAAAATAAAAGGATCACCATAATGCAAGTTGATGCTTTCAATGTCCCCTTTCTTAGTACGAATCCGAATATGGAGTTTCTTATCCTTATAAAGATAGGCATACTCCGACTCTGGCCTATGGTAAATAGCACTTAATTCCATTGTTCTGTCTCCTAATTCACTTTTATTTATCTTGTTGCGCAAACGTTTTCATAATCGTAATCCCAGTATACTACTTTCGTATTTTATTTGCAAGGTTTGCCCGTAGTTTCGAGTGGATTGTTTCTATAAATAAAAAAGCAGTCAGCCTTACAACCAACTACTTTTCAAATGATGATTCACAAATGTCTTTCCAGCCACTCTATCTTTTTAAAATCCTTATTGTTATTGTGCTCATTTCGATAAGAATCTTGGGAAGAAGCCTTGTAAATACTTAAAAACTGTTCCAAACTTGGAACGCGAAAAGTGATGTTTTCGAGATGAATCAACTCTATATCCGATTCCGAAACTCCAGCAAAATCAGGTAAAGAATCGATACTTCCGAATTCAACACTCAGACCATCTTTTTGGAATTCATGCTCATGAATATCTATTAAGTCATAGCCTAAGTGTTTCATCACTTTCATTATCTTATCCCACTCATAAATTCTGAGATGATCGGGTGCTTCCCAACCTCTAGGGTCACCAGGCACATGAATGTCAATGTCAGACGGCCCCCATTCTTCATTTGATCGGTATTCAAACCCCAAAGACCCCATGAGCGTCGGAGTGATTCCAACTTGGTTTAAATGAGAACAAATTGTTCGAAATTCATCAAATAGAGAATTCATTCCTCCTCCAATCGTTGATATAGAACTTAATTTCGTTGTGAATAATAAACTAATTTTTACCTTCTACTCTTTCGGTTTTGAAAATACTTCTACTCGCTGAGATAGGACTTTGATTTCTACAGGTAGGTTATCTGACTTATCCCCGTCAACATCTGACTCCAATTCACTATCTGAAGAAATTTTAATATTTCGCGCTTTTATATATTCGATATTATCATTTGCGACAACATCGCCTTTCAATAAATCTGGAATGACGGATAATTTGGAGAATAGAGATGCATCTTTTAAGATCAAAATATTAGCATATCCATCTTTGTTTTCTTCAAAGATTTTTTTGTCAGCGAAGTAATTTGTCAAGAGAACCAAAACATGGCTCGCTTCACCAACATAATTTCCATTTTCTGTCTCAACCTTAATGTTAAAGACCTGATCCGTCATGACGGACTTCATGGTATTAACAGCATAGGCTAAAATACCGAATTTTGTCTTGTCCTCGATTTCAACATTGTGAATCGCTTCTGGAACAGAACCGATACTAAAGATATAACCAAAATAATTGTCATTTGCTTTACCAATATCAATCTTATTGGTTAAATCAAAATCGAGTTCATCAATAGCGCCATCGATATCTTGGTTGATTTCCAAAAGTTTTGTAATGAGGTTACCCGTCCCACCAGGGATAATACCTAACTTAGGAATGTAGTCTCTCTCAGCGATTCCCGAAATAACTTCATTGACAGTACCGTCTCCACCAAAAACAACTACTGCATCGTACTGTTCACGAGAAGCTTCTTCAGCAAAATGTGTTGCATCCAACGCTTTTTCTGTAATTTTGGTTTCCACGAGTTCAAAATAATCTTTTACCTTATTCTCCAGCTTGACCTTATAATCCAAAGCCTTCTCCCCACCAGAGGTAGGGTTGATAATTAACATTGCTTTTTTCATTGATTTTCTCCTTAATATTCATAAGAAATGTTTATATTACATCGTATGCAGGTAAATGTACTACCATTATACAATGAAAATACGGAAAAGAGAAATATGAAGTACTAGAGATTGAAACTCTTTTATTTTACATCAACCTTATTATCCCATCGCCTGAGTACATCCTTTAAGGGTTCATCCAAGTAAGAGTAGGATTTTTCCTTTATCCAATCAGGAATACCATAAGCTGCCTCTGCTATGCTGCCAGTGATTGCAGCAAGTGTATCACTGTCGCCACCAAGTGAGATGGCATTTCTTATAGCATCTTCGAAATCTGTACTTTCAAAAAAGGCAATAATGGCCTGAGGTACAGTGTCCTGGCATGTTTCGTTGAAACGGTATGTAGGGCGAATTTCATCTAAAGTTTGAGATAGATTGTAGCCGTATTCCTTCTCAATATAATCCTTAATCCGTTTTTTACATTCGGTAGGATTGTCGTTAATTGGTTGCTCATATTCGCTACAATAACCACCAAAATAAAATCGACATAGAAAGATAGCATCAGCTGTAGCCATGGCACCTTTGATACCTTCTGGATGGTTATGAGTTACCTCTGCAGAAAAACTAGCAAGTCTTCTAGATGATGGCCACATACCAGCTCTTGCATAAAAACTACGGTCCATGACCCAAGCACAGGGAGAAACACGCATAGCTGATCCATTCTCCCGAAGCTATTATAAGGCTCACGGTTATCACTGTTTAGCCATGCATTAAACCGAGCACCATAATCAGCATCCGGATACATTCTGCCATATTTCTTCATAGCGTCAATAAAGTCATCCTTTTGCTCACCATTCATGATTGCTTCTGCGACAGCACAGGTCATAACCGTATTATCTGTGAAAAAGCAGTCTTTCCGAAATAAAGGAAAGTCCTTTGATTTGATATTGTTCCACTAGTAAACCGAGCCAACAATGTCTCCAACGATTGCTCCGAGCATGGTATTCCTCCTTGTGAACTCTTGGTTTAGACTGATATTTCTACTTCCTAAAGTCGTTTATTCTATCAGCATATTCTGTCAAAAGATTCTTTGAATAAATTTTTTCATTCCTTGAATTTCTAACTTCTTTCCAAAGAATAGAAGCTACTTTTAACTTGTTTAAGTAGTTACGACTATTTTCGTCTGCACAGAAGTCCTTTAAAAATTGGTTCCATTGACAAACTGAATGGTCATACTTAGCATAATCTGAATTTCCATAATAGACTTTTAGCATATCTTGGATTGTAAAACTCAAATCATTTTCTCTTTTTACTTTTCTCCAAGCTGTAGCCATATCAGCAGTAAATTTAAAAGGTGAAACATCTGTTAAAGTTGAGAAATATTCTCTAAAGTAAGTGTTAAAGGAGAATCCACATTCAAGTAAGGACGTATCTAAGGTGATAGCTTCCAATCTTTTCTTATTTCTTTTTGTGGGTGATTTTTTAATAAAATTTCCCTTAAAGTACTGCTCAATAATATGATTGAGTTCTTGTTTGGTACCTCTATATTCAAGTTCCAATATCTTACATATCTGTGAAAGTTCATCACGATACCAATAATATTTATTAAACTCATCAAACGAAGTGATTTTATCAAATTCTGGTCTGTTCTCTATCAATATTTTAGCTCCACAAAAAAATTTAGGTTTTCATCTTAAAATAATGGAGTTTTAGTTTCTTTATTTTGAGCATTAGCTCCGTTTCACTAACAAACTCACACACTCGACGTGGTGCGTTTGAGGAAATAAGTCCACCGGCTGGACTTTCTTCACTTCATATCCTAACTCTTGGTAGAGTTTAATATCACGCGCCATGGTGGCGACATTGCATGAAATATAAGCAATACGGTCTGCTCCTGTTTGAGCGCTTGCCTTGATAAAGCTCTCAGTGAGGCCTTTTCTTGGTGGGTCCACTAGAATAACGGTTGGTTGAATACCTTCCTTGAGCCAAGTCTTCATGGCGTTTTCAGCTGTGTCACAGACATAGTGGGCATTTGATATATTGTTGAGTTGAGCATTCTTCTTGCTATTTTCAACCGCTTCTGGAATTACTTCCACACCATAGACTTCCTTGACATGTTTCGCAACAGAGAGGCCAATCGTCCCGATACCAGAGTAGGCATCGATAACCACATCATCTGATTTTAATGCTGCAAAGTCAATGGCTGTCTGATAAAGTTTTTCCGCCATTTCTGTATTAACTTGGTAAAAGGCTGGACCAGCGATTTGGTAGTCATTTCCCAACATCTGGTCAGTGATAAAGTCTTGTCCATAAAGTGTGCGCCATTCCTTACCAAAAATAGCATTGGTATTCTGGTCGTTGATATTTTGCATGACAGACACAATCTCTGGGAACTGCTTGATGAGTTGTTCAATTAATTGCTCCACTCGAAAAACTTTAGGACGAGTTGTTACCAAAATAGCCATAATTTGCCCTGAATAGTGGCCACGACGCACCACAAGATTCCGAATCAAGCCAGCTTGTTCCTTTTCATCATAAGGTTTCAAATCATAACGACGGAGCAAGTCACGTAGGGCTACAACTACCTCATCAATCACAGGATCTTGGATAAAGAAATCTTCTAGAGGCATGAGGTCATGGGAATTCTTACGGAAAAATCCTGTTTCCAAGACACCATTAACACGACGAACAGGCACCTGCGCCTTGTTGCGGTACTTGACTGGATTTTGCATACCAAGTGTTTCAGCAACTTCTACATTTGCAATTCCAGCAATCTTGTAGAGACTATCCTTGACCTGCTTGGTTTTAAATTTGAGCTGTTCTGAATAGGAAAGATGACCTAAATCAGCGATTCCTGAACGCAGGTAAGCCAAATCTAGATTTTGATTACGGTGTGGCGACTGTACAAGGTATTCTTCAACCTTCCCAAAACCAATCTTTTTATTAACCTTGAGGACACGCATAAGGATTTTTTCACTCGGTAAAGCATTCTCTACAAAAAAGACCAAACCATCTACCTTGGCAACTCCTGCACCCTCATGGGTCAAGTCAACAATTTCAACTTCTACAATATCATTTTTCTTTAACATTCTCTTCTCTTTCTATTGGCCGACAAAAAAGACGGCAACGTTACGGTTACCATCTATTATACCATGAAATTTGTAATCAGATTCTCTTTATCTATGCTAGTTCATTTCTTTAAATGCTGCTTCTGCATCCGCGTTGCTGATAACACCAAATTGTATCTTTCCAATCTTTCCTTGGCTATCAATTAGGTATTCTGTAGGAATGCTTCGAATTTGATAAGCTTGGAAGGTAGTTGCTTTAGTATCATAAAGAACGGGAATATCCTTATAACCTTGATCTTGGAACCATTGTGGGAATTGCTCAACAGTTTTTTCACCTTGAATTCCTGGTGCAATGACACTAAGAATTTCGAAATCGCGATCTGGTTTCGCAGCTAATTCCATCAACTCAGGCATACTTTTCTTACATGGACCACACCATGAAGCCCAAAATTTCAAGTAGACTTTTTTACCCTTATAATCAGATAACTTAACTTCTTTACCATCCATAGATTGCAAGGTAAAGTCTGGAGCCTCTTTTCCAACAGCAATTTGTTGTACAGTAGTTTGTTGTTTTGGCTGTTGTGCTGCTTGAGACTTTTTAGTCTCTTCCTCACCACAGGCCATCAATACGACTAATGACAAGAGGCTTAAGCCAGCAAACATTACTTTTTTCATCTTTTTCTCCTTTATTCAAAAATTCCAGCTAGAACATTTACTTGTCCTAGTATTAACAAAATTCCCATTAAAATAATGAGGAAACCACCAATTTTCTTTAGTAGCATCATATGACGCTTTATTTTACTAAAATAAGGCATGACTACACCTGAAGCTAGTGCCAAGACTAAGAAGGGAATAGCCATCCCTAGAGTGTAAATAAGAGTATAGATAGCACCTTGCCAAGCGCCATTGCCTCCAGAAGCCGCAAGCGCTAAAACCGAACTCAAAACTGGACCAATACAAGGCGTCCAACCGAAGCTAAAGGTAATACCGAGTAAAAAGGCTGACCAATAACGATTGGCTTCTGATTTCTTAAAAGTTAAGCTTTTTTGAACCTCTAATTTCTTAAAATGAAAAATTTCCATCTGGTGAAGGCCTAAAATGATAATAATCGTACCCATGGTATAGCGAAACCAATTGGCATAGAGAATATTACCAAAGTAACCAGCTCCAAATCCTAGAATAAAGAAAATGAGTGAAATACCTGCGATAAAGCAAAGCGTTCGAATCAAACCTGACCAAGCAACTTTTCTACCAAATAAAGAAAAGCTTTTTGCACTTTCTTGATCATCCAGCAAAATTCCAGTATAAACTGGTAACAGAGGAAAAATACAAGGGGAAAAGAAAGACAAGACCCCTGCTAAAAAAACTGAGATTGAAAATACTAGCGTTTCCAATAAAGAACCAACTTTCTTAAGAATTTAAACCTATTGTACTATAAATATTAAAATTTGTATCAAGTTTGCTACGGTTAGCTGTATTCACTATGACGTTATAATGAATTTGACCTAAAATAGTACACCATGGTTTCTATAGCAGATTGAAATAAAATCTAGAGAAATCAATTAATTATAAAACATTATTAGAAATTGAATTGAATTTCGCATTCAAGGTGTTCGATTTTTTCATTTCACTATAGATAAAAGAAAAAATTGAAGAAAATTGTCCAAAGAGCCCTTTTCTTCAATCTAGCTTTGATTATTTTAATAAGTTCCTTCTTCACCTTGACTAGTCAAGATAACAGGTCCATCTTTTGTAATGACAAATTGGTGTTCATACTGACATGACAATCCACCGTCAATGGTCTTATGCGCCCAACCAGTCTTCATATCTGTATCAATTTCCCAGTCACCAGTATTGATCATTGGTTCAATGGTCAGCACCATTCCTTCACGGAGACGAAGCCCACGACCAGCAATACCATAGTTAGGAACCATTGGTTCTTCGTGCATGGTTGGGCCAACACCATGACCAACCAAATCACGCACTACACCGTAACCACGACTTTCAGCGTATTCTTGAATGGCTGCACCGATATCACCAATACGATTTCCAACAACAGCTTGCTCAATCCCTTTATACATAGCTTCTTTAGTTACATCCATCAATTTTTTCACTTCTTCAGACGGTGTACCAACAGCATAAGCCCAACAAGAGTCTGCTAGACCACCAGAGTAGCTCTGAGTGTATTTTTTCATTTGCTCCACATTGTTGAAGTTTAATTTTGAGACATTCAGGTCAGATTTAGCAATTGGGCCTCCCAAAACCATGTCAACCTTGAGCAAATCACCATCTTTCAAGATATAATGACGAGGGAAAGCATGAGCTACTTCATCATTAAGAGAGCAGCAAGTAGCATAAGGATAGTCCATCATGGCACCGTCAACACCAATCTGAAGCGGAAGGAAATTTTCTTCCTTACAACGACGGCGAACATACTCTTCTACTTCCCACATATCAACGCCAGGCTTAATCAAATCACGTAAGCCGATATGAATACTTGCTAGAAAATCACCAGCCTTGTCCATAGCTTCGATTTCACGAGCTGATTTTAATGTTATCATTTTTTCTCCTAGTTTCTAATTAATTTTAACAGTCACATTTGCTTTTGAAACAATCTGATGACCATGATAAATATCGTAATCAATAATGGCTGATCGTCTAGTATGATGGATAATGCGTGCTTGAATGCGCAGTATATCATCTATCTGAACAGCCTGCAAAAAGTAGACTAGCATCTGCTCGATAATGAGATTGCGCCCACTATTCACAACTAAATCTTGGGTCATGTGAGTCAAGATTTCTGCCAATACACCATTAGCCAAAACACCATTTTTCTCTAGCATAAAGGGTTCCACTGTAATGACTACTTCATCATGGTGATAAGAAAGTTTTTGACCAATCTGCTCTGAAAAAGTTGGTAAAGCAGAGACTTGGGATCGACTCATCTTCTCCATGACATCTCGTCGTGTCACAGCTCCAAGCAAGGTTTGATTATTCCGAACAACCGGTACCATTTCAAAGTCTTCTGCGATCATCCGTTGACTCACATTGGCAATATTTGTCGATAATCCAACTAAAAATAGACTACGAGACATGACCTTGTCAATTGTGGTGCTTGGTGACTTATCACCAGCGTCTCTCATGGTTACAACACCAACAACAACCTGATGTTGATTAATAACTGGAAAACGACTGCTTCGATTCTTACGTACCAAGTCCAAATAATCTTTAACGGTGTCGGTCTCTCTCAGAAAACCATATTCATGACTCGGACGGTAAAGTTTCTCAACTGTCAGAATATCAGTCTTGATTTGAACATTTGACAAGGCTTTATTAATCATGGTCGCGACAGTGAAAGTGTCATGTTTGCTTCTTAAAACTGGAATCCCTTTTTGATTGGCCAGTTTAAGCACATCATCATGAACATGAAAACCACCTGTAACCAAAACGGCATTTTCATTTTCCAGCGCTAGTAATTGGATACGGGTCCGGTCTCCGACAATCAAGAGTCCCCCATCATGAAGGTAAGACAAGATATTTTGTTCAGTCATAGCACCGATTGAGAACTTACTAAATTCTCTTTCTAAACCTTCTTGCCCAGCCAGAACCTCAGAAGAAGTCACTTCTGCAATTTCAGCAAAAGTTAATCTTTCAATAGCAACTTTCTGTGATTTAACGCGGATAGTACCACTTCTTGGTCGAGTCTCCACAATTCCACGATTTTCAGCTTCCTTGATAGCGCGATAAGCCGTTCCATCACTGACTCCCAGATGGTTGGAAATACTACGAACACTAACCCTCTTTCCGACAGGTAATTCCTCCAAATAACTTAGAATTTCCTGATGCTTACTCATTGAATTCTCCTTGTACATACCGAAATTCAAGATAATCCCGCATTTTTCTTGTGTAACGATCACTTCCCTTAAACTGACGGAACAAACTAAATCCAGCCTTAAGAGCAACTCTTTGGCTAGCTTCATTTTCAAGGTGGGTAATGATGGATAACTGTTTTAAGCCAAATTCCTCAAAAGAAAGCTGACAAATTTTTCTAACAACCTCTGTCATAAATCCTTGCGACCAAGCATCTTTTCTCAAAAAATAGCCAAGCTCAGCTTCTTTTTTGATTTCATCTAACTTCTCAAATTTAATAGAACCAATCATTTGTTGATTTTTCTGGTCACAAATAGCCCACACTCCCAAAGGGGACTTCATAAAGTAATTGGCCAGTGCATATTGACTTTCTTCCAGACTTGCCTGAGTTGGGAAAATAAATTGAAGATTTTCTGGATTTGAAGCTATCTCGTGGAAGTCTTGACTATCACTAAAAAAGAAAGGACGCAAATACAAGCGATCCGTTTCAAAAAAAGAAAACATTGCTAATTTGGTCCAAATATTCATAAACACCTCTACGGTTTAATCCTCAACAAGTGTAATATCCGCTCCTAGATTACGTAATTTTTCAATAATATCAGAATAACCACGTAAGATAAACTCGATATTTGTAATTTCAGTTTTACCTTCAGCCATAAGCCCAGCAATGACTAGTGCAGCCCCAGCTCGTAGGTCAGTCGCTTTAACACTTGCCCCACGCAAATCACGTCCACCTGTGTACAAAATATGACCATTTGTTGTCGAAATGTCCGCATCCATCTTTGCTAATTCAAAAACATGATTTACACGTTTTTCATAAATCGTATCGACAATTGTACCACGACCATTAGCTGTTAGTAGAAGAGGGGTAAGCGGTTGTTGCAAATCAGTTGCAAAGCCCGGGTAAGGAGCTGTCTTAATATTGATTGCTTTCAAATTAGACTGCTCTTCGACAAAAATGCTGTCTTCAGATACAGTCATTCTCACTCCCATTTCTTCCAGCTTAGCAATAAATCCTTCTAGGTGTTCGTAAAGAACATTATTTATACGAATCCCCTTGCCGACTGCAGCAGCTAAAGAAATATATGTTCCAGCTTCGATACGGTCTGGAATCACCTGATGACGGGTTCCATGTAATCTTTCAACACCATCAATAATGATGATATTAGTTCCTGCACCGCGGATATGGGCTCCCATATTATTCAAGAGAGTAGCTACATCAATAATTTCAGGTTCACGGGCTGCATTTTCAATAATGGTACGACCATTTGCTTTAACTGCAGCAATCATCGTATTGATCGTTGCCCCTACACTAACCGTATCCATGTAAATACTTGCGCCATGAAGTCCTGTATCTTTAGCAGATAACTTCATGTTATCTCCCTCGTAGCTAACAGTGGCACCCATAGCTTCAAAAGCCTTAAGGTGTAGGTCAATCGGACGAGGACCAAGATCACATCCTCCCGGTAGACCAACTGTCGCTTCACCAAAACGGCCTAAGAGGCTCCCATAAAAATAGTAAGATGCACGAAGACTGTTAATTTTACCATAAGGCATTGGAATATTTTGAACACCTCTTGGATCAATCTCCAAGACATCGTCATAACGCTTAACAGTAGCTCCCATCAATTCCATAATTTCGACAAGACTGGCTACATCCGAAATATCTGGAACACAATCCAAAGTCACCACATCATCAGCCAATATGATAGCTGGAATTAAGGCCACAACGCTATTTTTAGCACCACTAATAGTGATTTCACCTTGTAGTGGTAATCCACCATTGATAACAATTTTTCTCATTCTAAGTTTTCAATACTCTTTCAAGATTTCTAATAAGGTCTTTAAAATAAAGTATATCATAAATTTATCCTTTTTTCCATCCTTTTCAATTTTATTGGATAGTAAGCAATAAATAAGATTAAGTTGAAAGGTTTAGTCCATATTTTACGAAACATCTTTTGATACTAAAAAAGCCTAAATTAAGAATTATAAAATACCCCAAAAATTAGATTTTCACTATCTAACTTTTGAGGTATCGTTCAACTATAAAAATAATAGTCTTTTGGGGTGTTAATACTATGTGGAAATCAAAAACAACTCATGTCTGTGTCACCTTACAGATAATCTACTACCGACCTTCTCATCTCTATATTCAATTACAAATAGTCGTATTTAGTTGATTCAGAACAAACTTCCGAGTTTTTTTATTAAGCATTGGAAGTGGGTTCTTTTTGATTCTCGTTCAGCAGGTTTTAAGACTTGTCCTATCCAGATAATATCTTTTCTGCAACCCACAATGACTAACAAATAGCTTTTCTTTACTCTACTACCGCTTCAGCAATTTCTTCACGGCTAATACCAGCGAAGTAGCGTGTAATATCAATGGTTTCTAGGGCTTTAAGAACATCTTCGCGTTCGTATTTCACTCCACGAAGGACATCTTCTACAGCTGCAACGTCTTCGATACCAAAGAAGTCACCATAAATCTTGATGTCTTGGATTTTTGATTCTACGACATTAGCAAATACTTCAACCTTACCACTGGTGAATTTTGTACCACGACGGACGTTAAATTCAGGTGATTTACCGTAGTTCCAGTCCCAAGTTCCAAACTTGGTATCCTTGATGCGATTGATTTCAGCCAATTCTTCCTCAGAAAAAACGTATTCAGTCATCTCTGGGTACTCTTTTTTCATGTATTCCAAGAGTAAATCACGGAATTCTTCGACTGTGATTTTTTCTGGTAGTTCATTGACAATATTGGTGACACGGGCACGAACCGATTTCACACCTTTTGATTCAAATTTATCCTTTGAAACCTTAAGAGCGTTAGCAAGGACTGACAAATCAACGTCAAAGAGCAAGCAACCATGGTGCATGATACGGCCGTTGATATAGGCTTGAGCATTGCCACAGAACTTCTTACCATCAATCTCAAGGTCATTACGGCCTGTGAACTCAGCTTTAACCCCAAGTTGAGCCAGGGTATTGATAACTGGAGTTGAGAAGCTCTTGAAGTCAAAAGCCTTGTTTTCATCTTCTTTTGAAATGATCGTGTAGTTGAGGTTATTTAAATCGTGGTAAACAGCTCCACCACCGCTGATACGGCGGACCACCTCAATACCATTTTCTCGAACATAATCACGGTTGATTTCTTCGATAGTATTCTGGTGACGACCAACAATGATAGATGGTTTATTGATCCAAAGTAGGAAGATTTGATCCTCATCCAAAAGATGTTTAAAGGCATATTCTTCCAAGGCGATATTAAAAGCGGTGTCGTTTGAATGATTGATAATATATTTCATGAGATACCTTCTTATACGATAGAGACTGGAAATAACCTTCCAGTCTAATCTATCTTTCTTTTATTTTTTCTTAGGTGAATGGATGGCCATTCCTAAAACATCCGCAAATGCTTCGTACATCACTTCAGAGTAGGTTGGGTGTCCGTGGATAGTCTTCAGCATTTCTTCAACAGTGATTTCCATTTCAATAATGCTTGATGCCTCGTTAATCAATTCTGCAGCTGCAGGACCGATAATATGAACACCAAGGATTTCCCCGTATTTCTTATCAGCGATGACTTTTACGAAACCTTGAGCTGCATCTGATGCAATGGCACGACCGTTAGCAGCAAAGTTGAACTTACCGATGGCAACATCGTATTTCTCACGAGCTTGTTCTTCTGTGAGACCTACTGCTGCTACTTCAGGAAGAGTGTAGATAGCTGCTGGAGTCAAGTTCAACTTAGCAACAGCATGGTTTCCTTTAAGGGCATTTTCAGCGGCAACTTCCCCCATACGGAAGGCTGCGTGCGCTAACATCTTAGTACCATTAATATCACCTGGTGCGTAGATACCTGGAACAGAAGTTTCCATGTATTCGTTGACCTTGATACGACCACGATCCAATTCAAACTCAACCTCTCCAATACCTTCAAGGTCTGGCACACGACCAATTGAAAGAAGAGCTTTGCTTGCGATGATATCATCTTTTCCTTCAACCTTGATACGAAGTTGACCATTTTCCTCAATGATTTCTTGCAGTTTAGTACCAGTCAAGATGGTCATTCCTTTACGTTCTAGGATCAAGCGAAGGTTCTTAGAAACTTCAGCGTCCATAGCTGGGACGATACGGTCCATCATTTCGATGACAGTTACTTTTGAACCAAATGTCATGAAGGCTTGTCCAAGCTCGATACCTACGACACCACCACCGATGATAACAAGACTTTCTGGTACTTCATTCATTTCAAGAATGTCATCACTAGTCATGACAAGTGGAGATTCCATACCAGGGACGTTGATCTTGCTGACTTTTGAACCGCCGGCAAGGATGATTTTCTTGGTTTCAAGCAATTCAGAACCATTTACCAAGACATTCTTATCTTTAGTGATGGTACCAATACCTTTATGTACAGTAACTCCGTAGCTACGAAGAAGACCTGCAACCCCACCAACCAAGGTATTGACAACCTTAGACTTGGTTTCAAGGAGTTTGTCCATATCTACAGTGAAGTTAGGATTTTCAATCATGATACCACGGTTTGCGGCATGACCGATGTTTTCGATAATTTCAGCGTTGTGAAGATAGGTCTTAGTTGGGATACAGCCACGGTTCAAGCAGGTTCCGCCAAGTTCAGATTTCTCAACAAGGGCAACCTTACCGCCGAGTTGGGCAGCTTTAATGGCTGCAACATAACCAGCAGGACCTCCACCAATGACAACGATATCAAAGGCATCATCGCTCTTACCATCATCGTTTGAGGCACTTGCTGCAGGTGCTGGGCTAGCTTCTGGCACTGCTGCTCCAGCTGTTGGGATGTTTTCGCCTTCTTCACCAAGGTAACCGATAACTTCCGTTACAGGGACAGTTTCACCGTCCCCTTTAAGAATAGCGATCAAATAACCGTCTTCTTCTGCTTCCAATTCCATGCTGACTTTGTCAGTCATGATTTCCAAAAGGATTTCTCCTTCTTTTACAAATTCTCCGACTTTTTTATTCCATTGGACGATTTGTCCTTCTGTCATATCCACGCCAGCTTTTGGCATAATTACTTCTAAGGCCATGTCTTCCTTCCTTTATCTATATCTTTAAAATGAATACTCTTGTTCTTAAATCAACATTGAGATTGGATTTTCAATTAATTCTTTCAAGTCTTTCATAAACTTAGCACCAGCCATACCATCTACAACACGGTGGTCAATTGTTAAACCAAGACTCATAATAGGACGAATCACAATCTCACCATTGACAACAACTGGCTTCTCGATTGTCGAACTGACTCCAAGGATAGCTGAGTTGGGTTGATTGATGATAGGACCGAAGGACTGAACCCCAAACATTCCCAAATTACTGATTGTGAATGTTGAATTCTGCAGTTCGCTTGGAGCCAATTTACCATCCAAGGTACGGCCAATAACATCTTTAAAGGCTACAACCAACTCTGACAGACTCATCTTCTCAGCATTGTAAACAACTGGTGTCATCAATCCATTATCCATTCCAACTGCCATGGCAAGATTGACATAGTTGTGAGTGATAATGGTCTTGCCATCTTCTGTCAACGAAGCGTTGATGTATGGGTGTTTCATAAGAGTCTTAACAACTGCAAGTGAAAGAAGGTCTGTTACAGTGGTCTTCTTCCCAGTTGCTTCCATGATTGGCTCAAGAACCTTCTTACGAAGAGCCAACATTTCAGTCATATCAACTTCATAGTTGAGAGTGAAGGTTGGCGCAGTCAAGTAAGATTCAACCATGCGTTGGGCAATAACCTTACGCATTGGTGTCATTGGGATACGTTCAATTTCACCGTATGGTGTTACGTTAGCAGGAACTTCTTCCACTTTTTCAATCTGAGCAGGAGACTTGATGGTATCGTTTTCAATATTTTCAGGAAGCAAGGCCAAAACATCCTTCTTCATGATTTTACCACGATGACCAGTTCCTTGGATTTCCTGCCAAGCAATGTTATGTTCGAGGGCAATTCGTTTTGCAAGTGGCGAAATGCGAACCACGTTTGTGTCTTTATAAGTTTCCACGTCTTCTTTGTGGACACGACCGTTTGCACCTGAGCCAGAAACGTCGTAGAGGTTGATCCCTAAATCATCCGCTAACTTTCTAGCTGCAGGAGTCGCTCTTAGCTTGTCATCAGCCATGACCTCTCCAATTCTATTTATGATACAAAGGGCGTTTAAAAGCGACCGAAAAATAGGAAATCAACGTAGACTTCGATGAAGTTAAGGAGATTAATCTTTTTCCGAGCTTTTAGCCCGTGCTCAACTCTACAAGTAACTTGGACACGAAACGCGTCTCAAGTTACTACGGTTGCCGCTATAACGCGGTCAACCTTGTAGACTTACTAAATCTTTCGTCGGTTATTATCGAACCGACTTTTCATGTGACAGATAACATTGACTTTACATAACTTATCTTATGTAATTCTATTCTTTGTTATAAGTCTTACGGATGGCATCTTTGATGCTTGCAACTGTTGGAATCATTGCATTTTCTAGGTTTTGCGCATAAGGCATCGGCACATCTTCTCCTGCACAGCGGCGGATTGGTGCATCTAGATAGTCAAACGCTTCTGACTCTGAAATAATAGCTGAAATCTCTCCGATATAGCCACTTGTTTTGTGGGCATCGTTGACCAGAACAACCTTACCAGTCTTCTTCACTGAGTTGATGATGATATCCTTATCAAGCGGAACAAGGGTACGTGGGTCAACAATCTCAACAGAAATTCCTTCTTCTACTAATTCTTCAGCAGCTTGAACCACACGGCGAAGCATTTTCCCGTAAGTAACAACTGTTACATCCGTTCCTTCGCGTTTGATTTCCCCAACACCAAGTGGGATTGTGTAGTCTGGATCAACTGGCACTTCCCCTTTTTGGTTAAATTCTGACTTGTACTCAAGAATGATAACTGGGTTGTTATCACGGATAGAAGACTTGAGCAGTCCTTTCATGTCCGCAGGTGTACCTGGAGCCACAACCTTAAGTCCAGGAATATGAGTAAACCAAGACTCTAGTGATTGCGAGTGCTGGGCTGCAGAACCAACTCCGTTACCAGCAGCGCATCGTACAGTCATTGGAACCTGACCTTTACCACCAAACATGTAACGAGTTTTAGCAGCTTGGTTGACGATATTGTCCATGGCAATGACAGAAAAGTCCATGAAAGTCATATCGACGATTGGACGAAGTCCTGTCATGGCTGCTCCTGCTGCTGCTCCTGAAATGGCAGCCTCAGAAATCGGACAGTCACGAACGCGTTCTGGACCAAATTCTTCAAGCATTCCAACAGAAGTACCGAAGTCTCCTCCAAAGACTCCGACGTCTTCTCCCATCAAGAACACATTTTCATCGCGACGCATTTCCTCAGACATAGCAAGGATAATGGTGTCACGGAAGGACATTGTTTTTGTTTCCATTTTATCTCTTTCTCCTTAGTCTGCGTAAATATCTTCAAATGCTGATTCAAGCGGTGGGAATGGACTTTCTTCAGCAAATTTAACAGAAGCTTCTACTGCTTCCTTGACTTGTGCTTGGATTTCTTCCAATTCTTCAGCGCTAGCAATGTTATTGTCAATAAGGTAATTGCGAAGGTTTTCAATTGGGTCTTTTTGTTTCCACAATTCCACTTCTTCGCGAGTACGATATTTACCAGGGTCTGATGATGAGTGACCAAGCCAGCGGTAAGTGACACTTTCAATCAATACTGGACCATTGCCACCACGAACATGGTCTACTGCTTTCTTAAATCCTTCATAAACGTCGATGACGTTGTTTCCATCTTCAATAAACATTCCAGGAATTCCATAAGCTGCGCTACGATGATGGATATGTTCCACGTTAGTCATTTTCTTGATATCCGCAGAGATACCGTAACCGTTGTTAATGCAATAGAAAATGACTGGCAGGTTCCAGATAGAAGCCATGTTCACTGCTTCGTGGAAGACACCTTCGTTAGTAGCTCCATCTCCAAAGAAGCAGACGACGATTTTTCCAGTATTCTGCATTTGCTGACTGAGGGCTGCACCAACAGCTATTCCCATACCACCACCTACGATACCATTGGCACCGAGGTTACCAGCATCAAGGTCAGCAATATGCATAGATCCACCTTTACCTTTACAGGTTCCAGTGTATTTACCAAGGATTTCAGCCATCATTCCGTTTAGGTCAATTCCTTTGGCAATAGCTTGTCCATGACCACGGTGGTTTGATGTGATCAGATCATCTGGATTGAGAGCTAACATAGCCCCCACGTTAGCGGCTTCCTCTCCAACAGAAAAGTGCGTCATTCCTGGCACTTTCCCCTTCTTTACTAATTGCGCAATTTTTAAGTCCATGCGACGGATTTCTTCCATCTTGCGGAACATTTCTAGCAAAAGATTTTTATCTAAAATTGACATCTTCTTGCCTTTCTAACTTTCTTCTTACCTTACTATTCTACCGTTTTTGGTAAAGACTGTCAAAGTTTTTCTAAAAGAAATTTCACAAAATAAAAAAGAAAACCCCATAGAAATAAGGGATTTCCTTATCAAGAATATTTTTTCACAAACTTTTTATCGTTTGGATTTTGCTAAAGATTCAAATCTTTTCATAATCACTGTCAAACGCCAACGGTAGAGAACGCCACTCACTATTAGACTAATAATCAAACCAATCCAGTAAGAATAAGCTCCAAAATCCGTTAGAGAGTCGAATATCATAGCTACTGGGAGTGTCACCCCCCAGTAACCAACCAAACCAAGGTAAAAAGGAATAACTGTATCCTTATAACCCCGTAAAATTCCCTGAAGCGGTGCCGCAAAGGTATCTGCTAACTGAAAGAAAAGACTATAAGTTAAAAAGCGCGCTGTCAAATCAATAAATTCTGGGTCGTTACCATAAAGACTGGCCACATTTCCCCTAAAAATGTAAAGAAAGGTTAAGGTGAAGGCCGCAAAAATGAGGGCAGTCCATCTTCCTAGACCAATATAGGTTTTCACATCATCAAATCGCTTAGCTCCCACTTCATAGGAAACGACAATAGCCATAGCCGATGAAATACTCATAGGAAAGGCGTACATGAGAGTTGAAAAGTTCATAGCTGACTGGTGACTAGCGATAATCAAGGATGAGAACTTAGCCATAATCAAGCCAACCACTGAAAAGATAGCAACTTCCGCAAAGACGGTTCCCCCAATAGGTAGACCTAAGCGAACTCCTTCCTTGATTTTATCCATACTAAGTGGAATTCGTCTTTCAAGATGTAGGGCTTTGAGCTTCTCCTGCTTAAATAAAACCAGAACAGAAATTCCCAGCAAGATCCAGTAGGCCAAGGATGTTCCTAAACCAGCACCAGCCCCTCCCAATTCTAGAACACCATAGGCCCCGAAAATCAAGAGATAGTTAAATCCACTATTGAGAGGGAGTAACAAAAGCATGAGGTACATGGACAGCTTGGTCAAGCCCAGCGAATCCAGCAAGGAACGAATGACACTAAAGAGCAACAAGGGGATAATTCCGATAGATAAAAACCAGAGATAACGAACCGCTACTGCCGCTACCGGTGCTTCTAACCCAATATGATTCAAAACAGGTGGTGCCAGGAAAAGTACTAGTCCCAGCAAGACCACGGATAGGCCCAAGGCCAAATAAATAAACTGGTAAAAATCAGACGAAACCTCTTCCTTTTTGTCTCGACCAAGATGGTGACCAATGATGGGCACCAGGGCTGATACAATCCCTGTCAGAAATGTAAAGAAAGGATTCCAGATACTGGTGGCCATAGATACACCAGCCAAGTCCATGGTATTGTATTGGCCAGTCATAGTCGTATCAACAAAGGAGGCCGAATAATTGGCAAATTGATAAATCAGGATAGGGAAAAATATCTTTAAAAATAAGATAAATTTGTCTTTAAAATGATGGGTTTGGTACATATAGGCTCTCTATTCTTTTTGTTTACAGAGCAGACTCCCACCTAGTTTTGATAGACAATTTGTCCCTTACAGATGGTGTATTTAACCTGCCCTTTTAAGGTTTCACCGATGAATGGTGAGTTGGCTGCTTTGGAAGCAAAATGGGAGTCCACAAGGCGGTCAGCCTTAGCATCGAAAATAGTGATGTCCGCTGGACCATTCTCAGCCAAGTAACCTGCTTCAAAGTTGTAAAGCTTGGATGGGTTGTATGTCATTTTTTCAAGTAATTCCATCAAGCTTAACTCACCAGCTTCCACCAAATAAGTCAAACCGAGAGATAGAGATGTTTCTAAGCCAGTCATACCAGACGGCGCCTTGGTAATATCCTCGACATTTTTTTCATCCGCATGGTGAGGCGCGTGGTCAGTTGCGATAACTGTGATGACGCCTGATTTAAGGCCTTCGATAACGGCACGACGGTCTGATTCCAAGCGAAGCGGTGGATTCATCTTAGCATTGCTACCTTGAGTCAAAAGAAGTGCTTCTGTCTTAGAGAAATGCTGTGGCGCTACTTCTGCTGTGACTTGCGCTCCCAATCCTTGAGCAAACTCAACTACTTTAACACTTTCTTCCTTAGACAAATGCTGAATATGAACATGGGCCTTAGTTGCATAGGCAATCATGACATCACGCGCCATCATAGCATACTCAGCCACCCCAGTTGCACCACAGATATGGAAATGTTCTTTAGCAATATTTTCGTTAAACCCAAGAATCCCATTCAAACCTGGATCTTCCTCATGAAGACTAATAAAGGTATTAAGCTTTTTGGCTTCTTCCATGGCTTCCTTGACAACTTTACTGCTTTCAAGCGGAATACCGTCATCAGAAAAACCAACCGCACCAGCTTCTAAGAGCGCCTTAAAATCAGTCAAGTCTTGGCCATTAAAGTTCTTAGTAATGGTCGCAACCGTCTTAACATTAATCTTCTCTTTGGCAGCTGACTGGAGAACTTCTTGCAAAGTCTCCACGTCTGAAATGGTTGGACTAGTATTAGCCATCATCACAACCGTTGTAAAACCACCTGCAGCGGCTGCTAGGGCACCCGTATGGATATCTTCCTTGTGGGTTTGACCAGGTTCACGGAAATGAACATGGATATCAACCAAGCCAGGAGCAACGACTAGACCAGTAGCATCAAGCACCTCTGCCCCTTCTTCCTTGATCTCAGACGCAATTTTGACAATTTTCCCATCTTGAACCAAGACATCACACACTTGATCTAAACCAGACTTGGGATCCATTACACGACCATTTTTGATTAGTAGCATCTGCTTTCTCCTTTATTCATAGAAATCGACTTGGGTATCCAACAATTTATCCCCATCATAAACAAACTTGGCTGAAAAGAAGGGTTTATCCTCTAAAAGCCACTCAACAAAGGTATGGTCACCTTCCCAAGTCGGCTTGCTCAAAACCTCATCGTAGGGAACCCATTCTAAGGTCCCCTCATTGCAGTCAATCAAGTCCCCCTCAAACTCTGTCACCTTAAAAACATAGGTATACCAGTCTAAATCTGGCGTAAATTCAGGAAAAGTGATAACACCTTTTAGAACTGGCTTGGCTTTGAGCCCTGTTTCTTCAAGGATTTCACGCGCTGCACATTCCTGTGGAGTCTCACCACGCTCCAGCTTACCACCCACACCAATCCATTTTCCTTTATGGACATCATTTGGCTTCTTATTACGATGGAGCATGAGCAGTTCTTTCCCGTTATCAATGTAGCAAATTGTCGCTAACTGAGGCATATTTTCTCCTTATCTAAGCCAATCGATTGGCTCTTGTCCTGTTTCTTTTAAGAATGCATTAGCCTTGGAAAAAGGCTTGGAACCCCAAAATCCTCTGTAAACTGACAAAGGACTGGGATGGGCTGATTCGATAATCAAGTGGTGAGGATTGGTAACTAAGGCCTTCTTCTTGCGTGCATAGGCTCCCCATAGTACAAAGACCACTGGCCTATCTATATGATTGACCACCTGAATCACAGCATCCGTAAAAGGCTCCCATATCTGACCAGCATGACCATTGGCCTGTCCAGCAGGAACTGTCAAACAAGCATTAAGAAGCAAGACTCCTTGCTCAGCCCAAGCTGTCAAATCATGAGATTTCTTAACCCCGATATCATCTGACAATTCTTTCAAGATATTTTGCAAGGATGGTGGAGCTGGGATAGAGTCCGGTACAGAAAAACTCAAGCCCTGCGCTTGACCTGGCCCATGATAGGGATCTTGCCCTAGAATCACCACCTTAACTTCTTCAAGCGGTGTTGTCAAGAGAGCCTGAAAAACCTTTTCCTTGGGTGGATAAATAGTCCCCTGAGCATAGACCTGCTCCATAAACTGATTGATTTTCCCAAAATAACCCTCAGGTAATTGCGCCTTAATCAAAGCATGCCAAGACGAGTGTTCCATAGCCAACTCCTTCATTTTTACTGCCTCTATTATAGCAAAAAGTGGCTATCTAAACCACTTTTTACAGTTTATCTAAACAATCCAGCAAGTCTTTGTAAGAATGGACTTCGTAGGTTGGCTGGGCTTGTGTGGGATTTTCGAGGTCATGAGGATTATACCAGATAGTGTCAATCCCCGCATTATTGCCACCTTGAATGTCGGCGGTTAGGGAATCTCCAATCATCAGCGTCTTTTCTTTGCTAAAACCTGCAATCTGTTGGCCAATATTTTCATAAAAGAGAGCATCAGGCTTTTGTGTTTGCAATTGTTCAGAGATAAAGACTTGATTGAAATAAGGTGCTAGACCAGATTGAGCCAAGCGCCCTGTCTGAATGGCAGTAATACCATTTGTCGCAGCATACAGCTCATAATCTCGCTCAATGAGGCTGTCTAAGAGTTCATGAGCGCCTGAAAAAGTTTGCCCCTGCTGGGCAAGGTAAAATTGGTAACGCTGGGCTAGAAAACTACCATCTTTTTCCAGTCCAAAGTGAGCAAATAAACGAGAAAAGCGCGTGTTAACCAGCTCTTGTTTACTAATTTTCTTTTGCTCCAAGTCCTTCCAGAGAGATTTGTTCATAGGAACGTAAAAGTCTTTGTAGGCCTGAATATCTGCAACTCCTTCTTCTTTTAGGAGTTGCGTCAAAGCCACATCCTCAGCAGCATCAAAATCAAGCAAGGTATGGTCAAGGTCGAAGAGTAAAACTTTGTAGGGCAATTTGAGAGTTTTCCTTTCTAGGATAAACAACTTTCACTTCAGCCAGCTGTTTAATGTAAAAACTTAAAAGTAGTATAGTATCACAAAGAATAATAGTTCTAATGGATTAACTAACCCATACTATTCTAGTCAAGTTTATTTTTATTGTAGAAAAATCTCCTATAAATTCGAGCAATGGTTAAAATACATACAAATATGACTCCCAAAATAGATAATACTATTTTCACAAAACTCATTTCCGAACCTATGACATATATATGAAAAAGAGGGGCTAGTCCTACACATATATACAATAGATAATTTATAAAGTTTATTTCACCAAATCCTGCAAAAAAATGTTTCATTTTAAATATTCTCCTTTTAATTGAGTATAGTTAGGACGTAATCCTAACAAGTTATCGTCGAATGTGTTTAAAGCACTTTGTTACCTAGATAAGATACTCTTTTCTTACCTGATTTGATTTTAAAGAGAAGTAAGATTTAACCCTATTTATCTCACTTCTTATTTTTAAATAATTCATACTCTTTTTCTCTAATAAAAGGAAGGGAAAAATTAGAAAAAATTAGTAGAATTGAAAACAGATAGCCGTCTTTTTGCATTGCTAAAACATAGCCTAAAAATAAATAGACAATCAAATCTAGTACAAAAAGAGAAAATATCCTCCTTTTCATTACCTCACTTGTCTTAAAGATTCTGTTTAATAGAATCTTTATCGTAGTATCTACACAAATTTTTATCAAAAAGATAAGAGCCAATACACGATTATCAACTGTACCATGAAGAATAAATGGAAATATAGTTAATATAAAACTAGAAATCTCTAAATATTTTATCCAAGGAGATTGAGACATCTTACTTTTAAACTGACTGATTTTCCTATACTCGCTAGCTAATCTAGTATCAAAA
This sequence comes from Streptococcus mitis, assembly GCF_002860865.1. Lineage (GTDB taxonomy): Bacteria > Bacillota > Bacilli > Lactobacillales > Streptococcaceae > Streptococcus > Streptococcus mitis_AT. The sequence goes on from NZ_PKIE01000001.1 coordinate 583,926, forward strand.
TCTCTACCAATTATATTAAAGATTAAGAACTCCAGGATAAAAATACTGATTAATACGATATAAGTAGAAACGGTTCCTGGGAAAAATTTATTGATTAAAATTGGAAAACTCATTAACAGAGTCGAGTTTATAGCCAAACAAATGGATACTATTTTATTCTTCACAGAGTATAGAGGTAGCGATACTATTGAATAGAGAAACGCTAAAAAAATAAGCAAGAAATACTCAATACTACTAATTAGCGGCGCCCTTAATGATAAAAATAGATAGGCACTCCACACGATGATATGCGCTTTACGCATTAACTCTAGATTACTCATCTACCTACTCCTAATCTGTAAAGGGAACCTATTTTTAGTTCCCATTCTCTTTCCAACAAGTCATAAGCGTTTTATTATATTTCCTTCTTCTACATGAGGTAAAGTTGAAATACATTTTTGCAAGTGAAAATATAATTGTTATTTGGAGACCCAAAATATCTATCCCTCTTCTAGACACAAACCAAGTCAGATTAAAGATACAAATATAATGGTAGGGCTTTCTTTTACTTTAGACTACCATAAAACAAGGAATCTTTCAACAAAATTCATTGGTAAACTACTATTCTAGAAGATTGACAGCTCAAATCTTTCAGAATAGAACAATCCTAACTATCGAATATCTCAACTTCATAAATATCCATGCAATTCTAGACTTAGAATTCCTAGAAACTAAATGTTTTGGCACTATTCTAAGCCATTGATTGCTTTAAATCTAAATTTTTGAAGGATTCTAAAGCTGGAATGATCCCATTACAATTAGTTTTGAATGGTTCACAATTTAGAAACTCTATGGCTTTACTCCTGTTAAATCAAAAAGGAACTGCGCAAGCAATCCCTTTCTGATTTTGAAATCATTTACTTAAAATTTGATAGTTGAGATAATCAATAGCCCACCTATAAAAAGAGTTATAGTAAAATTCCTTATTTATTGATTTCAAGCTCCGACAACTGTGTTTGAATAACTGACAGTTCTGCACCAGCCTGAAGAAGAGCAGCTGCAGTATAGGCACCTTCTACAATTGGAACCCTGTTGATGATGATACTTTTATCACTGAAATCAGCCACCATTTCTAAGTTCATTTTAGCAGAACCTAGGTCAAAAAAGGCTAATAAAGTATCTGCTGGATTTTCAGAAACAACCCTATCTACTTGATCAAAACTTGTTCCAATTCCTCCATCTTCGGTTCCTCCTACATAAGTAATCGGAACATCTTTAGCTACTTCACTAATCAGTTCAACGACACCTTGTGCAATGTTTTTGGAATGTGAAACGATAACAAGACCTATACTTCCCATTAAACCACCCCAGTTTCTAAAAGAGCAGTAAAGAGTAATCCGGATGAGAATGATCCAGGATCAATATGTCCAAGAGAACGTTCTCCTACATAAGATGCCCTTCCTTTAGTTGCAAGTAAGTCTTTGGTAGCATTCACTACCTTATCAATAACCTCTTGAGTCAATTGACCATCAGACAAGACAGCAATAACAGGAGTCCAAACATCAACCATTGTCTTTTCTCCAACTTCTGCTTTCCCACGTTTGACAATCATATCCAGACCACTTTGTAAGATTTCTTCTAATTTAGAATGAGAATCAGCCTTGGACATTCCCATAAATGCAGAGCCATACAAGGGACCAGAAGCACCGCCTACCTTACTCAGTAGTTGCATTGAAACAACTTTAAAGACATCACTACTGGTTTCAAATTGCTTTCCTTCTAAATTTTCCATAACTGCAGCCATTCCACGCGCCATATTTCCACCGTGGTCTCCATCTCCTATAGGAGTATCTAGCTCACTAAGATAATCTTTCTGTTCTTGAATCTTCTCATTAAAAAGCTTCATCCATTCAAGAGCTTGTTCAGCATTCATGTGATATTTCCTCCTTGAGTTTTACCAAGCTGGTGTAGTAACAGGTGCATTTAGAGCATCCAACCATTCATCATCTGCCAATCGAATCAATGTTAATGATAAGCCAGCCATATCGATTGAGGTCATATAGTTTCCAATTTTCTTAAACGCCAACTCAACACCTTTTTCATGGAGTAATTTAGCCACATCATTTGCAAATACATATTGTTCCATAAGAGGAGTGCTTCCTAAACCATTGATGAGAAGGCCATAGCGTTCACCAGCCTTAAGTCGGAAACCTTCAGATAGTTTTTCAACCAATTCTGAGGCCAATTGTGCTGAAGGTTGCATTTTCTCTTTTTTATATCCTGGCTCACCGTGAATACCAACTCCGTATTCAAATTCATCATCTTCTAGAACAAAACCTGGTTTCCCAACCTCAGGTACGGTTGCTCCAGACAAGGCTAAGCCAATTGTTTTAATTTCTAAGACAAATTTGTCGGCCAAGTCCTTCATTTCAGATAATGATTTACCAGAACGAGCCGCATCACCTAAAATTTTATGGACTAAAATAGTACCTGCAACACCTCGACGACCTTGGGTATAGAGACTATTTTCAACAGCGATATCATCATCAACCACAACACTTGCTACATCAATACCTTCCATTTCAGCAAGTTCTTGTGCAATTTCAAAGTTCATGATGTCCCCAGAATAGTTCTTGATGACCATGAAAACTCCAGCACCTTCATCAGCCGCCTTGATGGCTTCTAAAATTTGGTCCGGAGTAGGTGAAGTGAAGACTGCTCCACAAATGGCAGCAGACAACATTCCATCTCCTACAAATCCAGCATGACTTGGTTCATGTCCTGAACCTCCACCTGAAATGAGTCCAACTTTTCCTGTCTTTTCTGCCTTTCTAACGATGACATCAAAACCATCTAAGCGTTCTACCAAGTCATCATGCATGAATGACAATCCCTGCAACATTTCATCAACAACCTGTGTCGGTTCATTTATAATTTTTTTCATGAGAAACTCCTTTCGGCATGTACCTTTGTTTTCGCTTTCATTATATATTTTTTACCTCTGGCTGGTAAGGGACAGATTCTATTATTTGTCCCCTTTTAAACCCGTTTAAAACATTTTTTTGGTAAAATGAAGTAAGTAAAAGAAAGGCTTCCTATGGCATCATCACTTATTACAAAAAAACGGATTGCCAAGGCATTTAGAGACCTATTAGCTACTAGAGAATTTGACAAAATCTCTATTGTAGAGATCATGGAATCAGCTGGCATTCGTAGACAGACCTTTTATAATCACTTTCTTGACAAATATGAACTGCTAGACTGGATATTTGAAAATGACTTAACCGAGTATATCACCAATAACTTGGACTTCATTTCAGGCCAAAAACTATTACAAGAATTATTTCTTTATTTCGAACAAGAGCGTGACTTTTATATTCAACTTTTTGATATTCAAGGGCAAAATAACTTCTATGACCACTTTATAAACTACTGTCGCTTGCTTGTATCAAAAATTTTAAGAGAATACGGTCAGATTGATATCGATTCATCTGCTTATACTTGTTTTTTGTTAGACTATCATTCACATGCTCTAGCAGAAATCGTGAAGGTTTACGTCAATAAAAAAAGTCCAGTTCCACAACCAGACTTTCTAATCATGACAATTATTGGAAAGAGACCACAATGACATTCATTTCAAATCATAAACAGAAAATTATTTCAAGTTACATTTCGACAACTGTCAGCAGTCATCCTGAATTAGAAAAACACCCTACTTTACCACTAGTCTATCAAAAAAATCGCAATCCTCATCAGGTTCCAATATTGTCGGGTGGAGGTTCAGGTCACGAACCTGCTCATATTGGATATGTGGGAGAAGGAATGCTTACTGCTGCTATCTATGGCCAATTATTTACTCCTCCTACAAGAACTGAAATCTTAGAGTCCATTCGTTTTTTAAACAATGGCCACGGTGTCTTCATCATTGTAAAAAATTTCGAAGCAGACATCAAAGAATTTAGCTGGGCCATTAATACTGCTAGACAAGAAGGAATTAAGGTCGGCTATAGTCTAGCACACGACGATATTTCCATTGAACCTCACAATAGATTTCAAATTAGAGGAAGAGGGCTTGCAGGGACTATTTTACTTCATAAAGTTCTAGGATATGCAGCTCAAAATGGTGCCGACATCGAGCAACTAACTGATTTAGGTCATGAACTTGCTCCCGAAATCGCAACAATTGGCTTTGCAACGAAATCGGCCAGTCTCCCCCAAGCCACCCGTCCACTATTTAACTTGGAAGAAGGAGATATTTCTTATGGTATTGGGATACATGGCGAAGAAGGCTATCGTATCGTCCCATTCCAATCATCGGAAATCCTGGCAAATGAAATTATAAGTAAATTAAGATTGCACTATCATTGGAAAAAGGGTGATCAATTTATATTGCTTGTAAATAATCTAGGCACTACCAGCAACTTAGAAATGGGCATATTTATCAATGATCTCCTTCAACTCTTAGAAATTGAAGGAGTCACTATTACCTTTATAAAATCAGGAACATTTATGACCAGTCTGGATATGGCAGGTATATCCGTAACTCTTTGCCCCGTAAAAAATAAACAGTGGTTAGAAGCGCTCAATGCTCCAACGACAGCTTTTGCATGGTAATTTGCTTGTATAAATCAAAAGGGCTCCATCACTTGGTAGCCCTTTGCTTTTATCTTATACTCAATGAAAATCAAAAAGCAAACTAGGAAACTAGCCGCAGGCTGTACTTGAGTACGGCAAGGCGACGTTGACGCAGTTTGAATTTGATTTTCGAAGAGTATTACGTTTAAAAGAACTCATTCTTTCTATTTCAAATAGGCCATCTATACCTTACAATTCTTCCGATGAGCTTTGAGTTTTTTCAGAGCCCAATCATAGTGGCTTGACGTGCTACTGACAAAATAGGAACCTAGACTTGTCCCACCCGTCCACTTATAGATACCTTTGATAAAGAGTTCGTCATTGATAAAAACTTCTATCAACTCTAAAACCTCTCTATGTGATTGTTCTAGGAGTCTAGTCGCTTCTTCTAAGGAGGTTTTCTGGTGCTTCTTCCAAAAAGCGACATTCATTTGTCCATAAGTTTTCCAATTATAAGGTTCAGGGAGAAAAGGTCTTTCGTGACCTTTTTGATTGGAATGTACCCAAGTCAAAAGTAACTGCTGCCATTCATAAAGATGGATCAAGACATCCCGTAGATTTTTATCCCTTTTCCAGTGAGCTTCTTTTTTCTTTGGGTCTCTTGAAAAATCAAATGGAGTCTGTAGCTCATCTTCACTTAGTTGGGAGATGAACCGATTGAGATTTTCATAATTTTCCTTAGAGGATAATACTAGTTCCTCTTTTGTTTTCGGTCTAGGCACAGGAGTTCTCCCTTCATATTACTAGTTATTATTAGAGATTTTTTATCCTTTAAATCTCTACAACTTATCCTTTAATTTCTCCACAAAGAGATAGGCCGCTGGACAGGTCAAGGTATTCTTAATCGTCAGATGGTTGATTTGATGGATCTTTTTACGGTCCGTATGGGGAAATTCACGACAGGCCTTTGGACGAACATCATAGATAGAACAGAGATTATCTCCTCCTAGAAAGGGACAAGGCATGGATTTAAAAACCTTATCGCCATCTTCATCTACCTGCAGAAACTCCGCTTCAAAAGCAGGTAATTTCATCTTAAAATACTTGGCGATTCGTGTAATATCCGCTTCTTTAAAGTCAGGCCCCAATGTCTTGCAACAGTTGGCACAGGCAGTGCAATCAATCTCCGCAAAGACTTCCTCGTGAATCTGCTGGGCTATCTTATCTAGATTTTTTGGTGGCTTTTTCTTTAAATTGGCTAAAACTTTTCGATGCTCCTTCTGCTTTTGTAAGGCTAGCTGGTGGTAGTACTCAATATCAATTTCTTTAGACATGGTTTCTCTCTTATTCTAATTACTTTCCCCTATTATACCATGCCTCTGAACCATTGAAAAGTGGACTTTATAGGACTATACTTTTCCAAAATGCGTCAAAAAACCTTGCAACTAGGTTACAAGGTTAATCACATTAATCGAAATTAACGTATTCTTTTTGAAGTTCAAGAACTTCTTCCATTGTTGAACACTCTGTAAGGGCACGGTTAGCGTACTCTTCCATCTTAGCAGTGTCCAATTTCTTCATCAAACTACGTGTACGAAGGACTGATGTTGCTGACATAGAGAACTCATCCAAGCCCATTCCGACAAGAAGTGGAACAGCTTTTTGATCGCCAGCCATCTCACCACACATACCAGCCCATTTACCTTCAGCGTGAGCTGCCTTGATAACGTTGTTGATCAAGCGAAGGATTGATGGGTTATATGGTTGGTAAAGGTATGAAACTTGCTCGTTCATACGGTCTGCTGCCATTGAGTATTGGATTAAGTCGTTTGTACCAATTGACATGAAGTCTACTTCTTTTGCAAATTGGTCTGCAAGCATTGCTGCTGCAGGGATTTCAATCATGATACCAACTTGGATGTCATCCGCAACTGCAACACCTTCAGCAAGAAGGTTTGCTTTTTCTTCTTCATAAACTGCTTTAGCTGCACGGAATTCTTTCAAAAGGGCAACCATTGGGAACATGATACGCAATTGACCATGAACAGAAGCACGAAGAAGGGCACGGATTTGTGTACGGAACATTGCATCTCCAGTTTCAGAAATAGAGATACGAAGGGCACGGAATCCAAGGAATGGGTTCATTTCGTGTGGCATATCGAAGTAAGGAAGTTCCTTATCTCCACCGATATCCATTGTACGAACAACCACTGGTTTACCATTCATTCCCTCAAGAACAGCCTTGTATGCTTCATACTGTTCGTCTTCTGTTGGGAAGTCTTGAGAATCCATGTATAAGAACTCTGTACGGTAAAGTCCAACAGCTTCTGCACCGTTGTTGTTAACACCTTCAACGTCTTTTGGAGTACCGATGTTAGCAGCCAACTCGAAGTGTTTACCGTCAGCAGTCACTGTTTGAGCATCTTTCAAAAGTGCCCATTCAGCTTTTTGTTTAGCATAAGCTTCACCAGCTGCTTTAAATTCTGCCGCTTGTTCATCTGTTGGGTTGATAATCACTTCACCAGTAATTCCGTTAACGGCAAGGATATCACCGTCTTTCACTACTTCAGTGATGTTGTTTGTTCCCAATACAGCTGCAATTTCAAGTGTACGTGCCATGATAGCTGAGTGGCTTGTACGTCCACCGATATTTGTTACAAAAGCTTTTACAAAGTTTTTGTCCAATTGAGCTGTATCAGATGGTGTCAAGTCATGCGCAATTACGATTACTTCTTCATTGATAGAAGCTGGGTTTGGCAATTTTTTACCAAGAAGGTTTGCCAATACACGTTTTGTCACGTCGCGGATATCCGCTGCACGTTCTTGCATGTATGGGTTGTCTTCCATGCCTTCAAAGATAGTGATGAACATGTCAGTCACTTCTTTAAGACCTGCTTCAGCGTTGACTTTCTTAGCACGGATTGTTTCTTTAATCTGACCAATCAATTCTGGGTCAGCAAGAACCATCAAATGAGCGTCAAAAACTTGAGCCGCTTCTTCACCAAGCGTACCTACAGCTTTCTCACGGATAAGAGAAAGCTCGTTTTGAGAAGCTTCAAGAGCTACATCCAAACGAGCCTCTTCTGCGTTTGTATCTTCGACTGAAACAGTCTCGAATGACAAATCCGGTTGAACGAGTAGATATGCTTTTGCAACTGCAACACCATCAGATGCTGCGATTCCTTTAAGCATTTCTGTCATTTTCCTTATGCCAATCCTTCTTTTTCCATTGTTTCTGAGATTGCAGCGATAGCGTCATCTGCATCTGCACCTTCAGCTGAGATAGTTACGTCAGCACCTTGGCCAACACCAAGACTCATAACACCCATAATTGATTTAAGGTTAACTGATTTACCTTTGTACTCAAGAGTGATATCTGAAGCAAATTTGCTAGCAGTTTGTACCAACAATGTTGCTGGACGTGCGTGAATACCTGTTTCTGCCACTACGTGGAAATCTTTAGAAGCCATAGTTTGACTCTCCTTTTGTTCTTTCTTTTTTGAGTTATATGTGATAACCCTTACAATTTGGTATTATATCATCTTCTAGGATTTTTTTCAAGCATTTTATGGGATTTATTCGATTTCCTTTCAGATAACTTCCTGAAAATCTTCTATTCTAGATAACAAAACACAGGATATAGTTTTCCAAAAACAACTTATAGGAGAATTATCACTATTTCCCAAAACAAACACTACATATTGTGTTTTGTTTAGTTATGTACAAAAACAGACCACTATATTTAGTTTCAAATCGTTGACAAAATTTTAATTTCTGATATACTAAGAAAGTAATCTATTTTGAAAGAGGAGTTACAAAATGGTAACCGTTTATTCTAAAAATAACTGTGTCCAATGTAAAATGACCAAACGTTTCTTGGACAGCAATAACGTTGAATATAAAGAAATCAATCTCGATGAGCAACCTGAGTACATCGATCAAGTTAAAGAGCTCGGTTTCAGCGCAGCTCCTGTTATCCAAACACCAACTGAAGTCTTTTCAGGTTTCCAACCAGGAAAATTGAAACAATTAGCATAATCTTAGTACATCATCCAGAAGAAACTGCTTCTAGGGCTAACTTAGAAGCCTTTCTTTTGTAATTAGATAAGGGAAATTTTATGGGATTAAAACATCTTGAGGACGTGACTTACTTCCGTCTCAATAACGAAATCAACCGTCCTGTTAATGGACAAATCATGCTTCATAAAGATAAGGAAGCCTTGGATGCCTTCTTTAAAGAAAATGTAGTTCCAAACACTATGGTTTTTGATTCAATCAAAGATAAAATCAACTACCTCATTGAACACAACTACATCGAAACAGCCTTTATCAAGAAATACCGTCCAGAATTTTTGGAAGAATTGTCTCAATTTATCAAAGAACAAAACTTCCAATTCAAGTCTTTCATGGCTGCCTATAAATTTTACAATCAATATTCTTTGAAGACTAACGACGGTGAATACTATCTTGAAAGTATGGAAGACCGTGTCTTCTTTAACGCCCTTTATTTCGCTGATGGTAATGAAGCTGTTGCAATTGATATCGCCAATGAAATCATCCACCAACGCTACCAACCAGCTACACCTTCCTTCTTGAATGCTGGACGTGCTCGTCGTGGTGAATTGGTATCATGTTTCCTGATCCAAGTGACTGATGATATGAACTCTATTGGACGTTCTATCAACTCTGCTCTTCAACTTTCACGTATCGGTGGTGGTGTGGGGATTTCTCTCAGCAACCTTCGTGAAGCTGGTGCACCTATCAAGGGCTATGAAGGAGCAGCTTCTGGAGTCGTACCTGTTATGAAACTCTTTGAAGACAGCTTCTCTTACTCAAACCAATTGGGTCAACGTCAAGGTGCTGGTGTTGTCTACCTCAACGTCTTTCACCCAGATATCATCGCCTTCCTTTCAACTAAGAAAGAAAACGCTGATGAAAAAGTTCGTGTAAAGACCCTTTCACTTGGTGTTGTAGTACCAGATAAATTCTACGAATTGGCTCGTAAAAATGAAGAAATGTACCTCTTCAGCCCATATTCTGTAGAACTTGAATATGGTGTACCATTCAACTATATCGACATCACTGAAAAATACGATGAATTGGTCGCAAATCCAAACATCCGCAAGACAAAAATCAAAGCGCGCGATTTGGAAACGGAAATTTCTAAATTGCAACAAGAGTCTGGTTACCCTTATGTCGTCAACATTGATACGGCTAACCGTGCAAATCCTGTTGATGGTAAGATTATCATGAGTAACTTGTGTTCTGAGATTCTTCAAGTTCAAGAACCAAGTTTGATCAACGATGCTCAAGAATTCCTTCAAATGGGAACAGACGTTTCATGTAACCTTGGTTCAACCAACGTGGTCAACATGATGACTTCACCTGACTTTGGTCGTTCTATCCGTGCTATGGTTCGTGCCCTTACGTTTGTTACAGACAGTTCACACATCGTAGCTGTACCTACTATCGACCATGGAAATAGCCAAGCTCATACCTTTGGTCTTGGTGCCATGGGACTTCACAGCTACCTTGCCCAACAATTGATTGAATATGGATCACCTGAGTCTGTTGAGTTTACAAGCATCTACTTTATGCTTATGAACTACTGGACTTTGGTTGAGTCAAACAATATCGCGCGTGAACGTGGTATCACCTTCCACAACTTTGAAAAATCAGACTATGCTAACGGAAGCTACTTCGACAAGTATGTAACTGGCGAATTTGTTCCAAAATCAGAACGTGTTAAAGAACTCTTCAAAGATGTCTTTATCCCAAGTGCTGCTGACTGGGCTGAACTTCGCGACAAGGTTCAAGCAGATGGTCTTTACCACCAAAACCGCCTTGCTGTAGCGCCAAATGGTTCTATCAGCTATATCAACGACGTTTCTGCTTCTATCCACCCGATTACGCAACGTATCGAAGAACGCCAAGAGAAGAAAATCGGTAAAATCTACTACCCTGCTGCTGGTTTGTCAACAGATACTATTCCTTACTACACTTCTGCCTATGACATGGATATGCGTAAGGTGATCGATGTTTATGCTGCTGCGACTGAGCACGTGGACCAAGGACTTTCACTCACCCTCTTCATGCGTAGTGACATTCCAAAAGGTCTTTATGAATGGAAGAAAGAAAACAAACAAACGACACGTGACTTATCTATCCTTCGTAACTATGCCTTTAACAAGGGTATCAAGTCTATCTACTACGTCCGTACCTTTACTGACGACGGTGGAGAAGTCGGTGCCAACCAATGTGAAAGCTGTGTGATTTAATCTTTGCTTGAGGAAACTACATTTTCTCAGATTAGTGATTTATTCACCATGCTAAGCTGGAATAAGCATCTATACTATGAAATAACAAAAAGTCGGGCTTCCGACTTTTTGTGCGATACTCCTCTGGAATTATGATAAAATAGAAATAATTGTGAGTTCGCAATATTAAACACAGAAAGAGATTTCAAATGGAAACTTACTACAAAGCCATTAACTGGAATGCCATCGAAGATGTCATCGACAAATCAACTTGGGAAAAACTGACGGAGCAATTCTGGCTCGATACACGTATCCCCTTGTCAAATGACCTAGACGACTGGAGAAAGCTATCTAACAAAGAGAAAGATTTGGTTGGAAAAGTCTTTGGTGGTTTAACCCTTCTCGACACTATGCAATCTGAAACTGGAGTTCAAGCCCTTCGCTCAGACATCCGTACACCGCATGAGGAAGCTGTTTTCAATAACATCCAATTTATGGAATCTGTCCACGCAAAATCTTACTCTTCTATCTTCTCTACCCTGAATACCAAGGCTGAGATTGAAGAAATTTTCGAATGGACCAATACCAATCCTTACCTACAAAAGAAGGCTGAGATTGTCAACGAAATCTACCTCAACGGTAGCCCTCTAGAAAAGAAAGTTGCCAGCGTTTTCCTTGAAACCTTCCTCTTCTACTCTGGTTTCTTCACTCCCCTCTACTATCTTGGTAACAACAAGCTAGCCAACGTTGCGGAAATCATCAAACTGATTATTCGTGATGAGTCAGTTCACGGAACCTACATTGGATATAAATTCCAACTCGGTTTCAATGAATTGCCTGAAGAAGAGCAAGAAAAACTTAAAGAATGGATGTACGACCTGCTCTACACTCTTTATGAAAATGAAGAAGGCTATACAGAAAGCCTCTATGACGGTGTTGGTTGGACGGAAGAAGTTAAAACCTTCCTTCGCTACAATGCTAACAAGGCACTCATGAACCTGGGACAAGATCCACTCTTCCCAGACTCAGCAGATGATGTCAACCCAATCGTTATGAACGGTATTTCAACAGGAACATCTAACCACGACTTCTTCTCTCAAGTCGGAAATGGTTATCTTCTTGGCGAAGTTGAAGCCATGCAAGACGATGACTACAACTACGGTTTAGACTAAGTCAACAATTTCAGAAGTGATAACAAATATCATGGTTTGTTTAAAACAACCATGATATTTTTGTTTTTGTTTTCTTTTGTTTTTTAAATTGATTGATTGAATACTTTATGATAAAATAGTAATAGAAATAGAGGTGATAACGATGTTAAAGCAGGAAAAACTAGATAATATTCTAGAAACGGTAAATACAAAGGGAACTATTACTGTAAAAGAAATCATGGCTCGCTTAGATGTATCAGATATGACTGCTAGACGCTACTTACAAGAGTTGGCTGACAAGGATTTACTTGTTCGTGTGCATGGAGGAGCTGAAAAAATTCGTACAGGCTCCATTTTAAACAATGAACGTTCCAATATTGAAAAACAAAGCTTACAAATCGCAGAAAAACAAGAAATTAGCCGTTTTGCAGGTCATTTAATCGATGAAGGGGAAACCATTTTTATCGGTCCAGGGACAACCTTGGAATCTTTTGCCCGTGAACTTCCAATCGATAATATTCGTGTTGTAACAAACAGTTTACCAGTCTTTCTCATTCTAAACGAACGAAAACTAACAGATTTGATTTTAATTGGTGGCAACTATCGCTCTATCACTGGAGCCTTTGTGGGAACACTAACCTTGCAAAACTTAGCCAATCTCCAATTTTCTAAAGCTTTCGTTAGCTGTAATGGTATTAAGGACAATGCGATTGCGACCTTTAGTGAAGAGGAAGGTGAATCTCAACGAATCGCCCTCAATAATTCCAATAAAAAATACTTACTAGCTGACAATAGTAAGTTCAATAAGTTTGATTTTTACACCTTCTACAATATCTCAGATATTGATACAATCGTTTCAGACTCTAAACTGAGCAAAGAAACGTTTGAACAACTTTCAAAACAAACAAAAATTATTCTTTCTAAACCATAAAACTGAGGATTGATAAAATATAAAATGCGTCATATCAAGAAAATAAGAATCTTGATATGACGCATTTTTTGATGAAGATTTTTACAAAGAGTTTCCTAAATTCTTTATGATTGTTGAAACGGCATAAAATCTGAATCAAAGGAGATATTATCCCGTTCTTCAAGACTGATAAAATTTAAAAAGATATTTTTAAATTCTTCCAGCTCATAGTCTGAATGGCAAATCCATTCTTTACCGGTAGAGACATACCATTTCCCAAGTTTTTTCAGCTCCTCATTAGTCAAACAAGGTATTTGAGAACATTTATCAAAATTTATAATATAAACTTTTTCATAAATAGATTAGATAAAATCTTTGAACATCTTTTTGCCTCACTAAAATTCTATATCTAATTACTCATTCTACTACTCAATTACTTGAGTTTCCGCTACTTTCTTATACCAGTGAGCTGATTTCTTAGGATAACGTTCTTGAGTTTCAAAGTCTACATAGAAGAGACCGTAGCGTTTTTCATAACCGTTTGACCATGAGAAGACATCCATTAATGACCAAATGAAGTACCCCTTTACATTCGCTCCATCTGCAATAGCATCAGATAATACTTCCAAGTGTTGTTTCACGTAATCAATACGGCCATCATCGTAAACAGTGTTATCAACGAACTCATCTTTATAACCAAGTCCATTTTCTGTGATGTAGATTTTCTTATAGTTCGGATAATCTTTCTTCACGCGCATGATTTGGTCATACAAACCCTGAGGGTAGATGATCCAATCCCAGTCCGTACGTGGTACATAATCAGGAGCTACACGACGACCAACACCTTTGATTTGGTATTTAGAGCTTCCTTTCTCACCCTTACCATTATGGATAATTTCTGTTTCGCCATCAAAGGCTTCCATCCAGTCACTCATATAGTAATTAATTCCAAGGAAGTCATTCAAGTCTTTTGCAGCTTCCAATACTTCGAAATCTTCTTCACGAAGATCTAAGCTACCACCATCAACTGATAAAATATGGTTAACACCTTCCATCGTTTCATCTGAATAGTGTCCAAGATAAGTTGCATCCAAGATAAATTTATTGTGAATAATATCTTCCAACTCAGCCGCACGAACATCTGCTGGATTTTTAGGATCCAAAGGATACTTGGTTGGCAAAGCATGAACAACACCAATTTCTCCTTTATAGCCTTTCTCTTTATACAATTTTACCGCGCGTGCATGAGACACCATCATATTGTGGTGCGATTGGAAAACTTTGGCAAGGTCGTACTGAATACCTGGAGGGAATTTCCCAACCAAGTATTGACCATCACCAATTGGCCCGATTTCATTAAAGGTTGTCCAAAAGTTAACTTCTGGGAATTCTTCAAAACAGAAGGCAGCGTAATCTACAAAGTGTTCGATATTTTCACGATTTAAGAAGTCTCCATTTGAGTGGAGAGCTTCTGGCGTGTCAAAGTGATGAAGAGTTACAAAGGGCTCAACATGACGTTTGTGACACTCTGCAAATAAATTATGATAAAACTCAACACCTTTAGCATTTACTTGACCGTAGCCTGTTGGGAAAATACGTGACCAAGCAATAGAAATTCGAATGCCATTGACACCATACTCTTCTGCTAGCTTGAGGTCAACTGGATATCGATTGTAAAAATCACTGGCTGGTTCTGCAGTGTACCAGTAGTTATCTTCAAGATATTTATCCCACGCTACTGGTCCTTTACCATCAGTATGTGTAGCACCTTCTGCTTGATAAGCAGCTGTTGCGCCACCAAAAATAAAGTCTTTTGGAAGTGTTTTTGTCATTTTTTTCACCTATTTCTTGATTTAAATAAAGTAAAAGTGAGAGGAGAGGAGTCAGTGAGCCATCCTTCTCCATCTCACTTCTTGTACCGAGTCACCAAATTGTGACATGAGGAGGTAAAAACGATATCTTTTTACCGACGAATTAATAAGGCGATTAGGAAATTCGCCATAGCGATTTCCGTAACGAGAGGAGACTATTTCAGAGTCCCTATCGTTAATCGAATTGTGACAGGAGGAGGTAAAAATGATATCTTTTTACCGACGAATTAACAAGGCGATTAGGAAATTCGCCATAGCGATTTTCGTAACGAGAGGAGACTGTTTCACAGTCCCTAGCCTTAATCGAATTGTGACATGAGGAGGTAAAAACGATATCTTTTTACCGACGAATTAACAAGGCGATTAGGAAATTCGCCATAGCGATTTCCGTAACGAGAGGAGACTGTTTCACAGTCCCTATCGTTAATCGAATTGAGCTTGTACGAATGCAAGAGCACCTTTTCCATCACGAGTTAATTTGATGTATTGAGCGCCTTCTGTCTTGGCAAGTTTAATACCGAGTTTATCTGTTTCTGCTTTCATATCTTCAAAGTTTGAAGCAACTTGAGGGGCAAGGATAACAAGATCAAACTCTGGCAACATTTCACGGTGAGCACCATAGCCTCCTGCTGCTGCTTTCACAGGGACATTGTATTCTGCTGCTGCCTTATTCAAAGCATTTGCAAGAAGTCCACTTGTACCTCCACCAGCACAGAGAACGAGGACATTTGTTTCTTCAGTGATGGTATTTTGTGTTGCTTCTACACCCGCTTTTTCAAGAATAGCATCTGCTTTCGCAGTATTGAAGTTTGCAGCAACTTTTTCTTTCAATTCATCATTAGACTTACCTGAACGTTCTTCTTCAAGAATTTGTTCATCATAGACTTTAAGGAATGGATAGTAAATGACTACGTCAACCACGATTAGAAGAGCAGCAAGAATGAATGATAGAACTTGGAAGTTCGTACCAAGAACTAGACCTAGTGGAGCTGGGGTTGTCCATGGTAGATTAGCAGTAAATGAATTCATTCCAAGAGTTTCAATGAAGAATTTAAAGATCCAAACGTTTGCGATAGGAGCAAAGATAAATGGAATGAAGAAGATTGGATTCAAAACAAGTGGTGCACCAAACAAGATTGGTTCATTTACACCAAAGAAAGTTGGAACTACTGAAGCACGACCGATTGCACGGTTACGTTTAGATTTTGTTAACCACATGAACATGAATGGAACAACCAGTGTCGCACCAGTACCACCCATGGTAACGATAAACATTTGTGTACCAGAAGTAAGAATCTTGTCAGCGTGCATACCTTGTTGGAGAAGGTTCAAGTTGACTTCGGCATTGGCATAGGTAATAGCTACGATAGCTGGTTCAACGATAGATGGACCATGGATACCAACAAACCAGAAGAAAGCAAAGGCACCAAAGATAATCGTAATACCTAGATAACCATCAGCAGCAGAGAATAATGGTGCAAAGAATTTACCGATTGATTCAGCTACGCTTGCACCAACAAAATGACGAGCTAGTAAATCAAGAGCATAAAGAGAAACAACTGATAGAGTGAATGGAATCACATCTTTAAAAACTTGTGAGATATTAGGTGGAACTTCGTCAGGCATACGAATAGTGACGTTGTTCTTAACACAAACCTTATAGATGGCTACAGTAACAAAGGCAGCAAGGAAGGCTGAAAGCAAACCTTTTGTCCCCAAGAATCCAGTAGCTAGGCCATTTTCGATAGGATCAGCTGCCAACATCAACAAACCAACAATTGCTGCCAACAATGTTGACATATAGTTGATTTGATTGGTTTTCTCCATGCTACGATTTACTGAGTCGGTCAGTGATTTAGCTGTTGTACCAGCTACCAAGAGAGCTAGAATCCCCATTGAATAGCTGTAAGGTTTCATCAGAAAAGCTACAACTTCATCAGACCATTTAAAGCCCCATGAGTTTGGTACAAAGGCGATTAAGATAAAGATACTTGAGAAGAGAATAACAGGCATACCTGCAATGAAACCATCACGAATGGCACGAAGGTAGATATTACGAGATAGTTTCTCAAAGAAAGGCTTTCCTTTCTCAATAAATGCAATTAATTTATTCATTACTTAACTCCTCTCTTGTAGAGTTCAATTAAATGGTGCATCAAATCTTTTAATAAGATAGTTGTCATCAAGTGGTCTTGGCCATGCATCATGGTTACACTATAGGCTAAGTCCTCACCTGAAGCTTCCTTAGCCAATAGACTTGTTTGCGCGTGGTGAGCCTCTGCAATGCAAGAACCAGCTTCCTCGACTAAGCTATCTGCTTTCGCAAAATCGCCAGCTTCAGCAGCTTTCAAGGCTTCCAATAGTTTTGAACGAGCATCGCCAGCATAGGCTACGATTTCAAAACCTAACAATGTTACTTCTTCTCTATTCATGATAGAATTCTCCTTATATAGTTTTAATTAAATTTTTATGACAATAAACGTTGGATATGTAGAACTAGATAAACTCGTTCACTTTTATACAAATCAAGACCCGTATGTTGTGTAATCACATCATAGATTTTGGAACCAATCTCGAAGGCTTTTGGATAGGATTGTTTAATATGATCTTCCATATCCAGAAGTGATTGGTTATCATCTCTAGATCTGTCTAAATAATCCAAGAAATAATTCAAATGAATCATAAAACGATCATAGAAATGGTTATTCTCTTTAGTTCGTTGAATTGCATAGTCCGTTAAAACTTCTTCAACATTCCTGAGAATTTCTTTCCTCTTATCAATCGACTCCACAAGTTCCACTTCATTTTCACCTTCGGCATTAATGAAATGATAAGCAATCCGAATAATTTCGTCCTCAGGAAAATGATCCGCTAGCTTCTGACGGTAAATTTCAAATGCTTCATTTGCGATTTGAAAAGCGACAGGATACTTAGTGGAAATATCTGGCAGATTACTATCCTTGTACCTTCCTTGTGCTAGAGCTTGGTAAGAACAGTAAATATGATCTGTCAATGTTACGTAGAGATACTCTTGAATCGGATAATGATATTTCTTTGATAGCTTATCAATGATTTCATAAGTCACTGTGATAAAATCAAGCGGAACATCTTTGAGGAGAGCCATAAAGTTCTCCCTGGACTCTTCGGTCTTCATCCGAAAGATTTTCTCAACCTGATGTTCAGAAATCAAATCTCCCTTCTTCTTTCCAAATGCAATCCCCTTACCAATCACAATCACTTCTTCTCCTTTATCATTTCTGACAAGCGAGACATTGTGATTCATTGGATTTAGAATTCGATACATGTCAACCTCCTTTTATATCTTAAAGGTATATGAGTACAAAAAATGACCACAAATGAACTAGAAAATCATCCGATTTCTAATTCACCTGTGATCATGCCTAATATTACTTAGTAACACTCACCTTGTATTAACTTGTGATTTAAGTATAGCACAAGTAAGTTATTTTGTAAACCCTTACATGTAACTTTTTTAAAATTTTTTTAGATTCATGTTCCTAACCTAGGAGGACTTGCTTACACGCGTTCTTTCCATGAAGTTGCTGTTGTTTGAAGAACTTTGTTGAGTTCATCAATGTTTTCAAAACCAGTTGTGCGAAGCCATTCACGAGCTGCTACTTCACCATCTTTAATGTAAGCTTCAACGGAGCCAGCCCATGTTGCACGTCCACAAAGAACACCATTGAAGTTTGCACCTGATTCGTGGGCAAAGACAAGAGTTTCTTGGAAGAGTTTAGCTGATACACCTGCACTCAAGTAGATGTAAGGAAGGTTAGTAGCTTCGTCTTGAGCTTTGAAGAAAGCAGCTGCTTCTTCGCGTGTATGAACGATTTCGCCATCGCCAAAACCTTCAACGTATTTAACGTTAACTGGAACTTCTACTTTCAAGACATCAATGTTGAAACGTGGGTCTGAGAAGACTTTCATCGCACCAATAACTTTGTGTGGTTTTACTTTAGCGTATTCTGCAGAACCTGCGTCAGCAATCTTTTCATCGTAAGCCAAGATTTCAAGGAAGAATGGAATATCTTCAGCCACACACTCAGAACCGATACGTTCGATGTAGGCTTGTTTTTGTTGGTTGAGTTCATCAGAGCTATCTACGTCATAGTAAAGTAAGAACTTAACTGCATCTGCACCTTGTTCTTTGATACGTTTTGCAGACCAAACATCCAAGCAGTCTGGCAAACGTTTTGTGCTTGTTGTGTCGTAGCCTGTTTTTTCATAAGCAAGAAGAAGACCTGCATTTGGAGCAAGTGCTTTTGTAGCAGGAAGTCCATACTCAGGGTCAAGAAGCATTGATGAAGCGTATTTAGTCAATTCATCCGCTACCAAGACTTTAAGTTCTTCCATTTGAGCTACTGTAGGCTCTTCAGTTTGGTATTGAGCCATAAGGCGTTTCAAAGCACCACGTTGGTCAAAAGCAAGAGCTGAGATGATACCATTTTCATCTGAAAGTTTTTCTAAGCGTGCACGTTTTTGTTCTGTTAAAGCCATTTTATACCTCTTTTACTATTAATTGATTATATAGAGCTTGATAGTTGGCCATGTTGACATGACCAGTCATTTTTTCTTGAGCATTGAGCATACCAAGGACATTAGCCTTAGTCAGTAATTCTTGATCAGATTCTTTATGGAACAATCCTGAAGCAATACCTGCTACTGTAGAATCACCAGATCCAACTGGATTTACAACTTGAATTTTTGGAATATCTACTTTATAGAAAGTATCCCCGTGTTTTGCAAAGGTACCATTAGCACCTAAGGAAACGATAATCCACTCAATTCCATCAAATAGGGGCTCTTGAAGAACCTCTTTTAATTCATCCAAATCTTTAGAAATTTCTCTTCCCAAAAGTTGAGACAATTCTTCATTATTTGGTTTGATAACCGTTGGTTTATGTGGAGATTCAAGAACCGCCTGAAGTGCAGCTCCTGAACAGTCCAAGACAACAGGTTTACCAGCTTGGTTAGCAAGTTCAACTAGATTAGCATAATAGTCAACAGGAAGTCCTGCTGGTAGACTACCTGAAATGGCTACTACCTCTACAGTCTCTAAAAGTTCTTTGAAATGAGCCAAGAAATCTTGACCTTCTTTTTCTTGAACTTCAGGACCTTTTTCTAGGATTTCTGTTTGGTTTTCTCCATGTAGAATTGCGATACAGTTACGAGTTTCCCCTTGGATAGAGAAGAAACGTTTGCTTACTTTATCATCAATGTTTTCTACTAAAAAATCACCAAGTTTACCACCGACAAGTCCTGTTGCGACTACGGAGTCACCAAATTCTGATAGGACCCGAGTAACGTTAAGACCTTTACCACCAGCCGTTTTAGTAACATCAACAACACGGTTGACAGTGTCAATTTTTAATTCATCCAAAGGATAGGAAATATCAATGGATGGGTTCATTGTGACTGTTAAAATCATAAGTCACCTCTTAGTCGTGGTATTCTCCGCGATCCCATTTTTCAAGGAATTCAGTGAAGAAGTTTGCATCAGTTTGTTGAGCATTGTGACTTTCAAGGTGTTCAATTTTCGCAATCAATTTCTTGTTTTCTTCAGATGGTTTGTATTCAGCATGGATGAAAGCTTCGATGATATCACACATAAGCAATTCACCAGTAATCTTACCACCAAAACCGATAACGTTAGCGTTCAATTGTTCTTTAGCATAAAGAGCTGTTGTCATATCACGAACCAAGGCAGAACGAACACCAGGAACTTTATTTACAGCGTTGTTGATACCAACACCAGTACCACAGATACATACCCCAAGATCAGCTTGACCGCTAGTTACAGCTTCCCCTACTTTTTTACCAAAGATTGGGTAGTGAGTACGTGTATGGTCATATGTACCAAAGTCAATGACTTCATATCCTTTTGATTTCAAAAATTCTGAAACCGCCATTTTTTCATCTGTTACGATGTGGTCACATCCAATTGCAATTCTCATTTTTAACTTACCTTTCTTACTGTAATCTAATTAGCACATTTTGTTCAACATGTCGACACGAATTTGGTGACGTCCACCATCGTATTTACCGTTAACAAATCCTTTAGCAATGTTTTTAGCCAATTCATCACCGACAAGTTGTGCACCCATAGTGATCATACGTGAGTTGTTGTGGCCACGAGTCATATAGGCTGAACGTTCGTCAGAAACTTCTGCAGCAACCATTCCTTTGATCTTAGTTGCAACCATAAATGGACCAGCTCCATAAGCATCAATCACGATACCAAGGTTTTGTTCTTCTTTATTTACTTCTGCAGCAACAGCAAGAGTCACATCAACAAAGTCTTGACCTTCAGCTGTAACATCCACAACGTGGAAGTTTTCTTTTTCTAAGAAGTCTTTCACAACTTCTTTCAATCTCAAACCTGCAGCATCTGCACCGATAACAATAGACATATTGTATTCTCCTTTTATTTTTCTAGGCTAATAAAACCTTTTATAGTTAGCAGTTTATACTCTTCGAAAATCAAATTCAAACCGCGTCAACGTCACCTTGCCGTACTCAAGTACAGCCTGCGGCTAGTTTCCTAGTTTGCTCTTTAATTTTCATTGAGTATTACCTACAAAAAGTTTTCTAGCAGTTTATTGACAAATTGGATTGAACGAGATGAATGACACCTTATTCAAGTTTAGGAAATCAGTTTCCTAGAAATAATCTTTCTCTACGACAGAGAATATAACAATTGATTATTTGTTTGTTACAAACATAATATACTCCTATTTTCGGAAAAAGTCAACAGTTAATGTTTGTTTTTGTTCTTTTTTGTCTAAAAGATTTCGATATCAAAACCAATTTGATCTACTTGACCAGGCTCTAGTTGGCGAACGTTTTTCTTATCTTCTAGATGATCTCCTTCTTCAAGGGATGTTGACAAGCCAGACCATGGTTCAAAAGCAATGAAAGGACCTTTATTCAAAGTTGACCAGATAATGAGATTTGGAAACTCTGCAAAGTGCACTTTCAATCCCTTATCATGTTTACGAGAACGAAGGGCAATTGTTCTAGATTGCAATTCATCTAAGGTGACTGCATCTGTGCTGAAAAGATCATAGCTGAGGTCTAATTCTTTTTGACCTTCTAGCCATGGACTTCTATCTTGAAAATCAAGCATCCCCGTTTCTGGGAAAGGACGTGGAACAGAGCAAGTCTCTTCTTTCTCAAACTCTAGATAATAATCTTCATAGACTTCATCATCCAGTAAGGGACAATTAAATCCTGGATGTCCACCAATAAAGTAAGGCATAACCTTGCTAGTTTCTTTATTGAAAATCTTGTATTGAGTCCGTACTGTCTTGCCAGTAAGGCTATAAGTGATTTCTAGTCGGAAATGATAAGGATAGTTTTGATAGCTATTCTCATCATCTTCAATTGCAAAAGTTACACTATTATCTGTCTGTTCAACTAATTCAAATTCTTTCTTGCGAACCAAACCATGACGAGGAATCTTTCCTTTGCTTTCCTGCCCCTTCTCATCTATATAGACAGCTGTATCCTCTCTCAATGAACCACAAATGGGAAAGAGAACAGGAGCTTGTCCACTCCAATAAGTAGCATCCCCTTGCCACAAATACTCAAGTCCCTCAGCATCTTTTATAGAAGAAAGAGCCCCACCAAAACTGTTAAATTGAACTCTTAATTGTTCTGATTTTAATTCAATTACCATTATTTTCTCCAATTTCTTGATAGTTTATAAAAAACTAGGCTGTCACTCCTAATGGTATGACAACCTAGTTTCAACAATTTACATTTTATAGGAGCGCATTATTTTGCTTTTGCTGCGTACTCTTCGTTACGTTTGATCATTTGTTTTCTGTACCAAGCAAAGATACCGATATAGAATACAAGGAAGACTACAGCACCAAGGATTGCTTTGATATCACCAGTTGTAGTGTTACCAATTGTCCAACCAAGAAGTTTTTCGATTGGTCCTTCAAGAGTTGAGTGAGTGATCAATTGAGTTTCGCTCACACCTGCTGGGAAGGCACCTACACCTTTAGCAAGTTCTGTTGCAAATGGTGCGATAAGTGTACCTGAAAGAAGGAAGAGTGGCAACAAGAGTGTTCCGAAGATAATCATACGGAGCAATTTACCACGAGTTACAACCAAGAGAGCTGGAGTAACACCCATAGCGATGATACCTGCAAGTGGCAAGATACCATTTCCGACTTTTGAGAGAAGCACAGCTTCAATCAACATGATTGGTGCAAGTACGTTAGCACAAGCCCAGATTTCAGCACGACCAGCGATGAAAGGCCAGTCAAGACCGATGTTAAATTTACGTCCTTGAAGACGTTTAGTAGCAACGTTTGTAATACCTTGTGATAGTGGTTCTACGGCTGCGATGAACCATGAACCGATAAGTGAGAAGAGTTCCAAAGATACACCGGCAGTCAAACCAAGAGACAACCATCCTTTGATAACAAGACGCCATTTATCTGCATCTGCAACCCCTGCAATTGGATGTGGAGTTCCCATAATACCGATTACAATACCAAGAATGAAACCGATGAAGAATTTAGAACCCCAGAAACCGATTTTTTTGTTCAATTTAGCAGCATCAAAGTCATATTTATCAAGACCTGGGAAGAATTTTTCAAAAATCTTATCCAAAACCATGATAACTGGGTTCATCATGTAGTTCATGTGAGTTGATGTCATTGGTGATGAACTTGGTGCGTTAAGAAGGTCATCAAATGTAGGTTTCATCAAGTCAGAGTTGATAATTTTCAACACACCAACAAGTACGATAGCTGCTGTAGCAATCAAGAGTGAAACCCCTTGGCTCACACCGTTGTTGTCTGCATACCATTTAATCAAAAGACCTGTGATAGACAAGTGCCAGATATCGAAGATATCAACGTCAAGTGTATCTGTTTTCTTCATAGCTAGCATCACTATGTTGACAATCAACATGATGAGCAAGAAGTAAAGTGTCCAAGCAGAACCCCAAGTGATTGTAGCAAGTGGTGCCCAACCAACGTCGGTAATACTCAATTGAATACCAGTATTTTCAACGAATTTTGCAAGTGATGCTGAGAAAGCAGTGTTTAGCATACCGATGATGGCACCGATACCAGTAAGAGCGATGGCAAGTTTGATACCACCTTCAAGCGCTTTGGAGAATTTCACTCCAAAAAGTAGAGCCAATATTGTCAAAATGATCAACATGATGACAGGACCACCCATATCTAAGATAGGTGTGAAAACCTCTTTGATTAGGTCAAAGATTGCATCCATAACAGTTCCTCCCTTTTTTATGTTATATGAA
Source organism: Streptococcus mitis (assembly GCF_002860865.1). Lineage (GTDB taxonomy): Bacteria > Bacillota > Bacilli > Lactobacillales > Streptococcaceae > Streptococcus > Streptococcus mitis_AT. Next base: position 607,973 of record NZ_PKIE01000001.1, read on the forward strand.
TGTTAACAAATTGATAATTAGCTTAACCCATGTTCTTTGATAGCTGCTTCAATATTGTCAAATACTGGAGCACTCATAGCTGGGATACGGAATAAGATTGGTCCAGCTTCGATAACTGGAATACCTGGTTCAAAACCAAGATCTGTCGCAGCAATTGGTGTAAAGATGTCATAACCTTTGATAAGATCTTCGTTGACGTCCTTGACCATAACTGCATCACAGTGAACATCGTAACCACGGTTTGAAAGTTCTTCTTCAAGAGCACTTTTTATTTGGTGGCTTGAGTTAACACCTGCACCGCAGGCAGCAAGAATTTTAATCATATGGATTTCCTCCGATTTAATATTTTTAATAGACAAGATTAAGCGATTGCTTCAGCAATATAAGCATAGAGGGCTTCTGGTTCAGAAATTTTTGATAGGTCTTCAAGATGACCATTTCCAGTAAAGAAGTCCATCAACTGAGCAAGAATGTTCGTTTGACTTGAACTTGAGTTATTAATGATAAAGAAGAGCAAGGATACCTCTACTTCCTTATCTGGTGCAATCATATTGTGGAAAGTCACTGGTTTATCCAATCGAACGACCACAACTTTTTCAGCTAGATTATGAACAATATCTGTGTGAGGAATAGCCACATTCGGCAAATCCTTACCCAAAAATTCCATATCTAGGCCAGTTGGAAATGACTTTTCACGCGTGATCAAGGCTTCACGATAGGTTGGAGTTACGATTTCTCGTTCTTCCAATAAAGTAGCAACCTGATCAAAGAGATGTTCTTGATTATCCGCTTCTAAGCAAAACACAAGGTTTTTGTCAAAGAAATGATCTAATCCCATAAGGTTTTCCCTTCTTTCCATTAACTTTATGCTATAAGTATAACACTATATGAAATCGTTGTCAACGATTTTCTGTTGTTTTTTGTCTCTTTTTTTATATTTTTGTTGTTTTTTTGGTTTGTTACATAAAAACAAACACATAAGCAAACATTTCAAACATTTTTTCTGTTCTAGAAACTAAAAAAGCAGACCATTTAAGCCTGCTTTACGATTGATTCTTATATAAATTTCCTATGAAGAAGGAAAGGCATTTCTGATAACTTATTCTTCATCCATACTCAAGACGCTGAGGAAGGCTTCTTGTGGGACTTCAACTGATCCGATAGCTTTCATACGTTTCTTACCAGCTTTTTGTTTTTCAAGGAGTTTGCGTTTACGAGAAACGTCACCACCATAACATTTAGCAAGTACGTTCTTACGAAGGGCCTTGATATCAGTACGAGCGACAATTTTGTGTCCAATAGCCGCTTGAATTGGCACCTCAAATTGTTGACGAGGGATGATTTTCTTGAGCTTATCAACGATGAGTTTTCCACGTTCGTAGGCAAAGTCCTTGTGAACGATAAAGCTAAGGGCATCCACCTTGTCTCCATTGAGAAGGATATCCATTTTCACTAGCTTAGATGGGCGGTACTCTGACAATTCATAGTCAAAGCTTGCATAACCGCGAGTTGAAGACTTGAGTTTATCAAAGAAGTCAAAGACGATTTCAGCCAATGGAATTTGATAGATAACATTGACACGGTTATCATCAATATAGTCCATCGTCACAAAGTCCCCACGCTTACGCTGAGCTAGCTCCATCACTGCTCCAACGAACTCCTGTGGTACCATGATTTGCGCCTTAACATATGGTTCTTCAATGGTCGCAATCTTAGTTGGATCTGGGAATTCAGACGGGTTGGACACATCCATAGACTCACCGTCGGTCAAGTTGACCTTATAGATAACAGACGGAGCTGTCATGATGAGGTCGATGTTGAACTCACGCTCTAAACGTTCTTGGATAACATCCATATGGAGAAGTCCAAGGAAACCACAACGGAAACCAAATCCAAGTGCCTGAGATGTTTCTGGTTCAAACTGAAGACTAGCATCATTCAGTTGCAATTTTTCAAGCGCTTCACGTAGGTCATTATACTTGTTTGACTCAATTGGGTAGAGACCTGCAAAAACCATAGGATTCATCTGCTTGTAACCATGTAATGGCTCTGCCGCAGGATTGGTTGCCAAGGTAACAGTATCACCCACACGAGTGTCTTGAACCGTCTTGATAGAAGCCGCAATATAACCAACGTCACCAGTCGCAAGGAAATCACGACCAACTGCTTTGGGTGTAAAAATACCGACTTCGGTCACATCAAAGGTCTTGCCATTGCTCATGAGCTGAATCTTATCACCAGGTTTGACCACTCCATCCATAACACGCACTTGGAGGATAACTCCTCGGTAAGCATCGTAAACAGAGTCAAAAATCAAGGCCTTCAGTGGTGACGTCACATCACCTGTTGGCGCTGGCACTTTTTCTACGATTTGCTCAAGAATTTCTTCGATACCGATACCAGCCTTGGCAGAAGCCAAAACTGCTTCACTGGCATCCAAACCAATGACATCTTCAATCTCTGTACGCACGCGCTCAGGATCTGCAGCTGGTAGGTCAATTTTGTTAATGACTGGCATGATTTCCAAATCATTGTCCAAGGCCAGATAAACATTGGCAAGGGTTTGAGCCTCAATCCCTTGGGCAGCATCAACCACCAAAATAGCTCCTTCACAGGCAGCTAGCGAACGTGAAACTTCATAGGTAAAGTCCACGTGCCCCGGTGTGTCAATCAAGTGAAAAATGTAAGTTTCCCCATCTTTTGCAGTGTAATTGAGCTCTATGGCATTCAACTTAATGGTAATCCCACGTTCCCGCTCTAAATCCATACTATCCAAAAGCTGGGCCTGCATTTCACGGCTTGAAACCGTCTCAGTTTTTTCCAAAATGCGGTCTGCTAGAGTTGATTTCCCGTGGTCAATATGGGCGATAATAGAGAAGTTACGAATCTTCTCCTGTCGTTTTTTCAATTCTTCTAAGTTCATGATTCTCTTCCTTTCAGGGTATCTATTTATTATAAATTGTTTTTGACATTTTGACAAGACCATACCCTGCTAGGAGTACTAATCTTCAGCGACAAAGCCGTCATTTTCGATAAAGTAGTGTTCTGTCATTCCTTGGTCTGCAAAAACAATCCCATGAAGGACACCACCATAAACAGCTCCTCCGTCCATCCCAATCTTACCATCTTCTGTAGTCCAAAGCTCAGCTGTACCTCGGTCTTGCTTTAACAAACCATAAACCGGTGTATGGCCAAAGACAATGATTTTTCCAGTATGATTTTCTGCTTCGTGGAATGGTTTTCTAAGCCAGACTTTTTTATAATCTGTGGTTTCATGCCAGTCATCCAAGGTTAAATCAATACCTGCGTGAACAAAAATATACTTATCTGTCTCTACCACAAAAGGCATTTGACGAATAAATTCGACCAAATCTGCTGCTTCAGTAGCAACACGCTTGGCATCTTCTACTCCATCAACTGGTGCATCCAAGGGACGACCTAGGATAGAGTTAATGGTTGTATCTCCACCATTGCGACGATAGTGGTCATAGCTTTCTTCTGGGTTATCGAGCCAAGTCAAAAACATATACTCGTGGTTTCCTGACAAACAGATTGCCCCTTGATTATCAACCAAGTCCTTAACCATCTCTAGGACACGGCGACTATCTTCACCACGGTCAATCAAATCCCCTAGAAAGAGCAACTGGGTCTGACCATCCCATGTTTTGAGAAGGTCTTCCAGCATCCCAGCTTTTCCGTGAACATCTCCAATTACATAATAGTCTGTCATCTTATTTCTCCCTGTTTCTCAACAATTCTCTGGCTTGCGTCAGGGCTGCTTGAGTCACATCATCACCTGCCAACATCTTGGCAACTTCCTCCACTCGCTCTTCAACCGTCAAGAGACGAACAGTCGAAACTGTTGAATGGTCATTACTAATCTTCTCAATAAAGAATTGATAATCCGCAATCGCAATCACTTGTGGTAAATGAGAAATAGCTAGAACCTGCCCATGCTGACCAATTTTATGAATCTTCTGCGCAATAGCCTGAGCTACACGACCTGAAACTCCTGTATCCACTTCATCAAAGACAATACTTGTCTTGCCTTCTTTACGTGAAAAGGCAGACTTAATGGCTAGCATGAGACGAGACAATTCTCCGCCAGATGCAACCTTAACCAAGGGTTTAAAGTCTTCACCAGGATTGGTTGAAATGTAAAACTCGACCATTTCATTGCCCTCACGACTGAATTTGCCCTTGCTAAAACGAACATGAAACTGGGCTTTTTCCATATACAGGTCTTGCAGTTCTTGTTTAATCTCTGCTTCAAGTTGACTGGCCAAGTCATGACGAGCAGAGGCAAGTTGACCTGCCAAATCGACAAGATTGACTTCCAACTTCTTAAGCTCTGCTTCCATGTCCTCAGATGAAAGGTTATATCCTGTCAAGAGATTGTATTCTTCCGTAATCTTGGCAAAATAAAGCAAGACATCGTCTACAGTCCCACCATACTTACGCGTAATGGTATGAAGGAGGTCCAAACGATTCTCAACCTGCATGAGACGATTGCCATCAAAATCAAGGTCCTCAATGATAGCTTCCAAACGTTTGCTAATGTCTTCTAAGACATAGTAGGTCTCAGACAGAGAGCTTGAAATTTCACGGTATTCAGGGTCATACTCTTCAACACTTTCCATGTCATTCATGGCCGAACGAACATTGGCCAGACTTGAAAAATCTTCATTGTCCAACATACTATATGCATTGGTCAGCGTATCCGCAATATTTTTATGATTGAGAAGTTTATCACGCTCTTGATTGAGAGCCAGATCTTCTCCAGCTTGCAAGTTTGCTGCCTCAATCTCTGCCATTTGAAATTCCAACATTTCAATACGTGCCTTATGTTCTTGTTGGTTTTTCTTGACTTCCAGAACCTGCTTACGCATTTTACGGTAGGCATCAAAACTCGTTTGATAGGTTTCTTTCAAGCCCCAAAAAGCTACGTCACCGAATTCATCCAACATTTGGATGTGCAGTTGAGGACGCATTAACTCTTCTTGGTCATGCTGACCATGAATGTCCACAAGATGTTGCCCAATAGCACGCAAAACAGACAGATTGACCATCTGGCCATTGACACGGCTGATACTACGACCATTTTGCAAAATTTCTCGACGGATGATAATTTCATCACCTAATTCTAAACCTTGCTCATCAAAAATTTCCTGTAAAAGGCGACTATTCTCAACTGAGAAAAGCCCCTCAATCTCTGCCTTTGGCGCACCATGACGAATAACATCTGTCGTCGCACGAGCTCCCAACATCATATTCATGGCATCAATGATAATCGACTTCCCTGCACCCGTTTCACCAGTCAAGACAGTCATCCCCTTTTCAAAATTGAGGGAAATAGCCTCAATAATGGCAAAGTTTTTTATCGAAATTTCAAGTAACATATAGACCTACCAATTTTTTACTTGTTCAAAGATTTCCTCAGCTAGACTTTCACTTCTGGCAATGACTAAAATCGAGCTATCATCAGCTAAACAACTAAAAATCTTATCCGCAAATGTCTCGATTAACTGAGCTTTTACAAAGGCTGTATTTCCTGGTATAACTTGGAGATTAATCATCTTATCCATCAATTCAGCTGACTCAATATTGTCTTCAGCCAGTTGCAAACTTTTCACGATTGATTTTGGCAATTCATAGACATAGGTGTTGTCTCTCAAAGGAATTTTGACAATGCCTAGCTCTTTGATATCACGTGATACTGTCGCTTGAGTGGCAGTGATTCCTGCCTCTTTCAAATGTTCTACGATTTCTTCTTGTGTACCGATTTGATAATCTGTCACAAATCGTCTAATTTTTTCAAGTCTCTCTTTTTTATTCATCTTTAAATTGACTATGCGCCCTCTCTACTACTTTTTCAATCTCAGCAAGAACCTGATTGCTTGCTGACTCTTCTTTTTTCAAATACGCTAAAAACTCAATATTCCCATGACCACCTTGGATGGGAGAAAAATCCAATCCAAGGACTGAAAAGCCTTCCTCTACTACCATGGTTGTGACAGATTCAAGGACATGTTGATGAACCTTGGCATCACGAATGATTCCGTTTTTCCCAATTTGCTCACGACCTGCTTCAAACTGGGGCTTAACCAAAGCCACAACCTGACCTTGTTCAGCCAAGACACGGTGCAAGGCCGGTAAAATAAGGCTGAGGGAAATGAAACTCACGTCAATGCTGGCAAAGCTCGGTTCCTGCTCGAAATCAGTCTTTTCAGCATAGCGGAAATTAAACTGCTCCATGCTGACAACCCGTGGGTCTTGACGTAATTTCCAAGCTAACTGATTGGTACCAACATCAACTGCAAAGACCAACTCAGCACCATTCTGCAACATGACATCAGTAAATCCTCCAGTAGAAGCACCGATATCAATCGTTGTTGCTCCTTCCACTGACAAATCAAAGACCTGCAAGGCCTTTTCCAATTTCAAGCCACCACGGCTGACATACTTGAGTTTCTCACCCTTGAGTTTTAACTCGGTGTCATCTGGAATTTTCTCTCCTGGTTTATCAAACCGTTCTCCATTCAGGACTGCTACGACTAGACCAGCCATAACACCGCGCTTGGCCTGTTCTCGCGTTTCAAACAAGCCCTGTTTATAAGCTAGTACATCCACTCTTTCCTTAGCCATTGATTCTCAAACTTTCTACTACTCTTACAATCGATTCTGTTTCAAAGGGAACCTGCTGGGCGATTTCTTCTAATTTGGCATTAGCTTGATCCAAAGTCTGGTTACAAAAGACAATTGCCTCTTCCAAGCCCAACAAGGCTGGATAGGTTGATTTTTCTGCCTGTAGGTCCTTTTGAGGCGTCTTGCCGATTTCCTCAAAACTAGCGGTCACATCCAGTACATCATCTCGAACTTGAAAAGCAAGCCCAATCAATTCACCTACAGTTTTAAGTTTCGCCTGCATCTCAGGTGCCAATTCGGCTATAATAGCAGCCGCTTGAAAGGGATAGGCTAGTAGTTTCCCAGTCTTATTAGCATGAATGGTCTGAAGTTCTTCCAAAGACAAATGCTGGTGTTCACCCTCCATGTCCAGAACTTGCCCAGCCACCATACCCAGACTACCTGAAGCAAGGGATAAGTTGGCAATCAAGTCCACCTTGATCTGACTTGGCAAATTTGCCTGCGCTATCAAAGCATAAGGATCTAGGAATAAAGCATCTCCTGCCAAAATGGCCATAGCTTCTCCAAATTTCTTATGATTGGTCAAACTCCCTCGACGATAATCATCATCATCCATAGCAGGAAGATCATCATGAATCAAGCTCCCTGTATGAATCATTTCCAAGGCCGCAGCCACCTGCGCGTGAGCAGGTTTAATAGCGACCTGCAAGGCTTCCAAAACTTCCAACAAGAGAAAAGGGCGAATACGCTTGCCACCAGCATGAATGGAATAGAGAACAGACTCTCGCAAACTAGAGGCAAACTGCTGGTCTCCATAAAAGTCTTCCAAGGCTGACTCGACAAGAGCTAATTTTTCTTGCTTCTTCATTCAAAATCACTTTCTGTTCCGTCTTCTTGCATGACCTTGACCAAGGTCTTTTCAGCCTTGTCCAGCGTCGCTTGGAGCTCTTTTGACAAGACCATGCCCTTTTGAAAGGCAGCAATCGCATCTTCCAGAGCAATTTCACCATTTTCCAAACTTTGGACAATGGTTTCCAGTTCTGCTAGATTTTCCTCAAATTTCTTTTGTTTTGACATCTTTAACCTCTAATTCTACTCGACCATCTCGCATCAAAAGCGTCACTTGGTCTTTTTTCTTCAAACTCTCAACCGAATCCACAACTGACTCTTCTTTTTTGACAATAGCATAGCCACGCGCCACGATTCGACTGGTATCCAACATTAGCAAGGCTTCTGAAAGTCGCTTGACTTCAGCAACCTTGGCATCATAAACCAGAGCCATTTGGCTGCGGAGAAGCTTGTCCAACTGTCCTAAACGGTCTTGATAGCGTTGGATTTTGGTAACAGGTGATAATTGTACCAGTCGATGCGTCCTTGATTGTACTATCTGTTTGTTATCAGAAATCCGTGTACGTAAACTTTGTGTTAAGCGCAGTTGCAGTTGATCCAAGCGTTGCATATAGCCATCATACAAACGCTCTGGCTGTCTAAAGATAACAGACTGACTGCATTTTTTCAAAGCTTCTTGTTTTTTAGATAGGACATTTCGGACTGCCGTTGCCATCCGTTTTTCCTGATTTTGCAAATGAGCTAATAGATCCAACTTGGTCACAGGTGTTGCTAGTTCAGCAGCAGCTGTTGGTGTGGCAGCGCGACGATCTGCAACAAAATCTGCCAAGGTCACATCCGTCTCATGCCCCACACTAGAAATAACTGGCAAACGAGATTCAAAAATGGCTCGTACCACAATTTCTTCGTTAAAGGCCCAGAGATCCTCTATGGAACCACCACCACGACCAATAATCAGCAAATCCAAATCGTCTCGTTGATTAGCACGCGCAATATTTCGAGCAATTTCTTCTGCTGCCCCTTCACCTTGCACCTTAGTTGGATAAAGCAGGATATCGACACCTGGGAATCGCCTGCTGACGGTCGTGATAATATCTCGAATCACGGCTCCACTGCGACTGGTTACTACACCAATTCTCTTAGAAAATTGGGGCAGAGCTTGCTTGAAGCGTTCTTGAAACAGGCCTTCTTCTGTCAATTTTTTCTTGAGTTGTTCAAACTGAATCGCAAGTGCCCCAACCCCATCAGGCTCAGCCTTTTCAATGATGATGGAGTAGCTACCGCTCGGTTCATAGACCTGTACACGCCCAATCACATTGATCTTCATCCCTTCTTCCAGGTCGAAACCTAATTTCTGATAAATTCCAGACCAAATAGTCGCTTGAATAACTGCATGGTCATCTTTTAGGGAGAAATATTGGTGAGTAGGTCGTTTACGAAAATTGGAAACTTGACCAGTTAAATAGACCCGTTCCAAATAAGGGTCTTTATCGAATTTCATTTTCAGATACTTGGTCAAAGTTGTTACCGATAAATACTTTTCCATCTCCACCTACTATTCATTTTCTTGCTCTTTCATGGGTATTATTATACCAAAAATATGCCTAAAAATCTCCATTTATGTACCATTATGAGAGAAAAATAGAAAAAGGAGGCAAGGCCTCCACATCTGTTTATTTACTATTTCTAGCTTCTTCCAAAATCTTAGCAATCTTGGTCGTCAACAGGTCAATAGCCACTGTATTGCTGACTCCCTCAGGAATGACGATATCCGCATAACGTTTGGTTGGCTCAATAAACTGGTGATACATAGGTTTAACTACACCTAAGTACTGGTCAATAACACTATCAAGACTACGGCCACGCTCCTCCATATCACGCTTGATACGACGAATAATGCGCACATCATCATCCGTATCCACAAAAATCTTGATGTCCATCAAATCACGTAGGCGCTTGTCCTCCAAGACCAAAATCCCCTCAACGATAAAGACATCTTGAGGCTCCTGACGATAGGTCTTGCTGCTTCGTGTATGTTCTGTATAGTCATAAGTCGGGATATCCACCGGACGCCCTGCCAACAATTCTTTAATCTGCTCGATCATCAAATCTGTATCAAAAGCAAAAGGATGGTCATAGTTGGTTTTGACACGCTCTTCAAAGGTCAAGTGAGACTGATCCTTATAGTATGAATCATGCTCAATCATGGAAATCTTTTCATCAGGGAAATGCGATAAAATGGCTCTTGAAACACTGGTCTTACCACCACCAGAACCACCTGTCACTCCGATAATGATTGGTCTATTTTGCATGCTATCCTCCGTTTTTTTATCCGTCGTCTATTCTATCACATTTTTTGCAAAATTTATAGTCTGATTTGGATAGTCTAGGGGAAACAACACTCCCTACACCTCAGTTAGACTAGCTAAAAACCTTCCTTGGCTTATAGAGATTGTCCCGTTTTTCTAGAATGGCTAGCAATGTATCGCCTTCAAAAGCAGCCAATTCTTGATTTGTTTGGCCGAGCTCAATAAAGCGACCAAAGCGCACTTCTGTAGCCTCTTCTGGACTTAGGAAAACTTTGACAAGGTCACCTGTTCCAATCTCTAGAGGATGGAGAAAATCTAATTGCTCATCCTCCACTTTTCTAGCAATTTCTTCCAAGGTAAGAGCATCTTCTAGTTGCAAACCAGCTGCACTAGTACGAGTTAACTGAGACATATGGGCCGCATAACCCAATTTTTCTCCCAAGTCAACAGACAAGGTACGAATATAAGTTCCCTTACTGCATTTCACACGAAAAGTAAAGCGTGCAAGATGACCCTCATAAGAAATTGGACTTGTTCGTTCAAATTGATAAATGGTCACCTGACGCTCTGGACGCTCCACTTCCTGACCAGCACGCGCATACTCATAAAGCTTACGACCATTGACCTTGACCGCCGAATACATAGGCGGAATCTGGGTAATAGGCCCAGTCAAGCTCGTAATTACTTCATCAACAAGCTTTTCATCCAAGGGCAATAAAACAGGTGTCTCAGCGACCACTTCCCCACTGGCATCCTCTGTCGTCGTGGAATAGCCCAGAGTGATTTCCCCCTCATAGACCTTGCCCTCATCCTGCATGAACTCGACCATGCGGGTCGCCTTGCCAACCGCAATAGGCAAAACACCCACCACATCCGGATCCAAGGTCCCTCCATGACCAATCTTCTTGGTTCCCAAAATCTTACGCAGTTTAAAAACCGCATCATGCGAGGTCATCCCCGCTTCTTTTTTTAAGTTGATAATACCGTTCATTTTTGCTTTCTATTTCCCCTTCAATGCTTCAAACTTCGCTTTCATGGTTGGATTTTTTCGAGTCAATTTTTTGACAGAGACATCTTCCAACTTATTGTTTGCGAGGCGGAGTTGGTTTTCAGATGTTGTCAGGAACTTCTTAATCTCTTCCATGCGTTTGATAGCCTTGTCGATTTCATCAATAGCTTTGCCAAAGTTGGTCGAAGCAGAGTTGTAGTTCTTGGCAAAAGCTAACTTAAAGGCATCCAAGTCTTCTTCAAAATGCGTAATGTCAATATTTTGTTCGCGAACCAAGGCCAACTCCTGCTTGTATTTTAGGGAATTAAGCGCCGCATTTCGCAAAAGCCCAATCAACTGAATAAAGAATTGAGGACGAACCACATACATCTTTTCATACTCATGGCTGACGTCAACAATCCCTGTGTTAAAGTAGTCATTATCGGCCTCAAGCATAGTCACCAAAACCGCATACTCACAGTTCTTCTCCCGACGGTCCTTGTCTAATTCCTTGTAAAAATCTGCATTCTTGTGCTTCTTCTCTGTTCCATCCGCTTCATTTTTCATCTCAAACATGATGGAAATGATTTCCACTCCATTTTCATCACTCTCACGGAAGATAAAGTCCCCCTTAGACCCACGCGCAGAGACCTTGTTATCCTTCTCAAAGTAGGCATTTGGAAAGGCGAAACTACGGACCTTGTTAAACTCACTCTCTGCATACTGTTCCAGACTTTCCCCGATGGCTTTTGTAGATTGCTGGGCTTTGAAATTCTTATAGAACTCGACCTGTTCACTCGCTGCTTTGAGCTGGGCTTCATAGTTTTGCTTAACTGAAGCAAGAGAAAGCTCGTTTTCTTTTTCTTGTAATAGGAGCTGATTTTTGACCTGATCGCGTTCTTTTTCTAGGTCAGAAAGGGTCTTTTGTAGTTGATTTTCATGCTCCAAACGCAAGGTAGCCAATTGGTTTTCCAAGGCCTGTACTTCCTTATCCTTAGCCAATAAGGCCTGATTGCTTGTCTGTTCAACCTCTTTCTTGGCCAATTCTTTTTCTGTATCAAAGTTTTGGATTTGACTCTGCAATTGAGCGATTTCTTGATCCTTTTGAGCTAGTTTAGACTGTTGTTCATTCATGGCCTTTTGCTCTGCCAAGGCCAGTTCCTGCTTCATGCGATCGTGCAATTCCTTATCAAACTCTGCTGTTCTCACTTGGGATAAAAGTTCAGCATACTGACTTTCATTTACTGTAAAGACTTCTCCACAGTTGGGACATTTGATTTCGTTCATATCGTTCCTCTTTCTAGGCTTCTGTAACCATTATATCATGCCTGAGGGAAAATCAAAAACAGTGAGTCGAAACCCACCGTTTAACTTCTTTTTCTTTAAATTTTTTCCAAGGCCAAGCGCAAGTCTTCAATCAAATCTTCTACATTTTCAAGACCGATAGACAAGCGGATTTGGTTTGGTGTGACTCCTGCAGCTTCCAGGTCTTTTTCTGACAATTGACCGTGAGTAGTTGTTGCTGGGTGAACAACAAGAGACTTGGCATCTGCCACATTTGCAAGGTCAGAGAAGATTTCCAAATTATCAATAACCTTGCGTGCTTCTGCCTCCCCACCTTTGACATGGAAGGTAAAGATTGAACCAACACCTTTTGGCAAATATTTCTCAGCCAAGGCATGATAAGGACTATCAGCAAGTTTTGGATAGTTGACTTTTTCTACCTTAGGATGGTTGATAAGAAAATCAACAATTTTCTCTGCATTTTGCACATGGCGCTCCACACGAAGTGAAAGGGTTTCAAGTCCTTGAAGCAAGAGGAAGGCATTAAATGGTGACAAGGCTGCACCTGTATCACGAAGCAATTGGACACGGACAGCGATAATAAAGGCTGCTGCACCCACATCACGAGTATAGCTCAAATTGTGGTAGCTTGGGTCTTCCTCAACAAATTGAGGGAATTTTCCTGAAGCCGCCCAGTCAAAACGACCACTATCGACAATCACTCCTCCAATAGTCGTACCATGCCCACCGATAAACTTAGTCGCAGAGTGAATGGCAATATCTACACCGTGAGAAAAAACGTTAATCAAATAAGGTGTTGCAAAGGTATTATCCGAAACTAGTGGAATCTGGTGTTTATGAGCAATCTCAGCCAATTTTTCCAAATCTGGAATATTAATCAAGGGATTTCCCAAGGTTTCAATCAAGACAAGCTTGGTATTGTCATTGATAGCTGCTTCCACTTCCTCCAAATTATCCACATCGACAAAGGTTGTTGTGATCCCATAACGAGGAAGGGTTTCTTTCAAGAGATTGAAGGTTCCACCGTAAATAGTTGATGCTGCCACTACATGGTCACCTGCATGGGCAAGCGCCAAAATCGTATAAGTCACTGCAGCCATACCTGATGCTGTTGCAAGAGCTCCAACACCGCCTTCAAGAGCAGCAATTCTTTCTTCAAAGGCAGCCGTTGTAGGATTTGTAATACGAGTATAAATGTTCCCTGGTTTTCTCAAAGCAAACAAATCGGCACCTTCCTGCGTGTCATCAAAAACAAAGGATGTTGTTTGATAAATCGGCACTGCACGAGACTTAGTTGCTGGATCCACAACTTGACCAGCATGCAATTGTAAGGTTTCAAATTTAAAATCACGAGTCATAAGGCTACCTCCATATAGTTTCATTAAGGATATTGTAGCACTATCTACCTATCTTGACTAATACCTCTTTTCTATATTTTGATATAAGAAGCGGCTATTACTTCTTACAAAATCGAAAAAAGCACGAATCAATCGTGCTCATTTTCTTAATCTACATAAGTATCTTCATTTTTATTGAGGAAGGCGTATGGAAGACCCATCAAGAGGCCTCCTCCGATAAAGTTTCCGATGAAGGTTACACCCCAGTGGCGAAGCATATTTCCAACACCGAAGTTAGCAATTGAATCCGCAGCAACACTGAATTTTACAATCGCGAAAGAAGCAAAGTTCGCAGCAATGTGCTCGTTTGTTAAGAATACAAACATGTAAATCGCTGACAACACAAGCCAAAGTTTGGCACCACCATCTTTGACCAAAACAAATGAAAGAATCGCAATATTTACGAAAATATTTGCCAAAATCGCCTCAAGCAAGATTAATTCATTTGAACGGCCTAACTTCATCTCAACAACCCCTGAGATGAAACTATCGTGTGTCAGATGTGCATAAGCTGCTGAGTGGGCAAAGCCCCAACCCGCTATCAAGGCTCCGATAAGGTTGAACAAGGTACAGTAAAGTAAAATCTCAGTTGTCTTTCTCCAAGAGATTTTTTTCAAGAAACTACCAGCAGTCAAGAACATCATGTTTGAAGTTACCAACTCAGCATTCAAGAAAACAATGTAGGCCAAGCCCCAAGCAAAGACAAAGGGGAAGAGGAAGCGTCCACTACCTGGTGCAATTTTATTAATCAAGTCAGCCCCAACTGCACCAGCAGCAGTACTGAAGGTTAAAAATGCACCTGCGAACATAGAACGAATCGCATACTTAAATTTGCTTTGACTATAAAGACTTTCTTTCTTCTTGCAAGCAAATTCAATCTTTGAGATAAATTCTGAAGAAACCATAATAAACTCCTAAAAATTTTTTACCTGATAATTATATCACAAACGTTAAAATTAAGGAAGCGTTTTCTGTATTTCATAAAAGTTTATTCTTATGAAAAGCTTAAAAAATCAGTGAAATCCAGGATTTCACTGATTTGTATTAATAAAATTGTTTATATGGTTGATTGAAAGCTGTTAGGATTTCATCAGATGTTTGTGAATAATCTTTTGTTTCTTTCAAATCGCCTTTTACAATAATACGTTCTGTAGCGGCAAGGTCTTCACAGGTTACTAATGTAATCTCATTTACCCCATCTCTATCATCAACTTCATCAACACGATCCGGTGTAACACGTTTAACTTCACGTATTTCATAAGTATAAACTTTATTTTTATCGGTTAGATAAATCTTCATACCATTTTTAGCGTTATCTAAAGGAGAAAATAACATTTTATTAGCATTATTGACACCAAAAATATGATGACTAGCTAGACTATAATTTCCTTTTCCCATCACTTGATCGCGTTTCATCGTACCAGCACCATAGAAGAGATTGACATTATCAAGCCCTTTAAAAATTGGCAGATTCATTTCTAATTCAGGGACTGCAATTCCGCCGATAACTGGTAATTTTTGAGCATCCCATTGAGAAGCTAGAACCGCTTCAGAAGAGATAGCATTGACAGAATCAAAATCAAAATTTCCTTCTGTATCCTGATTTTCTTCTATTTTTTCTTTTGATACCTGACTAACTTGGTATTTATTGGTATTCCAAACTATGAAAATATCACGAATTTTAGCATTAAAAATCAAAGCAATTGATAGTAGTATCAGAAATCCTGCTAGGATATTTGTCAGCAGATTTTTTCGTTTATTTTTCTTCTTATTTTTTTGAGACATTATGCTTCACCTTCTGTTTCGTTTTCTGTCCCAACTTCTTCTTTTTCTGCCGCTGCAACCGTAGTAAAGGTCACAATTTTAGCATCTTGATCCAGACGCATTACTTTAACTCCCATAGTTGAGCGTCCTGTTTGTGAAATATTGGCAACATTGGTTCGAATCATGACACCTGTATCAGTGATAATCATCAAATCTTCATCACCTTTAACAGTCAAGAGACCTGATAGAGGACCATTTTTCTCAGCCACATTAGCCGTCTTCATCCCTTTACCACCACGACCTTTTGTTGGATATTCGGTCGCGACTGTACGCTTACCATATCCTTTTTCTGTGATGATAAGAACCTCGTCTTGATCAGTAATTACGCTAGCACCAACTACTGTGTCTCCCTCACGGAGATTCACACCTTTCACACCTGTGGCGATACGACTCATGCCGCGAACGGCTGATTGATTAAAGCGAACTGCATAACCAAACTTGGTACCAATAATAATATCCGTCTCTTCTTCCGTCAACAAGACATTAATTAACTCATCTTCATCTTTAAGATTCAGTGCTTTAAGTCCATTTTGACGAATATTAGCAAATTCCTTAACGCTCGTTCTCTTCACAATACCGTGACGGGTTGTAAAGAAGAGATAAGCATCATCACTGCGTTCAGACTCAACATTGATAATAGTCTGAATACTTTCGCCTTCATCCAATTTCAAGAGATTAACTACTGGTAGTCCTTTGGCCGTCCGACCATACTCAGGAATTTCATATCCTTTCAGGCGATAGACGCGTCCTTTATTTGTGAAGAAGAGCAGGTGATCATGGGTGCTAGTCGACACTAACTCACGAACAAAATCGTCATCCTTAACACCTGTACCTTGAACACCGCGGCCACCACGTTTTTGAGCAGTAAATTCAGCTTGGTCCAGACGTTTGATGTATCCCTTATTAGAAAGCGTAATCAAGACATCCGATTCTTCAATCAAATCCTCATCTTCAAGACTCAATACTTCACCGACCATCAACTCTGTACGACGTTGGTCGCCAAACTTACGCTTAACTTCATCCAATTCTTCTTTGATGATTTGAGAAACACGTTCTGGTTTAGCAAGAATATCTGCTAAATCCGCAATCAGAGCCAAGAGGTCATCATACTCAGACTGGATCTTATCGCGTTCCAAGCCTGTCAAACGACGAAGACGCATGTCTAGTATAGCCTGACTTTGACGTTCAGAAAGCTTAAACTTACTCATCAACTCAGCTTGTGCTTCCGCATCTGTTTCACTAGCACGGATGATACGAATCACTTCGTCGATATGGTCTAGCGCAATCAAGAGACCTTCTAAGATATGAGCACGTGCTTCCGCTTTTTCCTTATCAAAACGTGTCCGACGAACAACCACTTCTTTTTGGTGTTCGATATAAGCATCCAAAATCTGACGAAGAGACAAAATCTTGGGTACCCCATTTTGGATAGCAAGCATATTGAAACCAAAGTTAGTTTGCATCTGGGTCATCTTGAAAAGATTGTTGAGGATAACATTTGCTGAGGCATCGCGCTTAACTTCGATAACAAATCGAACACCTTCACGGTTTGATTCATCACGTACGGCTGTGATGCCCTCAATCCGTTTTTCCTGAACCAAACGAACAATATGCTCATGGACCTTGGTTTTATTGACCATGTAAGGAAATTCTGTTACAACGATGCGCTCACGGCCAGTCTTAGTTTCTTCAATTTCAGTACGAGAACGAAGGACAATAGAACCTTTACCTGTTTCATAAGCCTTATGAATGCCTGATTTCCCCATGACAAGGGCACCTGTTGGAAAATCTGGACCAGGCAAGACTTCCATCAAGTCCTTAGTCGTCACTTCAGGATTGTCCATGACCAACTTCACTGCATCAATGGTTTCTCCCAAGTTGTGAGGCGGAATATTGGTCGCCATTCCAACGGCAATACCAGTTGCTCCATTAACTAAAAGATTTGGAAAACGAGCTGGCAAGACCAAAGGTTCACGTTCATTGGCATCATAGTTATCAACGAAATCAACTGTATTTTTATTGATATCACGAAGCATTTCCAGAGCAATCTTGCTCATGCGTGCCTCAGTGTAACGCTGGGCGGCAGCACCATCTCCATCCATGGAACCAAAGTTTCCATGCCCATCTACAAGCATGTAACGGTAACTCCACCATTGAGCCATACGAACCATAGCTTCATAGATAGAGGAATCCCCGTGTGGGTGGTATTTACCCATGACATCCCCTGTAATACGAGCAGATTTTTTATGAGGTTTGTCTGGAGTAACACCCAATTCATTCATTCCATAGAGAATCCGACGGTGAACTGGTTTCAAGCCATCTCGAACATCAGGAAGAGCCCGCGCTACGATAACACTCATGGCGTAATCGATAAAGCTCGTCTTCATCTCCTTTGTCAGATTGACATTCACTAAATTTCTATCCTGCATTAATAAATGCCTCATTTCACTATTAGTAATTAATAATATTATACCATAATGTCCGCCATATTTCAGGTATCCAAATTAGCTAAAACGTTTACATCAAGAACTCCAAGGCATATTCGTGACAAAGCTTTTTAAAAGTGATAGAATTAAAATAACTGGGGAAAACCCTGAATAAAATTAAGGAGATGTTTAGAACAATGACTTCAACTAAACAACACAAAAAAGTTATCCTTGTCGGTGATGGTGCTGTAGGTTCATCTTACGCTTTTGCACTTGTTAACCAAGGAATTGCACAAGAGCTTGGAATTATCGAAATTCCACAATTGCATGAAAAAGCTGTTGGTGATGCGCTTGACCTTAGCCACGCCCTTGCCTTCACTTCACCTAAAAAAATCTATGCAGCTCAATACTCTGACTGTGCAGACGCTGACCTTGTTGTAATCACTGCAGGTGCACCTCAAAAACCAGGTGAAACTCGTCTTGACCTTGTAGGTAAAAACCTTGCTATCAACAAATCAATCGTAACTCAAGTTGTTGAATCTGGTTTCAAAGGTATCTTCCTTGTTGCCGCTAACCCAGTTGACGTCTTGACTTACTCAACTTGGAAATTCTCTGGTTTCCCTAAAGAACGCGTTATCGGTTCAGGTACTTCACTTGACTCAGCTCGTTTCCGTCAAGCACTTGCTGAAAAATTAGATGTTGATGCTCGTTCAGTGCACGCCTACATCATGGGTGAACACGGTGACTCTGAGTTCGCTGTTTGGTCACACGCTAACATCGCTGGTGTAAACCTTGAAGAATTCCTTAAAGACACTCAAAATGTTCAAGAGGCTGAATTGATTGAATTGTTCGAAGGTGTTCGTGATGCTGCCTACACAATCATCAACAAAAAAGGTGCAACATACTACGGTATCGCAGTAGCCCTTGCTCGTATCACTAAAGCAATCCTTGACGACGAGAACGCAGTACTTCCACTTTCAGTATTCCAAGAAGGTCAATACGGAGTTGAGAACGTCTTTATCGGTCAACCAGCTGTTGTTGGTGCACACGGAATCGTTCGTCCAGTAAACATTCCATTGAACGATGCAGAAACTCAAAAAATGCAAGCATCTGCTAAAGAATTGCAAGCTATTATTGATGAAGCATGGAAAAATCCAGAATTCCAAGAAGCTTCTAAAAACTAATTAAAGTTGAAATAACTCCTTGAATCCTCAAGGGGTTATTTTTTGTGTTTAAACTCAATATCTTGCTTGCTGAAAGCAATGTACCTCTTAAAGCTATAAGCGCTTGAAGTTCATAAAGACGCCAAAGCAACAAATCAGATTTATACTCACATCACAAAGATCATGAAGCAAGCCGTGCTTGACGTAATTAATACCGTCGCATTAAATCGCAAGTAAAAAATTTTGCCCCATAAACAAAAAAGCCCATCATACAGGCTAGAAAGCTTGATATGATAGGCTTTTTCTTATTTTAATTAACGTACTGTGCGGATACGCATTGTGTTCGTACGAACAGCTTCTCCAACTGGTACACCAGCTACGATAACGATATCGTCACCAGATTGTACAAGTCCTGCTTCAACTGCTTTACGTTCAGCGATTTCAAACATATCGTCAGTTGATGATGGAGCATCTGTCAACATTGGGATAACACCCCAGTTCAACATCAATCCACGTTCTGTCAATTCGTCGAATGTCAATGCTAAGATGTCAGCATTTGGACGGTATTTAGAGATCAAACGTGCAGTGTGACCAGTCTTAGTAAGAGTTACAACCAATTTAATGTCCATTGAGTTAGTAGCATCTTTAACAGCTGAAGCCATTACTTCTGTCTTAGAGTTACGTTCGAATGAATCTGAGTTCAAACGTCCGTATTCGTTAAGAAGAGTTTGAGCGTTCTTATCGATTGTAGCCATTGTAGCTACTGACTCAAGTGGGTATTTACCGTTTGCAGACTCACCTGAAAGCATTGTAGCATCAGTTCCGTCGATAACAGCGTTAAATACGTCTGATACTTCTGAACGAGTTGCACGTGGTTTTTCAGTCATTGTTTCAAGCATGTTTGTTGCAGTGATAACAACTTTACCTGCAGCATTGACTTTAGTGATGATCATTTTTTGGTAAACTGGAACCATTTCGAATGGTACTTCGATACCCATGTCACCACGAGCGATCATGATACCATCAGCAGCTTCGATGATTTCATCCAAGTTATCGATACCTTGTTGGTTTTCGATTTTAGCAAACAATTGAACATGTCCGTTTCCAGTTTCTTCACAGATTGCACGAACTTCGTTCACATCTTTTGCAGTACGTACGAATGAAATCGCGATGAAGTTGATACCTTGTTCAAGACCGAAACGGATATCGTCGTTATCGCGTTCAGCAAGAGCTGGGAAAGGAATTTTAGTGTTAGGAATGTTCACACCTTTTTGTTTAGCGATGATACCATCGTTTTCAACTTCAACTTCAAATTCACGAGTTGCATCATCTTTAGCAACCACACGAAGACCAAGTTTACCATCGTCAACCAACACTTGACGACCAACTTCAACATCATCATAGATATCAAGAGCACCAGCAACGTTCAACGCAATCACTTCACGAGTTGATTTGATTCCTTGTTTAGTTGCAACACGGATTTTTTCACCAGTTTTGTATGAATACTCTTTAGCTTCACCTTCGAACAATTCTGTACGGATTTCTGGTCCTTTTGTATCAAGAAGGAAACCAACTTTTTTACCTGCAAGTTTTTCTGCAAGTTTAACAGTTGCCATACGCTCACCTTGTTCTTGGTGGTCACCGTGTGAGAAGTTGAAACGGAATGTGTTAGCACCAGCTTCAATCAATTTAGCAATGTTTTTAGCTGAAGCTTCAACATCAAGTTTTTCACCCCAGTATCCGTCATCACCAAATTTTTTACCACCACGGATTTCTACCGCAGGACCCAAAGTTGCAACGATTTTTACACGTTTATTCATGATTTTTGTGACTCCTTTATATATATGACCTTTTTGGTCTTATTAACTAAATTGTAAATTATGACAAGCTCTTATTCAAGCTAGATAGCTCAAGGTCAGCCTTATGTGGGTTGTTAACCACAATCTTACCATCTGCAGTCAAGCTAAACAATGCTCCTTCTTCTGCAGTTCCAAGAATTGGGTTTTCAACCATTTTCTCGTTACGGATACCAACCGCAACACCACCGATACCTTCTTTAAGAAGTTTAACAGCATGCGCACCCATGCGTGACGCCAATACACGGTCACGCGCAGTTGGAGAACCACCACGTTGGATATGTCCAAGTTCTGTTACACGAAGGTCGCTTGTATCCCCAGCTTCTTTTAGTTTTTTACCAAATTCAGCCGCTGACATCACACCTTCAGCCAAGACGATGATGTTGTGTTTTTTACCACACTCATAACCACATTTAATGCTTTCTACGATATCTTCAATCTTGAATCCTTCTTCAGGAATGATGATTTCATCAGCACCAGTTGCAATACCAGCCCAAAGAGCGATATCACCAGCGTTACGTCCCATAACTTCGATAACAAAAGTACGACGGTGACTTGATGATGTATCACGAATCTTATCGATAGCGTCCATAGCAGTCGTAACCGCTGTATCAAAACCGATTGTGAAGTCTGTACCAACGATATCATTATCGATTGTACCTGGAAGACCGATAGCTGGGAAGCCATGTTCAGTCAAACGCATAGCACCGTGGTAAGATCCGTCACCACCGATAACAACTACACCTTCAATTCCGTGTTTTTTCAATTGCTCAATCCCTTTAAGTTGCCCTTCAAGTTGAGCGAACTCTGGATAACGAGCTGAGTGAAGGAAAGTACCACCACGAGAAATGATGTCTCCTACTGAAGCTGCATCTAGGGGATGAATTTCACCGGCAACCATACCAGCATATCCGTCATAGATACCAAACACTTCCATTCCTTCTGAAATTGCTTGACGAACAACTGCACGGATAGCAGCGTTCATACCAGGTGCGTCTCCGCCACTAGTCAAAACAGCAATACGTTTCATATTGGTTTATGCTCCTTTTTCTTTTAACATTCTTATTAATTATACCACATTTGATTTTAAAATTCTTCTATTTTCCGTATTTTTAGCGATAAATCGTTTTCATAACGATTTCATTCAATTTTGCTTCTAATTCATTGGATTTAGCTACAAAATGATGGGGAGAAACGATTGTTTTCTGTTCCTCTTCATACCTGATGATGACTGGGATTGGGCCTTTATACTGGTCTAAAATACGTGAAATTTCTTGATCCGATTCATGATTTTTCACCTGTATCCAAAAGCGTTCAGCAACTGCTTCTCTTATTTCTTGTGCAATCATTTGCAGACGGCCATCACGTGACTGGATTTTTCCTTTTATATAGTAGAAGGCTCCCTCTTTTATTTCCTGCCCAACCTGACGATATAAGTCTGAAAAGAGAGTGACATCCAATTTTTTCTTACTGTCATCTACCTGTAAAAATGCCATATTTTCGCCCTTTTTGGTACGAATTACTTTTATCTTCTGAACTTCAACCAAGATAATAGCGTAGCTATTTTCTGACAAATCCCCAATTGGGGTAATCGGGTAAATAGCCTTACTTGCGATAGTTTGTAGGGGATGTTTGCTGACACCTATCCCTAAAAGCTCTTGTTCCATATAGAATTTTTCTTGATCTGTCCAATCTTCCGATTCCTGCCAACTATAAATAGTATCTCCAAACAAACTTCCTAACTCTTTTACAAATTCAAATAGATTAACTAAATTATTGAATACTTTTTGGCGATTTTTTTCAAATGAATCGAAAAGACCAACTTTTACCAAAGGTTCTAGCAGAGGAAGTTTCAAATAATTCTCAGGTAATTTAGCTATAAAATCTTCAATGTTAGAATAGGGTCTATTTTCAATAATCCAAAGTGCCAAATCCTTGCTGATTCCCTTAATCGATTTCAATCCTAGATAGATGGCCTTGTTGGCAATTTTATCGTGATAAGGAATGGTGTTGATGGACAGAGGCGCTACTTCAAAGCCTGCTTCTAAGGCATCTGTTAAGTAATCACTGTTGGCGGAATTCAACATGACCTGATAAAAAATGGCTGGATAATGCGTTTTGAAATAAGCCAACTGGAAGGCCAAGGCTGAGTAGGCATAGGCGTGAGATCTATTAAATCCATAACCTGCAAACTTCTCCATAACATCAAAAACCTGCTCTGCTTTTTCCGCAGTATGTCCAGCTTCTAATGAACCTTGAATAAAAGAAGCCCTCATCTCATGCATGGCAGAGGCATCCTTTTTCCCCATAGCTCGGCGCAAAATATCGGCTTTCCCAAGACTAAATCCAGCAAAACGCTGAGCAACCTGCATAACCTGCTCCTGATAGAGCATAATTCCGTAAGTTGGAGCCAAAATATCCTCCAGTACTGGATCCAGAACAGTCACTTCTTCCTGCCCATGCTTTCTTGCCACAAAATTATTGATATAATCACTAGCACCTGGTCGATTTAGGGAAGTAGTTGCTACGACATCTTCAAAACAGACTGGCTGCACACGCTTGAGCAGGCGAATAGCTCCAGGTTGCTCAAATTGAAAGATACCTTTTGTATTACCAGCAGCAAATAAAGCCAGCGTTTCTTTGTCTTCCAAATCGATTTCTTCTATTTTCAAGTGAATGCCTTCTGTTTCAGCAAGTAATTCTTGCATCTTCTGGACAAAGGTCAGATTTCGTAGTCCCAGAAAGTCCATCTTCAAAAGCCCGCTAGCCTCAACACCATGAGCATCATACTGAGTCAGTGGAATTTCATCACCATGCTTTAGAGGGATGTAATTGGTCAAATCTTGGTCACTGATTACAACACCAGCTGCATGGACAGAGGTTTGTCTTGGATAGCCCTCTATCTTGCAAGCAATCTCAAAGGCTTTTTGGTATTCTAACTTACTATTGATTTGCTGACGAAACTGTAGATTGCCCTCATAGGCCGACTTAAGATTGTCCCGAAAACTGATTTTCTTAGTAATTGCAGATAATTCATACTCTGGCACACCAAAACGTTTCAAGACATCTCGTAGAGCTTGCTTGGCTCCAAAGGTTGAAAAAGTAACGATTTGAGCAGCATGTTTACTACCATATTTATTGCCAACATATCTGATAAAATCTGGACGATAAATATCAGGAATATCGATATCAATATCAGGCATAGTATAGCGTTCACGATTGAGAAAGCGTTCAAAAATCAGATTTTTCTCTACTGGGTCAATCCCCGTGATGTCTAAGGCATAAGAAACCAAACTACCAACAGCAG
Source organism: Streptococcus mitis (assembly GCF_002860865.1). GTDB lineage: Bacteria > Bacillota > Bacilli > Lactobacillales > Streptococcaceae > Streptococcus > Streptococcus mitis_AT. The sequence continues at coordinate 632,042 of NZ_PKIE01000001.1, forward strand.
AACCCCGTCCCATTCCCATATAATAGCCATTCGAACGTCCGAAACGCAGCAAATCCCAGACAACCAAGAAATAATCATCAAAGCCCATATCATGAATAACAGCCAATTCTTGGTCTAGACGGTCTTGATATTCTTTACTAGACAACCCCTTATGAGCAAGCCCCAGTTCAGCACGTTCTCTCAACTCTTCTACTGCTGGTCTAGCTGGATTAAAGCGAGGCAATTTCAGACTAGTATCCAAGTCATACGAAATACCTGAAATAAGTTTTTCTAAATTGTCCAAGGCTTGCGGAAAACGCTCTTGGAATAATTTCTCTAAAGAACTTGCTGATATAAGGACATCTTGTCGTGAGCGCAAGGGAACTTCTCTAAGTGGTAGATTTTCTTTAATCGCTGTTAAGACTTGCAGAACTTCTCTATCCCTGCTTTCAAAAGCATTGACCCGATAAAGTGGCAAAATAGGACGATAAAATTCGCTGGCCAGTGTTTCTGGGTAAACCCCTATATAGTAATCACAGCCTAGATTTAGTGATTCAAGCTCTTCAAAATAAGGCACAATTACCGCGATATCCTCCAGATACTGAGATAGAACTGACCAATTTTTCTCCCCCTGCATCTTGGCTGTTGAAAGCTTCATCAACTGCTGATAGCCCACACTAGATAGAGCTAAAAAGCGTAAATTCACTTCCTGATTATCTACAAACACAATCATTTCAAGACCTAACAAAGGATGAATGCCATATTTTTTTGTAACCTCTAGAAAGTCAAAAGCACCATAAAGATTATCAATATCCATCATAGCCAAATGAGTGTAGCCGTATTCTTTAGCTACTCTCACATACTTATCGATTGAAATGACGCTCTCCATAAAACTATAGACTGTTTTTGTATCTAGTTGTGCGATCAATTTACACTTCTCCTCTATCCTTCTCACTATATTATACCATTTTCAAAAAGAGAAAGACAAAAGCAATGACTCCTATCTCTATTTTATATTTTAAATAAGGCATTTTGGATGAAAAAATAACAAATATATTTGCAGTAAAAATGTTTCTGTAAACTATTTTGAACTTTTTATCCCAATAAATGGATATCTCTTTTAAAGAAGTGAGATAAATTCACTCAAAATTCTTGTTAGATATAGTTTAATTTATGAATACTATAGAATATCACATATTATTTCATATAAATTGTATTCATTATTCTTTAATTAATTTCTTTCCCACTTAATAATTCCCTTTCTCCTATTTTTTTGATATAATAACCTTAATTATTATTTTACAAGGAGGTTTTATGCGCTTTAATCAATTCAGCTATTTATCACTTCCAAGAGATACTATTTTATATGAATTAAAAAAGTATGGATTTGATTTTCCATCTGAGTCAACAAATAAAAAGATGTTGGAGTCTTTTCTAAGTCGTTTCTTTTTCACTTATCAAGACACCAACTACCCACTTTCCATCCTAGCAGCTGATAAAAAAACAGACCTGCTGACATTTTTTCAATCAGAAGATGAACTGACAGCAGATATTTTTTATACTGTTGCTTTTCAACTTTTAGGCTTTTCTTATTTGGTTGACTTCGAAGATAGTGACATTTTTCGTAAAGAGACTGGATTTCCCATTATATATGGTGACTTAATTGAAAATCTCTATCAGTTACTCAATACTCGCACCAAAAAGGGAAATACTCTTATCGACCAACTTGTTAGCGATGGTCTTATCCCTGAGGATAATGACTACCACTACTTTAACGGCAAGAGTTTGGCTACTTTTTCTAGCCATGATGTGATTCGAGAAGTGGTCTATGTTGAGTCTCGTGTCGATACTGACCAAAAAGGTCTACCAGACTTAGTCAAGGTTAGCATTATTCGTCCACGTTATAAGGGGCAAATTCCTGCTATTATGACAGCCAGTCCTTATCACCAAGGAACAAATGACAAAGCAAGCGATAAGGCTCTCTACAAGATGGAGGGCGAGCTTGAGGTCAAAACTGCTCACAAGATTGAGCTAGAAGAACCTCAACTAAATCTCGTCCAACCTCAAGGCCAAGCTGAGCTTGTGTCAGAAACTGAGGAAAAGCTAAGTCACATCAACTCCAGCTATACACTCAACGACTACTTCCTTCCACGAGGTTTTGCTAATCTATATGTTTCAGGTGTTGGTACTAAAGACTCTACCGGTTTCATGACTAATGGCGACCACCAGCAAATCGAGGCTTATAAAAATGTCATCGATTGGCTTAATGACTGTTGCCGCGCCTTTACCGACCATACGCGCCAGCGTCAAGTCAAGGCTGACTGGTCAAATGGAAAAGTAGCCACAACTGGACTTTCTTATCTAGGTACCATGTCAAATGGTCTTGCTACTACGGGCGTCGATGGTTTAGAAGTCATCATTGCCGAGGCAGGAATTTCATCATGGTACAACTACTATCGTGAAAACGGTCTGGTGACCAGCCCAGGTGGTTATCCAGGTGAGGACTTTGACTCTCTTGCTGAGTTAACCTACTCACGTAATCTCTTGGCCGGCGACTATATCCGTGGCAATGAAGCTCACCAAGCTGACTTAGAAAAAGTAAAGGAACAACTGGATCGCAAGTCTGGTGACTACAATCAATTTTGGCATGACCGCAACTATCTGCTCAATGCTAATAAAGTAAAGGCAGAGGTTGTCTTTACCCACGGTTCTCAGGATTGGAATGTCAAACCACTTCATGTTTACCAGATGTTCCATGCTCTTCCTAATCATATAAACAAGCACCTCTTTTTTCATAATGGCGCACATGTTTACATGAACAACTGGCAGTCCATCGACTTCCGTGAGTCCATGAATGCTTTGTTGACAAAGAAATTACTGGGACAGGATACAGATTTCCAACTTCCTACTGTTGTATGGCAGGACAATACAACCCCTCAGACTTGGTTATCACTTGATAACTTCGGTGGGCAAGATAACTTTGAAACCTTCTCACTTGGTCAAGAAGAGCGAGTGATTCAAAATCAGTACTCAGATAAGGATTTTGAACGCTATGGTAAAAACTACCAGACCTTCAATACAGAACTCTATCAAGGGAAAGCCAATCAAATCACTATTGACTTTCCTGTGACCAAAGATCTCCACCTGAACGGTCGCGCTCAGCTCAATCTTCGTATCAAATCTAGTACAAACAAGGGACTCTTATCAGCCCAACTGCTAGAATTTGGTCAAAAGAAATACCTACAACCTTATCCAGCTATTTTAAGTGCTAAAACCATTGATAATGGACGCTACCACATGTTGGAAAATCTCTGTGAATTACCATTTAGACCAAATGCACAACGAGTCGTGACAAAAGGTTACCTCAATTTACAAAATAGAAATGATTTACTGTTAGTAGAGGATATTACTGCAGATGAATGGATGGATGTGCAATTTGAACTACAACCTACTATTTACAAGTTAAAAGAAGGAGATACTCTTCGTTTAGTCCTCTATACGACTGACTTTGAAATCACCATACGTGACAATACCGCTTACCAGCTGACTGTTGATCTTGAACAGTCTACACTTATCCTACCTCACTAAAAAAGGAGTTAAATTATTATGAATAAATCTGAACATCGACACCAACTCATACGAGCTCTTGTAACGAAAAATAAGATTCACACACAAGCTGAGTTGCAATCTCTTCTTGCTGATAATGATATTCAAGTTACCCAGGCAACTCTCTCACGTGACATCAAAAATATGAACCTCTCAAAAGTACGAGAAGAAGATAACTCTTACTACGTGCTCAATACAGGTTCTATCTCAAAATGGGAAAAACGTCTCGAACTCTACATGGAAGATGCCCTTGTCTTGATGCGTCCAGTTCAACATCAAGTTCTACTAAAAACCCTTCCTGGACTGGCTCAATCATTTGGTTCTATCATTGATGCTTTGAGTTTCCCTGACGCTATCGCTACCCTCTGTGGTGATGATGTCTGCCTTGTCATCTGTGAAGATGCAGAGGCAGCCCAACATTGCTTTGAAGAGCTGAAACGGTTCGCCCCACCATTTTTCTTTGGTGAATAAACAGAAACTGAACTCAAAAACTGCAGAACTCTCAAAATTTTAAACAGTAGTGAATTGATGTCAGCTAACATCTAGCGAATACAATAGCTGATTCCTACTGAAAAGTGAGCTATGCAGTTTAATAAAACAAAAAAGAGAAATCTATCTCATACATGAGTACAAAAGCTCCCCTTATAGTTTCTAGTGAAAAACAAATATTCACTAGAAAACTATAAGGGGAGTCTGCATATATCTAAAAGAAATTCTAAACCTGTTTCAGATTGATATAGTGTTTGAATAAAATGTGAACAAATTTATTAAGGAATTCAAATCAATTTCATGCTTTAAAAGTCGTTTCGTACTATTTTAGATTCAATTAATTATACATCATAGATAATCCGCTTCAAAAATCTCTTCAAATCACGTCAGGTTCACATTTCCGTATAAGAGAGAAATTTATTGTTGCAATACTTTTCTTGGTTTGGTACCTTCAGCTGGACCAATGACACCTGCCATCTCAAGCTCTTCCATGAGGCGGGTCGCACGGTTAAATCCAACTGATAAACGACGCTGAATCATAGATGCGCTGGCTTTCTGTGTTTCAATAACCAAAGCCTTGGCTTCTTCAAAAAGCGGATCTCCACCAGAATCACCATCTGAAAATTCTCCTTCATTTTCAGAAACTTCTCCCGGATCAAAACTCTCATCGTAGTCTGCATCTGCCTGAGCCTTGATGTAGTTTACGATGCGTTCGACATCGTCATCCGAGATAAAAGAGCCTTGAAGACGTACTGGGTGATTTTCATCAATCGGTTTAAAGAGCATGTCACCTCGACCAAGCAGTTTTTCAGCTCCATTTTCATCCAAAATCGTACGGGAGTCTGTTCCTGATGAAACAGCAAATGCTACACGAGAAGGAACATTGGCCTTGATCAGACCAGAAATGACATCAACGGATGGACGCTGGGTTGCAAGAATCATGTGGATACCTGCAGCACGCGCCTTCTGTCCAAGACGGATGATAGTATCTTCCACTTCCTTGCTGGCAACCATCATAAGGTCAGCCAACTCATCTACAATTACGACAATGAGTGGTAGCGGAACCTGCTTGTACTCAGACTGGGCATTGAATTCTTCTACCTTGGCATTAAAGCCTGCAATATTCCGAACTCCCACTTTGGCAAAGAGTTCATAACGGTTTTCCATTTCATCCACAACCTTTTGCAGGGCCTTGCTAGCCTTACGTGGATTGGTCACAACTGGGATCAAGAGATGAGGAATGTCATTATAAACAGACAACTCAACCATCTTGGGATCGACCATCATAAATTTAACTTGGTCAGGTCTCGCCTTCATGAGGATGCTAGCGATAATGCCGTTAACAGCTACTGACTTCCCTGAACCCGTTGAACCTGCGACTAGCAAGTGAGGCATTTTAGAAAGGTCAAAAGCTCTTGCAGTGCCATTAACAGCCTTCCCTAGAGGAATTTCCAAGAGATTTTCCGCTTTCGTTTGAGATTGTTCCCACAGTTCGCGGAAAGATACAGTGGCAATCTCAGAGTTAGGTACTTCGATTCCGACTAGGGATTTCCCTGGGATAGGTGCTTCGATTCGGACATCCTTGGCCGCCAAGGCTAGAGCGAGGTCATCTGCTAGATTGGAAATGCGGTTGACCCGTACACCCACTGCCGGTTTGACTTCATACTTGGTCACTGATGGCCCAATTTCAGCCCGTTCAACCGTCACCTTGATACCAAAGCTAGCAAAGGTTTCTTCTAGGATTTTGATATTTTCCCGAACGATTTTCTTCTCTTTAGACTGGTCTTTGGGTTTATCAGGGGCAAAGAGTTGTAAGCTTGGAAGTTTATATTCGAGGGCTTCTTTTGCTGAAAAATCTACCTGAACATCTTCATCATCAGAGCCCTCTTCCTGTTCAGGGAATTCAAGTTCAGTTTGAGGTAGGATGATTTCTGGTTCCACCCACTCTTCTTCAGGTATATGTGGAAAATCCTGAACATCTTCCTCTGTCAAAATTTCACCTGTTTCCATATCAATAGGAGGCAAATCGAGTAAGGCTTTTTCAGCCTCTTCTTGTTCTAATCCAGCCTCTTCCTCAGCCTTTTGACGAGCTTTTTCTTCTTGTTTGACAAAGCGTTCCTCTTTTCGACGCTCATGCCCTTCTCGCCATTTGGCAAAGCCTTTACTGCCAAATTCAGCAATATCGTAAACAGACCAAGGACTGACTAGGAGGGCTCCAGCTAAAATCAAGATAGAACCAATAAAGTAAGTACCGATATTTGAGAAGAGAAAGGCGATTGGCATATAAAGAGCGACCCCAATCAAGCCCCCTCCAGCAAAACTGGTTGTTCGAAAACCAGTCAGATCCGTCACAACCTGAGCCATGGTTCCTTTCAAGACCGACTTGTCCAAACCATAATTCCAAACTAAGTAAGCCTCGAAAATCAAGAGCAAACCAGCAAATATGGTGAAAAAGCCAGATAAGAGTCCTTCCTGTTTTCGTATCCACTTGAAAAAGAAGAGGTAGAGCAGGATACCAAATATTGCCAGATAAGCTAGGCTCCCCACCAGCAATCGAATTAAATTGTAAAGAGTTATACCCGCAGCCCCTAATTTGAAGGCTGCGAAAATCAATAAAATCGCGATTCCCAACGAAATCAACATCCGTTGAATCGCTTCTTTTCTTTCGAGTTCTGCTTTAGACGGTCTCCGTCTTGTTTTACTTGTATTCTTGTTTGCCATTCTTCTATTATACCATATTTCACAGGCATTTCGGAAAGAGAAAAAGACTGCACCAAACGGTCCAATCTTTTCATTTTTCTATTTTTTATGCTTGGGGTTTACGTAGGTAACCATAAACCACACCACTTACAATTGCTCCTACCAAGACAGAAACGAGGTAAAGGAGAGCATTTGAAGTAAGGGCAATAACGAAGATTCCTCCGTGTGGCGCCATGAGTTTGATACCAGTAAGACCAACGAGACCTCCTGCTACTGCTGAACCAAGGATAAAGCTTGGGATAGCACGAGCTGGGTCAGCTGCACCAAACGGAATCGCTCCCTCAGTGATAAATGACAAGCCCATGATGATGTTTGTCAAACCAGAGTTGCGTTCTTCCTTAGTAAATTTATCTTTGAAAAGAAGAGTTGCGACAAAGATGGCAAGTGGTGGCACCATTCCTCCAGCCATAACTGCTGCCATGGCTACAGAACCACCTGAAGAAACAGTTGCTGCAAGCGTACCTGTACCAAAAACATAAGCCGCTTTATTGACCGGTCCACCCATGTCGACAGCCATCATTCCACCAAGAACGATACCGAGAAGGACAGCTGAACCGCCTCCAAGACCGCCAAGGAAATCATTCATAGCAGTGTTGATTGCTGCCATTGGGATGTTAACAGCTAGCATAACAAATCCAGTCAAGATTGTTCCAAGAAGTGGCAAGAGAAGGATTGATTTTGCACCTTCAAGTGAACGAGGAACTTTAACGTATTTCTTAATAGCAAGAACTAAAGCACCTGCGATAAATCCACCCACAAGGGCACCTAGGAAACCAGATGAGACACCTGCAAGAGTTGAAGTTGCTTCACCACCTGCTGCATAAGGTATTTTACTAAAGGCAAAACCTTCTTTAGCAATAGCACCAGCCACGAAACCTGCTACCAAACCTGGTTTTTCAGCGATAGAGTAGGCAACATAACCTGCAAAGACTGGAAGCATCAAACCAAAGGCAGCACCACCGATTTTCATGAACATAGAAGCTAGTTCATGGTAAGAACCAAGACTGCCAAGGTTTTCATTCGGAACACCCAAAGCACCGTCAATCAAGAAGGCAAGGGCAATCATGATACCACCACCGATAACGAATGGCAACATTTGGGATACACCACTCATCAAGTGTTTATAGAAGGCACCACCAAGACTTTGTTTTTCGTTAGAGGCTGTTGCACCTTTTGCTCCATTAGCAGCACGGTAGACTTCAGCATCTCCTGAAAGAGCCAAATTAATTAACTCTTCTGTCTTACGGATACCGTCAGCAACTGGACGATTGATCAATGGTTTGCCATCGAAACGATCCATTTCAACAGCCTTGTCTGCTGCGATGATAACAGCTTTAGCCTTACGAATGTCTTCAACAGTTAGTTGGTTTCCAACACCGCTAGCACCGTTGGTTTCGACCTTAATTCCAACACCCATTTCAGCAGCCACTTTTTGAAGAGCTTCTTGGGCCATGTAAGTGTGGGCGATACCTGTTGTACAAGCTGTAACAGCTACGATAAAGTCACCAGAGTTATTGGCAGGTACTTGAACAGGCTCTTCAGTTTTTTCTAAAGCTTTGTCAAAAAGTTCGATAACTTGGTCAGCTGATGTTGCTTGACGAAGTTTGTCAGCAAATCCATCTTTCATCAAGTATTGAGACAATTCTGCCAAGGCAGCCAAGTGAGTGTCATTAGCACCTTCTGGAGCTGCAATCATAAAGAAGAGGTCGGTTGCTTGTCCATCCAAGCTATCGTAGTCAACACCCTTGTTTGACTTGGCAAAGAGAACTGTCGCTTCTTTGACAGCAGCGTTTTTGCTGTGAGGCATAGCGATTCCGTCACCCAAACCTGTAGAAGTCAGAGCTTCACGCGCCAAAATTCCTTCTTTAAAAGTTTCAAAATCTGTCACATAACCGTGGTCTGTCAAGCTTTTAATCATCTCTTCGATGACAGCTGTTTTTTCAGTTGCCTGCAAATCCAGCAACATAACATCTTTTCTCAATAGGTCTTGAATTTTCATCGTTTTTCTACCTCAACTTTTTCATATGTTTCTTTAATAAATTCCGCCGTTGCCAAGTCGTCTGAGAAGGTGGTTGCCGTTCCACAAGCTACTCCCCATTTGAAGGCTTCTACTGCGTCTTTGGATTTGACAAATTCACCTGTAAATCCAGCAACCATAGAGTCACCAGCTCCGACTGAATTTTTCACTGTTCCCTTGATTGGTTTAGCAAAGTAAGCTCCCTCAGATGTAACAAGAAGGGCACCATCACCAGCCATAGAAATAATGACGTTTTGAGCACCTTTAGTCAGCAATTCTCGAGCATATTTTTCAATTTCATCTAAACTATCGAGTTCAACTCCAAAGATAGCTCCAAGTTCATGATTATTTGGTTTGACCAAAAGTGGCTGATAGTCCAAACTATCAATCAAGGTCTGTCCTTCAAAGTCACAAACCACTTGCGCACCCGTCTGACGCGTCAAGGCAATCAAATCCTTATAGATAACATTGCCTAGATTTTTAGCACTTGAACCAGCAAAGACAACTGTATCTTCTGCTGTTAAACTAGACAAAATAGCTTTCAATTCTTCTAACTGGGCTGGTTCGACATTTGGACCCGTTCCGTTGATTTCTGTCTCTTGGTCTGCTTTAATCTTAACATTGATACGAGTATCTTCTGCCACTTGGACAAAACGCGTCTCGATTTCTTCCTCTGCCAGAGTATCTGTGATAAATTTACCAGTAAAGCCTCCGATAAATCCAGTCGCTGTATTTGGAATATCCAAGCGTTTCAAGACACGGCTAACATTGATTCCTTTCCCACCAGCAAACTTATCATCACTGTCCATACGATTGATACTACCGACTTGGACTTGGTCCAAACGGACAATATAGTCAATGGATGGATTGAGTGTGACTGTATAAATCATACTTCTATTACCTCCGTTTTCTCCTTAATAGCCTGCAAGAACTCATGCCCTTGACTTGTGATAACAATAGCTCGTTTGAGTGGTGCTACTTTGGCAAAGCAAGTTTGTCCAATTTTAGACGAATCCACTAAGACGTAGGTCTGTTTGGCATTCTCTAAAATAGCACGCTTCACAGCCCCCTCCTCCATATCAGGAGTCGTATAATAGCCATCGTCCACACCATTCATCCCGATAAAGGCACGGTCAAAGTGCAATTGGTTAATCTGGTTGAGAGCAACGCCCCCAATGCTAGCATCTGTCGCCATCTTGACACTTCCTCCAACCATGACAGTTGGAATCTGCTTTTCAACCAACTGAACGGCATGGTGAATCGAATTTGTCACAACAGTAATATTCTTATTGACCAATTCATGGATCAAAAAAGCAGTTGTTGTTCCAGCATCGATAAAGATGACATCTTGTTCCTTGATGAGAGAGGCTGCTTTCTGAGCAAGTAGCTTTTTCTCTTGAAGGTTTTTGACAGATTTTTCTTGAATGGTTTCTTCTTCCTGCAAGGAATGGGGCAATTCTGCTCCACCATGCACGCGACGAAGCTTGTTTTCCGCTTCCAACTCATCCAAGTCTCTTCGAACCGTTGATTCTGAGGTCTCTAGCAAACTAACTAATTTCTCTAGAGAAACTACATGATGTTGATTTAACTCCTCTAAAATCAGTTGCTTCCGCTCTGTTTTTAACACTGAATCACCTCCTGTTATCGTTTACACTATTCATTCTATCACACTTTCTTTTAAAGTCAAGCATTTTTTATCATTTTCTTTCAAATTCTATCATTTTTCTTATTTTCAGAATTTTTATTGCAAGATAAGAGCCTTTATGGTAGACTATTTGAGTAAGTATTGGAAGATTACTCAAGAGGCTTAAGAGGCCGTGTTGGAAACGCGGTAGGCGTGTAACAGCGTGCGTGGGTTCGAATCCCATGTCTTCCGTTTATTTTAAAAAAGATACCCAAGAAATCTTGGGTATCTTTTTTCTTATATGCTTGTTTTATAACTCGGGTGAATTTCTTAGAAAATATCAAATAACAATTTCACATTGAGAATTGTTAAGATAATGGAAACGATATAGCCAAGGATGGTATTCCATTTGGCATTGGTAAATTCTCCCATCAGTGATTTCTTAGAAGTTAGATAAATCAGTGGGAAGATTGAAAATGGAAGAGCAATCGAAAGAAAGACTTGTGAATAAACCAATAACTGATCCAATGTTTTTTCCTGATGACCAAACAGAACCGCTACAATCATGACAGGTAGCAAGGCAAAGAGGCGAGTCGCCAAACGAATGAACCATTGAGGCAATCTCATATGCAAGAAACCTTCCATAACGATTTGTCCAGTCAAGGTACCCGTAATTGTCGAATTCTGACCACTGGCTAATAAAGCCAAGGCAAACAAAGTTGATAAGGTCGAGCTAGCTATAGCTCCTGCAATAGTAGAATCCTGCAAGGCATTATACATTTGAGAGAAGGCAGAAATGTCGGATGCATGGCCGAAAAAGAGAGCCGCTCCTAAGATCAAAAGAAGGGAGTTAACGACAAAGGCCAAGGATAACTCGAGATTAGAATCCCAGGTCATAAAGCGTACGGCTTTTCGAACATCATTTTTGTCCTTGTGATTGATTTTACGAGTCTGTGACAAGGATGAATGCAAATAGAGGTTATGAGGCATAACAGTTGCTCCCACGATCCCTAGTGCCAAGGTTAATTGACTTTCATGCCCTGGCAAGGGACTTTCAAATAAGGTTGCATTCGGTAGATAACCCTCAACGATTCCTTGGAAGCTTGGATGTGACAAAGCTACCAGATAGGTAAAAATTGCTAGAATGGTTAAAATCAGTGTTGTCACAATAGCTTCAATCTTCTTAAAGCCAAATTTCATCAGAAGCAATAAGAGAAAAACATCCAACACGGTCAAGAGAATTGCTATCATAATCGGAATCTTAAAGAGAAGATTGAGAGCAATCGCTGAACCTAGAACTTCTGCCAGATCTGTCGCCATCAAGGCTAATTCTAAAATCACCCATAGACTATAACGAAGCCATTTAGGTGAATGATGAGCCGTTGCTTGAGCCAGGTCCATCTGGGTTACAATACCAAGCTTTCCTGCCATCTGCTGAAGTTGCATGGCAATGAGAGATGAAATCAAGATAACAAACAAGAGACTATACTTATAGGAAGCACCACCGACTACACTGGTAATCCAGTTTCCTGGATCCATATAACCAACTGCGACAAGAGCACCCGGACCTACAAAGGCCTTTAAATTTTGCCAGAAATGATTGTTATTTGGAGTATCGATAGATTGATTAATCTCAGAGAGTGACACTTTTTTATGAGAAGACATAGATACTTACCTCTTTCTAAACCTACTTTTTCATTATTTTTCTTAAGGGACCTTAATATTTTTCTTAAGGCACATTAATATTTTTCTTAAGGCACATTAATTATAACACAAAAAATGAAAACTATATGAAAAACATTTAGTTTTTTCATTATTTTTCTTAAGGCACCTTAATTATAACAGAAAATATGATAAAAACTTAAGAAAATTCAGGACTTGATTTAATATTTAGGATACAACAAAATGTTGTATTCTTTTTTTGCAAAAGAATACCAAAGAATAAAATAAAAAACGTTGTAAAACACCTGATATTATGCGTTTTTTTGATTTTAAAGACTTTTTGCTTGATCCTTTTCACCCTGTTTAACCGCCATTGATTTTAACTCATTACCTACATCTCAAAAAAAATTTAAAATTGTCTTAATCTCCTTTATTGTGTCGCTTTTGGAATTTTTTGGGTATAAACTTCTACGCGCATCCTATGGAGCAAGACAGACTCATAGCTTCACACATAATAGAACGAGTATCTCCATCTGTAGAGATACTCGTTTTTTGCTATTTTTGAAGTGATCTTTTTGACCAGTCCTATACATCATTTTTATACTCAACGAAAATCAAAGAGAAAAATAGGAAGCTAACCGCAGGTTGCTCAAAGTACAGCTTTGAGGTTGCAGATGGAAGCTGACGTGGTTTGAAGAGATTTTCTAAGAGTATTAAGGAGTATAGAATAGTATTTTAACTCCATCCTCTAAAGTGCTTTCAATAAAAGATACTTGAACACCATATTCAGCATATAAGCTGTATGCGCTAAGTCAAAACAATCATTCTTTTCTAATTTATCGTAAATAAATCTAAAATCACAGAATACTGTCAGATGACTTAAACAATGATTCTTTGGAAAGAGCGAATCAAAACTTGATTTATCACTTTTTATTCCACTATCTTCTCGTTACACATATTAATAAAATACTGATGTAAGCGCACATCATCAGTCAATTCTGGATGAAAAGAAGTTACCAGCATATTTTTTTCTTGGGCTGCAACGATTTGATTGTCCACTGTTGCTAGAATTTCTACATCTTCTCCAACACTACTGATAATTGGACCACGAATAAAGGTCATTGGAATCTGACCAACTCCCTTACATTCTGCTTCCGTATAGAAACTTCCTAATTGGCGCCCATAGGCATTGCGCTCGACCACCATATCCATAGTTCCAAGATGACACTCTTCCTGAGAAGAAATTTCTTTAGCTAAGAGAATCAAGCCTGCGCAAGTACCAAAAACGGGAAGTTCAGAAAGTATGGCTTCTCGAATGGGAATCAGCATGTTTTGGTCTCGTAAGAGCTTGCCCATGGTTGTAGACTCTCCTCCAGGTAATATCAAACCCGACAAGTCACTCTGATTTTGCTGAAAATCCTCTAAATTTCTGATTTCAACACTCTCGACACCTAATTGAGCTAGTACTTTTGCATGTTCTGCAAAGGCACCTTGCAAGGCCAATATTCCGATTTTCATCTATTTTCCTCGCTCTGCCATGAGAATTTGAATTTCATTTTCATTAATACCAACCATAGCTTCTCCTAGATCTTCAGAGATTTGAGCTAGAATTTGAGGATTACGGAAGTTAGTCACAGCCTTAACAATGGCACTGGCCCGTTTAACAGGATCGCCTGACTTAAAAATACCTGAACCGACAAAGACGCCCTCTGCCCCTAATTGCATCATCAGCGCAGCATCTGCTGGCGTTGCAACGCCTCCAGCCGCAAAGTTTACAACTGGCAATTTCCCATACTCATGGACATATTGAACCAATTCTACAGGAACTTGCAAGTCCTTGGCAGCAACATAAAGTTCGTCCTCTCGTAAGTTTTGAATGCGACGAATTTCCTGATTCATCATACGCATATGACGAACAGCTTGGACGATATCCCCTGTCCCCGGTTCTCCTTTTGTACGAATCATAGAAGCACCTTCAGCGATACGACGCAAGGCTTCACCCAAGTCCTTAGCTCCACAGACAAAAGGAACTTGGAATTCTTTCTTGTCCACATGGAAACGGTCGTCAGCTGGAGATAAAACTTCACTCTCATCGATATAGTCAATCTCAATAGCCTCTAAAATCTGAGCTTCAACAAAATGCCCGATTCTGACCTTGGCCATTACTGGAATGCTAACCGCTTCTTGAATTTCCTTAATCATCTTTGGATCGCTCATACGGGAAACACCACCAGCTGCACGAATATCAGCTGGAATCCGTTCCAAGGCCATAACAGCTGCCGCACCAGCAGCTTCTGCAATACGGGCCTGTTCAGGATTCTGAACGTCCATGATAACCCCACCTTTAAGCATTTGTGCTAAGTTTTTATTTAATTCATAACGATTTTCAGTCATTTCTTTATCCCCATCATTTGTATTGGTAGCTACCATTTAATTTTAAGTCAGATTAGAATGAATCACAAGATAAAAAAACGATAATTGTATGGGTACAGATTGACTAAAAAACTATCTGACCTTAACTTAAGGCCAGATAGTTCATTCATTTTTATTTTTCAGCTGTAAGGGCAGCCATTGTAATGTAGTTGTATGGTTTATTAAAGTGTGGCAAGAAGAATAGGTCAGTCAAAGCCAATTTTTCAATTGTTACATGCTCTTGAATAGCAAGTGAGAACATGTGAATTCCCATACTAATCGCAGGGTCATGTGAAACCATTTGTGCACCAAGAATTTCACGACTATCTTTGTCAAAGACAATCTTGATGGCTACTTCATGGTTATCATGTTTCATGAATTCTGGTTTTTGAAGATCGTTAAATCCTGTTTCAGTTGCGTGGTAACCAGCAGCTTTAGCTTTTTCAAGAGTCAAACCAGTTGAAACCATGTGAAGACCGTAGATTGAGATACCGTTTGAACCTTGAACACCGATTCCTTCCAATTCATGTCCACAAGCATTGTAAGCACCAACAATACCAGTACGAACTGCGTTTGAAGCAAGTGCGATGTAGCTTGTATCTTTACGAGCGTTGTCATAAACAGTCGCACAGTCTCCAACAGCAAATACACCAGGAAGTGAAGTTTCTTGTTTCTTGTTTACAAGGAAAGCACCGTTACGGAAGAGTTCAATCTTACCATCAGCAAGTGCTGTGTTTGGACGGAAACCAACTGCAAGGATAACCATATCCACATCGAAAGTTTCTTTATCAGTAATCAAGCGTTCAACTTTACCGTCACCCTCGATTGCTTTAACAGTTTGACCAAGAGCCAAGCGAATGTTGTGGTCTTCCAAGTTCTTCGCCATCATTTGTGTGAAGTCTTTGTCATAGTAACCGTTCAAAACAGTATCAACGATATCAACAAGGACAACTTCTTTTCCAAGACGCTCAAAGGCTTCAGCAAGTTCAACACCGATGTAACCACCACCAACAACGGCAATACGGTCGAGGTGTTGGCTCTTGTCAGCAAGTTTATTGATAACTTCTTCAGCATTTTGGTACAATTTCACGAATTGTACGTTTTCAAGAGTTGCTTTAAATTCGCGGTTTCCTTTAACAATTTCAACACCTTCGATTGGTGGCAAGATTGGTGTAGAACCTGTAGCGAAAATCAATTTCTCGTATGATTCTTTGTGCTCTTTTCCTTCAACTTCTGCTGTAACTACTTTGTTATCATAGTCGATTGAAAGAACTGGTGAGTTCATGTACACTTTAGCACCTTTAGCTTCCAATTTTTCTTTATCAGAATAGAACAAGCCTTCAGCACCGTCGATTTGTTCCCCAATCCAAAGGGCCATTCCACATCCTAGGAAAGAGATGTTAGAGTTTTGGTCAAATACAACGATTTCGTTCTCATTTCCAAAATTATCCAACATAGTATTAATACATGCTGTACCAGCGTGGTTAGCACCAACTACAACGATTTTACTCATAGAAAAATTCCTACCTTCAATTTTAAATTTACTCTTCTAGTATAACATTTACTGTTAGCGTTTACAAGAGTTTAGCTAATTTTCCCGATTTTTTTGTAAAAAAGTGTAAATAATCTGTATTTTATCAGCCTTTCTTACAATTACTCTTTATATTTTCCGAGCATATTTCTTGACAAGTTTACAAATTTTATTTGTGAAAACGCTGACTTTATGGTATGCTAGTATCATGGAAAGAAAATGTAAGGGGTTAAATTTAATATAAATTTACAATATTTCAACCTTCTTTTCATAAGAGAAAGGAGTTGGTAGCGTGCCTCTTAGTTCACATTCCGAACGGCTAATGGGGACTACTATCACTATTTCATTAGTAGATGAGCGAGCCGATAGCTTGCTCCAAAAATCCTTTGATTTACTCAAAGAGCTTGAATACCGCTTCAATGCCAATAGTCAAGAATCTGAGTTGATGGAAATCAATTATCAAGCTGGAATAGCTCCAGTCAAAGTTCATCCTGATTTGTTTGAATTGATTTCACTTGGATTAGAGCATAGCCTAGCGCCCTCTAGTCATCTCAACATCAGCATTGGTCCCTTGATTCAAACCTGGCGCATTGGTTTTTCGGATGCCAAAGTGGCCCAGCCTCAAGAAATTGAATCGGTGCTTCCTTTAATCAATCCTCATTATATCGAGTTAGATTCTTCCACCTCCACTGTGTTATTAAAACAAAAAGGAATGAAGATCGATCTTGGTTGTTTAGCCAAGGGTTATAGTGCGGATAAGGTTGCCCAATTTCTTAGAGAAGAGGGAGTGACATCTGCCTTGATCAATCTGGGAGGGAATGTCCTGACCATTGGAAAAAATCAGGCAAGAGGAAATCAGCCTTGGCAAATCGGGATTCAAGACCCAGCCAATCCTAGGGGAAATCACTTAATGACCATCCCTGTTGTCAATAAATCTGTCGTGACTTCAGGCATTTATGAACGTCACCTGACTGTCGATGGAAAAGATTACCATCATATTTTTGACAGCCAAACAGGATATCCTGTTGAAACAGAACTAGCTAGTCTAACAATCATCTCTGATAAATCAGTTGATGGTGAAATCTGGACAACTCGTCTATTTGGAGAAAGACCTGCTTCTATCCTCTGGCAAGTCGAAAGTTTGGAGGGCATCGAAGCTATCCTCATCGATAAAGAAGGTTACCTAAGCTGTTCTTCAGGAATTCCTACTCTATAGAAATAGATGTTTCAATGGAGTTTTAAAATCGTATTATGTAAAAAGAGAAAGGAAATCTCATGTTAAAACTTATTGCTATTGTTGGAACAAATTCAAAACGTTCTACAAACCGCCAATTGCTTCAATACATGCAAAAACACTTTGCTGAAAAAGCTGAAATTGAACTTGTTGAAATCAAGGATATCCCTGTCTTTAACAAGCCAGCTGACAAGCAAGTACCTGCTGAAATCTTAGAAATTGCTGCTAAAATTGAAGAGGCAGATGGCGTTATTATCGGTACTCCTGAGTACGACCACTCTATCCCAGCTGTTTTGATGAGCGCTCTTGCTTGGTTGTCTTATGGTATTTACCCACTCTTGAACAAACCAATCATGATTACAGGTGCTTCTTACGGTACACTTGGTTCATCACGCGCCCAATTACAACTTCGCCAAATCTTAAACGCACCAGAAATCAAAGCAAGTGTCCTACCTGATGAATTCTTGCTTTCACATTCTCTTCAAGCCTTTAATCCAAGTGGAGATCTAGTAGATCTTGATGTTATTAAAAAACTGGATGCCACTTTTGACGACTTCCGTATCTTTGTAAAAATTACAGAAAAATTGCGCAACGCACAAGCCCTACTTCGCAAAGATGCTGAAGACTTTGACTGGGAAAATTTGTAAGATAGGAGACCAAAAAGAATGAAATTTGTTGGACTTGTAGGATCAAACTACGATCAATCATATAACCGTAAACTCTTAGAATTCATCCGTCGTCACTTCAAACTCAAATTTGAATTAGAAGTCCTCGAAATTGACGAAGTTCCAATGTTTAACCAAGACGAAAAATGGGACGAAAGTTTCCAATTACGTTATTTATATAACAAAATTACTCGTGCTGATGGTGTTATCATCGCTACTCCTGAACACAACCACACAATCTCAGCTTCCCTAAAATCTGTTCTTGAATGGCTTTCATACGAAGTTCATCCATTTGAAAACAAGCCAGTCATGATTGTGGGAGCTTCTTACTACGACCAAGGTACTTCTCGTGCCCAAGTTCACCTTCGTAAGATTCTTGACGCTCCAGGTGTCAATGCCTACACACTTCCAGGAAATGAATTCCTTCTTGGTAAAGCCAAAGAAGCTTTCGACGATGAGGGCAATATCACAAATGAAGGAACTATTAATTTCCTTGAAACATGCTTGGACAACTTTGTAAAATATGTGGGAGTCGTTTCAAAATTGAAAAAACCAAAACCAATTGCACCAGAAGATTTATATTGTACAAATTCAATTGCAACTACCATTCAAGGTGTTGATCCAGACGATCCTGAATGGGTAGAAAAAGCAGCTGAACTTGTTGGAGCTGTTTCTGGAGATACTTACGTTAAATTAGACCACGGTATCTTGACAGTTAACCAAATTGACATGTTCTTGAAAGCAATGCCATTTGAGTTGACATTTGCAGATGATAATAATCAATTCTTGTACTTTAATAACGCACACC
The DNA here is from genome assembly GCF_002860865.1 of Streptococcus mitis. Classification (GTDB taxonomy): domain Bacteria; phylum Bacillota; class Bacilli; order Lactobacillales; family Streptococcaceae; genus Streptococcus; species Streptococcus mitis_AT. The sequence goes on from NZ_PKIE01000001.1 coordinate 650,829, forward strand.
AAGATCCAGATACAATGTTTGGTAAACGTGTACGTGCTCAATCAGGAAATAGATTAGGAACAGTACACGGTACATTGCCAGATTCTAGAATGAAAAACGTTGAATGGGTTGTCGGCGTATTGCGTAACGGGGATCAAGAATATGTCCGTACAATTGTGCCAGGAACACCAGAAGGCGTTATTAATACCCATAATTACCAAGCAATGTACTATCCAGATGGTTCATATGCTGGAATCAATGAAATCATCTTTAATTTCCAACCATGGCTTGACTGGTACCTCAATACAACTGGTCAACGTCTAGTTGGTGGAAATGCTGCAGCTCCTGCTGGAGGACACGGTGGCGCAGATGCCACATCTGGAGCTTCTGATTCAGGTGATGATGGAGGCCACGGTGGTGGCGCAGACGCTACATCTGGAGCAAGTAACTAATAATAGTTTTAGGAACCATTTTGGTTCCTTTTTTGGCTCTTTGTCAACTGTACTTGGTGGTATGTCAATCCTTCTCTATGGAGTTATCGCCAGCAACGGTTTGAAAGTTTTGATTAAAGAACGTGTTGATTTCGCTCAAATGCGAAACCTCATCATCGCAAGTGCTATGTTGGTCCTTGGACTTGGAGGAGCTATCCTTAAACTTGGTCCAGTTACACTTTCAGGTACTGCCCTATCAGCCATGACAGGAACCATCTTGAACTTGATCTTGCCATACGAAAATAAAGACTAATACTCTTCGAAAATCTCTTCAAACCACGTCAACATCGCCTTGCCGTAGATATGGTTACTGACTTCGTCAGTTCTATCCACAACCTCAAAACAGTGTTTTGAGCAGCCTGCGGCTAGTTTCCTAGTTTGCTCTTTGATTTTCATTGAGTATAAGAGTCTAAACACATCAAAAAACGAGCATTTCCAATTACGGAAGTGCTCATTTTAAAAAAGGAAAGCCCTGCGGCCTTCCCTTGTCTTACTTACGTTTCTTCTTCGCTTTTTTCATTTTGTTAGCCATGCGTTTCATGGACTGTTTCATAGCAAATTCACCAATTTTACCTTTGAGTCCGCCACCAAACATCTGACTCATATCTGGCATTCCTGCTCCTCCGAGAGCTGACAGGTCAGGCATACCACCTTGTCCCATCATTCCTTCAAGGGCAGACATATCCATTCCTCCCATATTTGGCATATTTTTAGGAAGGTTGTTTGGATTGATTCCCATCTGCTTCATCATCTTGTTCATGTCGCCAGACATAACACCTTGCATGAGTTGTTTAGCCTGGTTAAAGTCTTTAATGAATTTATTGACTTCGACAAATGTATTTCCAGAACCTGCGGCAATACGACGACGACGGCTTGGATTTAACAAATCTGGATTTTCACGCTCTTCAGGCGTCATAGAAGAAACAATGGCACGTTTGCGCGCAATCTGGCGCTCATCCACCTTCATGTTTTGAAGGGCTGGATTGTTGGCCATACCTGGAATCATCTTGAGCAAGTCTTCCATCGACCCCATGTTTTGCACCTGATCCAACTGATCAATGAAATCATTGAAATCAAAGGTGTTTTCACGCATCTTCTCAGCCATTTCAAGGGCTTTTTGCTCATCGTATTCCTGAGAAGCTTTCTCAATCAAAGTGAGCATATCCCCCATGCCAAGGATACGGCTAGACATACGGTCCGGGTGGAAGGTTTCGATGTCCGTAATCTTTTCACCTGTACCAGTGAACTTGATTGGTTTTCCAGTAATGTGACGAACAGATAGAGCAGCACCACCACGAGTATCGCCATCAATCTTGGTAAGGATGACCCCAGTCACTTCCAACTGAGCATTAAACTCACGCGCAACATTGGCCGCTTCTTGACCAATCATGGCATCAACAACAAGCAGAATTTCATTTGGTTGAGCTAGTGCTTTCACGTCACGAAGCTCATTCATGAGAAGCTCATCAATCTGCAAACGACCCGCCGTATCAATCAAGACATAGTCATTATGATTGGCTTGGGCTTGTTCCAAACCTTGACGTACAATCTCAACAGCTGGTACTTCTGTTCCAAGAGCGAAGACAGGCACATCAATCTGTTGTCCAAGTGTTTTCAACTGGTCAATGGCAGCTGGACGATAAATATCCGCCGCAATCATCAAAGGACGAGCATTTTCTTCTTTCTTAAGTTTGTTGGCCAATTTACCAGCAAAAGTTGTTTTACCAGCCCCCTGCAAACCAACCATCATGATGATTGTAGGAATCTTAGGTGACTTGATAATTTCTGCCGTATCAGAACCTAAAACGGCTGTCAGTTCCTCATCAACGATTTTGATAATCTGTTGCGCTGGATTAAGGGTATCAATGACCTCATGGCCGACAGCACGTTCACGAACTTTCTTGATAAAGTCCTTTACAACAGGCAAGGCAACGTCGGCCTCAAGCAAGGCCAAGCGAATTTCTTTGGTTGCCTCTTGGACATCAGATTCAGAGATTTTTCCTTTTTTACGTAGATTTTTAAAGACGTTCTGCAAACGTTCTGTTAAACTTTCAAATGCCATTTTTCTTCCTCTTATTCTCTATTATCAATGCTTGTTAAAATTTCTATCTGCTCCTGCAGAAAGTCATCCTTGGGATAGCGCTCCAAAATCTGATCAAAAATTTGACTACGGACAATATAGTCCGAGTACATATGCAATTTCATCTCATAATCTTCTAGAATCTTTTCTGTCCGCTTGATATTGTCATAGACAGCCTGACGACTGACACCGAACTCCTCGGCAATTTCAGCAAGACTGTAATCATCAGCGTAGTAGAGCTCTATATAATTCATTTGCTTGTCTGTCAAAAGCGCTGCATAAAATTCAAAGAGCGCATTCATACGATTGGTTTTTTCGATTTCCATAACTTTTATTATACCAAAAATTAGCCTAATCTACCACATTAGCAGGCTAATCCTAGAAGATAGCTAGCAAAATTCGAAAAAGACATGAGCCTAGCCCCAAGTAATTTCCAATTGATAGCTGGCAAAGGGATGTCCCTCTTGATTTTGTAGTTGATAGTCTAAATGAATCTTTTGCCCATTAACTTCATAACGGCTCGTTTGGATGATAAACTCCTGCATGCCCATAGGTGTAGAAATATAGGCTAAACTGTCACTATCCTTTAAAAAGCGCATAATGGTCTTCGGATTGGAAAATCGGCTCATCACAATTTCTTGACCATGAAATTTAATAACTACTTTTTCCTTTTCCTCATTATAGAAAAGCAGGTAGCTATAATCTCCTTTTTCATGCACTTCCACGTCATAAAGTTGGTCAATAACTTCCAACTGCTCATCAAACTGAATCCTATTTCGCATCCGAATCTTCACATCAAGTCCTCTTTCTTGTCTCTTGTCCTACTATTTTACCAAAAACTCTAGCTTTTTGCTATAATGGTCATATGAACGAAAAAGTATTCCGTGACCCAGTTCACAACTACATCCATGTAAACAATCAAATCATCTATGACTTGATTAATACAAAAGAATTTCAACGCTTGCGTCGTATCAAGCAACTGGGAACTTCCAGTTATACCTTCCACGGTGGAGAACACAGTCGCTTCTCTCACTGTCTAGGAGTCTATGAAATTGCACGACGTATCACAGAGATTTTTGAAGAAAAATATCCTGAAGAATGGAATCCTGCCGAGTCTCTCTTGACCATGACCGCTGCTCTCCTACATGACCTTGGGCATGGTGCCTACTCCCATACTTTTGAACATCTCTTTGATACAGACCACGAAGCCATTACTCAGGAGATTATCCAAAGTCCTGAAACGGAGATTCACCAAGTCCTGCTACAAGTGGCGCCAGATTTTCCAGAAAAGGTTGCCAGTGTCATAGACCATACCTACCCTAACAAGCAGGTCGTGCAACTCATTTCTAGTCAGATTGATGCGGACCGCATGGACTACCTCTTACGCGACTCCTATTTTACTGGAGCTTCCTATGGAGAATTTGACCTGACTCGCATCCTCCGAGTCATTCGTCCTATCGAAAATGGGATTGCCTTTCAGCGAAATGGCATGCACGCCATCGAAGACTACGTCCTCAGTCGTTACCAGATGTATATGCAGGTTTATTTCCACCCAGCAACACGCGCCATGGAAGTTCTCCTACAGAATCTCCTTAAGCGCGCCAAGGAACTCTATCCTGAAGACAAAGACTTCTTTGCACGAACTTCCCCACACCTCCTACCTTTCTTTGAAAAAAATGTGACCTTGTCTGACTATCTGGCTCTGGATGATGGTGTGATGAATACCTACTTCCAGCTCTGGATGACCAGTCCTGACAAGATTCTTGCAGATTTATCGCAACGTTTTGTCAACCGCAAGGTCTTTAAATCCATTACCTTTTCACAAGAAGACCAAAACCAACTTGCAAGTATGAGAAAATTGGTTGAGGACATCGGCTTTGATCCTGACTACTACACTGCCATTCATAAGAACTTTGACCTTCCTTATGATATCTATCGTCCCGAATCTGAAAATCCGCGGACACAGATTGAGATTTTACAAAAAAATGGAGAACTGGCCGAACTCTCTAGCCTGTCTCCTATCGTCCAATCCCTTGCTGGCAGTCGCCACGGAGATAATCGCTTTTATTTTCCGAAAGAAATGTTGGACCAAAACAGCATCTTCGCAAGCATTACCCAGCAATTTTTACACTTGATTAAGAACGATCATTTTACCCCAAATAAAAACTAGAAGAGGAATTTTATGAGTATTAAACTAATCGCCGTCGATATTGACGGAACCCTAGTCAACAGCCAAAAGGAAATCACTCCTGAAGTCTTTTCTGCCATCCAAGATGCCAAAGAAGCTGGTGTCAAAGTCGTCATTGCAACTGGACGCCCTATCGCTGGTGTTGCCAAACTTCTGGATGACCTGCAGTTGAGAGACGAGGGTGACTATGTAGTGACCTTCAACGGTGCCCTTGTCCAAGAAACTGCTACTGGCCATGAGATTATCAGCGAATCCTTGACCTATGAGGATTATCTGGATATGGAATTTCTCAGTCGCAAGCTCGGTGTCCACATGCACGCCATTACCAAGGACGGTATCTACACTGCCAATCGCAATATCGGAAAATACACAGTGCACGAATCAACCCTCGTCAGCATGCCTATCTTCTACCGCACCCCTGAAGAAATGGCCGGCAAAGAAATTGTCAAATGTATGTTCATCGATGAACCAGAAATCCTCGATACTGCGATTGAAAAAATACCAGCCGAATTTTACGAGCGCTACTCCATCAACAAATCTGCTCCTTTCTACCTCGAACTCCTTAAAAAGAATGTTGACAAGGGTTCAGCTATTACCCACCTAGCTGAAAAACTCGGATTGACCAAAGATGAAACCATGGCTATCGGTGACGAAGAAAATGACCGTGCCATGCTGGAAGTCGTTGGTAACCCCGTTGTCATGGAAAATGGAAATCCAGAAATCAAAAAAATCGCCAAATACATCACCAAAACAAATGACGAATCCGGCGTTGCCCATGCCATCCGTACATGGGTACTGTAAAAGAGAAATAGATAAAAACCGCTCGGCTGAGCGGTTTTTGATGTCTAATTACTGCCCCCTGCCGGAATCGAACCAGCAACTACTCCTTAGGAGGGAGTTGTTATATCCATTGAACTAAGGGAGCTAGATAAAAACTCTGCTGAAGAAGCAGAGTTTTTTAGTCGAATTAACGACGGATTTCTTTGATACGAGCTGCTTTACCTTGGAGAGCACGCAAGTAGTACAATTTCGCACGACGTACTTTACCGTAACGAACAACTTCGATTTTCTCAACACGTGGAGTGTGGATTGGGAAGATACGCTCAACACCTACACCGTTAGAGATTTTACGAACTGTGTAGTTTTCTGAGATACCAGCACCTTTACGTGCGATAACAACACCTTCAAAAATCTGGATACGTTCACGGTTACCTTCGACAACTTTCGCGTGTACACGAACAGTGTCACCAGGACGGAATGATGGGATATCAGTACGAAGTTGACCTTCAGTCAAGCTTTGGATTAATGGATTCATTTTATTCTCCTATCTTTGTCAATCTTGAGGATTCTTCCTCAGCGGATAAACTGTATTTTTGTGCGTCCATTACACACAAGATACAGTTTACCAAATTTCCACAAAAAAGTAAAGAAATTTATAGCAGAATTCCTAAAAAAATCGCAATCAAACCACCTAGGTAGGTCAAAGTCAGATAAGAATAAAATACCTTCTTATCACTTAACAGTCTTTGCAGTTCGTCATTCAAGGTCGAAAAAGTCGTTAAACCGCCACAAAATCCTGTTGCTAGAATAGCATAGACTTCCTTAGACTCCACATGATTATAGAATAATCCAATCAAAAAACAACCTAAAAGATTGGCTATAAGCGTTCCGAGGGGCAATTTAGAAGCTTGATTATAGCGGGAAAAGATATACCGTACTAAAGCTCCGAAACCACAAGTAATTGCAAGATAAATGATTACCATTTCTTCCTCCCCAAATAGTAAGCCAAGAGCAGGCCTCCTCCGATGCTCAAAAGCAAATACAGGACCAAACTAAGATAACGCCCTGTATCAAGCAGTTTCACAGCATCAAGCATGAGACTAGAAAAGGTTGTTAAACCTCCACAAAAACCCGTCCCCAGTGCTAAAACCAAGCCCTTACTAGTCCCCTTATAGATCAGGTAGCCTTTTACCAAATAAACCAAGCAGAAAATGCCCAGATAGTTGACAAAGAGAGTGCCCCAAGGAAAATCTGGACTGGCTGGTAACCAAGTGGAAACTAGATAGCGGACAAGTCCGCCCACCATGGCAGCTAGAAAAATTCCTAGCGGATAAAATTGTTCTTTTTTCATTTGATATTTTGATCCTGATAATCACGCGAACGTTTGAGTATGTCCGAAAAAGTCGCTACAATAGTCTCCTGATAGCGCTTGTCTCCTACACGACTTCTAACCTTTTCAAAAATAACCGCTTCTCTCTTGGTATCTAAAATCGGTTTACCCGAAGCTTTCTTATAAGCCACAACCCCTTCAACTAAGTGCATTCGTTCTTCTAGAAGTTTAACAATTTGATCGTCGATTTGATCAATTTCTTGACGAATAATATCTAAATCCATACAGTCTCCTCCTTTATTTGAATTATTGTATCAAAAAGCCACCAAATAGGCTAGTAAAATCCCAACTCTCGATAAGAAAAATGCACTGATTGATTGCATCAGCGCACTTTTATGCTTATCCTACTTTAGCAGCCAATTCTTCTGCGAATTGTTCCAAGCGTTCAATGTCTTCTTCCTCAGCAGAGAGATCAACTTTGACACACTCTGAACCTTTTTCTGCCCCTGTCGCTACAAAAACGCGGTCAAAGTCATCAACAGCCTTACAGAATTCATCGTAGAAGGTATCTCCTGAGCCGACCACTCCGTAGATTTTGCCATTCAAGTTGAGATCTGCTAGGTCTTCGTAGAAGTCCATCATCTCATCTGGCAATTCTCCATCACCATAAGTATAGGTCGCAACGATAGCGATGTCTGCTTCCAAGAAGTCTGAAGCGTCAACAGTTGTACATTCATCAACATCGACATCCAAGCCCAAGTCACGTAATTTGTCTGCTACAATATCTGCAATTTCTTCGGTATTACCGGTCATACTGGCAAATACAATTTTTGCTAATGCCATATCATCCTCCTCAATTTATCTTTCTCCATTATATCACATCTTTTTCATTTTAAAAATAAAAATTCTTGTGCTACAATGAAATGAGAAAGAATTGAGGTTATTTATGGAAATTTGCCATCAAATTTTAGAAAAAATCAAAGAATATGACACGATTATCATTCACCGTCATATGAAACCAGACCCTGATGCCTTGGGAAGTCAAGTGGGATTGAAAGCTCTTCTCAAACATCATTTTCCAGAAAAAACCATCAAAGCCGTAGGTTATGATGAACCAACTCTTACTTGGATGGCTGAGATGGATCTTGTTGTAGATAATGCCTACCAAGGCGCCCTTGTCATCGTCTGTGATACGGCTAATACTGCTCGTATTGATGATAAACGCTATATTCAAGGTGATTTTCTCATTAAGATTGACCACCATCCAAATGATGATGTATACGGTGACCTATCATGGGTGGATACTAGTTCAAGCAGTGCTAGCGAGATGATTACCCTATTTGCCCAAACAACCCAACTGGCCTTGTCAGATCGCGCTGCTGAGTTGCTCTTTGCAGGAATTGTTGGTGATACAGGTCGCTTCCTCTACCCTTCTACGACTGCACGGACTCTTCGCCTGGCTGCTTATTTGAGAGGACATAACTTTGACTTTGCAGCTCTCACCCGCAAAATGGACACTATGAGCTACAAAATTGCAAAACTTCAAGGCTACATCTACGACCATCTGGAAGTGGATGAAAATGGAGCAGCTCGCATTATCCTGAGTCAAGAAGTCTTGAAACAATTCAATGTTACCGATGCTGAAACTGCAGCCATTGTCGGTGCACCTGGACGTATTGACAGTGTAAGTCTCTGGGGAATTTTTGTAGAGCAAGCTGATGGCCACTACCGTGTTCGCTTACGCAGTAAAATCCATCCTATCAATGAAATCGCCAAGGAACATGATGGTGGAGGTCACCCTCTAGCAAGTGGTGCTAATTCCTATAGTCTAGAGGAAAACGAAATCATCTACCAAAAGTTAAAAAACTTGCTTAAAAACTGATAAAATACTTGCCAAACTTTTCAGAATCTGATAGACTAGTATGGTAACAATCTATGGCTCGCAAAGAGACCATGGCAGAAAGGAAATATTGCAAAATGAAAAAAGATATCCATCCAGAATATCGCCCAGTTGTCTTCATGGACACAACTACTGGTTACCAATTCCTTAGCGGTTCAACAAAACGCTCTAACGAAACAGTTGAGTTCGAAGGCGAAACTTACCCATTGATCCGTGTGGAAATTTCATCAGACTCACACCCATTCTACACTGGACGTCAAAAGTTCACTCAAGCAGATGGACGCGTGGATCGTTTCAACAAAAAATACGGTCTCAAATAATGATAAAAAGACAGCTTCGGCTGTTCTTTTTTTGTTTCTTGAAATTAACTGCTGTTTTCATGTTCCAAACTCAAAAAAATAGAAAAGATATATACTAGTTATATATAGCATAGATTGGAGGTATACCATGACGACATCACTTACTAAGCAATACAATTTTAAAATCAATGAATCATCAATGGAACAAGCTAGAGCTATCATTAAGGAAAAAGGAATAACTATGACTGATACTATTAGTCTTTTTATCGAGCAGATTGTACTCGAACAGGATTTGCCAATAAAATCTGCAGAAGATTTACACCGTGAGCGATTAATTCAGGAACTACAAGCCCAATCTGAACGCGCCTTAAGAGAATATGAATCCGGACAAGGAACTTCCTTAGATGATATGAGGCTACGATATGGCTTATAAAGTAATTATTTCGACTGAGGTGATAAAAATACTGTGGCCAAAATTATTGACGGCTTAAAAATTTTAGAAAGCTTTCCTGAAGCTGGCTTTGATGCAGATGAAAAAAATCGAACTTAAAATCAAAAGTAAGTACCCCACATGAGGAAAAATTATCGGGCAGTATATCTTGCTTTACTTTATCGATCAAACTCAAAGAACTGTTTTTCTTTCCCACTTATTCCACACCAAAAGCGACTATATTACCTTGCTACAAAGCAAAAATAATAAAAACTCAAAATCATCATTTTGATGTCAACTGCTCCCTTAATAGCCTTGTGATTATAAAGAATACAGTCTTCATTTTAACTAGAAAACAAAAAAACTTTGCACTCTAGCTAGCCACGAGATGTTTTCTAGAGTACAAAGTTTTTTTATTAGTGCAGATTTACTCTTCCTTATCTTGATTTTCAGTTCCTTTAGTTGTATTGTCTTCCCAAAGGATACGCTCGATACGGTGGAATCCTGACCAACCTTTCTCGGTCTTGTTTTCGTCCATATAGTCTGCCAAACGGAAGTCAATCTTGACATCTGACTCACCAAAACTCTCAGCGATTGGTTCTGAACGCTCATAAGACATACGAATCAATGAATAGACCTTCTTGGCTTCTTCTAACTTACCTTCTTTCAACAGTTTGACAAAGCCTTCCGTATCTGTCAAAAGTTTATCGATTTGCTCTTGCACAAAAGTCTTATAGTCAGCAGTGGCCTTATCAAGCATTTTCTACTTGTCTTCATACAAGGCTGTAACCTTAGATGAATCGGTTGTATCTGCTGATTTTTCAAACCTAACAGCACAAGCTTGTCAATAGCAAGGCTGAAGATAAAAGGACAAAACCTAGTTTTTTCATTGTTTACTCCTATCGGTTCAGGAAACCTGAATTAATTTTACGTTTTATTTTATCATGTTTTCACTCATTTTTTAATAAATTTTCAGAAAATTTAATGTTGGGGGATTTATACTAACAATAGACTTTTAACCTCAAAATTGATAAAATAAGAAAGAAAATAAGATAAAAGGAAACTGTAAATCAACATGATGAACATGCAAAACATGATGCGCCAAGCACAAAAACTTCAAAAACAGATGGAACAAAGCCAAGCAGAACTTGCTGCTATGCAATTTGTTGGCAAATCTGCTCAAGATCTTGTTCAAGCGACCTTAACTGGAGATAAGAAAGTTGTCAGCATTGACTTCAATCCAGCTGTCGTTGACCCAGAAGACCTCGAAACCCTTTCTGATATGACCGTTCAAGCCATCAACTCTGCTCTTGAACAAATCGATGAAACGACTAAGAAAAAATTAGGTGCTTTCGCCGGGAAATTGCCATTCTAATAAAAATCACAAAAACGCATAATGTAAAGTGCCAGACCTTGATATTATGCGTTTTATTGTGTCAAGACTTACTTGATTTCTCCTCGAATCAAGTTTTGTCTCACTTTTATTATATTTTTTCAACTAAGTCTTTTATCATTCGATGTAGTTCTTCTATCTTTTCAGATTGTTTCTCTATTAATATTCTCTGACTAGATAATTCATCTTGGAGTTTATCAAATTGTATCTGTTCGTCTGGATTCTCCTTTACAAAAAAGTTCGTTAAGGTACTTGTTAACATTCCTATTGTACTAATCCCTACCAACATTAATAAAACAGCTATCCATTTCCCAAAAAGGGAAACTGGAACAATATCACCATAACCAACAGTGGTTACTGTCACAAGAGCCCACCAAAGACTATCTGAGAATGATTTTTCTTCAACTACAGATAAAATTGAACTTCCTACTAGCACGATAAAGATATTAACATACAAGATATAAATCAGGCCATTTGTTCGTAAGAATCTACTAATTTTTCTTTCTAATTTACCTGTAAGTCCAATTATTCTAAGTAAACGAGTCAGTTTCAGTAATTTTGTCATCCTTGCTAAGCGAAAGATACGTCCTAATCGAAACACTATAAAAATAGCATTTAAAGGTAGGATAGCTAGCAGATCAAAGATATTTTCAATTATGAATCGCCATTTCTCTTTACTTAAAAAGAACCGCCAGCCATAATCTACCACAAAAACACCCCAAAGTAGTAAATCAATAATGTTGTACGTATGATTGTCCAAATCGACCATCTCAGCAAATCCAAGCAATACCAGAATAACAGAGATTAACGCAAGTATGATAATAGTTGTGTCATAGTAATCCTCAAATAACCATTTTCTTTTCACACTACTTCTCCTATATCATTTGTAAACATTATACCACACCAAATCCCTACTAGATATCTAAAAAAGAAGGCACATTCGCCTTCTTTTTATATATCTGTCAATGGTGTTGCGGTATCTGGTGAGGTATCATAAACCTTAAAGTCTACTCCAACTCCCAGATCAGCTTGTGCTAGCTGGTTGACCATGGTCATGTGAGCCAGCTCCTTGATATTGTTTTCCTTAGACAAGTGACCAAGATAGATTTTCTTAGTGCGATTTCCTAGCGTCCGAATCATGGCTTCAGCACCGTCCTCGTTAGAAAGGTGACCGAGATCAGATAGGATTCGTTGTTTGAGTCGCCAAGCATAGGAACCTGCTCGTAAAATCTCTACATCATGGTTGGACTCGATAAGATAGCCATCTGCATTTTCGACAATCCCTGCCATACGGTCACTAACATAACCAGTATCTGTCAAAAGGACAAAACTCTTATCATCCTTCATAAAGCGATAGAACTGCGGTGCGACTGCATCATGACTCACACCAAAACTCTCGATATCGATATCTCCAAAGGTTTTGGTTTTGCCCATTTCAAAGATATGCTTTTGTGAAGAATCTACCTTGCCAAGATACTTGCTATTTTCCATAGCCTGCCAAGTCTTTTCATTGGCATACAAATCCATACCATACTTGCGAGCCAAAACACCCACTCCATGGATATGGTCTGAATGCTCATGCGTAATCAAAATAGCATCCAGATCTTCTGGTTTGCGATTAATTTCAGCAAGGAGACTGGTAATTTTCTTGCCAGACAAGCCTGCATCCACTAAAAGCTTCTTTTTTGGAGTTTCCAGATAAAAGGAATTTCCACTGGAACCCGACGCTAAAATACTGTATTTAAAGCCTGTTTCACTCATTCTAGTCTTCTACTTCATCCTCCCATACTTCTTCTTTCACTGCATCCTTATCATAAGGGAGCACAATGGTAAAGGTTGATCCCTTACCGTATTCACTCTTGGCCCAAATAAAGCCTTTATGTTGTTTGATAATTTCTTTGGCAATAGACAGTCCCAGACCTGTTCCACCCTGGGCACGACTTCTAGCACGATCCACACGATAAAAACGGTCAAAAATACGTGGTAAATCCTGCTTAGGAATACCCAAACCTTGGTCTGAGATGGATAAAATCATCTGATCATCAGTCGTCTTCATGGTCACTGTGATTTTTCCACCATCTGGCGAATACTTGATGGCATTGTTAAGAATATTATCAATCACCTGTGTCATCTTATCTGTATCAATTTCAATCCAGACAGAGGTAATTGGATAATCCCTTACCAAATCATATTTTTTCTCTTCATCCTGCCCTCTTATCTGATCAAAACGGTTGAGGATAAAAGTAATAAAGGCAGTAAAGTTAATCAGTTCCACATCTAGGTGACTGGTCGCATTATCAATCCGTGAGAGATGGAGGAGATCCGTCACCATTCGCATCATACGGTTGGTTTCATCTAGAGATACCTTGATAAAGTCTGGTGCTACAGTTTCACACAAAGCCCCCTCATCCAAGGCTTCAAGATAAGATTTCACACTAGTTAGAGGAGTACGTAGCTCATGACTAACGTTGGAAACAAAGAGCCTCCGTTCGCGTTCTTCCTTCTCCTGCTCCGTCGTATCATGCAAAACAGCAACCAGACCCGAAATAAAGCCAGACTCTCGACGAATCAAGGCAAAGCGAACACGGAGGCTTAGATACTCACCATTAGCATCCTGAGAATCAATGATGAGCTCAGGAATTTGGGTAATCAAATCACGAAGTTCATACTCATCTTCAATCTTAAGTAACTCTAGGATACTCTTGTTAAGAACATCTTCTTTCTGAACACCTAACTGTTTCTTAGCCATGTCATTAATCATAGTAATCTTACCACGACGATTGGTCGCAAGGACTCCGTCGGTCATGTAAGATAGGATACTATGTAATCGTTTACTCTCTTGTTCCAGATTTTCTTGGGTTAAACGAATTACTTCTGATAAATCATTGAGATTATTAGTAATATTGGTGATTTCAGAGCTTCCCTGCATATCCAATACCTGAGAATAATCTCCTGCAATCAGGTCTTTTACCTTTTGATTGATTTGCTTCAACCGAATATTATCCCGACGATTTTCTAGTAAGAGCAAGGTCACCACTAAAATAAAGCCAAGTAGAATGAGGATAAAGATAAAATCACTGGTTAAAACTGTATCTTTAATTAGTTTAATCATTATTTCTCATATAATAACCAACACCGCGACGTGTTAGGATATACTCAGGACGACTTGGTGTGTCTTCAATCTTCTCACGCAAACGTCTGATAGTTACATCAACAGTCCGAACATCTCCGAAATAATCGTAACCCCAGACCGTTTCAAGCAAGTGTTCACGTGTAATCACTTGACCGATATGAGAAGCCAAATGGTACAAGAGTTCAAATTCACGGTGGGTTAAATCTAGTTCTTCACCGTATTTCTTAGCAACATAGGCATCTGGAACAATCTCCAAGTCCCCAATTTGCAAGGGTTGAGTTTTATTTTCATCTGATTCTTGATTATCTACAGAAACCAAGTCCGTGCGACGAAGAAGAGCTTTAACACGCGCCTGCAACTCACGATTTGAGAAGGGTTTTGTCACATAGTCATCCGCTCCAAGCTCCAAACCGATAACCTTATCAAATTCACTGTCTTTAGCTGACAGCATGATAATAGGCACACTACTAGTCTTGCGAATAGTCTTCGCAACTTCTAAACCATCAATTTCTGGAAGCATCAAATCCAAAATAATAATATCTGGCTGCTCTGCTTCAAATTGCTCTAGCGCTTCACGACCGTTAAAAGCAGTTACAACTTCGTAACCTTCCTTGGTCATATTAAACTTGATAATATCTGAGATTGGTTTTTCATCATCTACAATTAATATTTTTTTCATATGTTCACCTTTTTCTCTACTATTATACCAAAAAAATAGCAAGAAGACACAATAGCTAGTCTTTGCTACTGTCTAAGTTGGCTTGTGCATAAGCCTGCCAGATTTTTTGTTGGGGTTTGGCAAGTGGAACATCCTTGAACTCTTCTGGTGAAAGCCAGCGAACTTCCCTATCTGAAAAATCATGAAAGTCACTCACCTGACCTGCTACAATTTGAACATGCCACTTTCGATGGCTAAAGACATGCTTGACAGTCTCAAAACAAACATCAAGCCAATCAACTTCTAGGTCATAGTCCTGCTGGAAACTCTCTTCTGGACTGGGGCCAAAGTTTACACTTTCTTCTGCAACCTGATGAAAGAGGTCAAACTGCTCCTCTTGCAAAAACTCATCTACTTCTATCAAGGGAAAATGCCAAAATCCTGCCAACAACTTTTCACTCTCATTTTTTTCAAGTAAAAATTGTCCTTGAGTATTTTTGACCACCAAGGCTTTAAGATAAATTGGGACAGGCTTTTTCTTGGGAGCCTTAATTGGATAACAGTCCATTGTGCCATTCTGATATGCCGCACTGAAGTCCTTAACTGGGCTTTCTTCTGGTCTTGGATTTACAGGCGCCTCAATATCTGAGCCCAAGTCCATCAAGGCTTGATTAAAGTCACCAGGCCTTTCTGGGTCAATCAGGATTTCCATCATTGCCTGAAAAATTTTGCGATTACTTGGAATCCCAATATCATGGTTGACTTCGAACAGGCGGGCCAAAACACGCATAACATTACCATCTACAGCTGGCTCAGGCAAGTTAAAAGCAATACTGGATATGGCTCCGGCCGTGTAAGGGCCAATTCCTTTCAAACTGGAAATTCCTTCATAGGTGTTTGGAAATTGACCACCAAAGTCAGTCATAATCTGCTGGGCTGCAGCCTGCATATTACGAACTCGAGAATAATATCCCAGTCCCTCCCAAGCCTTTAACAAACGCTCTTCAGACGCATTCGCCAAACTTTCCACTGTTGGAAACCAGTCCAAGAACCGTTCATAGTAAGGAATAACCGTATCCACCCTGGTCTGCTGGAGCATAATTTCAGACACCCAGATATGATAAGGATTTTTACTTCTACGCCACGGTAAATCTCGCTTGTTTCCATCATACCAGTTGAGGAGTTTCTCACGAAAAGAAAGGATCTTCTCCTCCGGCCACATGACGATACCATATTCTTTCAAATCTAACATATCTCTAGTATAACACAGAAGGTTTCACCTGTCTTTGTATCTGATTTATAATATTTTCAATAGACAGTATATGACTTTTCTTTCTACTTAAATATTTTTAATATGACTTCAGCTGAAAATCAATATAATATCATAGAATGCAATTATCCATCTTCATGGTTTGATTTTGAGACAAATAATACTCAATGAAAATCAAAGAGAAAACTAGGAAGCTAGCCACAGGTTGCTCAAAGCACTGCTTTGAGATTGTAGATAAGACTAACGAAGTCAGTCACATATATAATCCAAGGTGAAGCTGACGTGGTTTGAAGAGATTTTAAAAGAGTATAAGCTAGAAATACAGTATTATTTAAAATAGTCGATCATCCTACGGATAAACAATAAAGACTCATCTCTCTTATAAAACAATGAAAACGCAGATTGATATCATCCTAAAACAAGTAACAAAGGGAAAAATAGTGTTTTGCCCCAAAAATGCCCCAAAACAAACAAAAAAGCCTGTCACACAAGCTCAAATGCTTGATATGACAGGCTTTTTAAAGACTAATTATTTAACAGCGTCTTTAAGAGCTTTACCAGCTTTGAATGCTGGAACTTTAGAAGCTGCAATTGTGATTTCTTTACCAGTTTGTGGGTTGCGACCTTTACGTGCAGCACGCTCACGAACTTCAAAGTTACCAAAACCGATCAATTGAACTTTTTCACCAGCTGCAAGGTAGTCAGCTACTGCTGAAAATACAGCTTCAACTGCTGCTGCTGAGTCTTTCTTAGTCAATTCTGTAGCTTCTGCTACTTTAGCGATCAAATCTTGTTTGTTTGCCATGTTAATGATTCCTCCAAATTAATTTCTAATTAACAAATATAATCATATCCTAAAATCCCTTATAGGTCAAGTTAAAAACGCTGTTTATTCGCATTTTCTTTATTTTTTTAGGAATGGTAACGTACCAAAATAGCCCACGCATTCTCACCTGTATGAGTCTGAATAATAGAACCGGTTTCTAAAACAGAAATTGGTTTTTCAACATAGGCTTGTAAACTTTCTTTCATCTCTTTTGCCCAGTCAGCATTACCAGAATATGAAATTCCAATCTCTGCTACAGAACGTTCAGAGAGAGATGTTGTCAACTCATCTAACCATTTTTTAAAGGTTTTAGCTCCACGACCTTTAACAATTGGCTGCAATTCATGGTCTTTCATTTGCATGACAACACGGATATTGAGAAGTGAGCTCAACAATCCAGTTACACGGCCAATTCGTCCACCTTTTACTAGATTTTCTAGAGTAGAAACACCAATATAAAGCTCTGTATGTTTTTTTACCTCTTCAACGTGAGATAAAATTTCCGCCATATCTTTGCTTTCTTGTGCTAATTTCGCAGCCTCAACAACTTGGAATTTCAAGGCTTGGTCAGTAAAGGAACTATCGATAACTGTCACGTCGGCAGTAGATAGGCTGGCACCTTGGCGTGCTGCTTCTACAGTCCCCGAAAGAGCATGGGACATATGAATAGCAAGAATCTGGCTACCATCTTTGCATAGGTCTTCAAAAACTTCAGCAAAGACACCTACAGGAGGTTGACTTGTCTTAGGAAGATTCTTACTTGCTTGCATCAACTGAAGAAATTTACCTTCCTCTTTCAAATCCGCATCAGAATAAACAACATTATCAATCATTACAGATAATGGAACAATTGTAATATCTAATTGTTTTACTAGTTCTGGTTCAATAGTAACAGATGAATCGGTTACAATCTTAATTTTTGTCATAGTATCAATCTTTCTATTTTAGGATTCAGATTGGTTTTCTTACTTCTAATTATATCAAAAAAAGATTAAAAATCCTAATGGAGTCAATCAAATTTTCCGTAAAAATTTGATATAATCAACTTATAAGAAAAGAGGTGTCCTATGATTAAAAAAATTTACCCCATTTTAACCATTTTACTAGGTGCTGCTATTTATGCTTTTGGACTGACTTATTTTGTAGTTCCCCGTCATCTCTTTGAAGGAGGGGCGACAGGTATTACCCTCATCACCTTTTATCTTTTTAAAATCCCTGTTTCGCTCATGAACTTGCTGATTAACATTCCCCTTTTCATCCTAGCTTGGAAAATATTTGGAGCAAAATCCCTCTATTCTAGTTTGCTCGGAACCTTAGCCTTGTCTGCCTGGTTGGCTTTTTTCGAGCGTATTCCCCTTCATATTGACCTTCAAGGTGATTTACTAATCACAGCTCTTATAGCGGGAATTCTATTGGGAATCGGTCTTGGAATTATATTTAATGCTGGAGGTACAACTGGTGGTACTGATATTCTAGCTCGTATTCTCAATAAATACACTCATATATCAATGGGAAAACTGCTCTTTATCTTAGATTTTTGTATTCTCATGCTCATTCTCCTAATCTTCAAGGACTTGAGATTGGTTTCTTACACGCTCTTATTTGATTTTATCGTTTCTCGTGTCATTGATTTGATTGGAGAAGGTGGCTATGCTGGTAAAGGCTTTATGATTATCACAAAACGTCCTGACCAACTTGCTAAAGCGATTAATGATGATCTAGGAAGAGGCGTTACTTTTATTTCTGGTCAAGGCTACTATAGTCAAAAAGATTTGAAGATTATCTACTGTATTGTCGGTAGAAATGAGATTGTGAAAATGAAGGAAATGATTCATCGAATCGATCCTCAAGCCTTTATAACCATTACAGAAGCCCATGAAATCCTTGGAGAAGGATTCACCTTTGAAAAAGAATAAAAAGAGGTAGTGTAGTGACCTCAAAAGTTAGACTTATTCATCTATCTTTTGGGTTACAAACAGCCTCTTTTTTAATTACCCAAACTCTTAAGACCAATTCCGAGCTACTTCTTCATCAGCCCTTAACTGATCCACTAATTGGTCAACTGAGTCAAATTTGCTCATATCTCGAATGCGATCAAGCCAATAAACCATGACGGTTTCCCCATAAATATCTTGATTAAAATCAAAAATATTGACTTCAAAACGTGCTTCTTCTCCATCAAAGGTCACATTTTTCCCGACACTAGCCATAGCACGATACTTCTGTCTTTGAATCTCAACATCAACGACATAAACGCCATCTGCTGGCATATAAGTACGATCTAAAAGCACCAAATTAGCTGTTGGATAACCAATCGTACGACCACGAGCATTGCCATGAACCACCATACCTCTTGATGGAAGCGGTGCCCCCAAAAGTTCTCCTGCTTCTTTTACATTTCCATCTAAAATAGCTTGACGGATACGAGTTGAACTAATCTTTCCTTTCTCATCTTCTACAGGTGGAACGATAATGACTTCTCCATCAAAGTAATCCTTTAAGTCTTCTGCCGTTTTTTGGTCAGAACCAAATGTATAATCAAAACCTGCAACAATAATTTTGGCATTCATAGCCTTGATATAAGTTGCAAAAAATTCTTCTGCCGTGAGACTAGCGAATTGACTACTAAAATCAAGGAGATATAATTCTTCTACGCCTTCACGCTTTAATTTCCTCTCACGTTCAGCAGGGTTCAAAATATGTAAAAACAGATCAGGATGATAAGGCTCTAAAGCAATCTTTGGAGATTCATTAAAGGTCATAACGACGATAGGTAATAAATCTTTTCTCGCAGCCTTATTGGCAATGCGAAATAATTCTTGATGCCCCTTGTGTATACCATCAAAATAGCCGAGAACAACGACTGAATCAGATGGTGTACCAATATCTTTTTGGTTTTTTATAGGAATAGTAATAATCATAAAATAATTATATCATAGCGATAGCTTTTTCTGGAACAGAAAATCTAAAATGTCGTTTTTTTAACCTGAAATAGCCATTTTTGCAAAAGGGAGTACCATACAAATATATATTGACTCTGATATACTAGAATTACAAAAAAGGGGAACAATTAACATCATAAGCCATTCTCAATTTATTCTTATCGTATCACAATTCATCATCATCCTTGAGTGAAGAACTGATAGTTGAATAGCCTGCACTAATATCGCAAAAGCCAGCGTTTTCTGACGCTGGCTTTTAAATTGTGAAAAACTTTTCTAAACTAGATTGCTTCTGTAACAAAACTACGACTTTCAAGTACCTTAAGCATGGCATTAGCTGTATCTAGGGCTGTGAAGAGGGGCACCCCGTGTTCAATGGCTGAACGGCGGATTTGCTCTCCATCTTCGTCAGCAGTTCGTTTGGTTCCTACTGTGTTAATGATAGCTTGAATTCTTCCTTTGCGAACAAAACTTGGAATATCCTTATCGTCATCACCAATCTTACCAACAGGTTGGGCTTGCAATCCATGACTAGCAAAGAAGGCTGCTGTCCCTTCTGTCGCGAGAATTCCATAGCCAATATTTTGGAAACGACGAGCTAAGTCCAAGGCTTCTTCTTTGGCATCATCAGCAATAGTAAATACAACATTTCCAAAAGTTGGCAAGTGGAGGTAAGAAGCTTCAAAGGCCTTATAGAGAGCTTTTTCCAAAGTCGTATCAGAACCCATAACTTCCCCTGTTGACTTCATTTCAGGACCAAGTAAGCTGTCTACCTTAGCTAGTTTGGTAAAGGAGAAGACAGGTGCCTTGATATGAACGCGGGTGCTTTCAGGGTAAAGTCCATCTTGGTAGCCAAGTTCTTCAAGGTTTTGACCAAGAATGAGCTTAGTAGCTACCTGAGCCATAGGAATATTAGTTACTTTTGAAAGGAAAGGTACCGTACGGCTGGCACGTGGATTGACCTCAATAACGTAGACTTTTTCATCCTTGATAACAAACTGGATGTTCATCATTCCAAGGCAGTTAAGACCGATTGCTAGGCGTTTAGTATAGTCTGCGATTGTTTCTTGCACCTTTTGCGACAAGGTTTGTGGTGGGTAAACGGCCATTGAGTCACCTGAGTGGACACCGGCACGTTCGATATGCTCCATGATACCTGGGATAAGGACATTTTCTCCGTCTGAAATGGCATCGACTTCACACTCTTGTCCGACGATATAAGAGTCAACAAGAACAGGGTGGTCTGGACTTGCCTTAACCGCAGTACGCATATAAGAACGAAGGTCTTCTTCGTTTTCAACGATTTCCATAGCACGACCACCCAAGACATAAGATGGGCGAACGAGGACTGGGAAACCAATCTTGCGAGCTGCAAGTACTGCTTCTTCTTCATTGGTAGCAGTTTGTCCTGGTGGCTGTGGAATATCCAAATCTTTAAGAGCTTGCTCAAAGAGGTCACGGTCTTCGGCACGGTCTAGGTCAGCAACCTGTGTCCCAAGGATGGTCACACCTGCTTTTGCCAATGGCTCCGCAAGGTTGATGGCTGTTTGACCACCAAACTGAACGATAACTCCTTTTGGTTGCTCAAGGTCAATGACATTCATAACATCTTCGAAAGTCAATGGCTCAAAGTAGAGCTTGTCAGACACAGAGAAGTCTGTAGAAACGGTCTCTGGGTTTGAGTTCATGATAATAGCTTCATAACCAGCAGCCTGAATAGCCTTAACAGAGTGAACGGTTGCGTAATCAAATTCAACCCCTTGACCGATACGGATTGGACCTGAACCTAGAACTAGGACGGATTCCTTATCAGACTTGATAGATTCATTTTCCCATCCATAGGTTGAATAGAAGTATGGTGTTTCAGAGTCAAATTCTGCCGCACAAGTGTCTACCATCTTGTAGACTGGGACAATCTTGTTTTCCAAGCGAAGCTGGCGAACGTGATCAGCAGTCGTTTTCCATAGTTCAGCAATCTTACAGTCTGAAAATCCATTTAGTTTAGCCGTTTTCAAAACGTCTAGATCTTCTGGATGAGCTCCCAACTCCTGCTCAATTTCAAAGATATGTAGGAGTTTATCGAGATAAAAGATATCGATTTTTGTAAGCTCTGCAATCTCTTCAGGTGTATAACCACGACGAATAGCTTCTGATACATAGAAGAGACGATCGTCTTGGGCTTTCACAACCTTTTCAATCAAGGCATCATCAGAAACTGATGCAAGTTCAGGTATTTCATTGTGATGAACCCCAATTTCAAGGGAACGACAAGCCTTAAGGAGAGATTCCTCGATGTTACGACCGATTGCCATGACTTCTCCAGTCGCCTTCATCTGGGTACCAAGACGGCGCTCACCTTTTTCAAACTTGTCAAATGGGAAACGAGGAATCTTAGCAACCACGTAGTCAAGGGCAGGCTCAAACATGGCATAGGTTGAACCTGTAACTGGGTTAATAACCTCATCCAAGGTCAAACCTACTGCAATCTTAGCAGCCAACTTAGCAATTGGGTAACCTGTCGCCTTAGAAGCAAGTGCTGACGAACGTGATACACGAGGGTTTACTTCGATGACATAATACTTGAAACTGTGTGGATCAAGAGCCAGCTGAACATTACATCCACCTTCAATCTTGAGGGCACGAATAATGCTCAAGCTTGCGTCACGAAGCATTTGGTTTTCATAGTCTGACATGGTTTGGGCAGGGGCAAATACAATGGAATCCCCTGTGTGAATCCCAACTGGGTCAAAGTTTTCCATGTTACAAACAACCAAAGCATTGTCAGCTGAGTCACGCATCACTTCGTATTCGATTTCCTTGAAACCTGCAATCGAACGTTCAATCAAACATTGGGTAACAGGTGACAATTTCAAACCATTTTCAGCGATTTCACGCAATTCTTCCTCGTTGGCACACATACCACCACCAGTACCACCAAGTGTAAAGGCTGGACGAACGATAACTGGGTAGCCAATTGTTGCTGCAAAGGCAACTGCTTCTTCTACTGTATTAACAATTTCAGATTCTGGAATTGGTTGGTTGAGTTCTTCCATCAATTGTTTAAAGAGGTCACGATCCTCCGCTTGGTCAATAGCAGATAATTTAGTTCCCAGAAGTTCCACTCCAAGCTCATCGAGAATACCATTTTTAGACAATTCCATGGCCATGTTGAGACCTGTCTGACCACCGAGTGTTGGTAGCAAGGCATCTGGACGCTCCTTACGAAGAATACGCGTTACAAACTCAAGAGTAATCGGTTCAATATAAACCTTATCAGCAATTTCCTTGTCCGTCATGATGGTGGCAGGGTTTGAGTTAACCAAGACAACCTCATAACCTTCCTCTTTCAACGACAAGCAAGCCTGGGTCCCAGCGTAGTCAAACTCAGCAGCCTGACCAATAATAATCGGACCAGAACCAATCACCATAATTTTTTGAATATCAGTACGTTTAGGCATAGTTTATGATACAAAGCCCGTAAAGAACACAGTGAAAATAGGAAACTCGGTGCAGACGCCTTCAGCGTCAAGACGATGTTTATCTTTTTCACACAGTTCTTAGGGCGTGTTCACTTCCGCGAACAATGTATCTTCTCCTTTCTATTCGGCAACTCTCAGGTTGCCATTAAATAAATTCTCCGACGATTTTTTAGCGAAACGATACTTTTCGGTAAAAAATCTAGTGCAGGGAGTTTTTAGTTCGCCTGATAGCGACTAAAAGAAACGACCTGCCTTTCTATTTGGCAACTCTCAGGTTGCCATTAAATAAGATACAAAGGACGAATAGAAAGCGATTGAATTTTAGGAAACCAAGGAAGGATTGACAATCCAAATTGGTTTCTCTAAATTCCGAGCTTTCCGTCCGTGTTCAGTTACATAAATTCTTCGACAAGCTTTTACTCGTTATTAATTTGATTGTTTAAATGCTTCCATCATCTCGATAAACTCGTCAAATAGGTAGCTAGCGTCGTGTGGACCAGGGGCTGCATCTGGATGGTATTGAACAGAGAAAGCAGGTTGATATCTGTGGCGCACACCTTCCACTGACTTATCATTGATTTCTTCGTGGGTGATAATCAAGTGCTCTGGCAAATCCTCACGGCTAACTGCATAACCGTGGTTCTGGCTGGTAAAGTCTACTCGTCCTGTGGCAATTTCACGTACTGCATGGTTAAAGCCACGGTGACCAAATTTCATCTTGTAGGTCTTAGCACCATTTGCCATAGCGAAGAGTTGGTGTCCCATACAAATACCAAAGATTGGAATTTTTCCTTGCACACCGCGAATCATATCGAGTGCCTGTGGAACGTCTTCTGGGTTACCTGGCCCATTTGACAACATCACTCCGTCAGGATTAAGATGAAGAATTTCTTCTGCCGTTGTTGTGTATGGAACCACGGTCACATTACAGTTTCGCTTCGAAAGTTCACGTAAAATTGAGTGCTTAAGACCAAAGTCTACTAGCACTACGCTCAAACCAACTCCTGGAGCTGGATAGGATGTTTTAGTAGAAACCTGCTTAATATTGTCTGTCGGCAATACCGTTGCTTGGAGCTGGTCCGTCACATGATCCATGCTGTCCCCAACATGGGTCAAGGTTGCACGCATGGTACCATGCTTACGGATAATCTTGGTAAGTGCACGCGTATCAATCCCTGAAATACCAGGAATTTTCTTGGCTTTCAAAAATTCATCCAAGGTCATTTGATTACGCCAGTTACTTGCTCTACGCGCTTCTTCGAAAACAACAACTCCCTTACAAGTTGGAATAATGGATTCATAATCATCACGGTTAATTCCATAATTTCCGACCAAAGGATAAGTAAAGGTCAAGATTTGTCCATTATAAGACTGGTCTGTAATGGATTCTTGGTAGCCGGTCATGCCTGTATTAAAGACAATTTCACCAGTTACATCAATATCTGCTCCGAAGGCCTTGCCTTCGAAAATTGTTCCATCTTCTAATACTAGAAGTCTTTTTGTCATATTTTCACCTCTCGTGGACGCTCACTGGCGTCTTTTAACGTCTTGTGTTTTAGTTGGCGTTTCTACTCGCCAGTACGGATTCTAAGATTGCCATTCGAACAAAGACACCATTGGTCATTTGTTGGACAATCCGTGATTTTGGTGCTTCAACCAAGTGGTCTGCGATTTCTACATCACGATTGACTGGAGCTGGGTGCATAAGGATTGCTGTTTCTTTCAAACGGTCATAACGTTCTTGAGTCAAGCCATGTTGGGCATGGTAGTCTTCTTTTGAAAAGACAGCTCCACTATCATGGCGTTCATGTTGCACACGGAGAAACATCATGACATCCACCTGATCAATAATTTCATCAATAGTTACAAACTGCCCATAGTCTGCAAACTCTTGACTTCTCCATTCCTCTGGTCCAGCAAAGTAAAGTTCAGCTCCCAAGCGTTTCAAAATCTGCATATTGGATTTGGCAACACGTGAGTGGTCCAAGTCACCTGCAATCGCAACCTTGAGCCCCTCAAAGTGGCCAAATTCCTCATAAATGGTCATCAAATCAAGCAAGCTCTGGCTAGGGTGTTGGCCCGAACCATCTCCACCATTGATAATGGAAGTCGTAATCGTTGGACTTGCAATTAACTCTCTGTAGTAGTCAACCTCTGGGTGACGAATCACACAGACATCCACTCCTAAAGCAGACAGAGTCAGGATGGTATCATAAAGTGTCTCACCCTTATTGACCGAACTAGTCTTCACATCAAAGTCAAGTCGTTCAAGCCCCAGTTTAATCTCTGCCACTTCAAAGGACTTATGCGTCCGTGTAGAATCCTCAAAGAAAAGATTGGAAACAATCGGATGGTCTTCATAAGGAAGCTGAGTTCCATTTTTAAACTCAATTCCTCGCTTGATCAATTTCATCACTTGATCGACAGTGAGGTCTTCCATGGACACCACATGGTTCAATGCTTGTTGATTTTCTGACATGGCTACTCCTTTAGCTTTCTAAGCTTCTTCAGTAATCAGAACTCTGTCTTGGCCATCAAGTTCTGCCATCTCTACGATGATTTCTTCAGAACGACTGGTAGGGATATTTTTCCCAACGTAATCTGGACGGATTGGCAATTCTCTATGTCCACGATCGACTAGAACTGCTAAACTCACGCGCGCAGGACGGCCATGACCTACAATATTATCAATAGCGGCGCGGATGGTACGGCCTGTATAAAGTACATCATCCACCAAGATAACTTCACGGTCTGTCACATCAACAGAAACCAAAGAAGTATCTTCTCCACTTTTAACATCGTCACGGAAAGGTTTGGTATCCAATTCCACAACAGGAACTGAAAGGTTTTCTAGCTGCTCCAAACGTTCTTGGATTCGGTGGGCGATAAAGACACCACGAGTTTTAATACCAGCCAAGACGATTTTATTCAAATCTTTGTTACGTTCGATAATCTCATAAGTAATACGCGTAATCGCTCGTTTGACGGTCAATTCGTCTACAACTTCTTTTGTCTTCATGACAAACCTCCAAAAAGAAAAGTCTCCTTAAACAAGGAGACTTGAAATGTATAGCCAAGCGAGCCCTACCGCAAACAGTATAGACTTCACCCTTCTACTTTATCGCGCTCCTTGCCTGCCTCACGGGACAGGTTTAAAGGAATATTTAGTTATCAATTACTATAGCACAAAGCAAGCCTAAAATCAAGCAAAAACTTTTGAGACCCATCTTATAAATTGCTAAAATCATATAATTGTGGGTACTGGTCACACTCCGGATTTTTAGGGTGACAGATGGCTCTTCCAAAATAAATCATGGCCTGATGGGCAGCTAACCACTGCTCCGGTGGCAAGATATCCATAACCCGTTTTTCCACCTCAAGCGGTGTCGCTGATTTTTTGACGATATCGTGGTGCTTACAAATACGCTCCACATGAGTATCGACTGCAAAGGCTGGAATTCCAAAGCCCACACTCATGACAACATTAGCCGTCTTACGACCAACACCTGCTAGACTTTCTAATTCTTCACGTGTCTGAGGAACTTGACCGTCAAAATCGTCTAGTAGCTGTTGGGCACATTTTTTAAGGAATTTAGCCTTATTCCGATACAGTCCCAGACGAGAAATGTGCGAAGCAATCTCATTCTCTGTCGCCACAGACATAGCTTGTGGCGTTGGAAAGGCAGCAAAGAGACCTGGCGTTGCCTTATTTACCGCTGCATCTGTCGTCTGGGCTGACAACATGACCGCAACCAGGAGTTCAAAATGATTGGTAAAGTCAAGACTAGGCTTGGCATCCGGGAAAAGAGCAATGATTTCTTCAAGCACCTTTCGTGCGCGTTTTTTTGACAAGACCATTATTCGTCTCCATCAAATAGTCCTTGTAAGCCAGCAAAAGGACTGTTTTCTTCTTTCTTAACTGCTTGTTGGGCTTGGTACTCTTCCTCTGTCATGATTTGCCAGTCATTTCCTGACACAAATCCTTGTCCAGCCTCTTCTTCAGCCGTCAAAACCTTGATAGGGATATTGAGCAGGATATTGTCTGATACGCTCTCAGCAAGGTCAAGTTCTCCATTTTCGATAGGCAAGACCAAGTCATCATCTAGAACTTCTTGATCTAGCTGGTTGGTTGCGCCTTCCATAAAAACTTCTGTGACTGGATAAGATTCAACTAGCTCAACTGGCTCCATACTGCGACTTGAAGCAAGAACAATGGTGTAAGATAACTGATAATCTAAGAAATACATACGATCTTCGTATTGTACTTTCCCAACTGCAAGAATATCTTTCACATCTAAAATTTCTTGATTACGTGCACGCAGGTCTGCGACTAGGTCTAAAGTTTGTTCAAAGTGCAATCCTTCAGACTGCTTACGAATTTCTTGAATATTTAATTTCATACTTCCTCCATAAAGATTTACTCTCTTGATTATACCATGAAAAGGCTACAAATCAGCCCAGCAAACTTTGTAATTAAAATTCGAATTTTTTGACATATTCACTATGATGTTTTTATTTTGTAGCGCTATACTGAGTAGTAAGGAGGATGCTCACATGGAAGACAAAGAGTTCATTACTAATGCTTACCACTCGGATTTTAGAACTTGGAATTTCCAGTTGTCTGTTGACAAAATTTCCTTAAAGGTATAGGATAAAGGTACTAATACTCGGAGGTAAGGGAGACATGAACAACTAAGTCTATCAAATAAAGAAACTTTATTTAGTAGATCTTGTTTTTGTCTCTTTTTGTATACTCTTTTATGCTCTTTTTCTGGCATTTTATACTCAATGAAAATCAAAGAGCAAACTAGAAAGCTAACCATCTGCTCCTCTTGAGTTGGATTAGGCAATCCTAAGCTAGTTTGACGAGCTTTTCAACGGGGATAATAGAGTTTTCAATAGTGACTTTTGGCTCTACTAGGTAAAGTAGAGCTTTTTGTTATGCACTATTGACATTCTAGAAAGGGCAACAATATGATAAACATCAATCATCTAACCATCACACAAAACAAAGATTTACGAGACCTTGTATCTGACCTAAACATGACCATCCACGATGGGGAAAAGGTAGCTATTATTGGTGAAGAAGGAAATGGCAAATCAACCTTACTTAAAATTTTTATGGGGGAAGCTTTGCCTGATTTCACTATCAGGGGAGACATTCAATCTGATTATCAATCAATAGCCTACATTCCTCAAAAACTCCCCGAAGAGCTGAAAAAGAAAACTCTACATGACTACTTCTTTTTAGATTTTATTGATTTAGACTACAGTATTCTTTATCGTTTAGCTGAGGAATTGCATTTCGATAGCAATCGTTTCGCAAGCGAGCAAGAAATTGGCAGTCTATCAGGGGGCGAAGCTTTGAAAATTCAGCTCATCCATGAGTTAGGCAAACCCTTTGAAATTCTATTTTTAGATGAACCTTCAAATGACCTAGACCTTGAGACGGTTGATTGGCTAAAAAATCAGATTCAAAAGATTAGACAAACTGTTATTTTCATTTCCCATGATGAAGACTTTCTTTCTGAAACGGCTGATACTATTGTCCACTTGCGACTGGTCAAGCACCGGAAAGAAGCGGAAACACTAGTAGAGCATTTGGACTATGATCGCTACAGTGAGCAGAGAAAGGCTAATTTTGCCAGACAAAGTCAGCAAGCTGCTAACGACCAAAGAGCCTATGACAAAACAATGGAAAAACATCGACGAGTCAAGCAAAATGTGGAAACTGCTCTTCGAGCTACCAAAGACAGTACTGCCGGTCGCCTATTGGCTAAAAAAATGAAAACTGTTCTCTCTCAAGAAAAACGTATTGAAAAGGCAGCTCAGTCCATGACCCAAAAACCACTTGAAGAGGAAGAAATCAGACTTTTCTTCTCAGATATACAGCCATTACCGGCTTCTAAAGTCTTAATCCAACTGGAAAAAGAAAATTTGTCCATCGGCGAGCGAATTTTGTCTCAGGGACTACAACTAACTGTCCGTGGCCAAGAAAAAATCGGTATCATCGGCCCAAATGGTATTGGGAAATCAACTCTGTTAGCCAAGTTACAGCAACTTCTTAATGATAAAAGAGAGATTTCGCTTGGTTTTATGCCACAAGATTACCACAAAAAACTGCAATTGGATTTATCACCAATAGCCTATCTCAGCAAAATTGGGGAAAAAGAGGAACTGCAGAAAATCCAATCCCACTTAGCTAGTCTCAATTTCAGTTATCCAGAAATGCAGCATCAAATTCGCTCCTTATCTGGCGGGCAACAGGGAAAACTCCTGCTTTTGGATTTAGTGCTGCGCAAACCAAACTTTCTCCTGCTGGATGAACCCACACGAAACTTTTCTCCCACTTCTCAACCCCACATCAGGAAACTCTTTGCAACCTATCCAGGCGGTCTCATCACTGTTTCGCATGACAGGCGTTTCTTAAAAGAGGTCTGTTCAAGCATCTATCGCTTGACAGAACATGGTTTGGAAGTCGTTGATTTAGAAGATTTATACTCATGAGGATAATTCTTTGCTTTGGAGCGCTATTTAAACATTATAATCAGTGAATAAATCTTATATCCACATTCAAGTCAATAATTTCTTTCAAGATCATTTGTAATCAACTCTAAATAGACGGATAAAAACTACTTCTAACTATCAAAAAACGAGTACCTCCTCAGTTGGAAATGCTCGTTTTCTTATGTTGCCATGGTTTATAATTACAGTGAGAAATAGGAAACAGCCTTGAATGGGAAAATCTCCTAGATCTACGACCACAAACTTTTTATCTCCCAACTTTTTTATTCTGCTGGTTTTTCTTGATTTCCAGTACTTGTTGTAGATTCTGTTGTTTCCTTTTCTGAAGCTGGTTCAGCAGGTTTAGAATCTGTTGTATTGCTTGGTTTGTTTTCGTCCCTTGCAGTTTCACTGTTAGATTCTGCAGCCACTGATGTTTCAGTTTCGGAACTTGTGTTCTCACCATTTGACTCGGCATTTGTCGCTGGAGTTGCTTCTTCACTTGAGCTTGATTTTGACTTGATTTCTTGATTCAAGACTAGAATAGCTTTTGTCAATTCAAGTAAAGCAGCTTTATCTTTACTCTTAGCAGAAAGTTGATCTAGTAAAGCATCTACCTTATCAAAGTCCGCATCAGAACCCTTGTTGTTTTCTAAATAAGAGTGAAGCGACATGAGAATATCGTAGAGTTTTTGATAGAGTACTAGTGTCTGAGGGTCTTGCTCAGCATTTTCCTTTTCTTGTTGAAGGGCGCTAGCGATACGAGTCAAGACATCTTTTACCTGACTGTTTACTTCATCCAAGTCCGCATCAGCCTTGTTTGTAGCAGCTTTGAGATTTTCTACTTCTTCTGCCAAGGATTGTCTGATTCCTTCTTCTTGGATTTGCTCTAAGAGTTGAGTTGCCTTGCTCAAGAGACTTTCTACTTGTTCCTTGCTAACATGATTGACATGTTCTTCAGGCATAAAGTCTCCGTACAGTTCTTTCAAGAAGCCATAAATAGCTGTCTTGGCACTTTGATTATCAACTTTTTCAGTATCTAGAACTGTTTGACTTGATTTCGCAGTAGTTGGCTGAGCTTTCAAAGCTTCTTCCACTTCTTGTTTTGCTTGATAGATGCTTGGGAATAATTTGTTCAATTCTGCTGCTTTTAGGAAGGATTGAGATTGATACAAGGTCCAAGTCAACTGAGCTACTTTGTTTCGCAGTTCATCACTCAAACGACCGTCATTTACGTGTTCGTAGAAATACTTGATGTATTCTACAGTTGTAACACCTGTTCGGTCATTAAAGTCTTGCAAGGCTTGAAGTTGTGATTCAACCGCTGCCAAACCTGCCTCATCTTTAGCC
This sequence comes from Streptococcus mitis, assembly GCF_002860865.1. Taxonomy (GTDB): domain Bacteria; phylum Bacillota; class Bacilli; order Lactobacillales; family Streptococcaceae; genus Streptococcus; species Streptococcus mitis_AT. The sequence continues at coordinate 681,861 of NZ_PKIE01000001.1, forward strand.
AACTTAGCTTCTTGGAGTCGAACGAGAAGGTCTTTCTTAGGAAGCCCATAAGAATCTGTATCCAGTGTATTGATTTTATCAATCAAGGCTTGATATTTCTTATCTAGAGCACTTGTTTCAACAGGTTTGACACTTTCATCAATATGGATATATTGCTTATCAAAGAGATCAAGTGTCGCAAGATAACCCGCTGTAGAGTTAGTTGCCAGTTTCTTCATGTTTTCAGTAAACTGACCTAAAGCTAACTCAATCTGTCTTTGTTCGATAGGCTTGTCTTTGTAGATGCTTCTACTATCAGCTAGAAGTTGATCTACTTTTGCCAAGACTGCCTTCTCATCAAAAGCTCCAGGTTGGTAGTTAGATTGTAGAGCTGGAATCTTGTTTTTCAAAGCTACTTCATAGCCCTTCGTTTGAACCTTGATGTAGTGATTGTGATCGCCATGAGGAATCACAAAACTACCATTTTCTACCTGTAAACTATAAGGAGACACACCATCTCGCAAAGCAGTGGTATAGAGTTCATTTAAGAAATCAAGTTCTGGATTTCCTGTCTGGAGTGGAAGTCGAACGTGTTCCTTACGAACAGCATAGGGATGGATATGAGTTGGATCGTAGGCTTGGTCTGGATTTCCAAAAACAAAGAATCCGTTTGAAATTCTAATCGCTTCAAGTGGAACACCGTAGGTCTTCGAAATATAAGCAATCTTTTCTTCATCGCTAGCATCTCTTGAGAAAGACTCTACCGTTTTAGCAAGAGGTTTTACAGGCTCTGCATCATGATGTGTTTTCAGATGATCCTGTGCGGCCTTAATTTGCTCAGCTGTCAAATCTTTCTTATAGAAGTAATGATTATGGTCGCCGTGACTCATGACAAAGCCTTGATCATCCTCACTAATGACACGATCGGCATCAAAACCGTGATCATGGTCTTCACCATGATGGTGTCCATGATGATCTTCATCGTGATCGTCATCATGAGCTGGATTTGGTTTTGCTGTATTTGCCCCTTTCAAGTGGTCTTGCGCTGCCTTGATTTGATCAGCTGTCAAAACCTTCTTGAAGAAGTAATGATTATGGTCGCCGTGACTCATGATAAATCCTGCTTCATCTTCCGCAATAATACGATTAGCATCAAAGCCGTGCCCACCTTCTTCATGTTTCTCATATGAAGTTCCTGGATTGACTGGAAGAGATGGCGAAGGTGTTGCTAGACCATTGTTTGGAAGAGTCGGTTTACCAATTTGATTCGACTTAGGAATGTAATGGAAATGATCACCATGTCTGACGATATAAGCTGTGGCTGTTTCTTCGACAATATCTTTAGGATTAAAGATATAACCATCAGATGTTGAAGAAATTTCCTTATTTAACGTTGAGGAAGCATTATTCAATATAGATGGATTACTTGGAAGACTTCCTAGACTAGACGCTACTTCATTAGGTTTTTCATTTGTAGAAATCGTAGAACCAGTACCACCGATAGGCACCATTCTAGCAATCTTTTCTTCTAAAGGAGAGAGCTTACTGTAAGGAATAAAATGATAATGGTCGCCATGCGGAATCGCAACACCATTTGGTGTACGGCTGATAATCTTAGCAGGGTCAAAAACCAGACCATCTGATTCACTGTAACGTTGGTCGCTAGGTGAATCGTAGAGTTCTTTCAATAGACTTTGGAGACTTTCAGCCTTACCTTCTGGCTTGCTAGTTGATCCTTGTGCTACAGATTGCGTGTTATTGTCACTAGCTGCTGAAGAATAGCTTAGCTGACTTGGTTGCGTATTTTTGCCAGCTAAATGAGCTTTAGCGGCTGCTAATTCACTAGCAGACAAATCACTTTTTGGAATGTAGTGATAGTGTCCTCCGTGAGGAACGATATAAGCATCACCAGTATCTTCGATAATATCAGCTGGATTAAAGACATAACCATCATCTGTCGTATAGCGTCCCTGAGACCTTGCTACAGCAACATCAGAGCTGACCTTCTCATTATCTTTGACGTGTTCTTGTTTTTGACGATTGATTTCATCCTTAGTTCGAACATTATCAGCATGAGCTACATCTTTCAGGTAGACATAATATTTTCCATCGACCTTGATGATATAACCACCCTTGACCTCATTGACAATATCTCCATCCTTAAGTTTGTAGTTTGGATCCTTCATCAAGAGTTCTTCACTAAAGAGGGCATCATAAGGAACTTTCCCATTATAGTAATGATAGTGGTCACCGTGTGACGTCACATAGCCCTGATCTGTAATTTTGATGACAATTTGCTCAGCCTGAATTCCTTCTTTCTGGCTAACCTGATCTGGTGTCAGGTTTTCAGTTTTCTGACTTGACTGGCTGCCATCCACATAAGAGACACGATTATCGTCCTTATTTTCCTGCGAGCGATGCTGGTTCAGTGCATAGGCGCAAAGACTCAAGGATACGATAACAGCTGATCCAGCTGCTATATACTTTTTACTGAATTTCATAAATCCCTCATTTCAATAAATGATGAAGCTTTTTCTTAACTTCCTTTACTTGATTAAATAGTTTTCTAAATTGGTTGTTTAACCAATTAATTAACCAGTAAATAGTTTACATTTTTTAAGTTTATCTGTCAAGATTTTTATGTCATAAAAAATCATGACCACCCCTAAAACGGGTGGTTTGCCTGTCTCACACCTGACTTAGCGAGACGGACTGAAAGTCACATAATCCAAAATATCGCCCCATATGGAGCGATATTTTTATTTTTTCTTTTTCGATGGTGTATGGATGGCAATCTTCACTTCAAAGATTGTTCCCTTGGGTTTATTATCTTTAACAGTAATGGTTCCTTTAAGCGCATCTACAATTTGCTTGGCCAGAGATAATCCTAAACCAAAACCACCTTTTTGACGGGTTCTAGCCTTGTCTACTCGATAAAAACGATCAAAAATTTTCTTCTTATCTTCTGTCGAAATACCGACTCCATTATCAGAAACCAGTAAATACAGATTGCGATCTGTCGCCGAGATAAGAAAATCAATTTCACCATCCTCCTCAGTATATTTGATAGCATTATCAAACAGGATGGTCATCAATTGTTTCAAAAGAAGCTGATCTGTGACAATCGTGCGATGAATCCGATTTTCAAAACGGAAGACACGGTCATTTTCCGAGGCAATCATCTCATAGTTTGTGAAAGTCGTATTGAAAAAACTGGTTGGAACTTCTGCAAGTTCCGGTTTAATCCCATCATCTCTACGAGCTAAGTTCAGCAAGTTTGTCGTCAAAAAACGCATATTTCGGACTTCTTCCAAACTAGAGGCAATGCTTTCGCTCACATCCATAATGGTTGCTTCTGGCTTACGAAAAAGGGTCTCTAAGCGATTTTGCAAAACTGCGAGTGGAGTTCGTAACTCATGACTAGCATTTTCCACAAAGGACTGTTGCTTCTGCATGCTCTCAAGCAGGGGCCTAACACTGACCCTAGCTAGATAGAGACTTGCAAGTAAAGATAAAATCCAGAAACTTGCCATCACAATCACAATCAATTTCTCGTGCTTTTGACTGGCCTGCTCCAACTGACTGGTATTAATCAAGATAGCTGCATACTTGATATTGGTTGAAACCGAACTGATATTGGTTTCCATCAATATCATGCGATAGATTTCTTCTTGTCCATAGCTATTAAAAACCTGAATCTGATAGATATGGCCTAGTTCTTTTTTCTCTAACTTAATCTTATCCAATCCCAAAAATCGATTTCCAGAAAGGAGCTGTGTAAAATTCTTATCAAAAAGAATAACCTCCGTATTGGAACTGACATTGGGTTTTATCTCAGTCTTACTAGTATCTGTAGCGGCATGCTCTAAGTCTTTAATCTCTTCTGTTGCCCTATTTACAGCAAGCTGAATAACTGCCTGAGGATTTTCACTCAGTCCATGAAGCTTATCATCCACCGAAGTATAGAGACTCGAGTGCATGACCTGCAAAATAATTAGAGTCATGGTGGAGAAAATCAGAGTGAAGACACCAAAGTTGCGGATAAAATAACTAAAGTCATCCGCATACCATGTTTTTTTTAGTTTACTGAACATCTTTTAAAATATACCCAACACTGCGCAAGGTTTGCAAATTCTCTGCAAAAGTGGTTCCTTTTAATTTCTTACGAATTTTTGAAACATAGACTTCGACAACTGAAATTGTTGTGTCACTATCAAATCCCCATAAACGATCAAAAATCTGAGTCTTAGGCAAAATAACATTTTGATTTTGAAGGAAATAAACTAATAAATCGAACTCTTTCCCCAGTAATTCGACATGAGTATCTTCAACCTTAACGGTATTGGTTGACAAATTAACTACAATATTTCCATAAGTCAAGGTGTTTTCATTAAACTTGCCTGAACGTTTGAGAAGGGCTTGAATCCGCATTTTGAGTTCTTCTAAGTAGAAAGGTTTGGTCAGATAATCATCCGCTCCCAGTTCAAATCCATGTCCCTTGTCATCCAAACTTTCCTTGGCAGTCATGATCAGAACTGGAGTCGTAATTCCCTTTTCACGCAATTCTTTCAAGACTTGGAAGCCATTTTTTTCTGGCAACATCAAATCGAGCAAAATCAAATCATAGACGCCACTTTCAGCTTCGTAGAGACCTTCTTCCCCATCAAATACCTGCATGACATCCGCAAAATCGTCTAAAAAGTCAAATACTGAATTTGACAGGCCTAGGTCATCCTCAACCAATAAGATTTTTATCATGAGAAACTCCTCCTTATTAAAACCATTATACCAAATTTGCCTTAAAAAAAAACTCAACTCTCTGCATTTTATACTCAATGAAAATCAAAGAGCAAACTAGGAAGCTAGCCGCAGGCTGTACTTGAGTACGGCAAGGCGACGCTGACGTGGTTTGAATTTGATTTTCGAAGAGTATTACATGAGATAGCTGAGTTTTCTTTTTATTTTAGGCTCATTTATGAATTTCCGTATTGAAGAACGACTGCTTCCACTGCAGCTTTTTCACGGTTAATCAAGTCAACACGCGCTGCAATTTCCTTGATTCCCATACCGATGTTACGGCTAAGAGCAAGGTCAGAAAGTTGCGGTTCAAAGAATTCCTTGTACTCTGCCAAGCGTTGCTGAGTCTTAAATACGTGTGCAGGAAGGATAACAAAGCTATCAAAGCTCATATCTCCACCAAGAGCTGCCTTAATCCAAGCCCAGTTTTCACGCGCCCAAGACCAAGCTGTTTCCTGAGTTGCTTGGTGAGCTAGGAATTGGTAATACCAAGCAGACAAGTCTTGTGGTTTGACCACAAATTTGTCCTTCCAAGAAGCAATCAAGGTTTGGATATTGTTCGCATCTGTACTGTAAGCAAGAGCAACTGCCAACTGGCGTTTAAAGACAGCATCTGTTGCGTGAGTATAAGTATCAAGATAAAGTGCTAACAAGTCTTTGGTCTCATGATGTTTCATCTCATTAATCAGAACTTGTGAGCGAATAGCTGCTGGAAGTCCTGCAAGATTCTCCTTGTGTGTTTCGAAGATTTGGCTAGCGACTTGACTAGCTTCTGCACCATTTGAGCGAATCATCATAGAAACAGCCAACTGACGAACCAATTCATCCTCATCTGATTCTCCGTCTTTAGCTTCAAAACCAAGACGGTCATAGTTGTGACGAGCCAATTTAGCAACCAAGGCTTTGAAGGCTCTTTCAGCTTCTGTTCCTTCATCGATAAAGCGCTCAAGAGCAGAAATTACTTCAGAAACAGCTGAAACGACAAGGTAAGATTCTTCCTTAGCAAGTTTATCAAGAACTGGGAGCAAGTCAGCATAAGAAATGTGCCCTGCTTCAGCAAGCAAGCGACGTTCTTGGACGATTTGCAGTTTACTTGTGTTATCAAGCTCAACTAGGTCAGCAAGAACAGCATCTAATAAGCCTCCTTGATAGTCTGTAATGTAGTGGGCTGTATTTTCAGTGTTGAGACGAAGAGCTCCGTCATTTTCAGCAAGAAGAGCTGCGTAGCCAGGGATTTCGATACTTTCAGTTTCAAGTGTATCAGGCAAGCCTTTCCAGTTGCTGTTTAGTGGCACAACCCAGAGACGGTTCTTATCTTCGTTCTCACCGATGAAGAATTGTTTTTGTGAAATCTTCAAGACATCATTTTCAACTTTGACAGTGAGAACTGGATAACCAGGTTGTTCCAACCAAGAATCCATAAAGGCTGAAACATCACGGCTAGATGCTTGACCAAGAGCATCCCAAAGGTCACGACCAATTGTATTGCTGTACTGATGTTTTTCAAAGTAGGCATGCAAACCTTTGGCAAAATCGGCATCACCTAGCCAACGACGAAGCATGTGCATGAGGCGACTTCCTTTGGCATAGACGATAGCTCCGTCAAAGAGCGTATTGATTTCATCTGGATGTTTAACTTCGACGTGGACAGACTGAACACCATCAGTCGCATCGCGTTCAAGAGCGTGAGGCACTCCACCTGTTTGGAAATCTTCAAAGATATTCCAGCTTGGTTCAATAGCATCCACACAGACGTACTCCATCATGTTAGCAAAGCTTTCATTGAGCCAAAGGTCATCCCACCATTTCATAGTTACGAGATTCCCAAACCATTGGTGAGCCAATTCATGGGCCACAACCAGAGCAACTTGTTGACGGCTGGCAAAGGTAGAGTTTTCATCCACAACCAAGTAAACTTCACGGTAGGTCACAAGACCCCAGTTTTCCATAGCACCAGCTGAGAAGTCAGGGAGGGCGATATGTAGAGATTGAGGAATTGGGTACTTAACTCCATAGTAATCTTCGTAAAACTCGATAGAGCGAACAGCGATATCCAGTGAGAAATCAAGGTTAGATAGTGGGTGGGCTTTGGTTGAGTAAACACCTACAAGAGTACCGTTTTTAGTTTTAGCCGTTACACCTTGCAAATCACCCGCAACAAAGGCTAACAAGTAAGAAGACATGCGAGCTGTTGTCTCAAACTTCCAGATACCTGTTTCCTTACGGTTTTCAACATTGATTTCTGGCATGTTAGACAAGGCCAATTCACCTTCTGCTTGGTCAAAACGTAGAGAGAGGTCAAAAGTTGCTTTGGCTTCTGGCTCATCCACACATGGGAAGGCTTCGCGCGCAAAATGGCTCTCGAACTGAGTAGACAATACTTCCTTCTTGACTCCATCAACTGTATAGTAAGATGGGTAAATCCCTGTCATGTTATCTGTAATTTTTCCTGAGAAAGCGATAACCACTTCAACTTGACCAGCCTCAGCTAATTCAATATGAAGGGCTTCATTGTCATGATCAACTGTGAATGGGCGAGCTACCCCTGCAACTTCTACAGTGGCGATTTCCAAGTCTTTTTGGTGGAGGGAAATACGGTCACTCTGTGCTTGACCAGTGATGGTCACCTTCCCAGAAAACGTCTTGGTCTCACGACTCAAGTCTAAAAATAAATCATAATGTTCAGGAACAAATTGCTTAATAAAATGTTCAACTGCTTGCATAGTTTTCTCCTATCTAAGTTTAAGAGCTGGAGCTCTTCTTCAAACAAACTTATTATATCATGTTTTGCCTAAGAAAAAAGGATTGGACGGTGATTTCCAAAACTTTCTTCCTTCTAGCAGTCTACAGGGGGTAGACCTTGCGAAATTCTTCTAAAACAACCTTGCTTTCAGGTGTAAAAGTCAGTCCTGCTTCACCCAAACAGTCTGTGAAAAAATCCTCATGAACCTGACGCCAATAGGTAAGTGATTTGTCTCCCTCACCTTCCTTAAAGGCATGTTGAGCAGAAACTTGATTGAAGGGCTGGACAGAAACCTTTGTAATTTCGACAATACAGACAGCCTGATTTTGACTATCTAAAATGATGTCAAAGGTGCCTTCTTGCGGAAGAGACTCAGCTTCTAGTGCATAGAGGTCGTAGGCTGATGCTGTTGCAGTCTTTTCGCCGCTTAAAACCAAATCTGCCAAGAAATCGGCATCTACTCCAAAAGCCCAGGCATCGATTTCATCTCCTATAGAGGGGTTAATTTTCTTGTATGCATTCCACATTTCTTGCGGTGTCATGGGTGCTCCTTTGTAATTTTTTACTTTCTTCTTTTATATGTTTGAGATGGTCTGGATGGTCAATCTCTAAATTAAAAATCTCTGGAATAGAACTATAATGGATAATACATTTGATATCCATCTGATTCATTTTTTGTATGAAAGAATCATTCAGATAGCCTGCTACAGCAAAGTCAATCTTTTTCATCCTTGCTTTATCCTGCATATCTCTTAGCATATCTAACATTATTGGACTTTCCATATCATGCCATTGACTGTTTCTCACAGTCGCAAAAACAAAAGAAGTCAAATCATTCATTCCAACTACAATCTTTGAAATACCCGTTTCCAGTATTCTGTCCAAGTCAAAATAAGCTGACGGTAATTCAACCATTGTGGCGACTTTTCCAGTAAAGCCACACTGACGCAACACTGTAATAGCTTGCTTTAACTGCTCAGCATCATTGACAAAAGGAAAGATAACGGATAGATTGGGATTGTTTTGATAAACTTCTGTAACGACATGTGCTTCAGCCTGAAATTCATCCGGACACGCCAGTAAACGCCTAGTCCCTCTATAACCAAACAAAGGATGGCGTTCATCAAAATACTCTTTAGTCCCCTCTAGACAATTAGCTTCTGTATTCGTTAACTCAGAAAAACGATACCAGATCTCCTCATCTGAGTACAAGGAACAGATAGTATCTAGATAATCTTTTACAAATTGCTGACAACTTGGTAATAGGATGTTTTGATTGAGCTCTCTCAACAAATATTCCCCACGAATCATGCCAACATGATGAAATAGTTGTGGATAAACTTTTTCATCAAGTTTTTCGCCACTAAGGGCAAGTTGGTTTCTCATCATTCACCTTCCAATTCATGTAAGAAGTCTTGTCCAGTTCTGGAAATCCTAATAACTCTGCTTTGACCTTCAAGACTAGTGGCGATGCATTTTCTTCTGTGATCTCTTGAATATTCATCCAAATATATCCAAGTGAATCATTCGCACCATCAGACACAGCTTCCGAAATCGTAACTTGAGGTGCCTCCTCATTCATTTCAACATCATACAGGACCATGACATGGTAAACCATAAAATTTTTTAATTCTTCCCTGACAAAAACATCGTAGATTCGAGGATTGGAGTAGCTTCCAACAGTATATCCCGTCTCTTCCAAAACTTCTCTAATCAGCGTTTCCGTCAGTCCTTCACCAAGTTGCTGACTGCCTCCAGGTAGATCATACCGATGTTGATAAGGGCCTCTCGTTTTTTCAATGCAGAGTAACTTCCCATTTTCAAAACAAACAGCGTAGGCTCCAAAGTGTCTTTTGATTTCCATCAGATCCTCCTACTTCAAAGACCAGCCACCATCTATTGTCAGAATTTGTCCCTGCATGGCGCTTGCTTTTCTACTTGCTAAGAAAAGACTGATCTCTGCTACTTCCTCTGGCTCAATCCAGCGTTTGATTGGTGTTTCACTAGCCACCCAGTCAGCCAATCCACCTGGCTCAAAATCCGCAGCGGTCATAGCTGTCTTGACTGCTCCTGGAGCGATACCAAATACCTGAATCCCAGCTTCAGCATAGTCTAGAGCCAACTGCTTGGTAAAGCCAGCCAAGGCATGCTTCGAAGAAGTATAGGCGTGTCCACCGCCACCTGCTAGGCTAGAAGCAATAGAGCACATATTGATGATGATTCCCTTTTTATTTTCCAGCATTTGTGTCAAATAATACCGAGTCAACTCAACAGGAGTCACATAGTTGATTTCAAAAATATCTTGAATTTCCTGCGCTGTCTGTTCCAAAAGTGGTTTGTAATCATCCAAAACTCCCGCAGTATTGCACAAAACATCCACCTGAGAACACCAGTCAAAAATAGGCTCTAAGTCCAAGGTCAAATCTCTCTGTAAAAAGTGGAAATCACCCTGTAAGAGTGGATTTTCACCTTGGTCAACTCCATAAACTTGATAGCCATTCTCTAAAAAAAGTTGAGCTTGAGCCATGCCAATTCCTGAACTCACTCCTGTAATGAGTACACGTTTAGTCATGCACTTCTACCCAATCCGTCGCTAAAACATCACAAGGTGTCGGGCTCCACATGGAAAAACCTTCTCCCTCACCAGACACGTTGATGAGGAAATAGGGCGTCACTTCTAGGGCCACACCATTTTGCTCGATAGTGTCAAAAAGTTGGACATAGTTTTCAGCACCTCCCCATCCAGTTCGTACAAATTTTTTCTTAGCCTTTAACCCAGGCAGAATTTCTTCAAATGTCATGTTTTTCTCCTTTTATTCTACATTCTTCATTTAATTATAACAAAAAACCGTTGTGCAACGGCTTTTTGACTCATTTTAAATCAAAATCAATAAGCATTTTATAATTATAGTCATTTAATTTTAAAAAAACGTTCCAAACATTCAAAAATATTTGGGACTTCCCTTAATAAATCAGTCACTTTCTTCTTCAAAATATCTCAAACTTGCTCAATAGGATTCAAATCTGGTGAATAAGGTGGTAGAGGTAAGAAAAAGTAAAGTCCACCCAAAATGTTCTTGGGATGAAAACTAGCATTGTCCATGACAATGACATGAGGTGTCTTCAAAGCAGGCAGGAGTTGCATTTTGAACCACTCCACAAAGAAATCGCTCGTCATACTTTCCTTGTAAATCATGGGAGCTATAAACTCTCCATCTACTTGTCTTGCAACAATCGAAGTCCGCTCAAAACGCCGTCCGCTAATCTTTTCATAGACTTTCTCCCCTCTAAGAGCCCGTGCATAAGGACGATAGAGGTAGCGGTCGATTCCCGTTTCGTCAATATATACGACTGGTAAATCTTTTAGGCTATTAAAAATATCAAAAAACTCAGCGACTTTCTCTGAATCTTGTCCCTTAAAGCTAGTCGTCTTTTTTTAAAGTGACCTTAATCTGCTTTAAAGCTGCCTATACTGAAGGGACAGCACAATCAAAATGTGCCACAATTTCCCGTAAAAAAGCGTCTAGATGAGCCTCTACAAAGGCTTTCAATCCCTCCAAAGGAATCTTCCGCTTTTTGACGACTCGCTTTTTCCGCTCTAAGTGTCCTTGTTCACGTCTTTCTTTTCCCATGTGAAGAGAATTCTGACGCCAACATCAAAAACTTTAGCTGCCTCGACATGGCTATGTCTTTCTTTGATGTAATCTAATGCTCCTTGTTTAAAATCTCTACTATATGCCATAGCTTTATTATAAGATGCTTATTTTAAACTAAGCAACTATATCGTGGCTTGAACTAACTATTTTATATATTGTCTTACTTCGTCCTCACAAAAATATATCAAAAATCAAAAGCGCTTAGGAAAAAACTCTATTTCATGAGAGAATACAATAAATCTTCCCACAATAAAACGCATAATATCAAGTTTTTTTGGCTCCTGATATCATGCGTTTTCTGTTCTTAAAATATTTTTTCTCAGTCTCTTTTTGTTACAAGTTCATCTTCAAGATCTTTGATTGGGGGTAAATCTAAAAACAAATTTTACCCAACTGACCCTTCCATTTCATAGCTAATCAAGCGGTTAAGCTCAACTGCATATTCCATTGGAAGTTCTTTTGTGAAGGGCTCTACAAATCCCATAACAATCATTTCTGTCGCTTCTGATTCTGACAATCCACGGCTCATGAGGTAATATAGTTGCTCTTCTGAAATCTTAGATACCTTAGCTTCGTGTTCTAAAGCGACTTGTGAGTTGTGAATTTCATTAAAAGGAATGGTATCTGATGCTGATAAGTCATCCATGATAATAGTATCACACTCAATGTGAGAAACAGATTTCTTAGAGTTTTTGTTAAAGGTTACTTGTCCACGGTAGTCAACCTTCCCTCCGCCTTTAGCGATGGATTTAGACACAATAGACGAGCTTGTATGTGGAGCGTTGTGGATCATCTTAGCTCCAGTATCCTGGTGTTGCCCTGCATTGGCAAAGGCAATAGAAAGCATGGTACCACGCGCCCCTTCTCCATCAAGGTAAACAGATGGGTATTTCATAGTTGTTTTAGCACCCAAGTTTCCATCAATCCACTCAACAGTGGCATCCTTTTGAGCCTTAGCACGCTTTGTCACCAAGTTATAGACGTTATCAGACCAGTTTTGGATGGTTGTATAACGCATATAAGCTCCATCCAAGGCAAAGATTTCTACGATGGCCGCATGCAAGCTGTTACTTGAATAAGTTGGTGCTGTACAGCCCTCTACGTAGTGGACACTTGCTCCCTCATCAACGATAATCAAGGTACGTTCAAACTGACCAGTATTTTCGTTGTTGATACGGAAGTAAGTTTGAAGTGGGATATCCACTTTGACCCCTTTTGGTACGTAGATAAAGGTTCCACCAGACCATACTGCTGAGTTAAGGGCAGCCAACTTGTTATCTGTTGGCGGTACCAACTTCGCAAAGTATTGTTTAAACAAGTCTGGGTATTCCTTGAGGGCAGAATCCGTATCTGTAAAGATAATCCCCAATTTCTGGAACTCTTCCTTCATGTTGTGGTAAACCACTTCTGACTCGTACTGGGCAGAGGCACCTGCTAAATAAGCACGCTCAGCTTCCGGAATCCCGATACGTTCAAAGGTTTCTTTAATTTTTTCAGGAACTTCGTCCCAAGAACGGGCTGGTTTATCAGATGGTTTTTGGTAGTAGATCAAGTCATCAAAATCAATCTCTGACAAGTCTGCTCCCCAAGTTTGCATAGGCATTTTTTTGAAGATTTCATAAGACTTCAAACGGAATTCTAACATCCACTCAGGTTCTCCCTTAGCAGCTGATAGTTCACGAATGACATCTTCGTTCAATCCTTTTCCTGTCGATAGGACAGGCTCTACATCATCATGGAAACCAAATTTATATTCACCAAGGTCAATTGGTTTTGGTTCTACTCTTTCTTCAGCCATAATATCCTTTCTTTCATTCTTCATTTCTACTGATTCATAAGACAAAAGAAACTTGTCTTATTGTTTTTCTTGATTTTCAATTGTTTTCTTCAGGGCATTCCAAGCTAGGGTTGCACACTTAATTCGTTGAGGGAATTTTGCAACGCCTGATAAGAAGGCTGCGTCTCCAAGGTGGTCTTGACGCTCATCTTTTTGCCCTTGAACCATTTCAGAAAAAATAGTCGCAAGTTCTAAGATTTCTTCTTTGGTTTTTCCTAAAACTACATCTGTCATCATGCTAGCAGAGGCAGTTGAGATGGTACAACCTGAGTTTAGAAAAGCGATATCCTCCAAGCGGTCATCTGCATCAAACTTGACAGAGAGATTGATAACATCCCCACAGGTCGGATTGTTGAGACTGATTTGCTCAGCATCATCCAACTTCCCTTGATGATGTGGATTTTTCGAATGGTCCGCTACCACTGCCATATAAAGGCTATCTAGTTTAGAAAGTGCCATTGAAAAACTCCTTTGTCTTTTGTAAGGCATCGACTAGCTTGTCGCAATCTGCCTTGGTATTGTAGATATAAAAACTTGCACGAGCTGTTGCTGGAACATCCAAATACTGGAGCAAGGGTTGAGCGCAATGGTGACCTGCTCGAACAGCTACTCCTTCATAATCCAAAGCAGTCGCAAGGTCGTGCGGATGAAGATCACCTAGGTTAAAGGCAATCACACCTGAACGTTGAGCCAAGTCCTGTGAACCATAAATGGTCAGTCCTTCAATCGCCTGCAGTTTTGGATATACGTATGCGATTAATTCCTGTTCATGAGCTTCAATGGAATCCATACCAATCTTTTCCAGATAATCCACTGCCGCAGCAAGTCCGATTGCACCAGCCATGTTAGGAGTTCCAGCCTCAAATTTCCAAGGTAATTCCTTCCAACTAGCAGATTGTTCATAAACGAAATCAATCATTTCGCCACCAAATTCTACTGGTGACATTTGTTCCAGATACTTTTCTTTACCGTAAAGGACACCAATACCAGTCGGACCAGCCATCTTGTGACCTGAAAAGGCAAAGAAGTCCACATCCAAGTCCTGAACATCAATCTTCATATGAGGCGTAGATTGAGCACCATCCACCACCATGATAGCTCCAACTTGGTGGGCCAATCGAGTGATTTCTTTGATCGGATTGACAACACCAAGAACATTTGAGGCGTGAGCTAGGGAGACAAACTTGACTCTATCAGTCAATTTAACTCGCAAATCATCCATATCCAGAGATCCGTCCTTGAGATAGACATAAACAAGCTCTGCTCCAGTCTTGCGGCAGGCTTCCTGCCAAGGAATGATATTAGAATGGTGTTCCATGACGGAAATCAAGACCTGGTCTCCCTCAGTCAAGACTTCCTCAGCAAAGCGCGCTACCCAATTAAGACTGGTCGTCGTTCCTCTAGTAAAGAGAACTTCCTTTGTAGACCCTGCATTGATAAACTTACGAATGGTTTCACGAGCAGCTTCATAGGAAGCAGTCGCCCGCTCCGCCAAGGTATGAACGCCACGATGAACATTGGCATTGTCGTTCTCATAGTAGCGGTTAATCGTCTCCAGAACTGCTAGTGGTTTTTGTGTCGTCGCAGCATTGTCCAAATAAACCAATGGTTCATCATTAACAATCTGGTCTAAAATTGGAAAATCCTTGCGAATCACTTCTACATCTAACATAGGCTACCCCTTAGCGTTTTGACAATTTTTCTTCGATAGTTGCGATCATTTCATCACGAACTTCCTTGACTGGAATCTCAACGATAACAGATCCAAGGAAACCACGAACAACCAAGCGTTCTGCAGTTGCCTTATCTAAACCACGGCTCATGAGGTAGTACATGTCTTCTGGATCCACCTGACCGATAGAAGCTGCGTGACCTGCAGTAACATCATTTTCGTCAATCAAAAGAATTGGATTGGCATCTGAACGCGCTTGGTCTGAAAGCATAAGAACACGACTCTCTTGTTGCGCATCCGCTCCCTTAGCACCCTTGATGATGTGGCCGATACCATTGAAGGTCAAGGTTGCTTTTTCAAGAATAACCCCATGTTGTAGGATATTTCCGATTGAATTACAACCATAGTTTGTTACGCGAGTGTCAATTCCTTGCACCTGACGGCCACTTGAAAGAGCTACGACCTTGAGATCTGCATGGCTACCATTTCCAATCAAGTCGCTATCAAAGTCCGCAACGACGTTCCCTTCGTTCATGACACCGATTGCCCAGTCAATACTTGCATCGTTGCCTAATTTACCTCGACGGCTAATGTAGGCAGTAACATTTTCACCTAGACGGTCAATGGCGGCAAACTTCACTTGAGCACCAGAACGTGCAATTACTTCAACAGTAATGTTTGCAGTTGCTTTAACACTTCCTTCACCGCGTGACTCTAAACGTTCCAGATAACTAATCTTAGAGTTTTTACCAGCGATAATCATAATATGCTTGTTAAACGGCACGTCGCTATCGCTGTCTTGATAGAAAATTCCTTCGATTGGTTCAGCAATTTCCACGTTATCAGGAATATAGAGAACAGCACCACTATTGAAATAAGCTGTATGGTAGGCTGCCAACTTGTCATCGTCATACTTAACAGATGACATGAAGAATTCTTCGATCAGCTCTGGAATTTCTTCTAAAGCTGAGTGGAAGTCTGTAAAGACGACACCCTGTTCAGCTAACTCAACTGGAGTTTGCTCAAAAACAGTTTGAGTTCCTACTTGCACCAACTTCAAGTGATTATCTAGAGCTGTGAAATCTGGAACATTTGCTGATGGCTCACTTTCTGTAATCGTTCCATCACCCAGATTCCAACGGTGGAATTTGACACGCTCAATAACTGGTAATTCCAAAGTCTCAATCTTGTCAAAAGCTTTTTGACGGAGATCAGCCAACCATCTTGGTTCAGCGTGCATTTCTGAAAAAAGTTTAATAGTTTCTTTAGTCATTTACTTCTCCTAAAAGATACGAGGGAATTACAATTCTTCCTTGTAGTCGTAGCCAAGTTCTTCAGCTAGTTTTGCGTATCCTTCACGTTCCAAACGCGCAGCCAATTCTGGACCACCAGAAAGGACAACACGCCCCTCCATCATGACGTGTACCACATCAGGTGTGATGTAGTTCAAAAGACGTTGGTAGTGAGTGATAATCATAGCACCAAAGCCTTCACCACGCATAGCATTCACACCTTTAGACACAACTTTAAGGGCATCAATATCAAGACCAGAGTCAATCTCATCCAAAAGGGCAAAAATTGGTTCCAACATCAAAAGTTGAAGAATTTCATTACGTTTTTTCTCACCACCAGAGAAACCTTCGTTGAGGTAACGCTCAGCCATTTCTTCTTTCATGTTGAGCAATTCCATCTTCTCGTCTAGTTTAGTGATAAACTCACGAACTGAAATCTTCTCATCGTCTTCTTTACCAGCATTCATAGCTGCACGAAGAAACTCAGCATTGGTAATTCCAGGAATTTCTGATGGGTATTGCATAGCAAGGAAAAGTCCCATACGCGCACGCTCGTCAACTTCCAACTCAAGGATGTTTACGCCATCAAACAAGACTTCACCTTTGGTAACTTCATAGTTTGGATTTCCCATGATAGCTGCAGAAAGAGTCGATTTACCTGTACCATTTGGTCCCATGATAGCGGCGATTTCTCCTGTTTTCAGGGTCAGGTTAACCCCTTTTAAAATTTCTTTTCCTTCAATCTCAACGTGAAGATCTTTGATCTCTAATACTGACATGATAGTTCCTTTCTTTTTCAAGACCTTTACAGTTCTTACTGGAAACATACTTGATTTCCTTAGAAAATACGGTAAAAGCTCAATAAATATACTTTTATAGTATAACAAAAAAAAGCCTAAAAGGCTTTGATTTTGTCTAGAAGCTGAGGACTAGTCTTTTCCTTTTAAATGTTGGTCAATGACATCTACTATTTTACCCATCAAGTAACTAACTCGGAAATTTCTAAAGAGTAAAATGGCCCAAAAGGCTGCCATAATATAGCGACCAGTCATCCAGGCTTCATTGAAAAAATAGGTCTCAGCAGCTGTAAACAGCGCGATGATAATAAATTGTTGTCTATTCATAAACTTATTGTATCATGAAATCTTTCTTTAGTCTTCCTCTACCTTCACTTTATCAGCCAAAAATTCAAATCCTTCTGGAATCAGGCTTTCTTCTGCTTCTTTTTCAGTTTGAGAAGATTTGGCTTTGGCTGAAAAGGCTGCGCGAACTTCTTTCCATTCCTCCATGGAAATGGCTAAAATCTCAGGTGAAAAACCTGCTGCCTGACTGAGGATGTTACCAAACATAGTGTTGAGATTGTCCCGTTTCATGGTTTGACCAGCATTGAAGTTAGATTCAAAAGCAAGAATAGCATGGTGTTCATTGGCTGCAACCGGTTGAGAACCAACTAGCAGAGCCTTATCAGGACCTCCAAGACTTTCAATCACTTCTCCCCAGGCATTTTGCAAGCGAATCAGATTTTGACGTGCTAAATCTGGATTTTCAACGGCCTCTTGTAGGATCGATTGAACCTTATTGCGATCCACACGATAGACGGTCTTGCTCGCTGCTGGACGGGTAGGTACTGGACTAGTTGGTTTTGGTACAGTGCCCACATTGGCGAGTTCTTGTTTGAGACGCGCAACTTCCTGTCTCAATGCAGAAATTTCATGTTCAACTGCCCCAGAAAGAGCTGGTTCAGGCTTAATCTCTGCCAAACGGATAGTCATCATCTCAACATAAATCTTAGGCTGCAAACTAGACTTAATATCTGCTAAACTGACTGTCGCCAAGCGAATCATTTCAAACAGATTTTCTTGAGGAAGTGCCAAATTCTCTACAAATACTGGACTATGATGAGTGTTTTCTCCCCCTGTTTGAACAATTAACAAGTCTCTTAAATAGTGCAAAAGATCCGTCACAAAACGAGTCATGCTCTTACCATTGTCAAAAAGAAGATTCAAGCAAGACAAAGCCTTGGGAACATCCTGTTGAGACAAGGCAGCCACATAATCATCCAAGGCTGATAGACTAATGGTGCCAGTAATTTCTTCAGAGATGGCAGTCGTCAACTCGTTTCCCTGTGTCAAACTCAGGGCTTGATCCAAAATAGACAAGGCATCTCGCATTCCACCTTCAGCCCGTCTGGCAATGATTTCCACAGCCTCTGGTTCAGAACTGATATTTTCTTTTTCTAAGATATAGCGGATATGTTCCTTAATATCCTGTGTCTTAATCGATTTAAATTCAAAACGTTGCACACGGGATAGAATAGTGGCAGGAATCTTGTGCAATTCAGTAGTAGCCAAAATAAAGACCACATTCTGTGTTGGCTCTTCCAGAGTCTTTAGGAGGGCATTAAAAGCCCCTGTAGACAGCATGTGAACCTCGTCTATGATATAAACCTTATAACGGGCAAGACTAGGGGCATAGGTAGATTTATCACGAATTTCACGGATTTCATCGACTCCATTATTAGAGGCCGCATCCATTTCGATGACATCTTCTAAACTACCATCCGTCACTGCCTGACAAATATAGCAGTTATTACATGGTTCACCACCCACTTGATTGGGACAGTTCATAGCCTTGGCAAAGATCTTAGCCACACTGGTTTTTCCCGTTCCACGAGGACCAGAAAAAAGATATGCATGACTTATTTTCTCTTGTTCCACCGCTTGTTTAAGAGTCTTAGCTACAACTTCTTGACCAACCAACTGGGAGAAATTTTGACTTCTATATTTTCGATAAAGTGCTTGATACATTAGGCTTTCTCCCCAAACATTGTAAAGTCCCATTCTGTCTTTTCAAGCAAAATAGCGACAAATTGTTCCAAATAATCTCGATCCATAGCATCATAATCATCAATCTCTGAAGAATCCAGATCCAGAACCCCGAGCAATTGACCATTCTTCATCATTGGCACAACAATTTCACTTTTAGCTCGACTATCACAAGAAATATAGTTGGGATAAGTTGTTACATTACCAACCAGAACAGTTTCCTGAAAGTGGGCTGCCTCCCCACAAACACCTTTGCCTAGTGAGATACGGATACAGGAAACACCTCCTTGGAAAGGACCTAAAACCAATTCCTTTCCATCGAACAGATAAAAGCCTGCGAATACGGTATTAGGAAAGCGTGATTTTAGAAGAGCGCTGGCGTTGGAAAGATTAGCCAAAACATTGGTTTCACAATCCAATAAAAAAGAGAGCTCTTCATTTAACATTTGATAACGTGATTGTTTTTCTGATTCTAACATAGGACTATTATATCAAAAAAGACTTACAGACAAAAGAAAAATCCCTTGTTTAGGAAACAAAGGATTTTATGAATTTTCAATTTGATTACAGTTCGATATCACCGAACAAGTCAGCCATTGAGAATCCTGTTTGTGTTTCTGGAAGTTCGAAATCACGTTTTTCTTGACGTTTTGGACGACGTGGACGAGCAGCACGTTTTTCTTCTTTTTGTCCTTCTTCTTGAGCTGGACGCTCTTCAAGAGCTTTGATAGAAAGTGATACGCGCTCTGCATCTGCGTTAACTTCAAGAACTTTAACTTGAACTTCTTGACCAACTTTAAGAGCTTCTTTTGGATTTTCAATACGTTTGTGTGAAATTTGTGATACGTGAACAAGTCCATCGATACCTGGCAATACTTCAACAAATGCACCGAAGTCAGTCAAACGTTTAACTGTTCCTTCTACTACATCACCTTTAGCCAATTTTTGCTCAACGCCATCCCATGGTCCAGGTGTTGTTGCTTTAAGTGAAAGCGATACGCGTCCTTCTTCTTCGTTAAGATCAAGGATTTTCACTTCAATTTCTTCACCAACTGTTACAACTGATTTTGGTGATACGTTACGCTCGTGTGACAATTCAGTCAAGTGAACCAATCCGTCAACACCACCAAGGTCGATAAAAGCACCGAAGCTTGTGATACGGGCAACTTTACCAGTTACAACATCACCAACAGCCAATTTACCGAATACTTCAGCGCGAGCTGCTGCTGTAGCTGCTTCAACAACTTCACGACGTGAAAGGATGAAGCGGTTTTCTTTAGCGTCAACTTCTTTGATTTTAGCGTCAAATTCTTGACCTACAAAACGCTCAGTGTTACGTACGAAACGAGTATCCAACATTGAAGCTGGGATAAATCCACGAACACCTTCAAATTCTACTGAAAGTCCACCTTTAACGGCACGAGTTCCTTTAACAGTAACAACTTCTTCTTCGCGACCAACAAGTTTGTCCCATGCTTTGCGAGCTTCAAGGCGTTTTTTAGATACAAGGTATGTAACTGTATCAGTATCTTTACCAACTACTTGACGAAGTACAAGAACATCCAATACTTCTCCTACTTTAACAAAGTCATTGATATCTGCATCGCGATCGTTTGTCAATTCGCGAAGAGTCAAGACACCTTCAACACCAGTTCCAGAGATTGCAACGTTAGCTTGAGTCGCATCAACTGTCAATACTTCAGCACTAACAACATCACCAGTCTCAACTTGGCTAACGCTATTTAGCAAATCTTCAAATTCGTTCATCTAAAAAATCCTCCAACAATCAAGTTTTTCTTAAACTTGACATACTTATAA
Source organism: Streptococcus mitis (assembly GCF_002860865.1). Taxonomy (GTDB): domain Bacteria; phylum Bacillota; class Bacilli; order Lactobacillales; family Streptococcaceae; genus Streptococcus; species Streptococcus mitis_AT. The sequence goes on from NZ_PKIE01000001.1 coordinate 702,480, forward strand.
TTTTTTTCCTAAGCACCCGCAAGGACATGTTCATATCGTTCACGTCTTTCAATTATAAAAATAAAATACCCTAAGATATTTTGCTTTTTATCTTGATTATTACCTAAGAACTGGGGTAGCTGGATTCGAACCAACGCATGAGGGAGTCAAAGTCCCTTGCCTTACCGCTTGGCTATACCCCATTGATGAAATGGAGAGAGAGGGATTCGAACCCCCGAACCCGAAGGAGCGGATTTACAGTCCGCCGCGTTTAGCCTCTTCGCTATCTCTCCTACAATCAACATGGACTATTATATCATGAAAATTTCAAAAAAACAAGACTTATTTTGCTAAATTATAATTTTCAATCAAAATTTCCACAGCTTTTTCCAATTTTTTATAAAAACTATCGACATTCCCATTCTTTATGATGGCAAATTGTCCGTCTAATTCGGCAATTTCTCCGATAACTTTTTTACCAATGGTCAAGGTATAACCTTCAAAACTGTCTTTTCCTACATTAACTTTAGCATCTGCTACTTGAATTTCGATTTTTTTATCTTTCTTACTCATTTCATACCTCTCTTCACTTTTTCTATTTTACAAGAAAATCCCAAAACTAGCAAGAAAAAACTCTATATCATTCCAAGTCTGATATAGAGTTTTCTGCTTTATTTAATGTGTTTTTCTAGTTCTTTTTGGTACTTACCGTTTGATTCCAATTTTTCTTTTTGCCATTTTTTCAGTGCTTCTTCATATTCTTTTGTTGTAACGATATCTTTTTGCAATTTCATTCCTTTAAAAATATATGGGTCACCTTTAATACCAACTTGTGAGTATGGTTTTGAGAATGGCACGACATTACTTACAACTGGAGAACCACCAGATGAAGCTGTTGGCATCAATAATGAACTATCTGTCAACCAAGCTTGAGCCTTGGCATATTTTTCATAGCGTTCTTCAAGATTTGTAGTTTCTGAATCTGCATCATCCAATAATTTCTTATATTGGTCCAAACCAAGTTTAGCTACAACATCCTTATCTTTCCCCTTAGTAATACCAAGGTGTTTCATAGCAGAACCTGATTTAGGATCCATGATATTCAAGTAAGAGGCTGGGTCTTGATAGCTTGGAGCCCATCCTGTACTGTTCAAATCATAGTCTTTTTGAGAAGGAACACGCGCTTGAGAAGTGATTGTTTCCTTTTCATTATCTGTCATTTGAAGAACATCAATGACAACATTTTCAGCACCAAGAGTTGATTCGATAGACTGTTTGAAAGAGTTGCTTTGTTGAACGGCGATGGTATCTGTTTGTTCAACTGGGACATCCAAATGAATTGGGAATGTTACCCCTTTAGATTCCAAGTCTTTCTTAGCTTTTTCGAAAGCAGCTTTAGCCTTGTCAGGATTATAGATAGAATCCTTACCGTCAACTAGCTCAACACCTTTCCATTGGTCACCGTAGTTCACCAACTCTGCTTGAGCGATTTGACCAAAGTTTTTACCACCTGCTTGTACAAAGTTGTCAGGAACAAGGCTGTTACGAATAATCTTGTCCGCACCGTCTTCACCATTTAGCTGGGCAGCATAAGAATGGCGGTTGAAGGCAAAGTTGATAGCCTGACGGAAGTCCTTATTAAGCATAGCTTCTTTAGTAGAAGTCTTTTGCTCTTCACTTGTTTTCGCAGTTTTATTATATGACTGACGATTTACGTTAAAGGTGAAGTAATAGCTACTTGAGTCCTGTGGGCTATAAGTGATTTTATCTCCGTATTGTTCCAAAGTAGAAGCAAAGTTTGAGCTACTTGGGAAGAGACGGGCTGTCGTATAAGCACCAGAAGAGAAGCTACGAATCAACGATTCCTGATCAGAACCATCGTAGTAGGTCAATTTGATCTTCTCGATTTTTACCTTTTCTTTATCCCAGTAGTTTGGATTTTTCTCGTATTCGATTAACGATTTAGAAGTCAAGGTCTTCAAGATATAAGGACCATTGTAAAGAATCCCTGCTGGAGTAACTGCTCCATAATCTTTACCTGATGCCTTCAAAAACTCTTCATTTACAGGCAACATCGTCGCTGTTGTAACTTTAGAGTTCCAGAAACTTTCTGGTTTGTTTAGGGTATATTCGACTGTATAATCGTCCAAGGCCTTAACACCAACTGTAGAGAAATCGTTCGTCTCACCAGTCATATAGGCATCCAAACCCTTGATTGAATTTTGGATGAGAGAGACACCGTCTGACTTACCGTCAGCTACATGTTTCAATCCTGTTACAAAGTCATGGGCTGTTACTTCTGCATATTCTTCACCTTCAGAAGTGTACCATTTAACTCCTTTACGAAGTTTGTAGGTATAAGTCAAACCATCTTTTGACACAGACCAATCCTCAGCCAAGGAAGGGATAACATTTCCGTACTGGTCGTTTTCCATCAAGCCATCAACCACGTTCCCGATGACATCTGTTGTCGATGTACGAGTTGCTATACTATAGTCCAAAGATGCTGGATCTACTGCATAGACATATGAAAATGTTGTCGGTGCATCTGCTTCTTTATCAGCTTTTCCACAAGCCACTAAAAGAGCTGTTGTACTCAGGACCACTCCTGCTGTTAAGAGCCACTTTTTCGATTTCATCAAAAATCTCCTTTTGTTTATTTTAATCTACTTTTACAATCCAACCTTCTGGCGCTTCAATATCACCAAACTGAATACCTGTCAATTCATCATATAGTTTACGAGTCACAGGACCAACTTCTGTTTCACTATAGAATACATGGAAATCATCACCGTGCTGAATTCCACCAATTGGCGAAATAACTGCTGCTGTACCACAAGCACCTGCCTCTACAAAACGATCAAGCTTATCAATTGGAACATCACCCTCAATAGGAGTCAAACCCAAGCGGTGTTCTGCCAAATAAAGTAAAGAATACTTAGTAATAGATGGCAAAATAGATGGACTCAATGGTGTTACAAATTCATTGTCAGCTGTAATTCCAAAGAAGTTAGCTGAACCTACTTCTTCAATCTTTGTATGAGTTGATGGGTCTAGGTAGATAACATCTGAGAAATGACGTGACTTGGCCAATTTCCCTGGCAAGAGACTTGCAGCATAGTTCCCACCAACCTTAGCCGCACCTGTACCATTTGGAGCCGCACGATCGTATTCATCCTGAATCAAGAAGTTGGTTGGAACCAAACCACCCTTAAAGTAATTTCCAACTGGCATAGCAAAGATGGTGAAAATGTATTCCTCTGCTGGTTTAACCCCGATAATATCTCCAACACCAATCAAAAGTGGACGAAGATAAAGGGTTCCACCTGTTCCATATGGTGGTACGTATTCTTCATTGGCGCGGACAACTGCCTTACAAGCTTCTACAAACATGTCTGTCGGAACTTGTGGCATCAAGAGACGATTACAAGTACGTTGCAGACGTTTAGCATTTTCGTCAGGACGGAAAAGTTGAACACTACCATCCTTAGTACGGTAAGCTTTCAAACCTTCAAAGGCTTGTTGACCATAGTGAAGACTTGGAGAAGACTCTGAAATATGCAAGGTTGCATCTTCTGTAAGTTCTCCTTGATTCCATTGTCCATTTTTAAAATGAGCAATATAGCGATAAGGTAATTTCATATAGGAGAAACCAAGGTTTTCCCAATCAATCGTTACTGTCATATTCCACTCCTTATTCTAAAAACCTATTTCTTATATTCTACACTTTTTTTCTAAAATAGCAAGTATATTTTGTAATTTTCAGAAAATTTCTTCAATAAAAAGAATCTAAGGTATCTGTCGTAATGAATCCTATATGGAGATTGCATAAAAGACTCAAATTATTCTTCTATCTCGTTTAGTAAAATCTATTCAATAACTGAACTTATTTTTGACATACATAGAGCCCGTACATTAATATTAGTAACCTGTTTCGACAGAGATATGATAAAATGAACTAAAGATAGTACACAATGTAGTGTAGTCATCTTATGCCATATTCAACAGATTTACGTAAAAAAGTTCTCGCCTATTGTAAGCGAACAGGTAGTATAACAGAAGTATCACACGTTTTCCAAATCTCACGTAATACCATTATCTAAAAGAGAAAATAGGTGATTTAAACCATCAAGTAAAAGGAATAAAACCAAGAAAAATTGATAGAAATAGACTTAAAAACTATCTTACTGACAATCCAGACGCTTATTTGACTGAAATAGCTTCTGAATTTGGCTGTCATCCAACTATAGCGTATTGAATCTAGAATAGCACATTACAGTTGCTAAAACATTTCTAGAAAAAATTGACTTTCTCAATCACTTTGTTCACATCTTATTTCAATCTACTATACTATCCACTATGCTCTCAAAGCTATAGGCTACACTCGAAAAAAAGAATCACACCTACTATGAATAAGCCCCAGAAAAGTAGCTTTATTTCTTATTCCTCCCCACTCACCTGAGTAAAATCTTAGTGAGAAAAACTGAGCTCATATCAAAAAGCACCTCAAAAATTGTCCTACTCTTGTTTCAATCCGCTGTGTTTCTTATAAAAAACAAAAGGACTAAGGGAGTGAATTTCCTTAATCCGATAGTCTCTCAAGCCTGACGCTGACCAAAGTCCTTAATCATCTGATCCATTTCTTGTCGACTCGGAGTTGTCAACATATACAGGTAATCTCCTTGAAGTTCCGCAAAGGCCGCTGGCATGATTTTTTTAACCTTGAACTGCTGGCTATATTTGTCAATCAAATCCTCTTCTGAATAAACATAGTGAGCATTTGCACGGCGAGAAGTAGCCAAACAATACTGAGGTTCAAATTCTGACGCTGGGAACTCTTCTCCTGCGACAATGGCTGCATAGCCACGATAGAGGTCCAAGGAATGGGCAAAGTTATAAACATCAATGGTAAACCCACCTGCAGGACGGTTATTGTACTCAATGGCAATATAATCATCCCCCTCACGGAAGAACTCAATATGGAAGAACCGTTCTTTCATACCAAATTCCTTGACAATTGCCTCACCATATTTACGTAATTTAGGATCCATATCCTTGAGAACGTAATAAGAATTGTCCATCTTGTAAATCATGAGATCCAGCGGTGTATAGGCGTAATCAAAGGTTGTTGAGAAGACAATTTTACCATCCTTGTCCACAAGACCATCAAAGGTGCAAATTTCGCTGGAAGTGACAAATTTCTCAAAGAAATAAACGGTCGAATGGTCCCATTCTTGCTTGAAGTGATTGATATCGTCTTCTGTTTCAAGCTTAAAGGTCGCGGCTGCTCCCACTCCATTATCAGGTTTGGCAATCATTGGAAGGCCGATTTCGTTCACTGCTTGATCAACATCTGCTTCCGTCTTGATAACAGCTCCAGGGACCACAGGGACACCTGCTTTTTTGAAAAGCTTCTTCATTTCAGACTTAAATTTCGTCTTTTTGAGATCCTCTGGTTTGGCACCAAAAACATTGAATTGCTCACGAAGACTTGCATCCAACTCTAACCAATATTCATTGTGGGATTCAATACGGTCAATCGGGCCATGTTTATAAAAGAGAAAAGCAACTGCACGTTTGACTTCATCTATGTTCTCAAGGTTATCTACACGGAAATACTCGGTCAGGCTATTGCGCAAGGGTTCATCCAATTGCTCATATGGTTCTTGGCCAATCCCCAAGACGTTGATTCCTTTATTAGCTAGTTCAATGGTAAACTGTTGAAAGTTTTGTGGATAGTAGGGAGAAATAACAAGGTAATTCATAGGTAACTCCTTTTATAAATAGAGATTGCCGAGGAAATAAGGCATTTGTTTGCGCCACCATTCCCAGTCGTGGGCGACATCGTGTCCCCATTCAGCAAACCAGGCTGGAATTTGTTTCTGATCAAAGGCTTCTTTAAGCTTGTAGAAGGATGGCAAGCCATCTTGTTCCCAGGCACCGAGACCCGTACAAAGCACAATCTCTGCCTGACGATAACGGTCAATAAACCAGCCGTCGTTCTGGTTCCAGATATAATCTACTGGCGAGTTTTGGTAAATAGCATCGTCGTTATAGTAATCGCCGACAAAGAAACGTGCGTCGTAAACACCACTAAGAGCTATCACCTTGGTAAAGACATCTGGATGCTGAAGGAAGAAATTGACTGCATGATAGGCTCCCATAGAGCAACCTGTCGTCATCATTCCATCAAACCAACCTGTCTTGTGCTTGATAAAAGGAATGGCCTCCTCAATCACATAGCGCTCGTAGGCACGATGCATCTCTGCTTGGTCGTGCCCATTTTTCCAAGTGGCCAACCAGCTCTCACTATCTACACTGGATAGGGTAAAGAACTGAACACGGCCTTCCTCGATAAAAGAAGCACAGGCATCAATCATGCCAAAATCATAGTATTCGTTGTGACTACCACCTGATGAAGCAAAAACCACAACTGGAATTCCAGCATGACCATAACGGTTAAGGTACATTTCACGGTTAAGATTGCCACTCCAGTGGCTAAGATGTTCAATATGCATATTTTCTCCTTTCTTACTTTACCAGTTTTCTGCAAAAAATCTCAGACAGTCTGGTAAATTTTCAGACCATGGAATCTCACTATGGATAGCACCAGACTGAACTTTCAAGACAAGATTGTCCAAATGAACTCCCCCTGCTATCAAATCATGGTAATAGCGTAGCGACGAGTCGATATAGGCTTGTTTGATATTGCCAGCCATCAAGGTCTTATCTGTATCATCCGCTTCTTCCGTTCCTACATAGATGAAGATGCGCTGGTCAGGCGATAGTTGCTGACGCTCGATATAGCGGTTAAAGGCTTCTTGGTGGAGCCAGTTGGCAGATGAAAAGACCCCGAGACATCCAATTTGGTCTTGGTATTCCAAACCGATAAACTGGGTAATATTGCCACCTAGTGAGGAGCCAATCATAGCCGTATGCTGGCGATCAGCTTTGGTACGGTAGGTCTCATCGATAAAAGGTTTGACAACCTCCATGACAAACTCAGCATATTCCACACCCTTACCGCCAAACTGCTGCCCCGGAATAGGAGATTCTTGGAACTTCCATGCCGCATACTCATTCATCCGCCCCATTCCATCATTATCAATGGCTACGACAATCATGCGACTGATATCAGGATTACGCTTAATAGCTGGGATAATCTTCCATGAATGACCAATGAAAGACTCCTTGCTATAAAAAACATTTTGCCCGTCATGAAAGTAAACAACAGGATAGGAACGATTCGTGTCTTTCTCATAATCTTTAGGCAGAAGAACACGCACACGGCGCTCCTTACCTGTATAAGGAACCTTGAGTTTGTGTTCTTTCATTTTTAGATAAAAATAGGATTGGTTCATTGTCAGAAAACTCTCTATATTCAAAATTTTATCTTATTATATCACAATTATAGAAAAAAAGTTAGTTTTTCTTCCACTTTTGGAATTAAAAACTAACTTTTTCATCTATTTTTCTATATTCTTCTGGATTTTCTGATTATAGTAGACTATCAATCAAGTCATCGACTTCATCTTTTTCAGCTTGAGGTGTAATCTCAGTAATCATAATCCCTGCCACAGCTCGCTCAACTAAACCTTCAACATCCATACGTGCTTCATACTGCTCTGCATTCTTAATCTTAGGATTAGTCTTTGGGCGATCTGGTGCAAAAATCGTACAACAGTCTTCAAACGGTTGGATTGAAATGTTAAAGGTATCTATTGCCTGAGCAATGTCAATGATTTCCAACTTATCCATTGTCACAACTGGACGGATGATGGGAGTGTTGGTCACAGCGTTAATAGCCTGCATACTTTCAAGAGTTTGACTGGCTACTTGACCAAGACTTTCCCCATTGATAATAACCAAACCATTTCGTACCTCACGAATACGGTCGGTAATCCGCATCATAAAGCGACGAGTCAAGGTCATGAGATAGGCTTCTGGCGCTTTGGCCTTGATTTCCTCTTGAATCTCAGTGAAAGGTACTTCGATAAACTGAATATTTCCCCCAAACTTGGTCAATTTACGAGTCAAATCTTGGGCTTTTTTAAGAGCACCAGGACTCGTGTAAGGTGGGCTGGCAAAATGAACAGCCTCAATATCCACTCCACGTTTCAAAGCAAGATAACCTGCTACAGGTGAGTCAATCCCTCCTGACAACATGAGCATCCCTTTACCTGAAGTTCCAACTGGCAATCCACCAGCCCCACGAATTGTTTCATAAGAAAGATAGGCTGCTTCTTCACGGATTTCCACCTGAAGATTGATGTCAGGACTTTTCATTTGAGCTTGCACATTTGGAATGGCTTCGAAAACAGCTCCTCCAAGTGTTTGATTGAGTTCACGACTATCCAACTCAAAGTTGTGGTCGCTACGCTTGCTAGAAATTTTAAAGGTCATGCCATCCTTGTAGATATCTTTCATAATCTCTTGGACAGCAGACTTCAGAACTTCTACAGATTTTTCAACCTTATAAACAGGGGAAAAGTTTTGAATTCCAAAAACTTGTTTGAGCGATTCTGCTACTGCTGTGTAATCTGCTCCATTGAGGTAAGCGTGGGCACGGTCACGATCTGCCGTTACCTTAACTTGGGGATAGATAGACAAAACGTCTGAAATATTATTGCGAAGTTTATTGATGAAACGCATACGGTTTTTACCCTTAGTTGACAGCTCACCGTAGCGAATCATAATTTCTGAATATTGCATGAATGCTCCTATCTTACTTTTCTAGTTTGATTGTAAATCAATTTTAACTTGGTCAAAAACTGCTCGACCTGACTCATATCATTTTCAAGGTCTAGACTAAGACGCACAGCTGACTGGGCCTTATCTTTATCCACTCCCATGGCAATCAGGGTTCCTGCAGGTTTCCCAGCCTTGGACGAACAAGCAGAGGTCGTTGAGATGAAAATATCATAGTCTTCAAAAGCGTGAACAATAACCTCACCACGAACACCTTTGATTCCAAAAGTCAAGATATGAGGGGCAAAATCTTCCTCATCTGAAAAGACAAAAATATCTGGATAGTCCAGAAGGGCTTGGCGAATAACAGCTTTCATCTGTCCAGTCTTGGTCCTAAAGATATCTAGCTTTTCCATAGACAAACGGAGGGCCTTGGCTGTCGCTGCAATTCCTGCCACATTTTCAGTTGTAGAACGGTAATCACGTTCCTGACCACCACCTGTTAAAAGAGGCGTAATCTTCTTGCCAGACTTGATATAGACAAAACCAACACCACGAACTCCGTGGAACTTGTGACCAGAGAAAGTCGCGAAATCCACTCGTTCTGTCAGATACTTTTCAGTCGGAATTTTAGCAAGCGCCTGAACCGCATCAACGTGGAAGGAAATAGTTGGCTTATCTGCCAACAATTCTGAAATAGCTTGAATAGGTTGAATCGAGCCAATTTCATTGTTAACTGCCATGATGGAAACGAGGGTCGTATCTGGTCGTATCAAATCTGCTAGCGCCTCAACATCCACAAATCCTTTGTTATCAACTGGAGCAAAATCCACTTCAAATCCTTGACTTTTTAACCAGAGGGCTGACTCTTTGACTGCCGGATGTTCAATGGATGATACAATGATGTGCTTTCCAAACTGGGCTTTTTCAAATGCCACACCCTTGATAACCCAGTTATCACCTTCTGTTCCACCAGATGTAAAGAAGATTTCATCACTTTTCTTACCGATTAAATCTGCAATCTGTTGACGGGAAGCATCTAAAATTCGTGTTGCCTGGTCTCCCAAACGATGGAGACTAGATGGATTTCCTAAAATTTTTGAAGCGACCTGCATATAAGTTTCAAGTGCTTCAGGATAGGGCTTGGTCGTCGCCGAATTATCAAAGTAAATCATGTTTTCTCACGCTTTCTAAAATCACTCCTTCTATTGTATCATGAAACGGAGCTTGCGACAAGAAAGGGCAATTCCTCTTTTTTTAAGATTTTTTTAAAGAAATGCGGTATAATAAATTTTAATTAAAGGAGAGAATGTATGTCTAATTATCGTAGAACTTCAAAACCAAAAACAGAACACATCAAAAAAGGCTTTACAGTCTTTCAAAAAACCGTTGCTACAATCGCTAGTATCCTTGGCTTGATTACCGCAAGTATCACTATCATGAACGCCTTGGATAATAACAAAAATACTAAAAAAGAACCTACGACAAGCCAGACGACAACTATTGTCAAAGAAATTCAAAAAGAATCCCCTAAGGAAAATACTAGTCCCAATAAGGAAAATCACACCTCTCAAGAAAAAACACAACAAGAAGAAACGCCAAAATCTAGCGTCAAGGAAGAGAAAAAAGAAGAGCAGAAAACATCAACTCAGGATTCTTCTACTCCTGCTCCTACTCCAAGTAAACCTGCTACTGAAAACGAAAAACAGGTCAATCCGCCAACTTCAGAAAATAAAAGCAATCCTCAGTAAGCACATGATCTAAGAAAAAATCAACTCAAAAAATAAAACTGCGCAGTAACTTCTGTCTTGACCACAATCAAGCTAAAGAGAGACTGTGTTTTTGTATAATTGATGTTTTAGATGCTAGATTCTTGACCAATTTTGTGAGATTCATACTCATAAAGATGAATCCTAGCGATGTTATGACAGTTTATTTATTTCTAACATAAACTCTGCACATGCCAAAAATACTCTCTCATCTGCCCCAAAAGGGAAAACATCCATTTTCTGTTTGACATAAATTCAAAAGCCTTCTTCACGCAGAAGTTAGTAACCCTTTTACATCTGACATAAATAACCTAGTTCAACCACTTCATAGGCATTACTTCCTGTTTTATTCTTATTTCATACTCTTCGAAAATCTCTTCAAACCACGTCAGCATCACCTTACCGTACGTATGTTACTGACTTCGTCAGTTTTATCTGCAACCTCAAAGTTGTACTTTGAGCAACCTGCGGCTAGCTTCCTAGTTTGCTCTTTGATTTTCATTGGGTATCAATTATAAACCATGGCATAATAAAACGAGCATATCCAACTGATACATCGCTCGTTTTTTTGATATTTTAGAGGTGATTTTTTGCTCAATCTCTTTTTGCTTACTAAAAATTAAAGAATTCCATGGCCTGTTTGAAAAGCAAATCCGTGTACTCTGGGTCTTCTTGGGCAATGGTAACCTGCTCTTGAACCATTTCCAAGTCATCTGTTATCATGCCATCAGCTCCTAGCTGAACAGATTTATCAAAGGACTCTGAACTATTGATGGTCCACACGTACAATTTCTGATCGGTATTCCATAGCTTGTTGACAAAATTTTCATCCAAGGTTGAATACTCCATGGTGTAACCTGTGGCTTTGGTTCTTGGAAAGATACTATTGTAAGGTAGGATAAAATAGACTGGAATTTGTGAATCATAGGCTAACACCTGGTCGATCACATGGTAGTCTAAGGACTGCATTTGATAGCCATTCTGTTTAATGATGGCTCCATATTTGTCCATAAAACGTTTCATCATATCTGGACTATCTTTTCGACTTGTTTTAATTTCAATGAGGAGTTTTTGATGCAATTCATTAGCTTTGTTGAGATAAGCATCAAAACTAGACACTTTGGTGTGATAGCCGTTCTCTGAAATATCTAGTTTGGTTAATTCATCCAAAGTTAGATCCTGAGGATTGGCATTGACTCCTGTCAAATTCTTGATATTGGCATCATGCATCATAACAAACTGGCCATCTTTTGTTTCCTGAACATCCGTCTCAACAAAGTCTGGTTCTAGTTGGGCTGTCTTTTCTAGCGATTGGACAGTATTTTGGACACCATTCTTATTAGATACTCCTCTGTGAGAAATAACTAAAGGTTTATGTGCAACTGGAGCTTCCAAATAGACATACCCCTCAAGAGCAAAAAAGATGCCGGCACAGCCCATCACTCCCCATCTCATCCAGTGGTCTTTCTTTCTCCTTGGTGTGATTTCTAGTTCTTCCCCTGTCAAAAAAGAAACAAACTTAATAAGGAAATAGGTCAAGGCCATATAGTGGAAATTCTTAATCAAGACAAAATTAATGATTCCCAGTACAAGAGATTCCTTATGGGTCAGACCATCCATCAGTACCTGACTTGCTAAGATTGGAATGAGGAGAAGAATGAAAAATAGATATGTTTTTACAATAATCCAAAGTAAGTTCCAAATATAAAACCAGGATTGCCTTTTGGTCTTCTCTAGACTGTATCTGACTGCCTCTTTGACTGTTTTCTTCTCAAACAAAAGCTGGGGTAGGGCAAACATCAAACGTATTGAAATGTAAAACAGCAGCAAGGCTAGAACAGTGATTACCAAACCGACCAACCAATACTTATCTTCTACATAGGCTACTATAAATTCTGGAATGACAATTTTATTGAGGTAATAAATCTTTAAAATCTTTCGAATCAATGGAAAGAGCATCATGACATAAAAGAAGATAAAGGCCATTTTGGAAATCGTCACTTGTCTCATGAATAAGAAACTCTGACGAAAGACCTTGCGACTGTACTCCAGTAGGGTTCTCTTTTCATGATAGAGGAGGTGTCGAGCTCCGATAAAGAGAAGCCCTATCTGGTAATAGGCGACCAGTAAATTAACGATTACCAGAACAAATAAAGCCAAACTAACAAAGGGTGAACCCTTTATAATGGCAAAAATATTATTGTAGGAAAGAAAGAGATAACCTGTCTGACGAAGCAACAGTCCAGCAATCCAAGAATTAAGTGGTAACCAGACAAACTCAATCATCATAAATATCAAGAAAAAGAGAAAGAGAATTTTATCTAGATTAAAGTAAATTTTCCTAAAACCTAGATTTTTAGGTTTTTCAGGTTTCATAGGCACTCCTAGTCAAATAATTGAGATAAGTCCAAGCCTCCAAAAGGATTGTTTGATAAGCTACTTTCTGTCTCTAACAATTCTCTAGCTTGATCTGACTCTAAGAAGGACTCGTAAACACGCGCCGTCATCCGAGCATCCTCCAAGCTATTATGGGACTGTCCTTGAAATCCAAGAAAGGAGGCAACCGTTTGCAATTTGAGATTGGCAATACCGTGTAAATCTGAACTGCGACGTTCAAAAGCTTCATCATACAGATCCACCTTGTACTGCTGGCTGTAGTCTAAACCATGATCCGCTAAAATAGGCAAATCACTTTTAGCAGCATTATATCCAACCATGGGTAAAGAACCCACAAACTCTTGAAATTCTTTGATAACTTCCTCCACTGGGGGGGCATCTTTTAAGGTCTCAGCTGTAATCCCAGTCAAACCATTGATAAAACTCTTTAGAGGCACACTAGTGTGGACATAGGAATCATAGGCATCGATTTCCCGACCATCTCTAAAACGCACTGCCGATACTTGAATCAAGTGTGTTTGTCCTTCGTGCTGATTAAATTCTAAATCAAAAGCAATGTAATCTTCTAATCGTTCCATTCTATACCTCTCCTATACTGTTATTTTATACTCTTCGAAAATCAAATTCAAACCAGGTCAGCTTCGCCTTGCCGTAGATATATGTAACTGACTTCGTCAGTCTTATCTACAACCTCAAAGCAGTGCTTTGAGCAGCCTGCGGCTCGCTTCCTAGTTTGCTCTTTGATTTTCATTGAGTATTAATTGAGCAACTATACTATTTAGATTAGAAATAAAAGAAGCCATCAGGTTAGCATTTAACCTAAACAGCTCCTTGATTATCCTCCAAATAAACGAGCAAAAAAGCCTTTCTTAGTGGATTGGACTTCTTCTTTTGCTTGGTCCAGCTCTAGCTTAAGATTTTCTTGATCCTTCATGGCTTGAAGGGTCAATTGTTGCTGCTGATCGAGTTGTTTGTCTTTCTCAGCAATCTGACGGTCTTTGATACGCATCTGCTCGTCTTTTTCTGATAACTGACGATCCTTGGCTTTTAATTGTTCATAAAGACGGAGAATTTCTGCATTCTTCTCATCAACTAGAATCTCCATCAGTTCACGTTGCTTGACATCTTCACTGACAGGCTCATCTTCAAAAATCGTTTTTTTATAGATTTCTTCTAGCTTAATCAAGCCACTTCTGGTAACGACTGTTACCCCTTTGTCATTTTTATCTGTGTCTTCTTCTGGTAATTCTTTGACACGGTTATTGATTGCTTGGCGAGATAATCCTAAGACCTCTGCAATCTCACTGACGGTCATTTCAATACTCATAATATCCTCTGAAACGTTTTCTAGCTTTTCTTTATTTAAATCTTATCATAAGCTAGAAAAACTGTCAAATTTTCGCTTAATCTAAAGCCTTCAAAAAGGCTAATAAGACTTGGGCAGAGCGACGTCCAGCTTCTATAATAAACTCATCAAAAGAGATGTTTGCTTCATGGTTGGCATTGTCACTCATAGCTCGAATGACTAAAACTGGGAGATTAAGGGCATGCGCTGCCTGAGCAATAGCTGCTCCTTCCATCTCAACTGCTAAAACTTCTGGAAAATGGGACTTAATCGCTTCTATCTTGTCATTTCCTGCGACAAAACTATCTCCTGTAGCAATCAAACCAAGATGCCAGTTCTGGTCCAATTGAGATAGATTCTCTTGAATTTTGGCAACAAAGATTTTGTCTGATTCGAAATAAAGCGGTTGTTGCGCCATTTGTCCATAAGCATAACCAAAAGCTGTGACATCCACATCATGATAGGCTAACTTGTCAGCAATCACAACATCCCCAACAGCGATACCCTCTGCTACTGCTCCAGCAGATCCCGTATTAATTAGAGCATCCACTTGGAAATGATCAGCCAAAATCGCCACACTCATAGCAGACATGACCTTACCAATTCCACTTTCTACAAGAACGACTTCATGAGAGGCAATGGTGCCTGTATGATAGGTATTCCCCAAAACAACTTGCTCTTGGGCATTGTCTAGATGCTGGACCAGATAAGCCAGTTCTTCTGGCATAGCCGCAATAATTCCAATTTTCATTTCAATTCCTTTTCTATTACAAAAGTTTCATTGCTAAGACAAGCAAGATCAAGAGAAAGATGACTGCAAATAAAATCTTATTTAATTTAGAATTGAAGACATTTCTCTTGGTATTTTCAATGCGACGGCTTTTATGAATAGACGGTTCGACCTGAATCTTCAAGGTTTCTTGGCTAAAGCCATGATCCTTAGGATTGGCATAACCAAAACGGGAAGAAGAGGTTGGTAAAATCTTAGTCTCCTCATCATCTAGCAAAGGGGGACCTGAAATTTTTTCGCCTCTATTAGCTCTTTCAATCATTTCATCCGTTAATAAAGGTTTACCCATACTGACCTCCTCTATTTTTTCTGCAATTCCCAATACTGAACAGCCATAATTGTCTTGGCATCACAGATATGACCTGATCGGATTAATTCCTTAGCTTCTTCTAAGCTCACTTCAAGGACTTCTAAGGTTTCATCCTCATCCTGCGGACGCGGATTTTCCACCTTTGTCAAATCGCTTGCTAGGTATAGTTTTAACTTTTCATTACAAAAGCCAATGGCTGAATAAAAGTCATACAAGAGTTCTAATTTCCCTGTGTAGGCTGTTTCTTCCTCTAATTCACGAAGAGCTGCTGCAACAGGGTCTGTATTTTCTCCTAATTCCAGTTTTCCAGCTGGAATTTCGTAAGAAACAGCCTCAATAGCTTTACGGTACTGCTTGACCAAGATGAGCTTTTGCTCATCCGTTACTGCTAAAACACAGACAGCCCCATTGTGGAAAATCAAATCACGTTGGGCAATTCCCTTGCCTTCTGGTAATTCAACCTGATCTTGAACCAGTTTAAAAATTGGTCCTTGATAGATTTCTTTTCGGCTAAGCGTTTTTTCTTCAAATTCCATGATAGGCTCCTACTGATTCTTAGGATGATGAGGAAGACGTGTTGCATATTCGTCTTTATTGACCTGACGACCGCGACCAATAGCAATGGCATCCGCTGGCACATCTTTGGTAATAGTTGAACCCGCACCAACGAGGGAATTATCACCTAACTCAACTGGAGCAATAATGGTTGAATTTGAACCAACAAAGACATTGTTACCGATGACTGTCTTGTATTTGTTTTTACCGTCATAGTTGACTGTAATGGTTCCAGCACCAAAATTAACCTTGCTACCCACTTCACAGTTTCCGATATAAGTCAAATGACCAGCCTTGGTATTCTCACCGATTGAAGAACCTTTCACCTCAACAAAGTTTCCAATATGAACTTGGGCACCCAGACTTGAACCTGGACGAATGTGGGCATAAGGACCGACTGTCACACCGTCTGCAACACTACTTTCTTCAATCATAGAGTTGGTAATGACAGCTCCTGCTCCGATAGTGCTATCCACTACATACGTTCCATTTGTCAAAACAGTCTCAGCGCCAATTTTCGTTTGACCTTTCAAGGTAACATTGGCTTCGATTTGAACTTCAGGGGCAATCTCAACATCAATATCAATATAAGTTGCTTCTGGGTTGACAAAGCTAACCCCATTGACCATATGTTGATGATTGATGCGACGACGCATAACTGACTCAGCTGTCGCAAGTGCCACACGGTCATTTACCCCAAGACTTTCATCAAAATCTTTCAAAGTATAAGCACCAACTTTTTCACCAGCTTCACGGAAAATGCCAATGACATCTGTAATATAGTATTCACCTTGAGCATTGTTGGTATTGATATTTTTCAAAGCCTCAAACAAACGCTCGTTGTCAAAAACATATGTTCCAGTGTTGATTTCCTTGATTTGCTTTTCAAAATCTGTAGCATCCTTCTGCTCAACAATGCGAAGAACCTCAGCATTCTCATTACGAACAATTCGTCCATAGCCAAAAGGATTATCTGTTTCAGCAGTCAAGATAGTGGCCACATTTTTATGATTGATGTGGAAATCAATCAAGTTTTTCAAGCTTTCACCTGTGATTAAAGGAGTATCCCCTGCAATGACCAAGGTGTGACCTGACAAACCTTCTAGGATAGGCTCTGTCATCATAACTGCATGGCCAGTCCCTAACTGTTCAGCTTGAGTCACAAATTCTGTCTGTACAGCCAAGACCTGCTCAACCAATTCTGCCTTGTGTCCGACAACTGTTACTGTCTTTTCAGGTTGGATAGCTCCCACACTACGGAAAACATGTTCCAGCATTGAAATCCCCGCAACCTTGTGCAACACTTTTGGCAAATCAGATTTCATGCGAGTCCCTTTACCCGCTGCTAAAATAATGGCATAATTTGACATAATCTTCTCTTTTCTCTAGAAATTCTCTTTTATTATACCATATTTCAAATCATTCCGCTCCCTTGAATGAAAAAATACTCCAAAGTCCTTTCCTTAACCCATTTTTTGAGTATTTTTTTTTGATTTTTTTTCATTTTTAAGGTAAAATTATGAGATATGAGAAAGAAAATTAATCCGCTTATTTTATTTGGTTTTTTGGGGGTTATGATTTTCATTTTAATCCTGAATCGCCCTCGTTTTGAGGACCATCCTGTAAAAACAAAGTCAAATATCGCGCAAGTAGAAACACAAGCGCTACACAATATAGATAAACCGGTAATTGATGTTTCTGGTTGGCAGCGTCCTGAGGAAATTAATTACGATACTCTGTCCCAAAACATTTCTGGAGCTATTGTTCGCGTCCATAGTGGCGCTCAAACGTCCAAAGAGAACGATGCTGCCTTTGTTAATGGGGTAGATAAAGCCTTTAAAACCCATATCACGGAGTTTCAAAAACGAAATGTCCCAGTTGGTGTCTATGCTTATTTAGCTGGAAAAAGTGTCCAAGAAATGGAAAAAGCCGCTGAAGTTTTTTATAACGCCTCTTCACCATACAGCCCTAGTTATTATTGGCTAGACGTAGAAGAAAAAACCATGTCCAATATGAACGAGGGTGTTGAAGCCTTTCGAGCAAAGCTAGAATCACTTGGTGCAAAAAATATCGGCATCTACGTTGGGGTCTACTTCATGGAAGAACACAGTATTGATACAGACAAGTTTACCTCTGTTTGGATTCCTTCATACGGTTCAAATACTGGATTTTTCGAAAGCAAACCTAATACGGACTTAGATTACGACATCCACCAATACACATCTAAAGGAAAAATTGCTGGCTTTGACCACGATTTAGATATCAACGTCATTTCTTCCTTAAAAAATAAAGAAGAAACCTTTAGAAAACTCTTTTTAAAACCTTAAAAGCATTTGTTTAGCATTTGCTTTTTCTTTTTGTGTTTGATTGTGATACAATATAGTAAGGATTTTTTGAAATAGAAATAGTTGGAGGAAAAATATGCTCTCATGGTTAGCACGCCTTATTAAAGGGATTGTAATTGCTCTTGGATTTATCCTACCGGGAATTTCCGGAGGGGTTCTAGCAGCAATCTTAGGAATTTACGAACGGATGATTGGCTTTCTGGCCCACCCCTTTAAGGACTTTAAAGAAAATGTTTTGTACTTTATTCCAGTTGCCATCGGTATGATTCTGGGAATCGGCTTATTTTCTTACCCGATTGAATACCTGCTTGAAAATTATCAGGTCTTTGTCTTATGGAGCTTTGCGGGGGCTATCATTGGTACTGTTCCTAGCCTTCTCAAAGAATCAACTCGAGAATCTGACCGAGACAAGATTGATTTAGCTTGGTTCTGGACGACCTTTATTATTTCTGGATTAGGACTCTATGCCTTAAATTTTGTTGTTGGAACCTTAAGCGCCAGCTTTCTTAACTTCGTCCTAGCAGGTGCACTACTGGCTCTTGGCGTATTGGTACCTGGCCTCAGTCCATCAAATCTACTTTTAATTTTGGGACTCTATGCTCCTATGTTGACTGGTTTTAAAACCTTTGACCTCTTGGGAACTTTCTTCCCGATTGGAATCGGAGCAGGCGCAACTCTCATCATTTTTTCAAAATTGATGGATTATGCCTTAAATAACTACCACTCACGCGTCTATCATTTCATCATTGGAATCGTCTTATCAAGTACTCTTTTGATCTTGATTCCAAATGCAGGAAACGCTGAAAGTATCCAATACACAGGTCTTTCACTTGTTGGGTATGTCATCATCGCCTTCTTCTTTGCACTGGGAATCTGGCTTGGTATTTGGATGAGCCAATTGGAGGATAAGTATAAATAATGGCAAAAAAAGTTAAAATCAAAAAAACATTGGTGGAACAAATCCTGTCTAAAGAAGGTATCCAACATCAAGGGATTCAAATCAATGCCCTGGAAGGAGAACTTCCGCAAGGTTATGAACGAGATCAGATTTTCAAAACCTTGGCTCTTTTAGGAGACAAGACAGGACCGATTATCGGAATTGTGCCTATCACTCAGCACTTGTCTGAAAAGAAACTAGCTAAAATTTCTGGCAATAAAAAAGTGAGCATGATTCCACAAAAGGACTTAGAAAAAACAACAGGTTACATTCATGGAGCCAATAATCCTGTCGGTATTCGTCAGAAACACAATTACCCCATTTTTATCGATAAGATCGCCCTAGACTTGGATCAATTAATTGTCTCTGCTGGGGAAGTCGGCCACAGCATTATTGTCGCACCACAAGACTTGGCTAGCTTTGTAAAGGCTGACTTTGCAGATATTTTGGAGGACAGCAAGTAATGAAACTCTACTTTGTCCGCCACGGTCGTACCGTCTGGAACCAAGAAGGACGCTTTCAAGGTGCTAGTGGTGATTCTCCCCTTCTTCCTGAATCCATTGAAACCTTAAAACAACTTGGCCAGTATCTCAAGGATATTCCTTTTGATCAGATTTATTCAAGTGATTTACCCCGAGCGGTCAAATCTGCGAAGATTATCCAAAGTCAACTCCAGACACCCTGTCCTTTAGAAAGTGTTCCTAACCTCCGTGAATGGCAGCTGGGGAAATTAGAAGGTTTGAAAATCGCAACTTTGGAAGCTATTTACCCGCAACAAATCCAGGCTTTCCGTTCAAATCTTGCCAAGTTTGACACTCAAATGTTCGGAGCTGAATCCCTCTATAGCACAACACAACGGACCATCCAATTTATCAAATCACTTAAAGATAGTCCAGCTGAGCGTATTCTAATTGTCGGGCATGGCGCCAATCTTACTGCTAGTCTTCGTACTCTTCTAGGTTATAAAGAGCCTCTTCTTCGTAAAGATGGCGGTCTAGCAAATGCCAGCCT
The DNA here is from genome assembly GCF_002860865.1 of Streptococcus mitis. Taxonomy (GTDB): domain Bacteria; phylum Bacillota; class Bacilli; order Lactobacillales; family Streptococcaceae; genus Streptococcus; species Streptococcus mitis_AT. The sequence continues at coordinate 722,606 of NZ_PKIE01000001.1, forward strand.
GACCATTCTAGAAACCCATGATTTTGAAATATTTACTCTTGATACGTGGAATGATACTTCCTATCAATAACAGAACTTGATTTTATACTCAATGAAAATCAAAGAGAAAACTAGGAAACTAGCCGCAGGCTGCTCAAAGCACTGCCTTGAGGTTGTAGATAGAATTGACGAAGTCAGCTCAAAACATGTTTTTGAGGTTGTAGATAAGACTGACGAAGTCAGTAACCATACATACGGCAAGGCGACGTTGGCGTGGTTTGAAGAAATTTTAGAAGAGTATTAGCGTCAAGTTCTTTTTAGTTTTGAAAGATTATCCGTGAATTTCTTGGCTATTTATGATAAAATGGGAGTATCGCAAAAAATGACTCATCGTATTCAATTTTGAGTAAAACTAGGAGGATCCCATGTCAACAGAACATATGGAAGAACTAAATGACCAGCAGATCGTTCGCCGTGAAAAAATGGCTGCGCTCCGTGAACAAGGAATCGATCCCTTTGGAAAACGCTTTGAACGCACTGCAAATTCACAAGAATTAAAAGATAAATATGCCGACCTCGATAAAGAACAATTACACGATAAAAACGAAACAGCTACTATCGCAGGACGCTTGGTAACCAAACGTGGTAAAGGTAAAGTAGGTTTTGCCCACCTTCAAGACCGCGAAGGTCAAATCCAGATCTACGTTCGTAAGGATGCTGTCGGTGAAGAAAACTATGAAATCTTCAAAAAAGCAGACCTTGGTGACTTCCTTGGTGTCGAAGGTGAAGTGATGCGTACAGATATGGGAGAACTCTCTATCAAAGCTACTCACATCACTCACTTGTCTAAAGCACTTCGCCCACTCCCTGAGAAATTCCACGGTTTGACAGACGTTGAAACAATTTACCGTAAACGTTACTTGGACTTGATTTCGAATCGCGAAAGCTTTGAGCGTTTTGTCACCCGTTCAAAAATCATCTCTGAAATCCGTCGTTACCTTGATCAAAAAGGTTTCCTTGAAGTGGAAACACCTGTTCTTCATAACGAAGCTGGTGGTGCGGCAGCCCGTCCATTTATCACCCACCACAATGCCCAAAATATTGACATGGTGCTTCGTATCGCGACTGAGCTTCACTTGAAACGCCTTATCGTTGGTGGTATGGAACGTGTCTATGAAATTGGCCGTATCTTCCGTAACGAAGGAATGGACGCTACTCATAACCCTGAATTTACTTCTATCGAAGTCTACCAAGCTTATGCAGACTTCCAAGACATCATGGACTTAACTGAAGGCATTATCCAACACGCTGCTAAATCAGTCAAAGGTGATGGCCCAGTCAACTACCAAGGTACTGAAATCAAGATTAACGAACCATTTAAACGTGTTCACATGGTGGATGCTATCAAAGAAATTACTGGTGTCGATTTCTGGAAAGACATGACTTTCGAGGAAGCCAAAGCTATTGCTGCTGAGAAGAAAGTTCCAGTTGAGAAACACTATACTGAAGTTGGTCACATTATCAATGCCTTCTTTGAAGAGTTTGTTGAAGAAACCTTGATCCAACCAACCTTTGTCTATGGACATCCAGTAGCTGTATCTCCACTCGCGAAGAAAAATCCTGAAGACGAACGCTTTACTGACCGTTTCGAGCTCTTCATCATGACTAAGGAGTACGGTAATGCCTTTACTGAGCTCAACGACCCAATCGATCAACTTAGCCGTTTTGAAGCCCAAGCCAAAGCCAAAGAACTTGGTGATGATGAAGCAACAGGCATCGACTATGACTACATTGAAGCCCTTGAATACGGTATGCCACCAACAGGTGGTTTGGGAATCGGTATCGACCGTCTCTGCATGCTCCTCACTGATACAACTACTATCCGTGATGTATTGCTCTTCCCTACGATGAAGTAAGACAACTCAAAAACGTTGTTATATCAAGGTTTTATGAGTGTGAATGGCAAAACTTACCAAAAATTTACCACATCTTATACAAATAGTTGTAAAAACTTGTAATGACTTACAGCTTCTCTTGGACTATTCTAAGGGAAGTTTTTTAGTTTCTGGGCAGCAAAAAATGACAGCAGATTTTCTACTGTCATTTATGTGTTTCCGAAAAAGATAGATTTTTAGTAAAAAATTATTTAGAGTCAGCTAATTTAACATCTAATTGACTCTTGAAATTCATTATATCTTTCTCAGAGAGTTTCTTAAAGAATATATCAAAATCTTTAGGTGTCAAAAATGTAAATTTATATCTAGTCAAATTACCATCTGATTCATGCTTTTCATTTATAAAATTAAAATGTTTAATCGCTGCTTTGTTTTTCCCAATATTCTCTGAATCTGGTTCAGAAATTTGTGAATTATCTTTAATTTCTACAGCAATAATATTATCACCTTGTTTAATAAACCAGTCTGGATTAAATTGTCCATTCTTATGGTGGGTACCTTTTTGCCAAGAATAGTCAATACTGTAAAAACTCATGTCATCGGATTTTATGAACGAATCAATACTTTTGATAACTTCTTCATCAGTAGTGAGCTTAGTTAAAAATTCTTTCTCAGGATTACCTGTTGTTACAATCCCAAATTGAGGAGTTTTAAAATTGTATTTATTCTCAATTTTCTTCGTTTTATATCCATTTGATGTGTCTGTTAGTTCTCGGAAAGTATCTAAACTAGCTTTATCAGATGAAAGACTAGATTCCAAATCTGAGCCGTAAAAAAGAACTTTATTCATTCTAAATCCACTTATTTCAGAAGTATTTTTAGGTAAGTTAACAGTTGAAACGGTAAAATATTCTTGCGGCTCAATGTCGTAACTAACTACTTTTGAACCATCCCTAAAAATAACATTCATAGACGACAAAAATTTATTCTTAAGACTTTTTGTAATATGAGTATTTCCACTTTTTTTCAACGATTCTTCAATCATGGCTTTTATTTTTGAAACTGACCATAAGTTCTGATATTCTTGTGCATACTCACTGTCTTCCAAATCCTCGAATCGGCTATACAAAATATTCGCCATTTCTTTTACTGTAATCTGCTCATGCTCGTAAGTTGTTTGGAAGTTTCTATCTGATTTTGTCTTAATATCTGTCAGGGTAATAGTACTCTTCCCAAATTTATCATCTGTTGGTAAATTAACACCATTTTCCCATAAATTATATGTACCCATTTTAGGATAATCTTTAGTGTCAGTTTTTGAAGAATATTTTACATTCGTCAAACTGAAATTATAATTTGATTCTTTATTAACAGACAAAGTGATTCGCTGTCTAATCTCCAGAACCTCATTTACAAGTGCCTCTACATTGGCAGACCATTTTTCATGGTTAAAAACTGTCACTGTCGGGGCACCCCACTTGCTAGTATCCCACCCCTCTGGAACACGCAAACCTCTTCCAAGAACTTGAGCAATCAAAAGTTTTGAGTTAAATGCTCTTTCGTCATCTGGAACAATCTGAAATACACGCTTAACATCCCAACCTTCAGTAAGCATTGAAACACTAAAGATAAATTCCACTGGATTACCTTTTTCATTAACTTTAGACAGTTTCATTCTATCAATAGCTGCTTTCTGTCCACTATGAACTGAAAGAACTATGTCATTAACTTCTGCATCAGTCAGCTTTCTTTGTGTTTGTAAAAATTTTTTAAAAGCTTTCGCTTTACTATCAGCAAGATTCTGTTTGGACGTCACAATAATTGTAATGGGCTTAATACCAAGTTCTTCAGGAACTTGCGATGCAATTTGGTTATGAGAATTCAAAATTACTTGCCATCTCTCGTCCTTATCTTTTGGAATATCTTCTTTTGAAATGTATTCTATATCCTTAACAAACCCCTGTTCTATTGCATCACGAAGAGAGAAACGATAGATAACATTTGAAAAGTAGTCATTCCCACTTTTATTCTTTCCTTTATAGGCTGTTCCTGTTACTCCAATAACATATTTGAAATTGATATTATTACTACTTTCATCTTCAATAAAGCTTCTCCACTCATTCGATTCAGAATAATAAACATGGTGAACTTCATCATTCAATATAAGTGTATTTTCGCCATTTCCCTTTAAACTATCAACTATAGAATTTCTAGTTGCTTGAGCTTTATAAATAGCATTTCGATTTTCAACAGCAATGGAATTTTCCACAAGTGTACTATCGCCATTTAAAATTTGAGGTGGTACAAAATTATCTCCTAGAGTTTTAAGAAGTTGTAAATTTCCTAGAAGGTCTTTAAATTTTTGAGTCAGCTCATTTTCAATGGTTACGCTAGGAACTAATACCAGAACTCGAGGAACTTTTTTTGTGGCAAGCATAACAAGCGCTATCGCAAACATAACATATGACTTCCCTGTTCCTGTAGCTAAATCTAAGGTTGCTGACAGCTTGTCAGATAAATCTAAATCATCTTGCATCAAATTAAAATCATTGTTCCATCTTGCTCTTATGACTTGATTCTTTTCAAAATTTTCTTTTGCTAATGCTGTTATATCTTTATATTCACCAGAGTTGAGAAAACGTAAAGCAGTTTCAGCTGCTTCTTTCTGATAGTTTCTTTTTCCAAATAGCATATCAAAGAAATTTTGAAAAAATCCTTCGTCCCAAACTACAGGGTTTACGTTTTTACTAACTTCTAGGACTAAATCACTATCTTTATATTCCATTATGCCATTTCTCCCCTCGTTGTTACAAACTCATTTCCAAATTTATCTACAAATATAAACATCGCTTGACCATCAATTTGACTTTCATCAAATATTATAGATTGATTTTCATCGAAATCTTTATGGTAATATACTCTGTCCACATTGAAGGCTTTATTATCATACGTTAAATCAACTAAAAGCATTGAGAACGCCTCAAAACCACTTATATTTTCTTTGCCTTTCAATCTAGAAAATGATTCAAAAGAATTAACCCTTAGTATTTCTCCAATAATTTCAAAATCAACTTTGGGTTTTCGCATAAAATCAAATCCGTAAGCATCAACAACCGCATTTACCGAGTCAGTATCGTCTGCCTGTAAAGTACCTTTGAAATTCTCAGTAAATTTTTGGTACATTAAATATGGAACACGAAGAATATTAAATATTGTATTCCACTCACCGTCATTATCATACTCATCTACTGCAAAAGTAAATTTCCCTTGCGGAGCAATAATGAATATCTCATTAGGGGCAGCTGAACCTAAGCGAGAATAAATCTGTTCCAAAGTATCTTCTGATATTTTTGCTCCCATTCCATTTAATTCATTAAGGGAATAAACTTTAACTAGAGAACCATCTTTCATCCCATCAAAAGAAAGTCCTTTGATTGACTGATAAGAAGGTTGAACATTGTATAAAGCCATGGCAAACTGTTTCCACTGTGTACTATCAAAATCATTTAGTTTTTCATTATCATACAGACCTGCATCATAAACTGCAAAAGGTTTATGTGATTCATTTCCTAATATTCTTTTTTGAATAGTATAAATAGATAACTTCCCTGCATCTACAGTAATCCATCGTCTACCCAACTTCTCTGCCACTGCCGCAGTCGTTCCCGAACCTCCAAAACAATCGAGAATTAAATCTCCATTATTTGATGATGATTTAATAATTCGTTCAAGCAATTTCTCTGGTTTTTGAGTAGGGTATCCAATTCTCTCTTTGGCAACTGGGTTAATCATTGAAATTTCCCAAGTATCAGGCATAGGAACACCCTTGGTCTTTTCATCTGTTTGAATTGACCGTCGTTTGCCGTCTTCTCCAATAACGCTTTTCCAAGCCTTCCCCTGAGCAGAAGATTTTTCTGATTTAGGAATATACATCTGGTTAAAAACATGATTTCCTTTATTTTTTGTATACCAAAATATAGTATCATGATTTCGAGCAAAATATTTTCCTGCAATATTCCATCGTCTATAATACCAAACTATCTCATTACAAAAATTTCCCTCTCCAAAAATCTCATCCATCAAGACTTTAACGTAATGTGCCTTGTGCCAATCCAAGTGTACGTAAATAGATCCGTCATCAGCTAACACTTCTCGTAGCAGGATAAGACGTTTTCTAAGCCATTCTAAAAATTCTGCACCAGCTAATTTATCAGAATAAGCTTTAGAATCTTTATTCGAAAAATCTTGTTTTGTCGCAAACGGTGGATCAATATAAACCAAGCGCACGCCGTCAGTACCATCCGCATTTTTCAGTTCACCTCTATGCTTCATCTCTACAAGAGTTTTTAAGACTTGTAAATTATCGCCGAAAATAATTTTATTTAACCAATCACTTTCAGTAGATTCACCAAATCTTCGATTTTCTTGCAAAGGCACGGCAAAAGTTTGACTGATAATAGATTGTTCACCTTCTTTGCCGTAGTAGGTTAATTCATATTCTTTTCGTGCGGGGGGAAAGAGTACACGTGCAAACTCCGTAGAGACCTCATTGCCGTTCATGACTTCTTCCTGTGCCTGAGCTAATAGTTCGAGAAGTTCTTTTTGTCTGTTATTATCCATATTTATCCTCATAAAGAGAGACTTTTAGGATTCCATTGTTATGAATATAACAAAGGAGGCTAGCCTCGCTTCTTATTAAAAATTTATACCTTTATTTTACCATATTTATTGTCAAACTCTTTCAAATACTTAAACTTCCTCACCCCTACTTCTTTCTTACTAAATTCAATAGTAAAATAGAAATAATGGTCTAGTTCGTCTTTACTGTGGCGTTTGCTGAGCTTGAAATAATTCTTCTGTCCCATCGCCATTGCTCTGAGGATATCATCCGTGAGAGTTGTTAGTGGTTCTCCTAGTGCTGAATAGCGATAAAAATCCTCTTCAAACTTGAGGTAAGAGTCAGAGAAATAATCTATTTTCAGCTTGCCTTCATAAATTTCTTTTCTACTCAAAATCTGTTTCCTCCGTCATATTGATGGATAAAATATACTTCACTTGAAGCAGCTGATACTTGTCAGCTGTTTTTATTGTGATTTCTTGTGAGCTAATCTCAGTTACTCTTCCAAAGTAGGTGTTCCTCACATTTTTCCCTTTCATGACAAACATGCCCTGGAGTTGTGAGGCATAGAGTTGACCAATTAGAACTAACTTCTCCATATCGGTCAAATCAGATGTCATCTCAATCCTGTGTCTATCATCATCTAGCGACGTGGTGTGCTCTGATAAGAAAAATCCCATCCACTTCATCATGCCTCTATCCTGATAATCTTTAGCTGCTTGAAAAGGGAGATAACTTCTATCAATCATCTTAGTCCATCTAATCCACCAGCTGAGTGACCACCTATCAATTTGCTTCGCTCAATGCTTCGTGAGGCTTCTAATAACGAATTAGCCTTCTGAATATAAGTAAAGCCAAATTTATCTCGGATGGAATCAATCGCTGTTTGGAGGCTTTCTTCTTTCTCGATTTGTTCAATATCATCAAAAAGTGAAATGAGTTGTAAGGACTCATCCACAAAGTTTGAGTAAGTGACGGCAACACTTCTGACAGCACCTAGTTCATACTTCTTCCTGAAAAGAATGAGGACATGGTCAGTCAACACTCGCGTATTATTTGTCGGATCTACCTTCGTTTGGGCTTGTATGTGTCGCTTACCTTCAAACCCTGAAAATCCGATATAAATAGACACCGTACAGCACTTCTTATGAGCTCGCCTCAGCCGAATAGCAACCTGCTCTGCCATTTCTCGAAGAACTAACTCAATATCAGCTCGTCTATAATAATCCCTTGGTAAGACCTGAGAATTTCCTAAACCGTGTGATTTTGGTTTGTATGGCTTATGAACGTCACTTTCATCAATACCATTAGCGTGATAAAAGAGCTCCACTCCTACCACTCCAAATTCCTTCTTGAGTAAGTCTGCATTAAAGTTAGCCAGGTCTTTGATGGAATGAATGCCTAACTTATTCAATCGTTTTTCAGTTCGTTCTCCGATTCCCCAGAAGTCAGTTAGATTGGGAATATTCCGGACTTTGTCCTCGACATTTTCATAAGACCAATTAGCCCTCATAGTTGGTGTCTTCTTAGCCTCATTATCCAGCGCTAGCTTTGCCAATAGAGGATTGCTGTTAGACATCCCAACCGTTGAGTAAACGCCTGTCTTTCGGTAAATATCACGCTGAATACGAGCAGCTATCATATCCAACTTATCTTTGCGACTGATCTTCTCATCAGGAACAAAGTATTTCAAAGATGATGTGAGGTCAATAAATCCCTCATCTATGGAATAAGGGAGAATGTCATCTGGACTAGCGTAGTTTTGGAAAATGTGTTGGATTTCCATGTTCTTCTCGATATATAAATCCATGCGAGGCGGAACGATGTAGGTAATCCTAGCCCACTCTTCGATAAATCGTACATAGTCAAGGGTAATAGGCAGACCTTGTCTGCGTGCAACATAATAGTTGAATTTCCTAGTCTTAATATCAAAAGGTAAATCGTAGGAACGGCTAACGTTATTCTTTCCGAACACCTTCTTAAACATGGGCGAGGAAGCCAATATTAAACCGTTAGCATTTTCCGCTCTACTCATAACACAAAGAGACGTTTTCAAGGGATGGAGTCCACGCTCCACACACTCAACGCTGGCATAGAAGGATTTCATATCCACAAAAGCTATGTCGCTCTTTGGTTCTCGTGAATAATCAAAATAGCCCATACTTAGTCCTCCAATGGCATGAAGTGACCAACAATCTTCCCAACTACTCGTGGGTTCTCATCGAATGGCGCAAACTTATCAGGATAATCCTTATTGATTGACACCAAACGGAGCCCTTCTTTTTCACGATAGACTTTCTTGATGTAAGTCTGCGAATCCCAGACGACAGCATAAACCGCTCCGTCATAATCGAAACCAGTCTCTCTGATAAGAGCCACTTCTCCATTTTGATAAGTTGGTTCCATCGAGTTCCCGTCAACCCAAGAGGCAAAATCATGCGGCAATTCTTCATTGTAATAAACAACGTCATAGTCCAGATCTCCATAAACAGAAGCACCAATACCCGCTGAAAGTTTCTCATAAACATGGTACTCTGAACGTTTCTCAGCAATACTGATAACCTTTTGCGACGCTACCAGGTCACGAACATAGGTAATAGCTTTCTCCTGGTTTGGCTCTGTCAGTTGCTTATAGAGAGATGAAATTTCATCCTCAGTCAGATAACCTTCTGAAACCTTTAAGACTTTCTCCAACTTGGCAATATTTTCTTTAGTTGGTTTTGACAAACCTTTTTCCCATTTGAAGTAAGCCTGCTTTGAAACTCCGATGAGTTCCGCTAATTCTTGTTGCTCTAAACCTAGTTCTTCTCGCTTTTGTTTTAATTTATCAGGTTGATACATAACTACCTCTTTTCTAATAGCAGTATTGTTTTAGCTCTTAATTTAGCTTGCTTTGCTGTCAGCTTATCTGTACGCCAGGCGTAGCCCACCGACTGCCCAAAATCATACTCTAACCAAGTACCAATATCGTCTTCTTGCTCCAACTCCTTGCGAAAGCTATTTTCTAGCAACTCAGGAAACTCTGTACTTGCCACAAAATAACACTCTCTCAATCGATTTAGAACTTTAGCAAGAACATTACCTTCTACCACTCGATACTCATCTTCAATCTCTGCGTGAGCTTCCTCAAAGAGATTTAGAACAGCTTTGCTCAGACCTATTTGATATTGGCAAATAGCTGAGCTAACCTTTTGATTATCCCGTTTCAAACGATAACGAAACAAATCTTGTAATCTGAATTTCAGTGCATCTGCTGATACTGATAGTTCTGTCATGACCTGCTTGAAACTATCCAGGCGATAGTAAATCTTTGACAGCAAGACGATGTCTGGCATAAGAATATATGCTGAGAAAAAATTAGCTTCACTCTCATCAAGTGTATCTTTGTTATTACTCATTTCAGTAAACTGATTACCAGAATGTCCCAAGATATAGTGACCTAGTTCATGACACTTGGTGAAGTTCTGCTTTACTTGTGGGTTCTGGCTTTCATAGGAAATTGAAATACCGTCTTCATCAATCATGGTAAGACCTTCAATCTTCCGATTGGTAAAGTGATGCTCCATCACCTTGATATTGAACTTCTGAATGCAATCATCAAAATAGTAATGAAAGTGATAGTTCAGAGGCGAAACCTGATTATCCTTCATGAATTGATATATCTGGTCTCTTGCAATTTGGGTTACTCTTGTATAAACGTCTCTCACAGTACACCTCCTTACAAATTTATAAGTCAACTATTCGGTTGACTAGAATTATATAAAAAAAGTGTACGATTGTCCACTAAAAATTAGTTTACTAACTAACAACCGTTTCTCGAAACTAAATTGAAACCCTATCATTAACACGTTTGTAACACGATTCCTGTAAAATAAATTTCATCTAGGAGGAAACATTTATGAAAAAATTACTTAGCCTTATTGCCCTTTCTTTTACTACTCTCATCCTGGTTGCTTGCTCAAGTAAACCAAATATGGACGGGGAATATTACGAAATTGGAGATTATGGGACTGACCTGGTCATCACCATCAAAGGTGATAAGGGAACAGTTGATGCCGAAGGTTCAACCAGCAGCATGACGATTGATACTGATACCCAAACCTTTGAGATTTCAGGATTCGTCAATCCAACGGTCAAATATGAGTACAAGGATGATGTTATCACTGCAAATATTACTGGATCAGAACGTCAATACTTCAAAAAAGGTAGTGAAGCTTATAAGGAAGAAATCAAGAGATTTAATTAATAAAAAGTGGACAGTTGTCCACTTTTTTATGATACTAGTTATCAACTACCTTATCTAAACCATCCTTCGTAAATCGTTCTATTATATTTTTTAATATATCGAGGAGTTCATCATAACTTATAATACTAATTATGTTTGAAAATTGATTTTTAAGTATCCTATAGCTCTCTTTCTGTCTCTCGTTAAAGGTATTCGTTCTACCCATTATTATCATTCCTTTAACATTATTAATTTGAACTTCTTCATCAAAACCAGCCTTTCTCAGCCTCTCTTCGATTTTTCTAATATTTTGACTAGGATTCCCAGTGAGTTGACGTATATAGTATTCTACTTGCATTGCTGTACCTGTTAATTCAAGTGAAGGAACGTAATTGTCTCTATATTTCGCCTTTCTCAAAATAGACTTCTCAGGTCTTTTTATTTCAATGATATCTACATTATTTAGAAAATCAACTAGGATGAAATCTACCCGTTTATTGTTTCCCATAGTTACTTCATCAATCGCAAATTGGTAGTGAGGATAAATTAATAAAATAATATTCAATATTTCCTCTTGCCATTTTTTTCATGTACTCCCTCGTTTTCTAGTAGTACTTCTAATTTTTGAAAAGCCAAATTGAATTTTTGAATTTCATTTTCTGTTATTTGGCTATCAATGTTATCCGAAAACAAAGGTTGATTAATTGACTTATTTTTTACTTTTTCCCGTCTTTCTATATGTCTTTCATAAATTCCTTCATAATTTTTATTTAGTTCAAAATGTTCTTCAATTTTTTCAGATAATACTTTATTCGTATAATGGTCTAAAGTTGTCTTAGTCGGAAATGATTTTATTAATTCATTGTATTCCTCAAATGTGATATGATTTTTTGAATCATCATCATAAACCTCTGGTACAATAATAAAATCTTCGTTTATTAAGTCGTCAATTTTTTTAAAATTTGACATTCTATTTGTAACAAAATGTTTTAACTTTAATTTATCAATAAAAGAACTATGTATTCTAACTTCATGTTTTAAATTAAATACTTCTGCGTTAAGAATAAGATATTCATCTTTTAAATCCCCAATTTCAATTGCCCATTCATCTTGATTGTTAAAAGAACCTTGTTCTAAATTTCCATATTCATCAATAAAAAAATACAATCCTGGACGTAAATGAAATGTCCCACGAGATGTGAATTCGCTATCTAACGAATACACAGGACGCCAACTATTTTCAAATGATATATAAATCTTATTGTCTTTTTCAAAAATTCTATTCATAATTATCTTATTTTTTATCCTCTTCAAAAGCTTTCTTTCGTTCCTTCATAAACTCAATCAATTCTTCGCGGAAAGTTGCTTTTTCTTCATCTGTCAGACCGTCTGATGCCATACGGAATAGAACCTCAACGTTTGATAGTTCATCTTCTTCATCTTCTCCATCTTTTCCTGATAGGTAATCCATTGTAACTCCGAAAAAGTCCGCAAATTTTTGAAGCGTCTCTGAGGTCGGTTTTCTTTTTCCTGCTTCCCAGCGGGCGTATTGAGGTTGAGATACACCCACTTTTTCTGCCACTTCTGTCTGTGTTAATTTTGCTTGTAATCTCAATGATTTCAACCGTTCTGCAAATTCCATTGTCTGTTCCTTCAAAAAAATCTTTATTTTCTACAAAAAACAGTTGACTTTATATCCAGTTGGTTATATAATGTAAATATAACCGATAGGATATAGAAGCTTTTGAAATAAAAACCTTATTCCAAAGGCTTCCTATCACTGTTCATTGATAACTAAATAAAAAGTGCGTCTGACAACCAGAGGACTGACCATCAAACTACACTAAACTTCGTACCTTTATTGTATCTTGTTTGAAAAAGAAAGTCAAGTCCGTTTGTGGTTGAAGTTGAGATAGTAAAACAATTCTAAAGAATTGTGGGCTCACACGCATTTCGGACTTTCGCACTTTTCCGAATAGTAAAGTGAACTGGCTTCGCCAAAGGGCGCAAGAGAATCGTGACAGGCATGATAATGACTACCTGGATGATTGGCTGGGAAAGCGATGGTAATTGACGCAAAGCACCTTGCTAAACGTTGCCACCGTGAAAGGTTTGTCTAGCTCCTAGATAGGTCTTTCTACCAAATAACTCTTTTTCAAACTGACTACTTCTCCTTATTTTACAGGAGTAGTCTATGCTCAAGCTACTGGATATTTCTAGTAGCTTTTGTTTTTACAATAAAGAAAGGAGGCATTTATGACCTCATATTTTGGACAATGCCTAGAGCGTCACTATCAAAATTATCTTTTTACGCACAAAATGTACGCTCACAGCCTAGACTTACAGGCGAGTCTCTTTAGTGCTGCCAAAGAAGAAATTGACTCACTCGTCAAGAAATTCAAGGCAACTGGTTATCCGCTTGCTGAATTGACTTATTATAGTCAAATTTACAAAAACAAAATCAATCGCTTTTACTTTGCTCAAGTCAGCCCTGTGATGTGCTGATTTTTTTATTACCCAAAAATAGAAATGGAGAACACTTATGATTCCTGAAACACTTGCTATGAAACCAGAATTTATTGGAACTGCTTATTATGAAAAACTTGGTCATGCCCCACGTACCGTCTTTGGTAAAGAAGGCAAATACCAACGTCACGTCCTGAACAATCAAGAACATGGTTCTTTCCATGTCATCACTCCTGCAACCAATACTGTCTTTGATGAAGACACGCTCGTCAAAGTCGTCAACCCTATCTTCTTCCCAGACCGTGCGGTCAATGGCTCAAACGTTGCTCCTGCTCTCAATGTCTTTGCGGAAAAACTCGAAATCGTTAAATAAGAAAGGAACTCAAAAATTATGGCTAAAACTGGATTGAACTTCGGAGAAAAACTCCAAATTGTTGATAAAAGCTACCGTGTAATCACCGATGCTCTAAAACTCGATGAGGTCTTTGGTAAACTGACCTTCCGCTCTATTGAAGGGGCTGAACTCATCTATGAAGCAGACCGTAACCAGCGTAATGAAGATGGCTCCTACGTCCAAGTTCCGACTGGAGAAATTCGTGGTATCACCGTTGGGATTCACTCAGCTAACCAACACGAAACACTCTTCTTCACTATCGTAGATATGTCTGAACAACAGCTCAATGACCTTGGACTCAATTACCGTGAAGAAGTGGAACTCACTGATATTGTCGTGACCTACTCTGCTATCGGTCGAAATGACAACTACCGTCTCTATGCTTCTGCCATCAAGAAAAAAGGGGCTCAAGCAGCTCCAAAATCTGAACCAAAAGCAGAAGATAAAAAATGATGCTAGGAGGTAATCATGCACCTCTTTACCTATCGGGGACTTCGTGTCCATAAATTCTACCGTCATATCAGGGTGATAACAAGTCTCCTCATGTTATCGCCCTTTTTGATTGGTAACGTCTTTTATTACTACCCCATCTATGACCTGATTATAGCTGACCCTTTATTTTATCTGCCTAAAATCCTACTCACTACTCTGCCACCTATCGTGATAATTCCGATTGTCAATCTCATTTTTTACCAGAAAGTCCTCTTCTTTCAGCGCCTTAACTCGCTGAGAATAATGACCAACTTTCTCCTCGAAAATCGGTACTATCTATCAAAGACAGTCAAACGTGATGGCAAAACACTTGAAAAGATTTCTCTTCCCAAAGTTTATATCAAACGTGGTCGGTATCAGCTACTTGCTTCCTTTATCCTAGAAGGGAATAAATTCCAAGACCGATTTATCAATCTTGGGGCTACGCTAGAAGTCATGTATAATGGCGACTTTAGAAACAAGACCTTTGATGAGCGCTTTGTTCAGTATGAAATTGCCATCAATCGTATTGCTTCCCGTATTAACGTTTCAGAAGTTACCATGACTGACCAGGGCATCCGCCTCATGAAAGATGTCTTTTGGGATTATGTCGCTGAACCACACTTGCTGATTGGTGGGGGAACTGGTGGCGGTAAAACGGTTGTCCTTATGACTATTGTTTTGGCTTTGGCAAAGATTGGTTTTATAGACCTGTGCGATCCGAAGAACGCAGACTTATCAGGTCTTAAAAACATTCCTGTCTTTAAGGGACGTGTCTTCATTTCCAAAGACGATATTATCACTTGCCTCAAAGACAATGTCACTGAAATGGAAAAACGCTACGAGACCATGCAAAATCACCCTGACTACAAGATTGGAAAAAACTTTGCCCAGTATGGACTAAAACCAAAATTCATCGTCATTGATGAGTGGGCAGCTTTCATCACTAAGATTGAAAATGATTATCGCCTGCAGGCAGAAGCTACGGAATACCTGACCCAGATAGTCCTAGAAGGACGTCAAGCTGGTGTTTTCGTTATTCAAGCCATGCAACGTCCTGACGGAGAATATATCAAAACCGCTCTTCGGGACAACTTCATGAAACGGCTCTCTGTCGGACACTTGGAAGACACGGGTTATAACATGATGTTTGGCGATGCTAACCGCAATAAAGAGTTCAAAAAGCTGGATAAAATCAACGGTAAAAAGGTTCACGGACGTGGCTATATTGCTAATAATGGTGAGCTGGCTGGTGAGTTCTTCTCTCCTTACGTCCCCTTTAACAAAGGCTTTTCTTTTGAGGAAGAATTTATGAAATTGCCTGTCCTAGAAGATGAGCAGCTTGTCACACACAAGGACAACTTGGAAGATGTGGAACCTATTGAAGAAGACTACGAACCAATGGAAGATGATGTCATGGAAGTCTTGGAAGAAAGACGCTTGCTGACAGATTTTGCCAAGGAACATGACCTGACAGTCAAGACACTCCGCAAAATCATCTATCTCCTGGATGAACGAGGCATTCCTTTTGACAAAGAGGATAACTCTCTTGTCGTGACACCTTTTCAAGAACTGCTACTTCTTGAAACCTTGGAACTCTTTGAGGAAGAAGGACGGAAGTCTTATCCAAAGGCGGTTGAAAGCTGTCTCGCAAATCATGGGCTAGGACAAGAGCAAGGGCAAGCCTGACAGCGTCAGGCGCAGACCGTAGCTCGCAGTTCCTACTGCCCATGATTGTGATTCAACCCCCGATTTCTAATAGGGGGGTAACATTTGTCAAAATGACAACGTCCGCCCCCCAACACACCAATAGTACCAAGGTTTTCAAAGATTTACTTAGTGTGTTACTTTTGCTAAAAAACTGTGTCACTCACTAGAAAGGAGTCTTACTCTATGAATGGATAAACTAAGCCCACTCAATCTCAAGAAGTTCCGAAAACAAACAGGCATGACGCAGAAACAATTTGCGGAGTCTGTTGGAATTTCAACTCGTACCTACCGAAGCTATGAAGATGGCTCACGAGGTTTGAGCCTAGAAAAATTCGGTCAGTTCAAAGCAGAGCTTGGCTATCATCAAGAGAATAACGATGACCTGATTGATGTTCATATCGACTACCTCCGCATGACCTTCATGTCTATCCGTGACCTATCTCACTTCTGTCAGACCTATCTTCACTGTTCCTTCACTGAGTTCAAAGAATTTGAAACCAGACTTCTGAATTACACAAGGCTTTGGAAGCGTGGCAACATTTGGTTATTTGATTTTTTTGACAAAATCGAAACAGGAAATTTCCAAGTGACCTTGCAACTCTCTGGTCAAGGTTGCCGTGAAATGGAACTGATTCTGGAAAGTATTGACCTAAGCTGGCAAGAATTTCTCCAAGCTCTGCTCTTTGACCTGACGGATAGTCGGGTAACACGGCTAGACATTGCCATGGATGAACACTATCTCGGTCTCGATAGAGAAGATGAACAATTTCTTCTCTCAGATATGATTGCCAAAGTCTATAAAGATGAGGTTAGCTTTAAGAACATCCGAACGTGGAGTCACATTGGCGGTGGTAACCTCAGAAACATGGATGAGGTAGAAGGCAGCCAAGGTATCTCCCTTTATTTTGGAAGTCGCCAAAGTAACCTCTACTTCAACTTCTATGAAAAGCGGTATGAGCTAGCCAAAAGTGAACAAATCTCCGTGGAAGAATCCCTGGAGATTTTTGGTATCTGGAACCGTTACGAATTGCGCTTCGCTCAAGAAAAAGCCCAGCTTGCCATTGAAGAATACATCAGCGGTGTTGACCTAGCAGAAATCGCCCGTGGCGTCATCAATCATGAAATGCAGGTTTACGATGGCACCAATAAATTTGGCGCCTTTGTTCCTGACCAGAAATGGCAACGCATGTTTGGTGGTACAGAACCTTTGAAACTCAGGATGAAACCTGAACCCTATTCTATCGATAGGACGATAAAATGGCTCATGTACCAAGTCGCCAATTCGCTCAAACTGGTGGAAGAAGCTGACAAAATCATGGAGACTGACTTTATCAAAATGATTCAGGAAAATGGTGAAATCACCGATAGAGCTGAAAGCATTCTTCAAGATTTGCAAGCATCTTATAACTTAAAGAAAAAGGAAGGTGAGACAATCAATTGACAAAAACAAAAGAAAGGTATACACTCAGTGTATATCAAACACATAGGAGAAAAAACATGACAGTAGTTAAAACACGACAAATCGGTAATTCTCTAAGTATCACTATTCCAAAAGAATTTGAAATTCCACAAGGTCAGGAATACAATGTTTATAA
Organism: Streptococcus mitis; assembly: GCF_002860865.1. GTDB lineage: Bacteria > Bacillota > Bacilli > Lactobacillales > Streptococcaceae > Streptococcus > Streptococcus mitis_AT. The sequence continues at coordinate 739,959 of NZ_PKIE01000001.1, forward strand.
GGGCAGCGATGGGACACTCATCTTTAGCCCAAGCAAAGAAAATCTCTTGGAAGAAGCTACTGACGAGCTTATCCGCGAAAAAATGATTGATGAACTTGGTGCTATCATTGATAGAAACATGGCAGAAATCGAAGCGGGTAACTACGTCACCATTGAAGAAATGGAGGCAGAGCTACTTGGATAGATACACTGTCAATACACCTCAAACGATTTTTGACCAAATCAAAAGCATCAAAAACTACATTCAAGATGTTTTGTTGAGTCCTGATGCTGCTTTGAAAACTAGCCAGCTTCTCCTCGAAGGCATTAAAAGCCTTCAAACATTTCCTGAACGTGGCTTTGATGCGGATGAAAAGGTTGGAAGACAAATTTCTAAACAATACAAAACATTTGGCATCGTAATTGCTAACCGCAAATACCTGCTTTTCTATAACATCAATACGGAAGATAAAATTGTGAACGTCACTCACCTTCTTCCTGTGAAAAGTGATTACGCTAAATTGTTTTTGTGAAGCACTCCAAGGTAACTGAATTCAGTTGCCTTTTTTTGATACCTAAACTTAAAGGAGGTCATTATGGAATACAAAGTTGAACTATCTAGCATCGACAATTTCAAAGCTTGGTCAGGTGCTAGAGAAACCCTAGACACCGTCCGTGAACGTGGCGGAATTGACCAACTCACTAGCCTCTGTGAAGATGTCTTCTCAGGAAGCACACCAACAGAAGGACAAATCAATGACTGGCTCTGGTTTGATGATGACTACATTTATCAAGCTCTCGGCTATCATGACTTAATCGAAGAATGATAAGGAGGGATCTCTGAGTCATGCTTGTCAAAATAATCTACGAAGGCATCACTTGCTTTCCTGATACCAATGAGTTCTGGAATCTCTACATCGTACTCATGAAGGAAAAAGACTTCTTCTTTGATGCCTTTGCTCGTGAGAACGTTGACCTCGACTCTCCTGCTAAATACCAACACGCTTACTTTACAACTGATGGTCAAGTCCTAGACTTTAACCGAAACATGGACACCAAACTGGTCAATCTCTTTCGACAAGTCATCTTAGACCAACAAGAACAATTCATGGAGGAAATTATCATGGCAAAACAATCACTCATTGAAAAGAAAATCAAAGCTGCTTCCCTTGAACTGGGCGAACTCATGAAAGCCCATAAAGACAAGGAAGCCTGGACAAAAGCTGGTGAACTCAATCACCTGCTTAAAAATGAAGAAGCCGAAATGCTACCTGCTGACCTTCTCGAAAAAATCCGCCTGGAACTTCGTGGCTACTACTACGTCAACGGAGAAATCAATAGACTCCACAAACAGCTCTACGCCAAAGGCAATAAGCTGATTGAACTGGCTAGTGCCTGATAAGGAGGGATTATGAACAAACTGAAAACACTCATCCAACAAGTCACCCATTACTTGTCTCGTTTCAAAAAACAAGATAAGAAGCGTGGCTCACCAAAACTCATCAAGACAACACGGAAAAACGTGAATATCCTAGTCCTTACTGGATTAGGATTTTTAGTTTTCATCGGAGCTACTGGTTCCCTGCGTGCCATCACACTTTCAAGCAAGGTCACCTCACTTGAAAAGGAGGTCAAAAAAGCTCAATCCTCTCAAGTGGTGACTACGACAACCGACACCGACTACCGCTTAACCTATTACCTCAACGACTTTGTCGCAGCCTACTTCTCTTTCTCTGATAAGGCTGAGGAACAAGAAGCCCAAATCGAAAAGCTCAATAGTTTCTATGACGTTGAACCTGAGATTAAGTCACAAGGTCAGAAGCGAACACCGATGTCTCTGGTCTCAGCTAGGTTATTGTTGCTGACGGAGAACACGGCGACTTATCAAGTGACCTACAAGCAAAAAGTCGGTGATAGGGAGGAAGAAATTACCACAGGGTTTAATATCCCTTTCGCTTCTAAAAATGGCTCCTACTACGTTTCTGGACTTCCCTGGTATTCTAGCCTAAGCGACAACCAAGCTAAAGGCTTTGACAAAGAATCCGCCCTCAGACTAACCGCTTCTGACAATCTCCCAGAAAAGACACACAAGAAAGTCAAGAAGTTCCTCAACGTCTTCTTTACCAACTACACCACAGACCAAGACAATCTGGACTTGGTCGGTAAAGATTTAGTTGTGCTTGAAAATACGACTTTCAAGTCACTAGACTATGTCTATCTGACAGAAGACGGTGATGCCATTACCGCCTATGTTCAAGTCACCTTTGAAGTTGCTGCTAACACTCGCTCAGAGAATTTCACTCTGACCCTTACGCCTAAAGGGAATTCCTACTACGTCACAAAAGTGGCTCATACCATTCCAAAAGATTATGCAAAACATGAAGGAGAATAACATCTATGAACACAAGCTCACTACAACAATTCCTCCAAGGGGATGGCGCTTGGATTATCACTGCTGTGGCAATCCTTCTTGCCATCAAGGCTTGGAAAAATAGCTCCTGGCTCCAACTCTTTTCCGTCATCGGATTTTGGGGAATCATCATGTCTATGACCAAAGGGCAACAGATTCTCTCTGTCATTGGCTGGTTCCTACGCCTCTTTGGTATTGAAACGGGGCTCTGATATGAACAACGATAAAGAACCACTCTATGACTACGCTAGGGGGCTAAACGCTCCCTACTGGATTCAGGAAATCAAGACACAAAAAGGGGCACGTATCTGGTACTTCGCAACACCGATGCAGCTGTCCTTTTTTGTTGTTTTTATTCTCGTCTTTGTCGTCATGCTCCTGGGACTTTCTTTCATCCTTGTCCCACTAGCTAAAATCACTCACTCCATCTCCATGTTGCTCTATGCTTACGTTCCTTACAAACTCGCTAAATTCTACACAGAGTATGAACCGCACGGAAAGAAAATGCACATCTTTCTGGCTGACTACTTACGTTACCTCTATGAATTCCGCTGGAACAAGAAAGCCATCTACCACGATGAGCGAGTGGAATCTTATGACGATGAAGACATTGTCTTTGAACAAATACACCTTTAGAAAGGAGGCTCTATGGCACTAAAACTACAATACCCCATTAAAGCCACACATGAAAACTTAGCTTTTCGCAAAGACAAACAAGTCATGGCTTACTACCGTATTCCTAATACACCCATCACCATTACTGATGATGAGAAAAAAGGAAAGCACAAAATCACGGTCAGTCAGATGCTTAAAAAACTGGCTAAAAACCAGCACTTTGACATCTCACTCATTCCCAAGGATTACCTCCTGGAAGAAAAGATGCGTGACTTTATGGATGCCCTCTCGCCAAACAATCAAACACTTGGTGAGGATTTGCTGCTCTATACCGTAGATAAGCTAACGGATGAAATGGAAATTCCTTATCGGTTTGACTGGTTGGTGGGTGTTCGTCTTAGAAAACATGACAAGGGAGCTAGTCTTGCTTACCTCGCCTATGAACGACTCTCTGAGATTTCAGAGACCCTAGCAAATGGGCTAGGCTTTGAATTGGAAGAAGAAAAGCCCTGGTTTGAAGATTATCTCGCTGACGAACAAGTCATCTACCAAGTGCTTTCAACACTTCGTTGTCGTCGTCTGACAGATGATGAACTCTTCTACTACCAGCGGATGCAATACCTCCGCTACATTCCCCACCTCAAGAAAGAAGTCATTGCTAACCGTTCCCTTTTCAATGTCACAGACACCTTGATTAAAAGCATGAACGGAGGCTTTCTCAAACTCGAAAGTCCCTACGGCAACTCTTTTGTAACCATTCTTCCCGTTGGGAAATTCAACACCATCTTCAACGGCTTCCATCTAGGAGAATTTGTCCAGCGCCTCAACTTTCCCGTGGAACTGCGCTTCAAGTCTGAGTTCATTGACCGCAATAAAATCAAAGGGAAAATGGGACGCTCTAACACTCGCTACAAGAACATCATGGAAGAAGCTGAGAATACCGATACCGTCCAACAAGACGAGATTATCATGGGCTCATTCTCGCTGAAAGACCTAATGAAGAAAGTAGGGAATAAAGAAGAAATCATTGAATATGGTGCTTACCTCATCGTCTCTGGTTCATCCCTTAGTCAGCTAAGAAGCCGCCGTCAAGTTGTCCTCAACTACTTTGATGACATGGGCGTTGAAATCAGTGAGGCAAGCCATGACACTCCTTATCTCTTTCAAGCTCTGCTCTACGGTCAAGACTTGCAAAAGAAAACACGAACCTGGACACACATGGTCACCAGTCGTGGATTTGCGGAGCTCATGCCCTTCACCAACACATCCGCTGGTAACCGTATTGGTTGGTATATCGGACGAGTCGATAACTGGACAGGTCGCTGGGATAACATCGAAAAAGCCATTAACGCTTCTAAAAACATTGTCCTCTTTAATGCGACTGTCGGTAATAAAGAAGACATTGCAGGAAAAATCACCAAGAACCCACACATCATCATTACAGGTGCCACAGGTCAAGGAAAGTCTTTCTTAGCACAGATTATTTTCTTATCTGTTGCTCTTCAAAACGTAAAGACACTCTACATTGACCCCAAACGAGAACTGCGCCATCACTACCAAGAAATCATCAATAGTCCTGAGTTTGCCCGTCTCTATCCTGAACGCAAGAAACAAATTGAAGCCTTCAACTTTGTCACACTCGATAGCTCACTCACTTCCAACCACGGAGTGCTTGACCCTATTGTTGTTCTGGATAAAGAACAAGCCGTTGAGGTCGCTAAGAATATGCTGGAATTCTTGCTCCAAGCGGTTGACAACGTCACCATGGATCAGAAGACAGCCATTACCGAAACCATCAACGACATTGTCGATAAGAGACAAGCAGGTCAAACCGTTGGCTTTAAGCACGTTCTGGAAGCACTCAAAGACAGTGACAATGACCAAATCGCCTCAGTTGGTCGCTACCTCACTTCTATTGTGACCAATTCCATCTTGGAACTTGCCTTCTCTGATGGAACAACGCAAGGGCTCAATTATGAGTCACAAGTCACTGTACTTGAAGTTGCTAATCTGAAATTACCTAAGACAGACGCAACGAAGATTTCAGACCATGAACGAAACTCTATCGCTCTTATGTTTGCCCTTGGTGCTTTCTGTACCCACTTTGGAGAACGTGATGAAAGCGAAGATACCATTGAGTTCTTTGACGAAGCCTGGATTCTTATGAAGTCTGCCGAAGGTCAAGCCGTTATCAAGAATATGCGCCGTATCGGTCGCTCAAAAAACAACACCTTGGCACTCATCACACAATCTGTCCATGATGCTGAAAATGATGATGACACAACGGGCTTTGGAACCATCTTTGCCTTCTACGAAAAATCAGAACAAGAAGATATTCTCAAACACGTCAATCTGGAACCAACCGAAAGCAACCTGGAATGGATTGACAACATGATTTCAGGGCAATGCCTCTACTATGATGTCTATGGCAATCTGAACATGATTTCCATTCACAATATCTTTGAAGACATCGACATGCTTCTGAAACCAATGAAAGCAACGGTATCATCTAGCCTTGAAAATAAATATGCTAGTTAGAAAGGAGGGCTCACATGCAAGAAGCCTTTGAGAAACTAAAAGGCGTGGACATCTTCGCCTTAAAATCGTATCTGGAAAAGACATCAAAAATTGAGACCTCCATTATCGTGGCAATGAATGAGATTTTCGTCAATCTCTTTTTCTTTCTCCTCAATCTGGTGGTCGGATTCTTCTCCCTCATGATTCGTATCATGGAGAACATTGACCTCTACGACTCTTACAAAACCTATGTCTATAACGCTGCTAAATCCATCTGGCAGGGACTAACAGGTTCAACTTCTGGCGGATTATCAAGTGGTTCCCTAGTTTCCATGCTTCTGACCATCGGAGCCTTTTACCTCTTCTACCAGTATTTCTTTTCTCGTGGAAACTTCATGCGAAAAGTCCTTCATGTGCTTCTCGTCGCCTTGCTAGGCTTTGGGTACTTCGGAACTGTCGCTTCCACTTCTGGCGGTCTCTACATTCTTGATACGGTTGATAATCTTGCGGCCACTGTCACCTCTAAGATTTCCAATATCTCTGTCTCCTATGGCGAGGATAAGTCAATCAAAGTTGGAAAGTCTATGGCTGATAGCTATATCGCACAAACTTCCTACACTGCCTATGTCTTTGTCAACACGGGACAAGAAAATGGAAAGTATGTCAATAGCCAAACAGGTGAAGAGGAGGCCTTCGAGGATTCTAAAGTCTTGGGAAGCGTTGATGACTCTGGAAAATTTGTAGCGGTCAAAAACAAAGATAGGAAAGACTATCTGGATAAACTTGGTGACAAGGCTGATGACGGGAAGGAAAAGAACCGCTGGGTATCAGCTGTTTGGGATTACCTTTTCATCAAGACCTTCTACGTCATCTTCAAAATTATTGAAGCTATTGTCATTGCGGTTCCTATTATCCTGGTACAGCTTCTGAATCTGATTGCCCAGCTCTTAGTCTTAGTCATGATTCTCTTGTTCCCTATTGCACTTCTCATTTCCTTTGTCCCAGCCATGCAAGATATCATCTTTGGGATTTTCAAGGTCATGTTTGGTGGTCTCGTTTTCCCGACGATTACGACACTCATCACACTCATCATCTTCTACATCGAAAAAGTCATTGAGACGCTGATTACTTCTGGCTTTGATGGGGTCATTGAAAGCTTCCCATCTTTAGGAACATTCGCCCTCCTCTTCAAGCTTATTCTATCAGTCGTTGCTAAAGCTGCCGTCTATTATTTCCTTTGGATTTATAAAGGGGAACTCATTGAATTCATCATGGGCTCACGGGCACGCATCAAGATGGAGGACATTGGAAACCAAGTGGAAAATAAAGTTAGTCAGGGTAAAGACCTTATCCAACAGATGCCGTCACGTAGCTTTGAGGCTGCGCAACACCTGGGTAATTTTGCCATGGCTGGTACTGGTTTTGTAGCTGGAAGTGCTATGAACGCTTCTTCTCACATCAAAGAAGTTGGCAACTTCTTTAGACAGTCAAAACCAAGTGAGCCAGCTGAGGAACCAAACATTCCAACAGACCAGCCTACTGAGCAACCTGCTCCAACACCTGACCAACTGCCACCAACATCATCTGAACCAAATCTTCCAAAGCAGGATATTCCAACAGATAATCCTGCCCAAGAGAAAACACCAGCTCCTGAAGCTATCCTTACTCAACCAACAACTCCTCCATCACCTGAAATGGAATTCCAGGAACTCAAGGAACAATGGGTATCTCCACGTAAACGACGGAAAATGGAACGCTTAGAAAGAGAACTTAGCACCTATGATGATGCAGGTGCCATGTATCAAGCCCAAGGCTCAAACGCCTTTACCCGAAGCTTCCGTAAAACTATGACCAGGGACGACAAAATCAAAGCCAATATCGAGCGTAAGAACCGTCTCACTCAAGAACTCAACAGATTGCGAGGTGAACAAAATGGACACTATTAGGATATATACGAGAAGTCAGATTCAACCTGTCCTTGAAAAGTACATTTACCAAGCCTGTGAAAATGACCTAAAGGCTATCAAGGTAACTATCCTTTATCCCGTCAATGACCAAGAAGCCAAACGGATTATCGAACTCTGCCGTGCTATTCCAGCCGTCCTAGATGCCAAATGGCTCTTTGGAACAGTTATCTTCAAAGTCTATCTCAAACACTAAAGGAGATGATAGGGACACATGAAAAAACTATTCAAACTGAGTCTTCTCTCTTCGCTTCTGTTGCCCCTATTACTTGTCATCATTTGTGCAGCTGCGATTGCTGGTGACTCGTCCAACACATCAAGTAATGGTAGCTCAACTGGGAAGCGAACGACACTAACAGCTAAAGAGGTGGCTCAAAAAGCGTCAATCACAGAAGAACGGGCAGAGGATGTCATCAAAATCCTCAATTACCAGCTATCCAAAGAAGGATTTACTCTGGCTGGCTCTACTGGTAGTTTAGCCGTTGCAGAACGTGAGTCAGGCTTTGACCCCAAAGCTATCAACACTGGCGGTGGGGTAGCTGGTTACTTCCAATGGTCAGGTTGGTCTAATACCGTCAATGGTGACCGTTGGGCACAAGCTTCTAGTCGAACACTGGATGCAGATGTTGAACTCCAACTCATGTCAACCGAGTTAAACGGTGCCTACAAGAAAGTCAAAACTGAGATGCAAAAAGCTACTGACCCTGGAGATGCTGCTTTGTATTGGTCAGAACATTATGAAGGTGTTGCACTCTCAGACGGTCAGACCAAGGCTGAGAAGCTCCAAACGGACGCTGACAAGTGGTTTAAGGTGTTTGATGGAACAATCACCTCAGACTCCTCTGTTGCTTTCTCAGGCGATACAGGGCTTGCTACTGGTACTCTAACTTCTACCTTTGACTTGCCACCAGAATACCTTGGAAAACTCAAATACGGGGTTCCTAGTGAGAACACTGTCACGACTCAAGGAAACAATACCTATCCTGCTGGACAATGTACCTGGTATGTTTGTAATAGACTGATTGAGACAGGCATCTGTACCAACTCGGCCATTTATAACTACAATGGTAACGGGCAAGATTGGGTGGCTAGCCTTGTCTCTCGTGGCTGGAAACAAGTATCAGAACCACAAGTTGGCGCTGTCATGTCCGTTCAAGGTGGATATGGAGGCACCTATGCAGAATACGGTCACGTCGCATTTGTGGAAGCCGTCAACCAAGACGGAACCTTCCTCATCTCAGAGTGTAATGTCAGTGGTGTTCAAAACAAACCACACTATGCCGTTCTCAGCAACCAAAGCTATTACAGCTTTGCGGTTGCACAATAAGATTTACGAATTTTTACGATTCTTTATAGTTTTTACGATTATGATTTAAGATTTGTTTAGGGTGACTCAGCTATACTGTATTCATCCTAAATAACTTTTCTTTTTCATAATCTCCTTGGAAGCAAGCTCAGAAATGGGCTTGTTTTCGTTTTATCAAAAATAACGGAGGAAAACACATGAAAAAAGAAATTCCATTCTGGGAAAAATCAAACCTAACTGTTGAGGAAGCTGCCTCATATTTCAGTATCGGAGTCAATAAACTTCGTGAAATCAGCAATGAAGATGATTGTGATTTCGTCCTCTGGTGTGGCAGCAAACGACTAATCAAACGAGCAAAATTTGAGAAATTCCTAGAAAACCAATATTCAATTTAATAATCACTCAGAGGGCATAGGCTAATCAAATAGCTTATGCCCTCTTTTTTTATGGAGGAAATCTATGATAAACAAAAAACGGAAAGACAATAAAAATCGCATCCTCAAAGACGGAGAATATCAACGTCCAAATGGTAGTTACGAATACCGCTGGCGTGATAAGCGAAGAAAGATGAATAGCATCTATGCCAAGTCATTAGTTGAGTTACGAGAAAAAGAAAAGCAAATTATAAAAGATTCTCTCAACGGATTGAACGTTACCAAAAAAGTTTCTGTGGATGACTTGTACCAGAAGTGGAAACTCTTGAAACGAGGTCTCAAGGATAATACCTTCAAAAACTATCAGTACCTATACGAATATTTCGTATCTGGTCAATTAGGAAATGTCATCATCACTAATCTCAAGAAAAGCGATGTTCGCTCCTTCTATAATTACTTAGCCGAAGAACGGAACGTTAAGGTAAGCACCATTGACAGCATCCATACCGTACTCCATCAAGTTCTTCAAGTTGCTGTCGATGATGAATATATTTTCAACAATCCCTCAGACAATGCCTTGAAGGAGCTAAAGCAGTCTCGTACTTCTGGGAAAAAAGGACACAGGGCTTTGACGCTCAAGGAACAACAACTTTTCGAAAATTTTCTAGAGAATACGAGCCGTTATAAAGGTTGGTACCCAGTATTTATTACCATGTTATGGACTGGACTTCGAGTTGGTGAAGTAACTGGTTTACGTTGGGAAGACATTGATTTTGAAAGCAACACTATTAGTGTCAATCATACCCTTGTTTATTATGATACAAGAACGAATCGTGGTGTCACTTTTACAATCAACAGTCCAAAGACCAAGGCAGGGGAGCGTACTGTTCCACTACTTCCTAGAGTTAAGGAGGCACTGATTTTAGAAAAGAAACGTCAAGGAGAACTTGAAATCGTCTGCAAAAGTAAAATTGACGGCTACACCAATTTCATCTTTCTCAATCGTTTTGGTAATGTCTTCCACCAAGGAACACTCAATAAAGCACTGAAACGAATTATTCGTGATTGCAATTTTGCTGTTCTTGATGGTAAAATACAAAGTGAGGTAACACTTCCGAATTTCAGCAACCACTCTCTCCGTCATACCTTCACTACCCGTATGGTAGAAGCTGGAACCAATTTGAAGGCGATGCAAGAAATTCTTGGACACTCTGATATTTCAACCACTATGAATATCTACGCCGAAGCTACAAAAGAACTCAAAGAAAAAGAGATGGAAAAGTTCGGAGAAAACCTTCAAAATAGCCTATCAAACCTTGAAGAAACTTACCAATAACTTACCAAAGATTTACCACTGATTTACCAATTTTGTGCAAAGTTAGGGGAAAATATGAAACCTAGCAAAGTTTCTAAACCTTGGTATAATGGGCTTTAGAGACTTGCGTGAAATAACGTAGAACCAGGTTTCTTTTCCCTACAATGAAATAATACTCTTATCCTCTGGTACTTGCCAGAGGATTTTTTGATGCAAAAAGAGACTGAGTAAAAACTCAATCTCTACTTTTCACTTCTTTGGTTGCTACATCTTCTCCAAACCATTTATGGCTAATCTCTTGGAACTTTCCTTCTTGGTATAGTTCAATAAAGGCTTGGTTTAAAGCTTGTAGTAATCTTTTGTCAGCTGGTCTAACTCCGACTGCAAAAGATTCACTTTCAAATCCAGCTGAAAAGACATTATAGTCATTTAATATCCCTTCAGACTGAAGATAGTAATTAGCATACACTCGGTCAATCAACAAGGCATCAATTCGATCATTCTTCAAATCAATCAAGGCTTCATTGAAACTCTGATATTGATTAGCCTTCTGGTCTTTGACACGATTTTTCAGTAAATCTGGCTGGGCTTCAAAGTCTAAATAACCAGAGGAACCGGCTTGGGCTCCCAAGGTCTTATCCTTCATATCCTCTACTGAACGAATTTGCTGACTTTTCTTCGCAACCAGAACTTGCTGATTTTCCATATATGGAATGCTAAAGGCAACCTTTTCTCGACGTTCATCAGTGGCAGAATAGCCATTCCAGATGGCATCAATAGTTCCATTTTGCAGTTCTGTCTCCTTCATATCCCAGTCAATTGGCTGAAATTGAACTTTAAAACCTAATTTTTCAGAGACAGCTTGTGCTAAGTCAATATCAAAGCCTGTATATTGGCCATTCTTTTCTTCAAATCCCATGGGTACAAAGGTATTGTCAAAACCAATGGTTATACTGCCTTGCTCTTGATACTTATTCCAGTTATCTTGCTTGGGATCACTAGACTTCTGAGTACAAGCTGTTAAAAAGAGAGTCAGGAAAGAAACCAATACTAAAACAATTTTCTTATTAGTCATTGGCACCTCCTACTTGGGTTCAACCTTGAGAATCTGATCTGCGATATTTTCAGCGAATTGTAAATCGTGGGTAACCACAATCTGCGTCATCCCAAGTTCCCTATTTTGTAAGATCAATTTTTCCACTTCCAAGCGCAATTCTGGATCTAGAGCAGAAGTTGGTTCATCGTAGCCAATGATTTCTGGGTCAATCATCATAGCACGCGCCAAGGCCACACGTTGCTTTTGCCCACCTGATAATGAGAATGGATAGGCATCTGCGTGCCCTGCCAGTCCCAATTGCTCCAAGAGACCTCGCGCCTTCTGCTCAGCCTCATCCTGCTTCATTCCCATTGTTTTCACAGGAGATAAGGTCAAATTGTCTAGAACTGATAAATGAGGGAAAAGTTGAAAATCTTGGAATACAAATCCCAGTAAATTGCGCTTCTCCAATTCATCCAGTTCTAAATGTTCTCCATTATAAAAGATTTGCCCTGAATCAATGGTTTCAAGACCCGCAAGCATACGTAAGAGAGTTGTCTTACCTCCACCAGAAGGCCCAACGATAGCTAGGATTTGCTTTTCAGGAATTTTTAGATTGAAATTGGACAAAATTTGCTTTTCACCAAATCCTTTATTGATATTTCGTAATTCTAACATGGCAGCCTCCTATCTATAGTAACTGTACTTCTTCTCAACTTTTTTGGCAAGAATGGTCACAATCCCAATCAAAATCAAGTAAATAGCACCTGCCAAGAACATAGGAACCAGACTAGCATCACGGTTGGCAGCTGTTCGACTTGCCAAGATAAGGTCTGAAATGCCTAGAGCATAGACTAGAGAAGTATCCTTGACCAAACTCATAACCTCATTAAAGACACTAGGAAGAACAATCTTGGTTACCTGAGGCAAAATAATGTAGCGCACTGTGTCAAAGGGACTAAACTTCAAGACCTTGGCAGCCTCATATTGACCTTTAGGAATGGTATCAATTCCCCCACGAAAGATTTCAGCAAAGTAAGCCGCATAATTCAAAACAAAGGCAATGATAGCCGCAGGAAGGCGATCTAAACGGATCCCAATACTTGGTAGCACATAATAGATAAAAATCAATTGCAAAAGCAAGGGTGTACCTCGCATAATCCAAATATAAATATTAATCAGATGATGGAGGAGCTTCCAATGGACTTGCAAGGCAAAGGCAATCAAAATGCCCAAGGGAATAGAAAAAATCAAGACCAGTGCAAAAACCTGTAAAGTCATGCTTGCACCGCTCAATAAACTCGGTAATATCTCAAACAAATAAGACATACTGACACCTCCTAAAAATAATTGCTCCTATTATAGCATAAATAAACTAAATAACCAACTATTTTTGTAAAAAAATTCTTTTTCAATAGAAAAAATACAGTGTCTTGAAGCTAGAATAGGACAACACGACTTATAAAGCCTTGTTAGAAATTTGATTTGAATTCCCTAGTCTATTTGTTTATATTCCATTTCAATATATTATAATTTATAAGTGAAAAGAAAGGACAAATTTTGCCCTTTCTCGATCTTAGCTTCTATTTGTTACCGTTAACTTGACTGATAATTGGAGTTTTATCTTACGTATTTAAGATGGATTTTCCTTTTTAGTTCGTGCCAATCTCAAGGCACGATTTGGATTGAGACGATTAAATAGTTCTTCCAATTTCTTTTCATTCCAAACATCTGCGGCGGAAACAAAGTTGCCATCCGCATCTCGGAAAGATATCGGTTTATCTCCCATATCAGTCTCCTAGTCTACAAATTCAAACTCAAATTTACCAATGCGGACCAAATCCCTATCCTTAGCACCACGCGCACGAAGGGCTTCATCAACCCCCATGCCACGTAGCTGGCGAGCAAATTTCATGACTGATTCGTCACGATCAAAGTTGGTCATATTAAAGAGTTTCATCAGTTTTTCACCAGAAAGCACCCATGTTGCATCGTCATCACGACTAATTTCAAAGGCTTTTTCTTCCTCGTCAAAGCCGTAGTATGCTTCTTCTTCCATATCTGACTCGTCATAGAGCAAGAATTCTGGTGTCTTGTCTAACAATTCAGCTGTAGCATCCAATAGCGTTGCCAGACCTTGCTTAGTCAAACCAGAAATTGGGAAGATAGCTGGTAACTCTTCAAATTCATCATAATTTTCAGCCAATTTTTTCTTAAATTCTTTAAGATTTTCTTGACTCTCAGGCATGTCCATTTTGTTGGCTACGATAATCTGTGGACGCTCCATGAGACGAAGATTGTATGACTCCAACTCCTTGTTAATGGCTAGATAATCCTCATAAGGATCACGGCCTTCGCTAGCTGACATATCAATGATGTGAAGGATGACACGTGTACGCTCGATGTGACGGAGGAACTGAGTTCCCAAACCAACACCTTGACTAGCGCCTTCAATCAAACCTGGTAAATCAGCTACTGCAAAGGATTCACCTGATTGGGTACGAACCATTCCTAGATTTGGCACAATTGTCGTAAAGTGGTAGGCACCGATTTTTGGTTTAGCCGATGTGATAACACTTAAAAGTGTTGATTTCCCAACAGATGGGAATCCTACTAAACCGACATCTGCCAAGATTTTTAGTTCCAATTGTAACTCACGTTCCTGACCTGGTTCTCCATTTTCAGAGATTTCCGGTGCAGGATTTTTTGGTGTCGCAAAGCGGATGTTTCCACGTCCACCACGACCACCGTGGGCAACGATAAATTCTTGACCATGTTCAATCAAATCTGTCAAAACCTTGCCAGTCTCTGCATCACGAACAGTCGTACCTTGTGGTACTCGAACTCTAAGGTCCTCAGCACCACGACCATGCATCCCTTTGGTCATTCCTTTCTCACCAGAATCAGCCTTGAAATGGCGATTATAGCGGAAATCCATGAGGGTACGTAAACCTTCATCTACAACGAAGACGACATTGCCTCCACGACCACCATCACCGCCCCAAGGACCGCCATTAGGGACATATTTTTCACGGCGAAAGGCAACCATGCCATCACCACCATTACCAGCCTTGACCTTGATCTTAGCTGTATCTAAAAACATACTCATTTTTTCTTCTCACTTTAAAAAAGGGCTGGGAAATCCCAGTCACTAAATTTTCTTGAATCTATTTTATAGATTACTGAGGGCACCAATAGCAGTTGCAAAAATTCCCAATAAACTTGCTACTAGCATGATAATCACGATAAACAAGGTTATTTTCTCAAACATAGTTTTTTTACGATTTCCATTATCTCCAAATGCCATTTTTCTCTCCTTCGTTGCATTCTATTTTCTATTATCTTAGCATGAATTGAACTAGTTTTCAATAGTCAGTTGCTACAGGCGCAATAATCCATAAAATGATATAAGCTACAATTCCCGCTCCGTAACAGAAAGCAAGGACACCCCATATTACGCGAACAATAGTAGGATCCATATCAAAATAATGGGCTACCCCAGCACAAACACCAGCAATCTTTTTATCACGACCGCTTCTCATTAATTGTTTTTTCATACTGTTCCTCTTTCTATTCTTCATGGTCTTTCCAATAATCTCTTATGCTGATCAACTGTGTTTTTGAAGCCTTCAGCATGCGTCTAGAGCCTTTTACGGGTACAGCAACCACCTGTTGCGGTAAATACAAAACTGTCTTAAAGATACGCTGGCTGACCGTATCATCTTTGGCTAAATCTTTCTGGAAATTATTTGAAATAATAGCGTCAAGATAAAACTCATGCACCCGTTTTCCAAAGTTCTCAGCTGAAATCTCGTACAACTTCTCTGATAAAGTATGCTCATTCATGTCTGGTGTTGCAATCAGGGCTTCCAAAATAGCTCCAGCCAAATCATGTTCACCGTAATACAAGGTGCCAAACATCTTGTCATTGATCAGATTGTCCAGATAAGGATTTCCATGTGCAATTACAGGAGTCCCACTGGCTAAGCTTTCCAAGTAGGTCAAGCCTTGGGTTTCACTTGTCGATGCCGAGATGAAGAAATCCGCCCCCTTATAGTAAAGAGCTGTCTCACTAGGAGCAATCATCCCTGTAAAGACAACAGAGTCTTGAATCTCTAGTTTCTGGGCTTGCTCTTTGAGGTCATCCAGATAAGGACCATCCCCAGCTACCACCAGTTTAACCTTGTCTTCTTCTTTCAGAACTTCTGCAAAGGCTGCTAGTACTGCTTGAATATTTTTTTCATAGGAAATTCTGGAAAGACTAAGCAACATCTTTTCATCATCTTGAACCCCTAGTTTAGTACGCAGTTCTGTCAAATTTTCCTGCTTGATTTCCGAACGCTCAAACTTAGCTAATTCAATCCCAGTTGGAATGACCCGTTTTTCAACCTTAACCTTATAGTCAGATAGCAAGTCATGGACAATCTCACTAGGGCAAATAACCCCATCCACATCGTGCAGGAAACCTCTGACCAGATACTTAACCATACTAGGACGAATCAACATCCCCTTAGCAATATAATGCACATAGTCTTCGTACTGGGTGTGATAGGTATGGATGACTGGAATCTTCAATTCACGCGCAATCCAAATTCCCAACAAGCCAAGAGAAAATTCTGTCTGAGTATGGATAATATCCAGTTGATATTGTTTAGCAATTTCAAGCGCCTTGCTGAATCCTCGATAGGCAAAGCGGCGATCCTTAAAAGCAAAGAAGGGAACACTTGGAATGCGGATAATTTGCCAATCTTCATAACGATTGACATCCTTATCTGTCGTCGTAAAGATAAAAACAACGTGCCCCTGCTTTTCAAGTTCGGTTTTCAAGGTTCGAATACTGGTCGCAACACCTGAAACCTGAGGAAAATAGGTATCTGTAAATAAACCAATTCGCATAGATTACCTCACTTTTTACTTTCTCCCTAAAGCAGCTTGTTTTTCATAAAAATCCAACCAGATTTGCAACAGATGCTCTTCTGAATATTCTCTGGAAATATTCTTAGCTTTTTCTTTCAAATCTTTTAAAGCAGCAGGATTTGCTTGATATTCCAGAATAGCCTCTTTCATCTCTTCTCTATCTGCTGTCGCCCGATAATTTCCCTCCAAAATCACCTTATAAAGATCCAAATCACGTAACATAATAGGAGCTTCACAACTAGCAGCCTCTAAAATCGTCATCGGAAAGAGCTCATTATAACTAGGCAACAAGAAAAGGTCCGCTAGGGCATACAATTCGCGCATCCGCTCTGGCGATACAATACCTGGAAAAATCAAATTTTTAGGGGGATTCTCCATGATTTTCTTGTAACGTTCATAACCATCTGTCATACCACCAAAAGAGAAACCACCTGCCCAGATAAAGGTAATTTGCGGCAATTCCTCAGCCAGACGGATAAAATCGTCAATCCCTTTGCGCTTCTGAACTTGACCAGCACCTACTACGATAAACTGATTGTCACTAAGACCTAGCTCTGTACGCAGTCTCGCTACCTCTTCCTGTGGAAGAGGATGCCATTTTTCCTTGTTTACAAAGTTAGGAATATAAGTCACTTTTTTACGTGGAATACCAGCTGCCACCAAATCCTCGATAAACATAGGATTGACCACCACCAAATGCTCCATCCGGTTGTAAAAAGAAAATACATAGCGTTTCACAATTCCCTTTAAGAAAAATGGAATTTTCAAACTCCCCTCAAGTGTATCAGGTAAGAAATGCACATAGCCAATTTTCCTTCCTGAGCGTTTCTTTTGGAATGTTGATAAATAATAGGGGAAATCAATGGTATGAAAGTGAGTCACATCTGCCTCTATTGGAAGATTTTCTGTAACAATCAATTGGTCCTTTGCATCTCGGTGAAGAAGACGAACTAATTCACGGTAAGCACCTGAAACTCCTTGTCCTGCTACTTTCTCACTTGAACTCAACATATTGATGCGTAATTTCTTTTTTTCCATAACTACTATTATATCATTTTCTTTGAATAAAATCAGCAAAAGAAAGGAGAGACTAGAGGAAAAGAGGGGGAAATTTCCTCACTTTTCCAACGGTCTCTCACATGCTTTTATATGTTTACTTAATGCCTAGGGCAATGCGTGCATAGCGACTCATTTTTTCAACTGTCCAGGCTGGATACCAGACTAATTTAACTTCAGTATCCGTTACTTCTGGCACCTCTGTCATGGCATCATAAATCTGATCTGTCAAAAGGTCTGCTAGGGGACAACCCATAGTTGTCAAAGTCATATCAATCTCTGTTTGCCCTGTGTCGCCGTCAAAACGAATCTCATAAATCAAACCAAGATTAACAATATCGATTCCCAACTCAGGGTCGATGACTTCTTCCAAGGCTGTTAAAATGCGTGTTTTGATGTTTTCAATTTGCTCTTCTGTATAAGCCATATTCATCCTCACTCTTAGTCTTCAATAAAATCACGAAGCGGTTTGCTACGACTTGGTTGGCGTAGTTTTCTCAAAGCCTTGGCTTCAATCTGACGGATACGCTCGCGAGTCACATTAAAGACTTTACCCACATCTTCAAGGGTGCGCATTTTTCCATCATCTAGCCCGAAACGGAGACGTAGAACATTTTCTTCACGGTCTGTAAGAGTATCCAAGACCTCATCCAACTGCTCACGCAAGACAATACGAGTTGTATAGTCCACTGGATTTTCAATCACTTCATCTTCGATAAAGTCTCCAAGGTGGCTATCATCCTCTTCACCGATTGGAGTTTCAAGAGATACTGGTTCTTGAGCAATCTTCAAGATTTCACGAACCTTATCAGGAGTCATATCCATACGTTCAGCGATTTGCTCAGGTGTTGGATCTTGTCCCAATTCTTGAAGAAGATTACGCTGTTCACGAACAAGCTTGTTAATCGTTTCAACCATGTGAACTGGGATACGGATGGTACGAGCTTGATCCGCAATAGCACGAGTAATAGCTTGACGAATCCACCAAGTTGCATAAGTTGAGAACTTGAACCCTTTAGAATAGTCGAACTTGTCAACCGCCTTCATCAAGCCCATGTTCCCTTCTTGAATCAAGTCAAGGAACTGCATACCACGGCCGACATAGCGTTTGGCAATAGAAACAACCAAACGAAGGTTGGCTTCCGCAAGACGTTGTTTGGCTTCAATATCACCAGCTTCAACAGCTAGTGCCAATTCTTTTTCCTCTTCATTGGTCAAGAGAGGAACGACCCCGATTTCTTTCAAGTACATACGAACAGGGTCATTGACCTTAGCCGAAGTTGAACCAATCAAGTCCTCATCGCTGAGTTCTGGCTCTTCTTCAGTGCTAAGAACACGCGCACTTGGATTTCCTTCGTTATCTGTGATCGAAATTCCTGCATCTTGAATCCGTTGCAAGAGATCTTCAATCCCATCAGCGTCCAAGGTAAAAGGAACGACAAGACTAGCATTGATTTCATCATCTGTTGCTGTCCCTTTTTGCTTATGATTACGGATAAATTCTGCTACTTGTACGTCAAATGTTGTTACTTCTTTTTGTTTTGTTACCATTATTACTCCATTCTTCTCTTTTGGGAAATTAAACGTTCCAATTCTTCTAAGGCTGTGTCTGTATCTCCTACATGGCTCGCTTCCTGCACCTTCTTTTTGATTCTCATATTGTCCTGATTCAAGAGAGCCTTGTTTCGAGTCATTTCTACTTCACTAAGTTCCTGAGGTGACATCTCAGCAGGCAAATCCTGAGCTAAAACTTGGTACCAAGCTCTTTCAACTTCCTCTGTCTGTTCTGCTAGAACTTCTGGAGGAAGATTACCATACTGACCAAGCAAGTCATATAAGACCTGAAATTCAGGAGTGTCAAATGCAAAGTCTTCTCGCAAGCGGTAATCGTTCAAAATAAGAGGGGATTCCATCATTCGATAAAGTAGATGAGCTTCTGCCCTCATAATAGCCGATAACTGCTTGGTGACAGGCATAGTGATTGACGTCGGTCTGGAAATACCTTCCATGCGATTCTGCCTTTGTGCCTGACGACTCTCATTAACAATCTGCTCAATCTGGGCATAATCAAAAGATGCCAGACTGTCAGCTAAAATATGAATATAGCTGTTTTGAGCAGTGATAGACTTTTCTTGAACAATCAAAGGAGCTATTTTTTCAATAAACTCAATCTGTGCCTGCAGATTTTCACTATTTTCAGGCTTATACTGGTGAATGTAGAACTCAATCGGACTAATACGAGTTTTCGTTAATAGATAGGCCAAGTCTTCTGGTCCATTTTTTTGTAGATACTCATCTGGATCCAAGTTATCAGGCATGCTAACGATTTGCACAGGCATATCACCAATTTCATCCAATGCTTTCAATGTCGCGGCTTGCCCTGCCTTATCGCCATCGTAAACAAGAACTAACTTCTTCGTTAGCCTTTTCAGATGCTCGACATGCTCTCGACTCAAGGCTGTTCCCATAGATGCGACAGCGTTTTCGATTCCAGACCGATAAGCTGCAATGACATCCATGAACCCTTCCATGAGGTAAATCTCACTGGTTTTACCAGAAGATTTTTTTGCCCTATCCATATGATATAATTCGTAACTTTTGTTAAAAATTGCAGTCGATCGGCTATTTTTATACTTAGAAGTTTGTGAATCCGTTTTCTGCCAGATACGACCTGAGAAGGCAATAACCTTTCCCTGGTCATTTGTCAGGGGAAACATAATGCGATTGTGAAAGGTGTCTACAAATTGATTTGCATCCGAGAGATAAAACAGTCCTGAATCTAGGAAATCCTCATCACGATACTGACCAGACAAACGCTGATAGAGATAGTTTCGTTCTGGGGGTGCTAAACCAATTCGAAAATGTTTGAGCACTTCATCTGTCAAACCACGCTGATAAAGGTAATTTCTGGCCTCTTCACCCATGGTCGTTGTCATGAGAATAGCATGGTAAAATTTGGCAGCATCTTCGTGCATATCATAAAGAGCTTGGTGGGGTGAAGCTGGCTTCTGTTCACTATAAAGCGGTGTTTCTACCTCTATCCCAACACGCTGACCTAAGATTTGGACAGCCTCCATAAAGGGAACCCCTTGGTACTCCTCGATGAACTTAAAGACATCACCTGAGCGACCACAACCAAAACAGTGGTAAAACTGCTTGTCCTCTACAACGTTGAAAGAAGGTGTTTTTTCACCATGAAAAGGACAGAGCCCTAGATAGTTCCGTCCTGCCTTTTGTAAAGAAATCACATCACCTATGACTTCCACAATGTTGGCATTGTTTTTGATTTCTTCAATGACTTGTTTGTCAACCATACACAATACCTCCATGTTATCATAGTTTACTTTATATAGTATACTTTATTTCAGAAAAAAAGTAAACCATTTCACTCATTTTCCCTACTTTATTCAAAGAGTTGATAATAATCAGAGATTTTCATTTTTGCTTTTTCTTCTTGGGTCAAATCTTGGATAATCCGTCCTTCTTTCATGACAATTAAACGATTGCCATATTTGAGAGCATCTTCCATATGGTGAGTAATCATAAGCGCTGTCAGATGATCTTTCTTGACAAATTCATCCGTCAATTTCATCAAGGCCACACTGGTCTTTGGATCAAGGGCTGCAGTATGCTCGTCTAACAAGAGTAATTCAGGACGCTTCAAGGTTGCCATCAAGAGACTCAAGGCCTGTCTTTGCCCACCTGATAAGAACTCAATCGGTGTATTCAAGTGTTTCTCAAGACCGTTTCCCACTTTTTCAATAGTTGCCTGAAACTCATCCTTATAGCTAGCCAGACGTCTAGGAAACAGTCCACGCTTTTCACCACGAAACTTGGCAATCAAAAGATTTTCAGCTACCGTCATACGAGGAGCTGTTCCCATTTTCGGATCTTGAAAGACACGTGAAAGATACTTTGCTCGCTTTTCTGGTGAAAATTTAGTAACATCTTCACCTAAAATACGGATAGATCCACTGCTTAGTGATAAGGTTCCTGCAATGGTGTTAAAGAGGGTTGATTTCCCAGCACCATTTCCACCCAAAATCGTGATAAAATCCTGTTCAAAAATTTCTAAGGAAACATCATTTAAAATAATCTTTTCTTCATCAAAGCCATTTTTAACGACTTTGGTTGCATTTTTTAATTCTACAATTGCTGTCATTTGCTTAATTTGGCTCCTTTCAAGATTGTTTGCTTAAATGTTGGAATTATAAGGCAAACTGCTAAAATCAAGGCACTGTACAAACGAAGGTAACTTGTATTAAAGCCGAGCGCGATAACTGCCCACACTAAGAATTGATAGGCGATAGAGCCCACAACGATGGCAACCAGACGCTCTGCCAAGCTCAAACTCTTGAAAATAACTTCCCCAATAATCAAACTTGCAAGCCCCACAACGATAACCCCGATTCCTCGAGATACATCGGCATAGCCTTCTTGCTGGGCAATGAGAGCTCCCGCAAGGGCAATCACACCATTTGATAAGACCAGACCCATAAGCTCCATACGTCCAGTATGAATCCCGAAACTTCTGGCCATGTCTGGATTATCTCCAGTTGCAATATAAGCTTGCCCAAGTTTAGTGTCCAAGAAAAAGAGCATGAGAGCAATAACAATACTGACAAAGATGAGACCTGTAAAAAGTTGATTTAAATCCGAGTCAAAAGGCAAAACATCCTGGATTTGCTTGGTTCCAAGCAGTCCTAAATTTGCACGTCCCATAATCAAGAGCATCATAGAGTGACAAGAAGTCATCACCAAAATCCCTGAGAGCAAGGTTGGGATCTTCCCTTTTGTATAAAGAAGTCCTGCTGCCATTCCAGCCAAACAACCAGCTCCAACAGCAATAAGAGTTGCTAAAAATGGGTTCACACCTTTCGTTATCAAAGTGACAGCAACAGCCCCCCCAAGAGGGAAGGAACCTTCTGTCGTCATATCTGGAAAGTTCAAAATCCTAAATGTCATAAAGATTCCCAGACCTAAAATAGCCCAGACAAATCCTTGAGAAATAATAGATAATATCATCTGTTTCTTAACCTTTTCTATATGATTTTAATTGTAAAAAATTGGAGGAGATGTCCCCAACTCCTCCATTTTAGATTATTCAATCACTTGTCCTGCTTCTTTTAGAACAGATTCAGGAATAGTAATACCTAACTCTTGTGCCAATTTTTTGTTGATAACTGACTTACCAGTTGAAAAGACATTGACTGGAGTTTCAGCTGGTTTTGCACCTTTCAGAACTTGCGCAATCATTTTACCTGTTGCCACACCAAGGTCGTATTGGTCAACTACAACTGATGCCAAGCCACCTGCTTCTACCATGGCAGTCGCGCTTGGATAGATTGGCTTTTTAGCTGATTGATTGCTTGATACAACTGTTGAAAATGCAGATGCAATGGTGTTGTCGATTGGAACCCAGATAGCATCAACCTTGCTAGTCATAACATTGACTGTTGAAGCAATTTCATTTGTTGAAGGAACCGCAAATGTTTCCACTGTCAAACCTGCTTTTTCAGCATAAGCCTTAAATTCTTCAACCTGTGTTTTTGAATTGTCTTCGCTACTTGAGTAAAGGGCTCCGATTGTTTTTACATTTGGTGTAAGAGCCTTAATGAGTTCAACTTGTTGTTGAGCTGGATTGTGGTCAGACACCCCTGTAATGTTACCACCTGGTTTTTTCAAATCTTTGACCAAGTTAGCACCAATTGGGTCTGTAATAGCAGCCATGATAACCGGTAGGTCTTTTGTTGCACTAGCCAAACCTTGAGCAGCTGGTGTTGCAATACCAACCACAAGGTCATTTCCATTTGCAACCAATTGTTTACTCATTGTCGCAACCTTACTTTGGTCGCCTTCTGAGTTCATAAAGTCGATTTTAACTTGATCATCTTTATATCCTTCTTCTGCAAGTCCATCTTGAATCCCTTTATAAATCAAGTCAAGAGATGGATGGCTCACAAACTGAAGAACACCAACTTTGGCAACTTTCTTCTCATTCTTAGCTTCTGGTTTATTCATTGAAGAGTAAATCAAGCTTCCTGCTACTAAGACTGCTAATGCAGCGATAATTCCAATTAAACGTTTATTTTTCATTCTATTTCTCCTTTTTTATTCCTTTAAAATACTTCACTTATCTCAACAAGCGACGCCATCGTTTTCTTTCCATACTAACCTCCATCAAAAAAGTCCTCACACAAAAAACTTGTGTGAGGACGTCGATGCGCGGTACCACCTCAATTATAGGGAATTTCCCTATCGCTCTGTCTCGCAGTAACGAGATGCACTGTAAGGTGTGCTCACCGAATTTTTATGATTTCAAATTCTAAATAACATTCAGCCCAATTTTCATCATCATCACTTATCTGTTTTCAGCTACCACAGACTCTCTAAAAAGTTTGAATGATTACTTTTCTGAATGGTTAAATTATATCATTTTTCAACTACTTGTCAAGACTCTTTTAGCATTTTTTTGAAATATTCAAAAACTTCCCCTATAGAAAAGAGGAAGCTTGATAGGTATCAGCCTGAATTACGCAATCCTGTTGCAATTCCGTTGATGGTTGTATGGATTAATTTTTCTTGGTCGCTTGATAATTCTCCTCGACGTTGACGTTTAATCAACTCCAACTGGATATAGTTAAGGATATTAAAGTAAGGCATACGGTAATCCAAACTTGCTTTTAGATATGGATTTTCAGCCAAGAGTTCATCATATCCTTCGATAGCCAAGATGACTTCCTTGGTAACTTGCCATTCATTTAGAATAGTCTCATAGATTGCTTTTACTTGATCATCTTCACAAAGTTTAGCATATTCAAAAGCAATATTCATATTTGATTTTGACAAGACCATATCAACATTTGAAAGGAGAGATTGGAAGAAAGGCCAATTTTGGTACATATCTCGTAGGATAGCGATATTTTCTGGATTTTTATCAATAAATTCTTTGAAACTTGATCCGACACCATACCAGCCAGGGAACATGACACGACTTTGCGACCATGAGAATACCCAAGGAATAGCCCGCAAACCACCGATTTCAGTAATCGTTTTACGAGCAGCTGGACGAGAACCAATGTTAAAGCTTGAAATAGCCTTGATTGGACTTGACTCGAAGAAATAATCATAGAAATGGTCATTACCAAAGACTAAATCACGGTAGATATCATAACTACGGTCCACCACTTGGTCCATAATAGCTTCATAACGATTGGATGTATTGGTATCGCTCTTCTTCTGAGTAATCATACGGTTAATGGCTGCAGATACTAGCATTTCAAGGTTATAGTAGGCTGCGTCTTTGTTACCATATTTATTGCCAATTACTTCACCCTGCTCCGTCAAACGGATACGATCCTTGATAGACTTGAGCGGTTGAGATGTGATGGCTTCATAGGTTGGTCCACCACCACGACCGACAGTCCCACCACGACCATGGAAGAAGGTAACCTTAACGCCAAATTCATCTCCAATAGCAGTCAATTGTTGTTGAGCCTTGTAGAGGGTCCAACATGATGATAAGTAACCACCATCTTTATTACTGTCAGAGTAGCCCAGCATGATTTCTTGATAGTTATTGCGTGAAGCAATCCATTTCTTAGCAAGAGGAAGAGAAAGGTACTCTCTCATAGTTTCTTCTGAGTGGTCCAAGTCCTCGATTGTTTCAAAGAGAGGAACAATTTGGACTCGGGCTCTTTCTTTATCAACTAACCCTACTTCTTTTAGTAAGATAGCCAATTCCAGCATGTCTGATACGCTGGTTGCATGTGAAATAATGGTTTGACGAATAACATCATCACCCAACTTATCTTTCAACTTACGAGCAGCTTTAAAGATAGCCAATTCTTTTTCAAGTAACTCTGATTTTTCAACATGAGTGGCAGAAAGAATACGTGGATCTTCTTCTAATTCTTTCAAGAGAAGCTGGCATTTTTCTTCTTCACTTAGTTCGCTATAACGCGAATGAATTCCTGCTGATTTCAAAAGTTCTGCTACACAGGCCTCATGAACACTAGAATCTTGACGCATGTCAATAGATGCCAAATAGAAACCAAAAATTTCAACTGCCTGGATCAACTCAACAAAATCACCAGAAATCAGTGCTTCACCCTTATTTTCCAAGAGGGAATCACGAATAGTAATTAAATCCTTATAAAAATCAGTAGCTGTTTCATAGCGAGCCCCAACTTCCTTATCCTCAATCAGATAAGTTTTTGTTGCTTGGATTTTTGATTGAATATCAAATAAGGCACGGCGGTAAAGCTCTTTTTCACGATAAATGGAGTTATCCTTGGATTGGCGAGCCATTTCTCTGACTTGCTTACTCACATTGACAATACTGGTTGAGAGGGAGAATTCACGATAGAGTTGGTAAATCTTTTCATCATAATAGTTCATGATGACTTCACACTGAGTCATGGCAGATTGTTTCAAGGTATCTGCTGTAACAAAAGGATTCCCATCACGGTCTCCACCAATCCACATTCCCATGGTAATTGGTTTAGGATGTTTCAACTCCAAGCCATGTTTTTTAGCCAGACGCTTGTACTCAGCAGTCAAATGAGGAACAGCTTTCAGGAATGAACTATTGTAGTATTCCATAACATTCGTGATTTCATTGGTAACTTTCAATTTCTTTTCACGAATCATATCTGTTTGCATGATAATCTCGATGTAACGACGGAGATCATTATGCCATTTTTCCTTATTAATCAAGCCTAGCTTCACATCACGATACTTACGCAAGAGGGTATGGATATTATTGGTCAAATCCAACATACTCTTACGTTGCACTTGCGTTGGATGGGCTGTCAAAACAGGGACAACATTCAAGTGTTCTAGAATTTCAACCGCATTTTCTTTTTCTGCAACCATTTTGATTGTTGCTGATAATTTCCCAAGATAATCTTGATCGATATTATTTTGGTGGTTGATTTCATAGGCTAAATCCACGTCTTCTGAAATATTAATCAAGAGAGGCAAGATAGAGAAATAGCGTGAAATATAAGCCATTTCATCATTTGTCAGGCTAGTAACCAATTGGTTCAAGCCTTGATAATCTTCTTGAGTTGACAATTCCTTCAACTGCATGATTTTTTCAAAAGTCTCTGGAGCAAGCATATTTTTAGTGATATCTTCTAACAATTCTGTTAAAATCAATACTTCTTCTTGCACGACAGCTTTATTACTATAGTTTTCTAATTTTTGAAGAGACATAGGCAATCCTTTCTACTCTCAGCTTTACATATAGTGTGATGAGCGAGCTTCTAACTCCTCATATAATTGGGCACGTTTTTCACTTGCATCAATATTTAAGACAAAGGCGATGGCTACAGATAATACCAAAAGACTGTTCCCTCCTTGCGATAAGAAGGGGAAGGTAACTCCTGTTGAAGGAATAATACCAGAAATTCCACCGATATTAACAAAGACCTGTACCAACATCATCCCCCCAACCCCAATCGCCATCATGGAATTAAAGGGATTCTTAGCACGAATTCCCACCAGGATAATTCGTAAAATAAGGAAAAAGACAAGTGACAAAATCAAGCTGGCTCCCACAAAGCCAAATTCTTCAATGACAATTGAAAATACAAAATCTGTATGGGCCTCTGGTAAATAGCCACGTTTTTCAATTGAATTTCCTAAACCTAGACCAAACCAACCACCATTTACCATGGCAAAGTAGGAATTTGCAAGTTGGTGGCCTGCTCCTGCCAAATCATCAAAAGGGTTAAAATAGGCGCTGAAACGCTTGGCAACATAACCAAATACTGGAACTTTTGAAAACTTATCAACCCCAATCATAGAAATAGCTGATAAGGATAGGGCTGAAACTCCAAACAATACACCGATAAAGACTATAAACCAACGATGAGCAATCCCACTAACTGTATACATAATCAAGGCGACCAGCGCTAGGATTGTAGCATTCCCCAAATCTGGGAAAATAGCCAAACTTCCTATCATTACCAAGAGGACAAAACGCCAATCATTAAAAGCTCGAGGAATCCATTGATTTTGAGTTAAAACTTGAAAATCGTAAATACCAATTTCATCCTGTTGTTTTGAAAAACGTTGGGCCAAGTACCAGACGATGATAATCTTCAAATACTCCGCTGGCTGAATGGTCAAAGGTCCTACTGAAATCCAACCATAGGCTCCATTGACTGGCGTACCAATTAAGCGAGCCAGAGCTAAGAGAATCAGCTCAACAAACATAACAATAAATAAAAGTCGTTCTTTTCTTAAAAAATTCAGTTTCAGCTTATATATCAAGACAATCAATATTAAACTAAATATCCAAAACATTCCCTGACTTCGAACCAATTGGAGGGCACTTTTACCTTCTTCGATAAGAATGGCACTGGTTGTAGAATAGACTACAATCAAACCCAAAATAGATAAAAGTAAGTAAGGAACTAGAATAGAATAATTTAATAGGTGCCTTTTACTAATCTTCATAGTATCACCAATCTAATGAGAACAAAAGAAATTATTCCCAAATTCCGTTTATTTTCTAGTTTTGATTGCTATTATACCATTTTTTCCGAAAGAAAAAAACTCTTACCCTTAAGATAGAAGATTTTCTCATAAGAAAAAGAGCACTTGGCTCTTTTCTGTTTTATTCTTTTGAAGAACTGCTTGAGCTTGAATCTCCACCACCGATGTATTGAGTGAAGATATTTTGGAAGGCTTGATCTTTAACCTTGATATTGGCTGCTTGCAATTCTTTTCCGATAATACTTTGAACAAATGATGCGTCGTTTTGTTTTTGAGTTAAGATAACAGTTTTTAATTTTTCTTTGTAATCGTCAATATTAGATGATTTTTCTGTTTTCTTAATCAGTTTAACAATGTAATATTGACTGCTGTAGGCTTGTGTTCCAGTAACGCTAATCACATCAGAAACACCGTTTACATCTAAAGCAAAAGCAGCTTTTTTAACTTGTTCTGGTACTTCTGTTGAAGCAGAATCAAAAGTGATTTCTCCACCGTTTGCTTTGGTTTTTTCATCAGTTGAGTTATCTTTTGCTAATTGAGCGAAATCTGCCCCACTTGCCTTAGCTTTTTCGAGGACTTCTTTCGCTTTATCCTCATTATCAAGACGAATGATTTGAGCCGTTACATCTGGAGTATATTCATCAAAGGCTTTCTTATAAGCATCATCTGTCAATTCAGCCTCTGCTGCCTTCTTAACTGCCAACTCAACCAATTTACTTGTACGAATTTGAGCTTTACGTGTTTCAAGAGTCATGCCTGCTTGTGACAAAACACGTTGGTAGTTCTCACCATATTGTTTTTCTTCTTCGGCAATAGTATCGTTGACTTCTTTGTCATCTACTTCCGAACCATATTGTTTCTCAAATACTTTTTGGATGGTCAAGTTCAACAACACTTGTTGAGCTGAAGGATTGCTCTTCACTTGCTCATAAAACTGATGTTCTGTGATGACATCCCCTTTCATGCTGATAAGGTCTGCTCCTTCTGAACCTTTCGAACAAGCTGCTAAAGTTGCTACTGATAATAGTGTAATGGCACCTGCCAATAATTTTTTCTTCATGTCTACTCCTTTGAGATAAGTGTTACCCTATCTATTTTACTATATTTTCTTAAATTATTCTGAAAATCATTCGCTGTCAGGCAATTGAACATCTGCTACATTTTTACGAAGCATGAGAATACCGTCTCCCAGAGGGACTAATGTTGCGGTGAGTCCTGGATTATCTAAAGTTGCGTCAAACAGTCTTTGAAGGCCTCGATAAATAGTTCGCTGGCCACGACGGACTTCCATAATATCCTTGGCAACATCACCACCTTGGAAAATGTCATCCAAAACAACCACACCTCCAACTTCCAAATGTTTGAGGATTTCTGGCAGAAAGACGATGTATTTAGACTTGGCTGAATCCATAAAGACGAAATCATAGGACTCTGTCAGTGTAGATAAGACATTTACCGCATCTCCTTCTAAAAGCGTGATTTGCTTGCGACTGTCAAACTGAACAAAATTTTCCTTGGCAAAACCAATCATTTCTGGATTGCGGTCAATGGTTGTAATCTTGGCATTTGGTGCATGTTCCGCCATTAAAAGAGCTGAAAAACCGATAGCCGTCCCAATTTCCAGAATGTTTTTAGGTTGTATGGTTTCCATAAGAAAACGGAAGTAAGCAACCGTTTCATGAGGAATAATGGGAATATTTTCCTTGCGGGCAAAATCTTCCAATTCTTTCAAAGAACCTGTGACTTGCTTTTGACGCTGGCGCATCAAGTCTACAATTTCTTCCTTAACAACAGGACGACGCATATTATGGTTAGCATTTTTACTATACGATTCAACCATCTTATGCCAATCCCAATTTTTCAACAAGGGCTTCAAACTCATTTAAACGGCGTTCAAAGACTGCAAAGGCATCGTTGAGGTAGTCTTCCTTCTCCATATCAACACCAGCTTTTCTCATGACATTAAGTGGGTAGTCAGACTTACCAGCCTTGAGATAATCAATATAACGGTCACGGTCTTCCTGACTACCATGAACAATTTTTTCAGCCAAAGCTGAGGCTGCTGCAAAACCTGTTGAATATTGGTATACATAGTAGTTATAGTAGAAGTGTGGAATACGTGCCCACTCGTATTGGATTTCAGGATTATCTTCCTTGCTCAAACCATAATACTCTTGGTTCAAGTCTGCATAGAGTTTATTTAGGAAATCACTTGTCAAGACTTCCCCATTTTGATCCGCTTGGTGGATGGCGTGTTCAAACTCAGCAAATTGAGTTTGTCGGAAAACTGTTCCACGGAAACCGTCCAAGAAGTTATTAAGAATAGCAAAGCGCGTTGCGTCGTCTTCCACTTCTTCCAACAATTTCTCCGTCAAGATATTCTCATTGGTAGTTGAGGCAATCTCAGCCAAGAAGATAGAATAATCTCCGTAAACATAAGGCTGCGTTTCACGAGTATAGCTTGAATGCATACTGTGACCTGTTTCATGAACAAGAGTAAAGAGATTGTCTAGATTGTCCTGCCAGTTAAGAAGCATAAAGGCATTGGTATCGTAAGAACCACCAGAGTAGGCCCCTGAACGCTTGCCTTGATTTTCGTAAACATCAATCCAACGCTCACTGAAGGCACGTTTAACACGGCTCAAGTAATCCTCACCCAAGACTGCCAAGGCATCTTCTGCCTTTTTCAAGGCTTCTTGGTAAGTAAAACTGTATTCAACAGATGAAAGTGGTGTGTAGACATCGTACATCTTGAGGTCTGAAATCCTCAAGATTTTTGAACGAAGCTCAAGGTAACGATGCAAGAGTGGCAAGTGCTTGCGAACTGCTGCTACCAAATTGTCATAAACACTCTCTGGAACAAAATTTGCCGCTAGGGCTGCATGACGAGCACTCTTGTAGTTGCGAACTTTTGCTCGGTAGTTTTGAACCTTAACATTTGTTTGCAAGGTTTTGGCATAGGTATGTTGGAATTGTTCATAAGTCGCATAAAGGGCTTGATAGGCACCACGGCGTACCTCACGATTTTTAGACTCCATCAAGCGCATATAAACGCCATGTGATAATTGTACTTCATTACCATCTTCATCTTTAACAAATGGAAAGACGATATCTGCATTATCTAAAATCGCAAAGGTTTCACTTGCCGAACCAAAGATTTCTCCAGCTCCAGCTAATAATTCTTCTTCACGTTGTGAAAGAACGTGATCCTTGCCTTGCAAAAGCTTATCAAAATAGTGTTGATAAACCTGCAATTTTGGTTGAGCCTCTAAAAAGTCAGCATACTGCTTTTCACTAATTTCCATAAATTCAGGTTCATAGAATGAAAAGGCTTGGTCTAGCTGGCTGTAGAGTGTCATGGCCTTAGCATAGTACTCTTGGTACTTGGCTTCACGTGTGTCTTGGTCATTCTTCATATGTGCATAAACGTAAAGCTTCTCCATTTGGCGTTCCATCTCAAGAGAAAATTCAGTGATTTCTAGTAGGTTATCCGCACTATCCAAGAGATGGCCTTCATACTGGGCTACTGTCTCCAATTGTTCTGTTAAATCTTTTAAGGCTTCTTCCCAAGCCTGGTCAGTTGGGTAGATCGTTGATAGATCCCATGTATCTTTTTCATTTATTTCATTTCTTTGTAATACCATTAGATTCCTCCATCCTTTCTATTCTACCATATTTTTCAAGAAATATTGCTGATAAAAGGCTGGTGGATAAAGCTTTTGCCAATCATTTTGAGGATTTTCTTGGTAATAGGTTTGAAAATACTGATAATAGCTGGTTAAGTCCTTCTCAATTTGGCAAAACTCACCTACTAATGGTCGAATTTGTGGATACCATTCTTTTAGCCCATAAGTCAGGAGATTTTCCCCCTTTTGATAGGCTTCTGCTTGTTCTTTCATCCAAAAGGGATTTTGATAGTAAAGCTGTTGCCGAATATAGCGAGAAATGTCCTTGTCCTGAGAAACTGTAAAATGAGATATTTTTTGTTTCTTATAGGGAAGACGTAATATCTCCAGTAGACTACCGTGACCATAGGGAAATTCCTTAATCTGATAATGGAGTTTGCCGCGGAGATCTTGGTGGATGAGATATTTAAGCCTTAAAACCTGTTTTCCCTTGTCTACTTCCCAAACATAAAATCCCATGTTTTGACTGAAATAGAGAAAACCTTCTTGCAGACGAGTCAAACGCTCCTGGAGCCAAAGTTTTTCCCCCAGCAACCACAGTACTTGGTAACCCTGACTACGATAACCCTCACTACGCTCCTTAAGAATTTTTTGAGGCAAGGGACTACATTGAACCTCTAAAGCTAGATTGCCATTTACAAATACATCCGCAATCTGTTTAAGCTCTGGAAGCGGGTATTCTAATTGCACCTCAGCCTCTGTTTTCAACCAGTGATAAAGGGATTCTTTATTTGCCAGGTGTTCTGGACTTTCATTTTCAGAGGAAAAATCACAGTCTTTTAAGGTTTTGTGGGCAAAATGGGTCCGGACACTTGCTCCTTGCCGCAAACGGAGCTGACCTCCACAAGCTGGGCAGGTGTATTCTTCCTTCTCAAGCTTATCCTCTAACACATTTACCAATTCTCCTCTAGCATCTCTCGCAACAAACATGATTTCCCTCCTTTTCTATATTATTCGAAAAAAAGAAAAAAGATCAGGAAATTTCCTAATCTTCATCACTCTATAATTTTAGAGTTGCAAGCGACTTTCAAGAGCTTGTGTCAACACTTCAGAATAGTTCACTTTCTCACGATCTGCAAGTCTGACTAGCCACTCTGGAACCGTAACATTTTTTCGAATCGCTTTATTATTCTTTACGAAAGGCAAGGGATTGACCTGAATCAAAGTCACAAATCCATCGGGAGCCTTCAACTCAGCAATGTCACTAGGATTAGGCAAAGCCAGTCCTTCATCAATATAAGAAGCTAAAACACTCTCAAGCATTTCCCGAGCATTTTTCATTGCAAGTTCAATCGTTGCTCCCTCTGTCCCACCTCCAAATTCAGGAAATTCAACCCAGTATCCAGTGCCTTCTCTATGAAAAATAGCAGGATAAGATTTTAGCATAATACACCTCCACAATTTCCAAATCAACTATAATCCCAAATCTTTTAATATTTTTCTCTCTAGACCTTTTCCTAAATCCTCATTACCGTGAACTGGAATAGTGACAAGATAGGAGACCCCTTCTTTCTTAAAATGATGATGACTTCCTCTCTTACGAACTTCAATCCATCCATTTGCAAGAGCTAATTTTACCATTTCCTTACCTGTTATTGGCATTTATGGTCACCTTTCTAGCTAAAATTATACTTATAATGCGTATTTTTGTCAATTCTTCTATCTTATCTATTCGTAAAAGAGAAAAAAGATCAGGAAAATCCCTAATCTTCATACATGTTTATTTGATTTTCTTGGCTAGCATAGTCGCAAAGCGTAGTTGAATACGATTGCCATTCTCATCGCGACGGTGAAGATGGCCAGGATTTTCATTGTACTTGACCAATTCCCAGTCCTTGTAATAGTCTGCCAATTCCCCTGCTTTAAAAGTGAATGGGAAGTTAACAGAGCAAGGGTAATCTTCCGTATCCATAGCACAAACGATAAGATTATAACCACCAATAGTAGTTTTCTCCTGCATATTTTGAATAATAGCTGGAATGCGGTCCGCTTGTAGAAACATGAGAACAACAGTTGATACGATAAAATCATATTCTTGTCCAATGCTAGCTGAATTGATATCGTAAAGACCGACAGGCATGTCCATATCTTCCTGTTCCACAATGCTTCGCAAGATTTCAAGGGCCAGTTCATTTTGATCCACAGCTGTCACATCAAAACCTTGCTGGGCTAGAAAGAGTGCATTACGGCCTTGACCACAGCCCAAATCTAAAGCTTTCCCTGGTTTTACTGTCTGCATAGCCTCTAGGACCTCTGAATGAACAGGATTGGTATTGTATTTCTTAGGGAAATAGTCCTCAGGTTTACAATAAAATTCCAAATACCATTCCACATCATCTGTGACAGCTTCCACTCGGTGCCAAGCTTGTGGTTGTGCCATGGGATTGTCGGCTCCTGCTTCAAAGATGTGCTCAGCTAAAACCTCACCATCTTCTGTCAATTCAATAAACTTGAGAGCTCCCTTCAAGACAGTAATTTTCCCCCAAGTCCCAACTTTTGTATTGTGCTTTTGCTGAACAGCCTCTGGCATGGTTTCTTTAGTCCACAAAGGCATACGTTTATAGGCAACTAGTTTTCCCATTTTCATTTCCTCTTTTTATCGCTGATTAACAGCTTTCATCACGCGCGCAATATCGCGATTCTGCTCACGACGTTTGATTGACTCCCGTTTATCATAGTCATGCTTCCCTTTAGCTAGACCTAAAAGGAGTTTAGCGTAACCATCTTTGATATAGACTTTAAGGGGAATCAGTGTCATTCCTGTTCCTTTAGTCTCTTGTTCCAATTTTTGAATTTGTTTCTTATGGAGCAGGAGTTTGCGACGGCGTTCTGGTTCTTGATTCCAGATATTACCCTCTTCGTAAGGTGCGATATGAACGTTGCTCAACCAGACCTCCCCATTTTTTACTTGTGCAAAGCCATCCTTGAGATTGATTCGAGCTGCTCGTACACTCTTGATTTCAGTTCCTGTCAGGACCATCCCTGCCTCTAGCGTATCTACGATTGTATAGTCGTGACGCGCCTTTTTATTTTGTGCGACGACCTTTCCCTCGCCTTTTGCCATATTTGGCTCCTTTCTTAGCTACTTCCTTGTAAAAAGGTTTCTTGCCCTTTTTCTTCTTGTCTTTTTGTGAATGCTTGCGCTTATCATTTGAGCGTCCTGATTTTCTCTGGTCTTCCTTCTTATCTGAACGACGACTTGAACCACGTCCTCTGTCTTTGCGACTAGCTTGTTTCAAGCCTTTTTCAATCACATCAAACTCACTTGGGATATAAGAGAAATCAATTTCACCCGTCATCTTGTCGGCTCTTTCAACCCGAATACGAATCTGTTGACCTACACGGAAGGTTATTCCTGATTTCTCCCCACGAAGAGTCAAATCCCGCTCATTGAAATGATAAAATTCAGGTAGGTTAGTGATGTGAATCAAGCCTTCAACTGTGTTCGGCAATTCGATAAAGAGACCAAATTTAACGATGCTGGATACAACTGCGTCATACTCTTCGCCTACGTATTCTTCCATGTACTCAGCCTTTTTCATGGCTTCGACCTCACGTTCTGCCTCAATAGCACGACGCTCACGGTTGGAAGACTGGGTCGCAATCTCTGGAATCACTTGTTCAAAATGCTCGGCTATTTCCTTAGAACGGCCGTAATCCCGAATCATACGGTGAACAAGAAGGTCTGGATAACGACGAATCGGACTGGTAAAGTGAGTATAATAGTCAGCCGCTAGACCATAATGCCCGTGATTGTGCTCCGAATAGCGAGCCTGCTGCATAGAGCGAAGAAGCATCATGGACAATACATCCGCATAAGGTTCTCCCTCAACAGCACGCATGATGTCTTGGAGGGCCTCCTGGCTAATCTCGCTAGCAGTCCCATAAATGCGTAAGCCAAAGCTCGAAGCATAATCAATAAACTTCTGAACCTTTTCAGCCTTAGGCTCCTCGTGAATTCGATAGATAAAAGGCAAATCCAACTTGCTAAAGTGCTCAGCAACTGTTTCGTTGGCCATCAACATAAAGGACTCGATCATCCGCTCGGCAATTCCACGCTGACGAAGAACAATATCAACAGGCTTACCTTGTTTATCCACTAAAATTTTAGCTTCATTGGTATCAAAATTAAGGGCTCCACGTTTCACTCGCATGTTTTCTAGTGTTTCATGAAGCTTTGCCATGAGTTCGATACTAGGGACAATTTTCTTATATTCTTTTCTCTTCTCCTCGTCGCCAGCTAGGATATCATTGACATCACTATAGGTCATACGGAAGCTTGTCTTGATAACCGTTTGTGTGATAGTGTAGTTGACCACACGGCCATGTTTATCAATCTCCATAATGGCTGACTGAGTCAGGCGGTCAACTTGAGGATTAAGGGAGCAGATGCCATTTGACAGTCGTTCTGGAAGCATTGGAACCACACGGTCTGTCACATAAACAGAAGTCGCGCGGTTAAGGGCTTCCTTGTCAAGGGCAGAACCCTCAGTCACATAGTAGGAAACGTCTGCGATGTGAACTCCAAGCTCCAGATTTCCATTTTTCAGAGCCTTGATATGTACCGCATCGTCCAAGTCCTTGGCATCCGCACCGTCAATGGTAAAGGTAATCTCATCTCTCAAATCCAGACGACCTTCCATATCCTTTTGAGATGGAGCAGCCGGCACACTTTCTGCTTCCTTAACAACTGCATCTGGAAATTCTGAGACAATGTCCATAGACTCCAAAACTTCAAGGACATCAATCCCAACATCCGTTGAGTGCCCCACCACATCGAGGACACTAGCAACAAAGAAATCATGTTTCTTGCTTGGGTATTTATCGATAAAGACCTTGAGAACCTCTGTCCCTTCTAGTTTAAGGGCAGGTTTCTTAACATAAATCGGTTGGCTGATTTTCTGGTTTTTCGAACGGATGTAACCTGCATACTTAGGTTTTTCCTGATCCAGAACGATCTGTCCAACAACGGTTGTCAAACTGCGTTCTAGGATATCAATAATTTTGGCTTCTGCTGCTGTTCCTTTATTGCGGTCAGCAACTTTCTTAATCACGACCTCAACGGTATCACCATCAATAGCGTAGTTAACATCGTTCTTTCCTACAAAAAGGTCGTCCTCTTCTCCTTCCAGACTGACAAAACCAAAGCCATTTTTATGAGCATGAAAAATCCCCTTGAGAGTAATCTCATGTTTTTTCTTGACTTCCAAGGTCAGACTACCATCTTCCTCAAAGCGAATCTGGTGCTTTCTTTCCATTAGAGACAAGGTTTTAATCAACTCACGAAAATCTTTGGACCCGTCTTTTCCCAAAGCCTGAGCCAAGTCATTGACAGTCACCTTTCCCTTGTCTTGTAAATATTCTTTTATTCTATCTTTCATATTTTCTTTCTAGATTTTTTAATGTTCTTTTACTGCACAACCTTCTTAAACATCCTTTAAAAATAAAAAGAGGCAAAGACCTAGTCTTGCCCATTATTTTCTTATCTACTTGATAATACCGTCAATGCTAAGGCAATGGCTAGCCAGAAAAAGACTAAAATCCCTGTCAAACGCTGCATTACAGCTTCAAAACCGCGTGCTTTACTACGTTCAAACAAATCACCTGAGCTGGCATCAAATACATTGCTGGATTGGTTTTTAGTTGGTTGCATGAAAATCGCAATCACAATCACAACAGATAATACTAATAAAATGGTTAATAATAGGTTATACATATCAAACTCCTTAAAATCCTTATTATTTTACCATAAAATCTACTTAGATTCAAGATGTAGGGTTACTTTTCTTTCCTTGGGACAATACTTTAAAACCTCGATCTTGTCTGGATGGGTTTTTGAATTTTTACTAGTTAGGTAATTGATACTGCCACAAGAGGAGCATTTGAGATTAATTTTTACTCGCACTAGATTTCCTTTACTTTTAATAATGTTCGAAATTGAAGCAGATTAAAGAGACAACTAAAGGCAACACAAAGGCTTGTCGCATAAAAGACAGCATGGTAGCCAAATTGACCTGCTACTGCAGAACCTGCCATAGGACCAACGACACCTCCCAGATAAAAGAATACCTGATTGAAGGCAAAGACCCTCGAAATACCGGCTTTGGGAGTCATCTTGCTGAGAAGGGCATTAACCCCAGGTATCAGCGCACCGGTTCCCAGACCAAAGAGGAAACGATAGAGTCCTAGTTGAAGGGGGCTAGAAGCATTGGCACAGAGGAGATAGATGATAACTGAATAAAACTGGGCTACAACCAAGAGACGATGATTGCCCACCTTGTCACCTAACTTGCCCATGACTCCTGCACTCATCATGCTGGAAAAGCCCATACTGGATACAATCAAACCAGAAACAAAAAGAAGATTCTCTGTCTGCCCTAAGTCGCGTACATAAAGAGCCAAAATAGGGCCGATCGATTGGGCTGAAAATTGGATGACAAAACTTGTCAGAAAAAGATTAACCAAAAGATAGGGATATTTAACTGATGTAAACAATTCCTTTGTTGGAATGGCCTTTTCCTTGGCTACTGGTTTAAAATCTTCCTTGATAAAGCAAATAGTCAAAACAGCAGCTAAGAACAGAAAACTACCAACCAGTAAGAAAACCGTACGAATGCCAAATAATTCTGCGATAAAGCCCCCGATAAAAGGGCCAGTTAGAGTACCTGCAACTACACCTGTAGACAAAGTACCTAAGGCAGAGCCTGATTTCTCCTTGGGAACCTGACTGGCTATCAGGGCTGTTGCATTAGGAACAAAACCCGCAAATACACCATTCAGTAAGCGAAGAAAGATTAGCCAATAGATATTTGGGACAAAGGCCAAGCCTCCCATAGTAATGGTCATGGCAAGACCTGCACGAATCATCATGGGTTTTCGACCGTATTTGTCGGCAAGGATGCCCCAGATAGGAGAAAAGAGCGCCGCTGAAATAGCAGAGACAGAAATAGCTAAGCCTGCATAAAAAGCGACTTGCTCACTCCCAACACCTAGATTTTCCACAAAGATGGGCATAAAGGGCACAACCAAAGAAATACTGGCTCCTGTCAGAAAATTACCAAACCAGGCAATGCGCAGATTATCCTTCCAGTTAATCTCTGTCATCTTGCCTACCTCCCTCAAGAAGGATACGCACTTGAGTAAGAAGCTGGTCCTGATTTCCATTGTTGTTTAAAACATGGCTGGCCCAATCTTTCTTTTTCTCTAAAGGCCACTGGGCTGCCAGACGAGACTCAGCTTCATCTTTGGACAACTGATCCCTTTTCATTAAGCGTTCTACTTGGATATCTCGATCCACATAGACCAACCAAGTCTCATCAAACCAAGAGACGTAGTCCTGCTCAAAAAGTAGGGGAATATCCATGAAGAAAATCTCTTCTGTCTGAGCCAATTGGTCTCTTAATGTAGCTAGTTCCTCACGGATAATCTCTCCTTGAGTTATCCTAGACCATTCCCGTTCCTCAGGATTTGAAAAGATAAGACTAGCTAGGAGAGGGCGATTGAGTTCTCCGTTTTTTAGAATTATTTCTTGACCAAAGTGCTGGACTAGAGCCTCAAACAGACGACCACCAGGTCTCTGTAGTTGGTGGACAACCGCGTCGGCATCCACCACTTGAAAGCCTTGCTTTCTTAGAAAATTTGTCACGGTTGACTTACCAGAGGCAATTCCTCCTGTGATTCCAATGATTTTTCCCATCAGTCCCTCCTTTGACAGTTTGGACAAAAGTGGGTTCCTCGTCCGCCTAGTTGGATTTTCTCAATGATGGTACCACAGCGTACACATTCTTGACCAGCCTTATCATAGACCTGATGAAAATCCTGCATGGTTCCATCTTCCCCAAAGGCATTGGTATAGGTCCGAATGGTCGAGCCACCTTTTTCAACAGCCTGTCCCAAAACAGCAATGGTCTGGTCATGAATGGCAGTCGCTTCTGCTGATGTCAAAGTCTGGGAAGGTCTAGCCGGATGAACCTGAGCTCTCCAAAAAACCTCATCCACATAGATATTGCCAAGTCCAGCTACCAAAGTCTGGTCTAGGAGATGGGATTTGATAGGCTTTTTGGACTTGGCAAGGGCGGCTTGAAAGACCTGTAAATCAAAGTCTTGTTCGCTTGGTTCAGGACCTAATTTTTTAGAAATAAAGTAGGCGTCTAAAAGGTCAGGAGCCAAGAGTTCCATAGTACCAAACTTGCGAACATCCTCATAAACAAGCGTGCCACCATCCGCAAACTGAAAGAAAACATGGGCATGCTTGCGTTCAGGAACCTGATACGGATAATAAAAATACTTGCCTTCCATGCGCAAATGGGAAATCAAGACCTTGTCTGTCAGGTAGAAAAGTAAATATTTACCACGACGTCCCATTGACTCAACAACTTGACCAGGCACTTCCTTTCGAAACTCGTCCAAATCTGTCTTAATCATCTTGGGATAGCGAATTTCTATACTCGAAATCTTCTTACCCAAAATCAATTTTTCTAAGCCACGACGAACGGTTTCAACCTCAGGTAATTCAGGCATAAATCCTCCTTCTGTAAAAACAAGAAGCAGGCATGTGCCCACCTCTACTTAGTATTCTTTTTCATTATAGCCAAAGTCAGCCAAATCTAGCTTTTTATCGCGCCAGTTTTTCTTGACCTTGACCCAGGTTTCTAGAAAGACCTTGTCTCCTAGCATGAGTTCAATATCACGACGAGCCATGCTACCGATTTTCTTAAGCATAGCGCCACCTTTACCGATGATAATCCCTTTTTGGCTATCGCGCTCGACCATGATGGTTGCACGGATATGAACCTTGTCTGTCTCTTCATCTCGTTTCATAGAATCCACTACTACTGCAACAGAATGCGGAATTTCTTCACGAGTTAGGTGCAGAACTTTCTCGCGAACCATTTCTGAAACCAAGAATCGTTCTGGATGGTCTGTGATTTGATCAGACGGGAAATACTGGAATCCTTCGTCCAGATTTTCACTCAAAATATCCACTAGACGAGACACGTTATTGCCTTGAAGGGCTGAGATTGGAACAATTTCCTTAAAGTCCATCTGATTACGAAAATCATCAATCTGAGACAAAAGCTGGTCTGGATGAACCTTATCAATCTTGTTCACCACCAAAATCACAGGAACCTTGGCAGCCTTGAGACGCTCGATAATCATATCGTCTCCCTTACCACGCGCTTCATCAGCTGGTACCATGAAAAGAACGGTGTCCACTTCACGAAGGGTACTGTAGGCAGACTCAACCATGAAATCTCCGAGAGCTGTTTTAGGTTTGTGAATCCCTGGGGTATCGATAAAGACAATCTGCTCCTTATCAGTCGTGTAAATTCCCATGATTTTGTTGCGCGTTGTCTGCGCCTTGTCACTCATGATGGCAATTTTTTGCCCCATGACGTGGTTTAAAAAGGTTGACTTCCCAACATTGGGACGTCCTAAAATGGCTACAAAGCCTGATTTAAAAGTCATAATTTCCTCTTACTGTTTAAAATATTAAATCCCAGATTCGTGGGAGAAAAATCAATGCGCCTGTTAAGGCTGCGAAAAGAGAGACCACTAATACCGCGCCAGCCGCCATATCCTTGGCATTTTTAGCCAGCATAGAAAAGTGATAGTGACTGGCCAAATCTACCACATTTTCAATAGCAGAGTTGATAATTTCAAAGGCTACTACCAAGAAAATGCTCAATAGGAGAAAGAGCCATTCGATTCGTGACACCTGAAAAACAAAACCTGCAAGGATGACCACTAGAGCCGTCTCTGCATGTTTTCGCATATTGCGTTCTTCCTTGATAGCAGTAAAAATTCCTGTAAGAGCAAATTCTAAACTGGATATCAGGTCACGATTTTTCCATTTTCGTTTATTGTCTTGTGAGTCCATAGGCTGTCAAAATTTCTTCTTGTAAACCGAACATCTCCGCTTCTTCTTCTGGAGTGTAGTGATCATAGCCGTTGATATGTAAAAAGCCGTGTACTGCCAAGAAGCCCATCTCACGCTCAAAGCTGTGGCCGTATTCCTCGGCCTGCTCATGAGCCTTATCGATAGAGATGAACAGTTCCCCAATATAGGCATCAAACTCAGACATCATCTCTGCCAATTCCGGATTTTCAAGCAAATCTTCCTCGTCAAAGGCAATTTCCAACTCTGGCTTGTATTCAAGGCTGATAACATCTGTCGGACGGTCTGTGTCACGGTACTCCAGATTGAGTTCATGACTACGCTCATTGGTCACAAAAGTGACTGCCATCTCCTTGTCTTCTTTTCCTAATTTTTGGGCTGCAAATTCCAAAATTTCTTGGGTTTGTTTCAACATTTCTTTTGAAACTTGACCAGTTTCATCTACCATTTCAATATACATGTGCTTCTCGTTTCTCTTTACTTGGCTTTATTATACCACATTTCCATGATTTTATTCTAC
The DNA here is from genome assembly GCF_002860865.1 of Streptococcus mitis. Lineage (GTDB taxonomy): Bacteria > Bacillota > Bacilli > Lactobacillales > Streptococcaceae > Streptococcus > Streptococcus mitis_AT. The sequence continues at coordinate 782,058 of NZ_PKIE01000001.1, forward strand.
CTTTTTGATATAATACTATGGAATACAATCACAAGGAGAGAACGATGTCATTTGACGGATTTTTTTTACACCACATAGTTGAGGAATTGCGAAGCGAATTAGTGAATGGTCGCATCCAGAAAATCAATCAGCCTTTTGAACAAGAGTTGGTCTTGCAAATCCGCAGCAATCGCCAAAGCCATCGCCTGCTCCTTTCTGCCCATCCAGTTTTTGGACGCATTCAGCTGACCCAAACGACTTTTGAAAATCCAGCCCAACCTTCTACCTTTATAATGGTTTTGAGAAAGTATTTGCAGGGGGCCCTGATTGAGTCGATTGAGCAAGTGGAAAATGACCGTATTGTGGAAATTACAGTTTCCAATAAAAACGAGATTGGAGACCATATCCAGGCTACCTTGATTATCGAAATTATGGGGAAACACAGTAATATTCTACTGGTCGATAAAAGCAGTCATAAAATCCTCGAAGTTATCAAACACGTCGGCTTTTCACAAAATAGCTACCGCACCTTACTTCCAGGATCGACCTATATCGCTCCGCCAAGTACGGTATCTCTCAATCCTTTTACTATCAAGGACGAAAAGCTCTTTGAAATCCTACAAACACAGGAAACAACAGCTAAAAACCTTCAAAACCTCTTTCAAGGTCTGGGACGCGATACGGCAAATGAATTGGAAAGCATTCTGATTACTGATAAACTATCTACTTTCCGTAACTTTTTCAATCAAGAAACCAAGCCATGCTTGACTGAGACTTCCTTCAGTCCAGTTCCTTTTGCAAATCAGGTGGGAGAGCCTTTTGCCAGTCTTTCTGATTTGTTGGACACCTACTATAAGGATAAGGCTGAACGCGACCGCGTCAAACAGCAAGCCAGTGAACTCATTCGCCGTGTTGAAAATGAACTTCAGAAAAACCGCCACAAACTCAAAAAACAGGAAAAAGAGTTACTGGCGACAGACAATGCTGAAGAATTCCGTCAAAAAGGGGAATTGCTGACAACCTTCCTCCACCAAGTGCCTAACGACCAAAACCAGGTTATCCTAGATAACTACTACACCAACCTACCTATCACGATTGCGCTTGATAAGGCCTTGACTCCCAACCAGAATGCCCAACGCTATTTTAAACGGTACCAGAAACTCAAAGAAGCTGTCAAATACTTGACTGATCTGATTGAAGAAACCAAGGCAACTATTCTCTATTTGGAAAGTGTAGAAACCGTCCTCAACCAAGCTGGACTAGAAGAAATCGCTGAAATCCGTGAAGAATTGATTCAAACTGGTTTTATCCGCAGAAGACAACGGGAGAAAATCCAGAAGCGCAAAAAGCCAGAACAATATCTGGCAAGCGATGGCAAAACCATCATCTATGTCGGACGCAATAACCTGCAAAATGAGGAATTGACCTTTAAAATGGCCCGCAAGGAGGAACTTTGGTTCCATGCCAAGGACATTCCTGGAAGTCATGTTGTCATCTCAGGCAATCTTGACCCATCTGATGAAGTCAAGACAGACGCAGCAGAATTGGCCGCCTACTTCTCTCAAGGTCGCTTGTCAAATCTGGTTCAGGTAGATATGATTGAAATCAAGAAACTCAACAAACCAACTGGTGGAAAACCAGGCTTTGTCACTTACACAGGACAAAAGACTCTCCGCGTCACACCAGATCCAGAAAAAATCGCATCCATGAAAAAATCCTGATTTTACTTGAAATCAGGATTTTTAGCTTGTTTACTTACTAATCATAAAAAATTTATAGTTGATTGAAATAGAATGTGAACAAATCAATTAAGGAATTCAAATCAAATTTCTAACAAGCGTTTAGAAGTCGTGTTGTCCTATTCCAACTTCAAAATATTATAGAACAGATTGATTGCAGTTTACCTCAGAGACTCTTTTACTTCTTTGCGTAGATCTTCTAGACTGCTGATGCCGTATTTGTCCATGACTTTTGGTAAATTTTCTATGATATCAGGACAGGCATAAGGATTGGTAAAGTTGGCTGTTCCAACTCCGATGGCAGATGCTCCAGCCAGATACATTTCTAGGGCAACTTCTGCCGAATCCACTCCCCCCATTCCAATGATAGGCAGGTCTGTTGTTTGGGCGACTTGGCGGATGAGTTTGAGGGCTACTGGAAAGACTGCTGGACCAGACATTCCACCTGTTCCATTGGCCAAAATTGGTTTTCTGGTTTTGAGGTCAAAGCGCATTCCAACTAGAGTATTGATCATGGTTAATCCACTTGCTCCCGCATCTTCTGCAGCTTTTGCGACAGTAACGATATCGGTCACACTAGGAGTTAATTTGACATAAACTGGCACATCAGAGGCTTCCACAGCTGCTTTCACCACATCATAAGCTAAATCTGGATCTTGACCAATCAAGAGTCCATGATTACAGTGATCTACGTTGGGACAAGAAATATTGAGCTCAATAGCCTTCACATTAGCTGCCTTGGAAATACCGCTAGAAACAGCTGCATACTCTTGTTTTGAAAAACCTGCCACATTAGCAATAATAGGAAGATTTGGATATTCTCTTTCCAGCCAAGGTAGTTTTTCAGCTAAGACAGCTTCCAAACCAGGATTTTGCAAACCAATTGCATTGAGCATGCCAGCAGGTGTTTCTGCCACCCTAGGAGTTGGATTCCCAAAACGTGGTTCAAGTGTTGTCGCCTTGATCATAATAGAACCTAAAAGGTCTAAATCATAGTACTTGGCATACTCTTGACCAAAACCAAAACAGCCTGATGCTGGAATAATCGGATTTTTCAAATCCAAGCCTGGTAGAGAAACTTGTAAACGATTTGTAGTCATGATTTTCTCCTTATAATACAACTGTTCCTGTGCGGAAAACAGGCCCATCTTCACAGACGCGTTGGCTGACCGTCTCGCTTTCTGGTACTTTTAGGACACAAGCGTAGCAAGCCCCCATCCCACAAGCCATACGAGATTCCAGAGACAGATAGGCTCTTGGGTGGTCATAAAAGGTTTGATTGATATACTTCATCATTCCAGGTGCCCCACATGAGTAAACAGCATCAAACTGACTGTCTAAATCCTTGATAACAACGGAAACATTTCCCTTAATACCATAAGAACCATCATCTGTCGTTACAAAGACCTGCCCATATTGAGCTAATTCCGTCTCCAAAATAACAGCACCCTTATTAGCAAAACCGAGGACTGTCACTACTTTCACACCACGCGCATGCAATTCCTTGGCTACTTCAAGCAAGGGCGGAACACCAATCCCCCCTCCAACAAGAAGAACCTGACTCTGCTCATCTAGGTCAGACAAGTCAAAACCATTTCCCTGAGGCCCCATCACATCAAGAGTATCTCCCTGACTTAAGGTTGAGAAAATAGCTGTCCCAGCTCCCTCAATCCGATAAATGAGATGACACTGCTTGTTTACCTTATCAATAGACGAAATTGAAATAGGGCGACGCAAAAGATGGGCATCATCAGGCACACGCAGATGAAGAAATTGGCCTGCTCGCATGGCTTCAACCATTTCCCCCTCTAGGACTAATTCAAAGATTGCTGGCGCGATTTCCTCCTGTGCTACCACCTTCATGGTTTCCAAACGAATTGCACCCAAACGTTTCTTACATGTGGGATTCATGACTTTTCCTCCTTAAATTTTAAGGGGACCAGATAAAGAAAAGACCTTGCTAGTGCAAGGCCTCAGTTAAAATCGTACAACAGAAGAGAGCACACTCAAAAAGTCTCCTCTAGAAAATTGTACTATTCTTTTATCTGACACCTTGTGAGTCTCTCTGGACTCCCCTTAAAGGTTAAATTTTTATTAGTATACTCTTTCAACCAAAAAAAGTCAAGTAGAAAACGAACATTCTACTTGACTTCACGAAATTATTTTTCACGAATGACTTCGACCTTGTAGCCATCAGGGTCTTTGACAAAGTAATAGTTAGGTGCAGTTCCTGGTAGACCATTTGGCTCAGTAACTTCATAACCTTTGGCACTATGCTCTTGATGAAGCGCCTCAAGATCAGGTGTACTGAGGGCGATATGGGCAAATCCATCTCCAACCACATAAGGACCATGATCGTAGTTATAAGTCAACTCCAACTCATAGTCGTCACCCTCAAGTCCTAGATAGACAATCGTGAAGGCATGGTCTGGAAAATCTCTGCGACGCAATTCTTTAAATCCAAAAGCATCTTGATAAAATGCGATTGATTTTTCAAGATTTTCTACTCGCAAGCAAGTGTGTAGCATTTTTGAAGCCATATTTTTCTCCTTTATTTTTAAAAAGACTGGGACAATCTTGTTCCAGTCTTATCAGTTATTATTTACCAAGTTTTGCTTTAGCTGCATCTGCAAGAGCTGTGAAAGCTACTGCATCGTTAACAGCCAAGTCAGCAAGCATTTTACGGTTAACTTCGATCTCAGCCAATTTCAAACCATGCATCAATTGTGAGTATGAAAGTCCGTTCATACGAGCTGCCGCGTTGATACGAGTGATCCACAATTTGCGGAAGTCACGTTTTTTCTGACGACGGTCACGGTATGCATAGTAGTAAGAGTTCATTACTTGTTCTTTTGCAGTACGGAACAAGATGTGTTTAGCTCCATAGTAACCTTTTGCTAATTTAAGAATACGTTTACGACGTTTGCGTGATACAACGCCACCTTTAACACGTGCCATGTTTTATTTCCTCCAAATATTTCCTAGAATTGTTTACTTACAGTCAAGCTATTATTTCAAGCGAGTAAGCATTGCTTTGATACGTTTGTAATCTCCTGAATGCACCATAGATGCTTTACGAAGATGACGACGTTGTTTCTTAGTTTTTCCGTGGAAACGGTGAGAAGTGTAAGCACGGAAACGTTTAAGTCCACCAGAACCTGTACGTTTGAAACGTTTAGCTGATGCGCGGTGTGTTTTTTGTTTTGGCATGATTTTTTCTCCTTTATTTAACTTTCTGACAATTATTTTTTGTCAGTCGCTGGCGCCAATTGCATGAACATTTGACGTCCATCCATTTTAGCACGTTGTTCGATGATGGCAATATCTTGAGTTGCTTCAGCAAACTCGGCTAAAACTTTTGCACCAATCTCTTTATGGGTAATCATACGACCCTTAAAGCGAATAGATACCTTAACTTTATTTCCTTTTTCAAGGAATTTGCGTGCATTGCGAAGTTTTGTATCAAAGTCACCCTTGTCAATAGTTGGACTTAGACGAACTTCTTTCACAGTAACAACACTTTGTTTTTTACGTTGTTCTTTTTGCTTCTTCTGGTACTCAAATTTGAACTTACCGTAGTCCATAATTTTTGCAACAGGCGGTTTGGCTTGGGGTTGAATCAATACTAGGTCAACATTGGCGTTATCAGCCAAAGCTTGCGCTTCACTGAGTGGCTTGATGCCTAGCTGTTCTCCTTCAAGACCAATCAAGCGAACTTCACGTACACGAATCTCATCATTGATGAATAAGTCTTGCTTTGCTATGGTTTTCACCTCTTTTGTTTTATTAGAGAAAAACAATAGCGGACTCGTAAATATACAAGCCCGCACGTTATGATAGCGTTTCTTAGAAACTTTTCATCCGTAGGGCCAGGCAACTTGATGTCACAAGGCGAGAAGCTCTCACTTCTGCTTTTCTCAACTTTTATATGATACCAAGTTTTCGAGCCCTTGTCAAGATAAAAACTTATTTTTTTAAAAGTTTCTGTTTGTATTTTGGCTTGGTTTTCGAATCAAAAAGAGAGAATCAAGTTGATTCCCTCTCTATGTTAGTTTTTACTTATTTTCCCTATAGGAAAGCTAGGATCTATTAAAAAATTCTTTTTTCTGTGAACTTCCCCATCTTTCGATAAATAGAATCCCCACTAACAAAAGGATAATCAGGCAAGGAAGTAAGACCATCCCCATGCTCCAATTCAGATTGACATTATCAATCTGCTTAGGTAATCTTCCAGACAAAATATCCACTGAACGCAAGTAAGTAAAGGGAATCAGATGTGCAATCCTTTGAAGAGGCTGAATTGTTTGGATGCCAAACAATAAGCCAACAATTCCAATGAGTGAAAGAAAGAGGACAGGCATTTTTTGCTTGAAAAAGTAAGCAATCAAGTACACTACTTCCACAATGACGATAAAGGCTAAGAAAGCTAATAACAAGCCAGGAAATAACATATCTTGTATCTTTCCAATAGTTACCTCTTGATTCACTAAGCTATAAATCGGGTAGGGATAATCTAACTGTCCAAAACCACTTATCAGACTTCCCACTAGAAAAGAAAATCCGCTGATTCCGATAAACAGCACAGTTACATATCCCACTCCAACTCCAAGAGAAGATATTGCAAATGTCACTTTTGAAAAAGGATATAACTGAGCTGTGTCCAGATGATTTTGATATCTTTCTACAAATAGTTGCGTTAGCATAAAAATAATAGTAACTACAAACAAGCTTGGGATGATAACCTCTAAAATCCAAACAATCTGATCAATCCCGTGGGTCGGATAATATAAATTGTGCGCTTTTATGTTCAAGGGATATAGAGTTTGGTAAGTCTTTCGTTCGCGGTCAACCGCCATTTTTAAGTCAGAGCTAGAAGTCGGTTCCTTTGATAAAATTTCATAACTCTTTTCTACAGCTTGCCACTGCAAATAGTAGGCTTCTTTCCAGCGTCCTTCTTTTAACAAAGCCAGAATTTCTTTCTTTTGAGTCAAAAGATTTTTTTGCGATTCTAAATTAATTTTAGCAATCTGGTATTCCTCCAAGTTGGTATCAGAAATTTGGGAAAGTTCCTCTTCATATACATTGATGACTCTCTCATCTTTTACAAGACGGGTTTCCAACTCGCTCTCCAAGCTGACGGAGTTTGCAGTCTGACTATTAAAATAAAAGGTAACACCGAGTCCAGATACAAATAAAGCTAAGATAATCCAGTTTAAGCGACTTTTGAAAACTTTTTTTAATAAAAATAGACTAACATCTTTCATAAACTAAACCTTTTCTATCTGCCCCTGACGAATAGTTACGATGCTATCGCAAATCTCCACTAACTCCTCTTTGTAGTGAGAACTTAAAAGAACCAGCTGTTCTTGTCTATCGATTTGTGCTAGCCTATCAAAAAACTTCTGTCGATAATACTCGTCTAAGCCATTTGTAATCTCATCCATAAGCCAGCATTTCGCCTGACTGAGGAAATACATGGCAATCACCAATCGTTGCTTCATGCCTAAGGAATACTTGCGAATGGGAAGGCTGATATAGTCAGACATTTCCCAGTAATCAATTTCATCCCCCAAGTTTAGATCTGACTTCCAGATATTTTTTATAAGGCGAAGATAGTCCATCCCACTTAAGTTTCCATCCAGCCATTCAACGCTTTCATAATAAAATAAAGAAGGAGGGACTGCGATATTTCCACTACTTATAGGAATTAAATTGCTAATGGCGCGGAACAGTGTCGTCTTTCCAGAACCATTGATAGCAAGAATACCATAAATACTACCCTTTTCAAATGTAAAATCAACATCTTGTAAGATGACTTGTCGCGTTTTTAAGGTCACATGAGTAAGCTGCAACATACCTAGCCCTCCTTTTTATCACTCTTTAAGGATTAATAGCCTCCGCTGTAGTAGTTTATTACCTCATAACGATTGTAATTCAAACCAGAACCAACTTTATACTCAGAATAGCTATAATAACGAGATCATAACAGAACATTAATATAGATATATCTGTGGTAATTCATACTAGTCCTATAGTAGGTATTTCAAGCATACCGATAAGTTTTAAGGACGCTCACAGCAGATACACTGGACTGAAAAAGACCAATAGATCATAAACTAACTAATTAAACGGTTTTTACTAATTTTTAATAGTTTTATATCATTGACATTGAATACGCTTTCATTATATCGTTTTTATCATTATTATGCAACAGATTTTTAGTTTATTTTACTAATATATAATATTTGTCCTTCCTAACGAACACTTTCGATTTTCCAATTTTTCCAACCTTTAAATCGTATAGCTCCTTGCTGGTCAGTTCGGTAAACTTTGCTATTGATAGTTTCCAGTCGTGTCAAGGTTTCCTGATGGGGGAGTTTCGTTCGATTGTTCTTTCCAACTGAGATGAGAGTCATCTCTGGTTTGAGCTGTTCTAAAAAGGATGAACTTGATGATTTTTTAGAGCCATGTTGCCCAGCTTTCAAAACATCCACTTCTAGGTCAGGATACTGCTTCAGCAATTCCTTCTCTCCTTTCTCCTCCAAATTTCCTGTGAAGAGAAAGTACTTATCCAAAAGTTTTCCATACAGAAGCAGGGAATCTTCATGACCTCCATCTCCCATTTTCCTTGGAGATAAGACTTCTAACTCACTTCCAAAAATTGGCAAATTCTCTCCTACTGTCACACTGCGAACCTTGGTTTGAGTCGCCTGCAGTTCTACCACAAATTCCTTCTGTTTCAGACTGCCTTTTGATACTAAAATCTCCCCTACATGGAAAGCCTTGGCCACTTCCAGCAAATCTCCAACATGTTCCTTGTCCGTATTGGTCAAAATCAGCTGGTCAATCTTGGCTACTCCTCGACTTTTGAGATAGGGAATCAAGGTTCGCTGGGCATTGCTAGTTGTCGCCTTTTCTTGCCATTTTTCTATTTTCTTACTAGACTCTGCCTTACCGCCTACATCTATGAGAATGGTTTTACCAGTTACATCCCTTAGGAAAATACTTTCCCCTTGCCCCACATCCAGCATGGTAATTTCATTTTCCAGTGGATACTTGGTCAGGAAAAAGAGACCCACAATAAGTAAGCTAAAGCCAGCTACTCTTTTGATATTTTTCCTCAAATCATAGATCAAAGCCAAGGAAATTAACAATAAGATTAAAAGCCATGCATTGGGTTGTCCAAAGACCAGAGGTCTACTTGCCACCTGTGATACCAAGCGAATCATTCCCTCCAACCATTCAAAGATAAAGTTCAGCTGAATGACTGGATAGAGAAAGGAAAGGGCAAATAAGACAGACAAGAGCGGTAAGAAGACCAAGTCAAAAAGAAAGGAAAAGGCAAAGGTTAAAAGGATGGACCAAGGTTGAAATTCCGCAAAATAGAAGGATAGAATGGGTAATATTCCCAAAGAAATAACCAGACTTTCTCTGGCAATAGCCTTGAGCCCCTCCCCTTCTTTGCTGGTCATGGTCAAGATAAAAGCGTAAGCACAAGACAAAACACCTCCCGCCGTCAGGAAAAAGTTGGGCATGATAATAAAGAGGACAAGAACCGTCAAGGCAAAATTATCCAAGCCCTTAACACCATGTTGAGCCAGTAATTTTTGCAAGAGACTGCGAATGACCGAAGCTGAAAATCCTGTCATACCAGCATAGAGAAGGGAAAAGGGATAGGTCAGCCATTTCAACTTTTCTTGGGTCAAGCCTGATCGCAAGAATAGTTTCTTAAATCCATCCATGAAAAAACCTACCTGCATGCCCGACAAGGCAAAGAGGTGGATAATTCCTAGACTAGAATAAAGTTCATTCATCTCCTCAAAGTCAGTGTCCAGATGCCCTAGCAAAAGCCCTGTCATGTAATTGCGCATAGGGTCTGGGAAATGTGTCTTAATCCAAACCACAGCCTTTCGACGTAAGCTGGACAGGTTTTCACCTATATCCCAACTGCTAACCTTTTGAAGTGACTGGATTTTTTTGATATTGAGAGTCTGGTAAATTCCCTGAGTCTTCAGATAGGCTTGGTAGTCAAAGCCACCAAAATTTCTCTGCCCTTCTGGCTCCGAAAGCTTTCCTTCTAATTCCAAGTCATGAAGATCTGTTAAAGCTTGAAAGGCTTCTTTCTCCTCCTCGGACTGGAGTTTATAATAGACTTGAAAAATGCGTCCATCAGACTTGCCACGAAAGGATAGACTGTCACCATTGACCTTAATAGTGTCGGGCAAAATCCGTACCCTTTCAACAGAATCCGCTAGGTTTTGACTAGCTTGACTCTGTTGCCAATTTTGAAACAGAAACCAGAAGCCAAAGATTCCGCAAATTATTAGAACTTTACTAGCAGATTTCCAAGCAAATTGGAAAAAAAGACAGATTAGCAGAAAAACGAAACCCAACAAAGCAAGATAGGATGCTGAGAAAATAGCGTAGTAAAGCCAAAGCAATAGAAAACTCAGGTAAATTAGGGGAATAGGGAGGTTCTTAATCCACTGTAACATAGTCTTTTAGCTTTTCTATCGTTTTAGCACCAATGCCAGAGACCTTCTTAAGTTCATCAACCGACTTGAATTTGCCATTCGTCTCACGATGATCGATAATGTCCTGAGCTCGTTTGCCACCTAATCCTTTGACCTGTTTAAGCTCTTCCAGACTGGCCTTGTTGAGATTGACCTTCTTTTCCTTGCTTGTTGAAGAAGCCACTCCAGAACCTGCCTGCTGACTAGCTGATTCTTCTCCCTTAGTTGGAACGTAAACCAGAGCTTCATCACTAACTTTCTGAGCTAGATTGAGCGACTTGCTGTCCGCTTGCTCTGTCAAGCCACCCGCCTTTTGAACGGCATCATTGACCCGACTACCTACAGGCAAATCGTAAATTCCTGGTGATTTGACAGCGCCCTTCACATCTACTGTGATTAGATCTTGTTCAACCGGTTCTTCCTTCTCTTCCTTGTTCACTTCCTTTTCGGATACCGAATCCTTGGAAACAGCTGCAACTTCTGCCTGCAAATTCGTTTCCTTGACAGGTGTTTCTGGAGTTGGCTTTAGCAGGAAAAATCCTCCTACAAGTAAGCCCAGACCAGTACAGATGACAATGATTTTATACTCTTTGATTTTTTCGATAATTACTTCCATATTTTCTCCTCTCTTAGATTATTCGTAAGAGAAAGAAAAAAACAGTTGAAAATTTCTTCTCAACTGCTTATTTATTTGCAAAATAGTCTTCCTTGGTCAAGACATAATGAACTCTTGTCACGATTCGGCCTTCTTCATGCTGGTCCATACAAGCATAAGGTTCTTCGTGGGAAAAACGCATGCCTGATTTCTTCATGACCTTTCCTGACGCAGGATTATCCTTATCGTGAAGAGCAACTAACTTGTTCATTCCGATTCTCTCAAAAACTAGCTTAATTACGGCACGATTGGCTTCTGTCGTCAATCCTTGATTCCAATACTTTTTATTGATAATGTAGCCAATAGCTGCCTTCTTAAGAGCAGGATCAATCTTGTGCAAATCAATGGTTCCGATAAATTTGCTATTGCTTTTTAGTTCTATTCCCCAGCGTCCCAAGGGATTAGCCAAGTAGAACTGGGCAATATTATTTTTGGTTTCTTCCAAGCTTTGATTGGTTAGAAAAGTGTAACGTGTATTATCCTTATCCGAGGCATACTCAAACATTTCTTCCGCATCATCCAAAGTTACAGGTCTAAGCAATAAACGCTCAGTCTCGACTATGGGATACTGAGCTAGTTTTAAAAAGATTGATTCCATACGTTTCTTCCACTTGAAACCTTTCTAATCTAATACAAGGATATTGAATAAAACATTTAAAAAGCAAACTTATAGTAGATTAAAATAAGATATGAATAAATCGATTAGGAAAGTCAAATTAATTTCTAGAAATATTTTAGCAGTCACGACGTACTATTCTAGCTTCAATCTACTATAGAGTTAGTATTGAGATAACTTTAGGTACAAAAGAACTATCCTTCAGAAAGAGGTTGAGGATCTAATTCTTCACTCTCTTCATTCTTGACAGGTGCTGGTTCATAAGCTCGAATAATCTGAGCGACAACTGGATGGCGAACCACATCCTTAGCTGAAAAATGAACAAAGTCAATCTGATGGATGTTCTTGAGTTTCTCTTGAGCATCAATCAAACCGGACTTGACATTACGTGGCAGGTCAATCTGACTGATATCTCCATTGACAATCATCTTAGAATGAAAACCTAAACGCGTCAAAAACATCTTCATCTGCATGATGGTCGTATTTTGAGCCTCATCGAGAATGACAAAAGCATCATCCAAGGTTCGTCCACGCATGTAGGCAAGGGGCGCAATCTCGATAATTTCACGCTCCATGAGACGAGTTGTTTGGTCTTTACCCAGAATCTGATACAAGGCATCGTAAACAGGTCGAAGGTAAGGATCTACCTTCTCCTTGAGATCACCCGGAAGAAAACCTAGACTCTCTCCTGCTTCCACCGCTGGACGTGTCAAGATAATCCGCTTGACCTGCCCACGTTTAAGGGCAGTCACTGCCAAGGTCACTGCAAGGAAGGTCTTCCCTGTACCTGCTGGCCCAATTCCAAAGGTCACATCGTGCTGTTTAACACTGTCCACATAAAGTTTTTGACCCAGTGTTTTGACACGGATAGGCTTCCCTGTATTATCCTTGATGATTTCTTCTTCATAAAGGGCGACAAACTTGTCGATTTCATCGTTTTTGACCATGCTAATCGCAGTCACCACATCTGGCGTACCAACGGTCATCCCACGGTTCACCAAGACCATGAGAGCTTGAATAACCTGACGGGCTTCCTCACAGGCAGTCTCTTCTCCCAAAACTTGGACAATCTCCGTACGGGCATGGATCACCACATCAAGTTCTTCTTCCATTAGACGAAGATGGCGTTCATTGGAACCAAAAAGATGAAACAGGTCATCTGGATGACTCAGTTGAATGTCTATTGAATGTTCCTTCAAATAAAGAACCTCTCTAATCCTTTTATTTCTTTTTATTATAGCAAAGGGGTGAAGAAATTACTAGCCCAAACCCAATGAATAAATGCTAGTGTTCTAAGTATTCTTGCCAGATAGCGTCAAAGTCACCTAGGTTAAAAGAGAAACTGGCATGTTCCTCCAAAAATCGACTGACCTCATCAAAATCATCTGTGTGTTTTGGAAATGCTGACTCTTCAAAAGCTAGGTCTGCTAAGATGGCCTTAGGACTGTTACTTTTAGGATTGCGCTCGGTCATGAGCCAAGTGTAAAATGATTTTCTCATAAACCACCCTAAATCAACTCTGTCCCAAACTGGTCTTGCTTGATTTTACCAGCCTTCATCAAGCCGCCGAGTGCTTTCTTGAACTGACCTTTAGAAATGCCAAAGGTTGCCTTGATGTCGTCTGGAGATGACTTATCATTTAAGGTCATGAACCCCCCATTACTTTCCAAGTAGCTCAAAATCATCTGGGCATCATTTTCCAACATTTCAAAAGAACGTGGTTTGAGGGAGAGGTTCAAGGTACGGTCCACTTCACGGAAACCAATGACACGCGCATCTAGAACTTGACCCAATCGTGGCTCTGCGTAACGTTCGCTAGGATGGATAAAGCCAAGCATGTTATTCTCTGGTAGGTAGACAAAGGTTCCTGACAGCTTGAGGCGGTATACAATGGCTGGCCAGTTTTGATTCTGCATGTTGTTGTAGGCAGGACGAGCCAGACGTTGGAAGTCTTCTTGATAGGCCAAAAGTCCCCAGATACGGTCTTTCTTGTCCACTTCAAGACGGATGTAGAGTTGGTCGCCCTTCTTAGGCCAGAGTTCCTTGAGCTCAGGGAGAATATCTAGTGATACAACGATTTCCTTGTCAGGAAGGCCTGTATCCACAAAGACACCCAAGTCCTTACGAACCTCTGTGACACGACCCCAACCAAATTGGTCCTGAGTGGCACTCACTTCTAAGGTTGTCAGGCGGAATTTTTGCTTCATATCCGTGTAGGCAAAACCTTTGACTGTATCCCCTACTGTATGCTGACCCTCTTCCTTGGCAAGAGCATAGGTTTGGCCATCCTTTTGCACAAAGTAAAAACGGTCATTTTCATCGATGATCAGTCCAACGATAAAACTTGCAAGATTTGTATTCATATTTCCTTCTTTCGAATAAAACTCAGCCAGCAATGCCAACTGAGTTTTTCTGTTTATTTTTAGACTTCCAAAAGTTCTTTTTCTTTGTTGGCAGTCATGTCGTCGATGTGTTTGACAGCATCGTCTGTTACTTTTTGAATATCTTTTTCAAGAGTCTTCAATTCGTCTTCAGTGATTTCTTTTGCTTTTTCTTGTTTCTTAGCTTCGTCCATAGCATCGCGACGGATATTGCGGACAGCCACCTTAGCATTCTCACCGACCTTCTTCACTTCTTTAGCAAGGTCACGACGAGTTTCTTCTGTAAGAGCTGGAATAACCAAACGAATCACAGAACCATCGTTAGCTGGTGTAATACCAAGATCAGAAGCGTTCAAGGCACGTTCGATGTCTTTCAATGAAGACTTATCAAATGGTGTTACCAGCAAAACACGCGCTTCTGGAATGGTAATTGAAGCGATTTGGTTAAGAGGAGTTTCTACTCCATAGTATTCTACATGTACACGATCAAGCAAGCTTGCATTGGCACGACCTGCACGGATACCACCAAATTCACGAGCAAGTGATTGGTGAGACTGGGTCATTCTCTCTTTAGCTTTTTCAATAATTGCGTTAGCCATAATCTTTCTTATTCCTTTTCTTCGATATTATTTGAAACTGTTGTTCCGATATTTTCACCAAATACGACACGTTTAATGTTGCCTGGTTGGTTCATATTAAAGACAACCAAGTCAATGTCGTTGTCCATTGAGAGGGTTGAAGCTGTTGAATCCATGATACGCAGACCTTTATTGATAACGTCACGGTGGGTCAATTCTTCAAACTTAACGGCTGTCTTGTCTTTCTTAGGATCGGCATTGTAAACACCATCGACACCGTTTTTAGCCATAAGAATAGCATCTGCTTCGATTTCAGCTGCACGAAGGGCCGCTGTTGTATCTGTTGAGAAGTAAGGTGAACCAATTCCGGCACCAAAGATAACGATACGGCCTTTTTCAAGATGACGAAGGGCACGTCCACGTACGTAAGGCTCTGCCACTTGTTGCATGGCAATAGCTGTTTGTACACGCGTATCGACACCAACTTGTTGCAATGAATCTGCCATCACAAGAGCATTCATAACAGTCCCAAGCATTCCTGTGTAATCTGCCTGAACGCGGTCCATACCTGCTTCAGCAGCAGGTTCTCCACGCCAGAGATTTCCTCCACCGATAACAAGGGCAATTTCGATACCTAAGCTATGAACTTCTTGAATCTCTTTTGCGATTGTTTGAACTGTTTGGATATCAATCCCTACGCCACGTTCACCGGCAAGGGCTTCACCTGATAACTTGATTAAAATACGTTTATACTTGGGATTCGCCATTTTCACTCTCCTTTTTTTATCCTACCTATTTTATCACAATTTCTAAGATTTTTATAGTACCATGAGCAATTCTTTCAAAAAAATTAGACCGTTAAAAATTCCTCTAAGTCACTAAGGGCACGCTCTGCAATTTTTTCATAACGAGCCTTCTTATCACGGATACGTTCGCCTTCTAACTCCTTGATAATTCCAAAATTGACATTCATCGGTTGGAAATGTTTGCTGTCCGCATGGGTGATGTAATGAGCTAAGCTTCCAATCGCTGTCGTCTCTGGGAAAATAGCCTCGCTTTCTCCCTTGAAAAGACGAGCCGCGTTAATTCCCGCAACTAATCCTGACGCTGCTGATTCAACATAACCTTCCACACCCGTCATCTGACCAGCAAAGAAGAGATTTGGTTGTTTCTTAGAACGGTAAGTCTGTTCAAGAAGATTTGGTGAATCCATGTAAGAATTGCGGTGCATAACCCCATAACGTACAAACTCCGCATTTTCAAGACCTGGAATCATTTGGAAGACTCGCTTTTGTTCTCCCCATTTGAGATGGGTTTGGAAACCAACGATATTGTAGAGACTACCAGCCGCATTGTCCTGACGAAGCTGAACCACCGCATAAGGTGTTTTGAATTCGCCATCACGAGGGCCTGTGTAGTCGTCCGGATACTCAAGACCCACTGGCTTCATAGGACCATAAAGCATAGTTTTAATGCCTCGTTTAGCCATGACTTCGATTGGCATACAACCTTCAAAGTACTTTTCTTTCTCAAAAGAATTAAGTGGTGCTTCTTCCGCATTGACCAAGGCTTCATGGAAATCCATAAACTCTTGCTTGGTCATAGGGGCATTGAGGTAGGCCGCTTCTCCCTTATCATAACGAGACTTGAGATAGATCTTGCTCATATCGATAGTGTTGACATCGATAATAGGGGCTGCCGCGTCGTAGAAATAGAAACCATCACCGTCATTAAGAGCATGAATCTTTTCAGCCAGGGCATCGCTAGTCAAGGGACCAGTCGCCACAACTGTAATAACATCTGTCGGCAATTCTGTAATTTCATCACGAACCACTTCAATCAAGGGGTGGTTGGCCACTTTTTCGGTCACCATATGAGAGAATCCATCACGGTCCACAGCAAGGGCACCACCTGCAGGAACACGTGTAGCTTCAGCAGACTCTAAGATGACAGAACCCAAGCGACGCATTTCTTCCTTGAGAAGCCCCACTGCATTTGTCAAAGCATCTCCACGTAGAGAATTGGAACAAACCAACTCAGCAAAATTGTCTGTTTTGTGCTGGGGTGTTGACTTGACACCACGCATTTCATAAAGTTTAACTGGAATACCACGCTCTGCGATTTGGTAGGCTGCTTCAGAACCTGCCAAACCAGCACCGATAACATTGATATAAGATTGAGACACGACACTAATACCTCTTTGGGAGTGTGAAGACAAGGTTCACATTGAAAAAGCCAATCGAGCTTACTCGCTTTAGAATTTCTTGGCTCAGGCTGAAAAAGTCTACAGGACTTTCCTCGCTTTCGAGTTTCTAGGCTCAGGCTGAAAAAGTCCACAGGACTTACTTCGCTTTCGAATTTCTTGGCTCAGGCTGAAAAAGTCCACAGGACTTTTTCACTCCCACAAATCTTTCTAATTTTTTCTTCTACTAGTATAACAAAAAAAGGGAAGAAGGCAAACTTCCCTGTTTAGTCATTTTCTTGATTTTCTTCCCAGTCGTGGTAGGCAGCGTAGAGCTGGCTCTTATTCCACTGGTAAATCTTAGCGACTTCCTTGATAGCTTGATTTTTCTTCATGCCTTGCTGGATACGGGCTTGGATTTCTAAGAACAAGTCCTCCTCGTCTTTTTCCTCCACATCCTGACTGGCACCTTCAACGATGAGAAGGCATTCGCCCTTGAGTGGCGTTTCAGCTATGCTTTCCAGCAATTCAGAAATGGTACCTCTTTGGTATTCTTCATAGATTTTGGTCAATTCCCTAACCAAAACGACCGAGCGGTCACCATAGACTTCTAGCATATTTTCTAACGTATCTGCCACACGATGAGGCGATTCATAGAAAATCTGGGTCTCTGGATAGTCTTTTTTCAAGTCGAAAAATTGCTTTTGCTGACCTGATTTTCTCGGTAAAAAGCCATAAAAGATATGTGGCTGTGGCGCTAAACCACTGGCAATCAAGGCAGAAATCCCTGCAGAGGCTCCTGGAACTGTGACAACAGCAATATCTTCCTCAATCGCTGCCTTAACCAAATCATGACCAGGGTCTGAGATGCTAGGCAGACCCGCATCAGAAACCTGAGCAATACTTTGCCCTGCTTTCAAGAAACCAATCAAATCAGGAATTTTTTCCTTGGCATTATGCTCATGAAAACTAATCTGCTTAGTAGAAATGTCAAAATGCTTGAGCAAAAGTCCTGTATTGCGCGTGTCCTCAGCAGCAATCCAGCCCACCTCTTTCAAGGTCTGAATAGCTCGAAAGGTCATATCATCTAAATTGCCAATCGGCGTTGCCACTAGGTACAGCTTGCCGTAGGGAGACTGCCCCTTAAAACTTTTTTGAATCTGCATGCCTACTCCCTGTATAACAACTCGTCACAGAACATACATTCCTCATCCTGCTCTCGACGTTGTCCATAAAAATCATTACATACGTGAAAACCATCTTTATAAATTCGACGGACACTTTCACGAACATGCTTGGCCTTGACGGGAGCGTCTGCTTCCACCTCACCCAAGCGTTCTCGCAACTTACTATTTTCCAAGCGAAGAGCTGTATTTTCCTCTACCAGGCTCTTGAGATTTTTCTTGATGGCTTCCACATCGGCCAAGGTTACCAATAACTGTTGGGAAAAATCATCCAGCGCGTCAAATAATTCTTTTTTGTCCATAAAACAGCCCTTTCCTTTCTTTATCGTTCATTTTTGAGTTTATATTTCTTTCAAGACCAGATATTCCATGGCATTTTGAAAGCTGACATTAGCTTGCCACATTTTTCTAGCTTCTAGCAAATCTTGTAGAATCACTCTTACTCTTGCTTGTAGGATATCTTGTCCACAGAGGACTTCAAGAATCCGTAAAACCTGATCTTGTTTTTCCTTGTCATCTGCCAAGCTAGCTAGTTTAGCAACTTGCAAATAACTTTCTTTTTTCTTAGCTACTAACCAAGTCAGCAGGCGTTCACTTTCATCGACCAAGGTCCAAAAGCCTGCCTGATTTGCCAACTTTTCTGCTTCAGCTCGCGATTGACTAAACTGGGCTAAAAGAGTCGCTTTTTTCTTAACCAGTCCCAGTTGTTCTAAGAGCAAGATGAGTTTTTCTTCTTGCTTTTTAAAGTGGAAAATCTGGGTCCGACTTCGGATTGTCGGTAAAATCTTTTCTTCATCGCTTGTCAAGAAGAAAATATAAACCTCACTCTGGGGTTCTTCGATGACCTTGAGCAGAGAATTGGCTGCATTAGGATGCATTTTCTCAGCTTGCTCGATAATAAAGACCTGTTGCTGGCTTTCAATCCCTGCATGAGAAAACTGACCCACCAATTCCCGAATGCGTTCTGTCTTGATGACCTGATTGACTGGCTTAATTAAGGTGACATCTGGAAACTCTTCCTGTTCAATCAGCTTACAATTTCGGCATTTCTCACATGGTAAAACACCTACTTTATCCGTACAAAAGAGGCTCTTAGCCAAAAACTGCGCCATTTCCAAGCTTCCAAAGAAACCTGAAAAGAGATAGGCGTGATTGAGCTGGTCTTGCTCCAAAATACGGACAAAGCGGTCAAACTGATCTGGCTGCCAGGCCTTTAGTTGATCTTGTTTCATTTAGCTAATCCCATTCTGTCAAACAAGACAGCCTTGGTTGTTTCCACAACTTGCTCCAATGGAAGACTCGCATCAATCTTGACAATGCGATTTCCTTCTTTGTCCAGAAGAGAAAGGTAACCTTGACGGACTTTTTTATGCAAGTCCAACCCTTCCAAGTCCAAACGATTGACCTCGCGGTCACTATTAGCAGCAATGCGAGCCAGTCCTTCTTCCACCTCGATGTCAAAATAGAGTGTCAAATCGGGTTTAAGGCCATCTGTCGCAAACCGATTGAGCCAATCAATGGCGTCAATATCCAAGCCACGACCAAATCCCTGATAGGCAACGGAACTATCGATGAAGCGGTCCATAATGACCAACTTGCCAGCTTCAAGTGCTGGAAGAACTTTTTCCACCAAGTGCTGTCTACGACTGGCGATATAGAGAAGGAGCTCTGTTTTAGGATCCATCTGAGTATGACTTGGGTCCAAAATCACTTGACGAATCTTCTCCCCAATCAAGACTCCACCTGGCTCACGGGTCGTCAGCACCTCTACCCCTTTTTCCTCTAAAATTGGGAGCAGAGCCTCTAAAACACTGGTCTTGCCTGCTCCCTCTGGTCCCTCAAGAGAGACTAAAAATCCTTTTGACATGTCTAACTCATTTCTTTTTTACTACTTCTATTCTATCAAAAAAATAGAGGTTTGTGACAATCTTTTTGTCTTCTCATTTCATACTCAATGAAAATCAAAGAGCAAACTAGGAAGCTAACCGCAGGTTGCTCAAAACACTGTTTTGAGGTTGCAGATGGAAGCTGACGCAGTTTGAAGAGATTTTCGAAGAGTATCAACCACCATAAAAGAGGCAGACAAAGCCACCTCTTATTTACCTAGTTCTTGTGTTCGTTTATATGCTTGACCAACTGCATCCATGACCGTTCCTCGAAAAGCATGCGCTTCTAGGCTTGCTACACCAGCGATAGTCGAACCGCCTGGGCTACAAACTTGGTCTTTTAAGACCCCAGGATGCTCTTGGCTTTCTAGGACCAATTGTCCAGCGCCGACAACTGTTTGAGCTGCCATTTTCAATGCTGTTTCTCGTGGTAATCCTGTCTGAACACCTGCATCTGCCAAAGCCTCAATAAAAAGATAGACAAAGGCCGGCCCACAACCTGCAAGACCTGTCGCTGCATCAATTAAGCCTTCCCCAAGTTCAATCAAGAGACCAGCCTTGGTTAAAAGCTGACAAAAGAGCTCACTGTCCTTAGCCCTGCAATTAGGAGACATGGCATAGCTAATCACTCCTTGACCGATAGAAGCAGGAGTATTTGGCATCATACGAATAATTCGGTGTTGATTTGGAAGAAGACTAGCGAGTTTTTCTAAGGTCAATCCAGCTGCCATGGAAATCAAAAGAAGACTCTCTCGTTTTTCAAGAATGGTTTGATATTGAGATAGCAAGTCTGAGAACTGAGCTGGCTTAACACCTAGAAAAATCACATCTGCTTCTGCAAAGATTTCTTCATTGCTGGAAGCCTGACCACCAAAGTTGGCGATGAAAGCATCCACCTTAGCTTGACTACGATTAGCAAGGAGAATGTCATCACCCGTCTTAGCCTGCAAAACAGACTTGGCCAAGCTAGCACCCATATTCCCCAAACCAATAAATCCAATCTTCATCTCTTACTCCCTTATCTGTCCATCACCAGTGACCACATACTTGTAGCTAGTCAACTCTTTCAAGCCCATTGGACCACGCGCGTGCAGTTTCTGAGTTGAAATCCCCATTTCGCAACCAAGACCAAATTGGCCACCATCGGTGAAACGAGTTGAGGCATTGACATAGACAGCTGCAGAGTCCACTTGATCTGTAAAGTAAGTTGCAGCTTCAGCATTTTCAGTCACAATGGCATCCGAATGATGGGTACTGTGGGCTTCAATATGCTCAACCGCTTCTTCTAAACTGCTCACAACCTTAACAGCTAATACATAGTCTAAAAACTCGGTGTCAAAGTCTTGTGCTTCAGCTGCTTGACCTAAAACAAACTGACTTGCTTGGCTATCTAGGCGGAATTGAATTGCTTCCAGTCCAGCTTCTTTTCGATCTGCAACTAAAACTTGCTCCAAACGAGGAAGGAAGCTTGTTGCCTTGGCTTCATGAACCAGCAAAACCTCCATGGCATTGCAGACAGAAGGACGACTGGTTTTGGCATTGTTGATGATAGATAAAGCCTTGTCTTCGTCTGCATCCTTATCGACATAAACATGGACAATCCCTGTCCCGGTCTCGATAACAGGTACAATAGCATTTTCAACCACTGCATTGATCAAACCAGCCCCTCCACGAGGAATGAGAAGGTCTAGATAGCCCTTGGCCTTCATCATGGCATAGCTACTTTCACGGCTGGTATCTTCCACCAGTTGAATCACATCTGGATGAATGGTAGTCGTCTCCAAGCCCTTCTTCAAGGCTGTGACAATGGCATGGGCTGTTTGATAGGCGTCCTTACCACTACGAAGAACAACCGCATTTCCACTCTTGATAGCCAGAGCAGCTGCGTCTGACGTCACATTTGGACGACTTTCATAGATAATACCGATAACACCCATAGCCACACGTTTTTTGGTAATCACTAAGCCATTTTCAAGCTGACTTGTTTCTAAAACTTCACCAATTGGATCTGGTAAAGCAACCACTTCACGAATCCCAGTTGCCATAGCTTCTATACGCCCTGCATCCAAATAAAGACGATCCAGCATCACATCTGAGATTTTACCTTTGGCCGATTCCATATCGAGGGCATTTGCCGCTAAAATCTCCTCTGTAGCAGCCACTAAGTGATCAGCCATGGCTAGCAAGGCTTGGTTTTTCACGTCTTCACTAGCTGTGTTGATCGATTTTTTAACAGCCTGTACCTGCTCAAATTGTTCTTGTGTACTTACCATAATTTACCTCTAAAATTCTGTAAAGAGTAGTTGGATTTCAGGAGTAATGGAAATCCAGTCATCACGGTGAATCAAGACACCCTTGGCTTTTTGAGAACGTAACATATCCTCCAAAGCAGATGCCCCAAATTGCACGCGCCCTTTTCCAAGTGATTTTCCACTTTCCTTGTCAAATACTGTCACGATATCACCGTAAGAAAAGGCACCTTCTGCATCAACAACACCAGATAAGAGAAGACTCTTTCCATGTTGAGAGAGAGCTTCAGCAGCCCCTTTATCAACCCAAATAGAACCTTGACTCTGAGCATAAAAGGCCAGCCATTGTTTCTGGGTACGAAGTCCCTTCTCTTGAGCAACAAAGTAGGAACCATCCTTGGTCTTCTCCGCTGCCTCAATCATGGCATCTGACTTCAAGGATGAGCAGATATAAACAGGAACGCCCGATTCTGTCGCAATAGTTGCAGCCTTGATTTTTGTTAGCATGCCCCCAGTTCCGTTTGACGAACCAGCTCCACCGGCCATATCGATAATCTCACGATTGATTGTCTCGATTCGCTCCAAGCGTTTGGCTGTTGGATCTGAATTAGGATTTCCAGTATATAGACCGTCTACGTCTGTCAAGAGGACCAAAAGGTCTGCTTGGACCATGGCTGCTACCTGAGCACTTAGAGTATCATTGTCCCCAACCTTGAGCTCATCAATAACGACACTGTCATTCTCGTTGATGATAGGAATCGCTCCACGGCTAAGTAGAACTGACAAAGCCTGATGGGCATTTTTATAACGGCGCTTATCCACAAAGTCATCCTGGGTCAGCAAGATTTGTGCAGAAACGATTTGGCGCAAGAGAAGATTGGTCGTGTATTCTTCCAACAAAAGCCCTTGCCCTACCGCTGCTGAAGCCTGTTTATCAGCAATCTTAGTCGGACGCTTTTTAAATCCTAAGGCACCAAAACCTGCAGCAATGGCACCCGACGACACCAAAATCAATTCATGACCAGCTTCGTGCAACATAGCCAACTGCTGGGTAATAGCCTTTACCTTACTACGTGATAAACTTCCATCCTCATTTGTCAGAGAAGAAGTCCCCACCTTAAAGACAATCCGTTTGTATTTCATAGTCTCACTCCGATTCTTCATATTTATCCATTATAACATGAATGGCAGGAAATAGAAAAGAGTTGATAGGAAAAAGGTCGAGACAAGTCATCTCAACCTTTTATCAAATCTAATTCTTTCTCAATCTCTCCAAAGTTTCCTTAAAAATCTCTGGGATATCTGCTGTAAACTCCAAGGTCTTACCTGTTCTCGGATGAGTAAAACCTAGAGTCTTGGCATGAAGAAATTGTCCATGCCCTTTCAAAGTCTTGCGAGGACCATAGACCTCATCACCAGCGACTGGATGGCCAATATAAGCCATGTGAACACGGATTTGATGAGTGCGACCTGTCTCCAGCTGCAACTCTACCAAGCTATAATCACCAAAGCGTTCCAAGACGTGAAAACGGGTCACTGCAGGCTTACCTTTGGCAGTCACAGCCTGTTTCTTACGATCTTTTTCACTCCGGCCAATCGGTGCTTCAATCACACCGCGATCATTGGGCAGATTTCCATGAACAATCGCCCAATATTTGCGGAGAGACTTTTTATCCTTGAGTTCTTGGGCAAGTGCTAGATGCGCCTCATCGTTTTTAGCAATCATGAGAAGGCCTGACGTATCCTTATCAATACGGTGAACAATTCCTGGACGCAGAACCCCATTGATACCCGACAAGTCCTTAATATGATACATAAGGGCATTTACCAGAGTTCCACAAGTATGACCAGCACTCGGATGCACAACCATCCCCTGAGGTTTGTTAACGACGGCCACATCCTCATCTTGGTAGATGATTTCTAGCGGAAGATTCTCAGCCACATACTCTAAGACCTCTGGCTCTGGCACATGGTAAGTGACGACATCGCCCTCTTGGACAGTGTATTTAGCTTTCTTGACTTGGCCATTGACCAAGACCTGGCCTGATTTGATTTGTTCATTCGCGAGACTGCGTGATAATTCTGTCAAATCCGACAAAGCCTTATCTAAACGCAGGCCACCAGTTTCAATTTTAATTTCCATTTATTTCCTCTTTTAGCATTGCAATCAATAAAATAATCACTCCAACAGTCAGATAGCTATCTGCCACATTGAAAATTGCAAAATTGATAAAGTCCAAGTGAAACATATCCACAACAAAGCCCTGACTTATCCTGTCAATAAAGTTTCCAAGACCACCTGCGATAATCAAGGTCAAACCCAAGACCATCCAGAATGAGTCCTCCATGTGTTTATGTAGATACCAAATGGCACCTACCACGACAACCAGGGTAATGACAGCGAATAACAACTGCTGATCTTGTAAGATAGAAAAGGCTGCCCCTCGATTTTGCAGGTAGGTCAAACTAACGAAATTGGGAATCCAAGAGCGCACTTCACCCAGTGGAATTTGCTGGACGATATAGGATTTGACTAACTGATCCAGCCCAATCAAAAGCAGTACAACGACTGCCACTATTCCTCTTTTTTTCATGATTTCCTCTTCTGATCAAAATATTCTTGCACGACTTCTACGAAAAGAGTTCCAGCCTGACTAAGCTCCACTTCCTCACGTTTAACATAGACCATGCGATTATCTAGGTTATCCTTGAGACGAATAACTGTAATGCCATTAACACTATCACTATCTAAAAATCCGGAACCTGTTGCATAGGCGTCCGTCCGCTCCAAAATACCATTCAAAGTAGCACGGTCTGTCACATTAAACATCTGTGAACTAGCACTGGTATCGACAAAGTTCTCTGAATAATAAAGGTACTCGTCTTTTTCTTGAGTGAAACGAACCGTTGGTAGATCAGCTAAATCCTCCATGACCAATTCCTCTTTCTGGGCTAAAGGATGCCCTTCACGAAGATAAATGTGGGTATGAAAGGGAATTAATTCAATAACCTCCAGACCTAGCTTTTCAACCCGTTGCATAATCCCCTTTTTATTTTGATTGTTGAGGTAGATAATCCCAATTTCACTGTGACCTTGCGCTACTTCATCTAAGATTTGAACAGTAGTCGATTCAAAAATACGGAAGTTCTTATAATCAGGATAGCGCTCTGAAAAGGCCGTAATGGTTGGTGGCAAGAAATCATAGTGCTGACTAGCAATGGAAAATTCATCTTTTTCTTCCTCAGGATTGGCATACTGATTTTGAAAAATATCAAATCCTTTAACCAATTCTTGCGCTTTTTCGTAAAATTCCATCCCACGACGGGTCAAGAAAGTCCCTGAACTAGTCCGACGGAAAATCTTAAAACCCAATTCTTTTTCCAAATCACGAACAGAAATAGACAGACTCGGCTGACTAACATACATCTTTTCAGCAGCTTCACGGAAAGTACCGCTATTCGCAATAGCCACAACATAGCGTAATTGTTGAATGTTCATCTTCTACCCCCAACTTCTTTATCTTTTCATTATACCATATTTTAGAAGTTTTCCATCGAAGAAAAATAATGTTACTCATAAAATTCATCTACACTAAGAACGAAAAAATCATGGGTACCAAAACAAAAAAAACAGGCTCTCCGAAAACTCGGAAAGCCTTATTTAATGCTACTTCTAGCTTCCTCGCCTTTACATTTCAAGGCTCGGGATAAAAAGGTTCACTGGACCTTTTTATTTAGCGATTGGGTAAACAGAAACTTGTTTTTTATCGCGTCCTTTACGTTCAAAGCGTACTACGCCTTCAACTTTAGCAAACAAAGTATCGTCTCCACCACGTCCAACGTTTACACCTGGATAAATGTGTGTACCACGTTGACGGTAAAGGATTGATCCACCTGTTACAGTTTGTCCGTCAGCTGCTTTAGCTCCAAGACGTTTCGCTTGTGAATCACGTCCGTTTGATGTAGAACCTCCACCTTTTTTGTGGGCGAAAAGTTGCAAGTTGTTAAGAGTCATTTTTAACATAATGTTTTCCTCCGTGTTAGTTTTCTGTGATAACTCTGGTTTGGACGAACTCAGAAGAGTTCTCCGATAAGTTTGCCATACCTAAGAAAAATGATTCAAAGAATAACTGGGTCATTTCTCTCTGGTGTGAAGGAAGGTCTTTTGGAATTTCAACCATCAGATAGCCACCTTCATCTTCGTTTAATTCTAGGATTGGTTCATAGCCTGCAAATTTCTCAATTGAATTGATAAAGTTAATGGCAAGCGTAGAAACCGATGCACACACGACATCTAAGCCGTATTCGCCACTCTCGGCGTGTCCAGTAATTTCCGCACTCCTCAGCTCGCCATCTTCGGCTCTCTCAAAGACTGCCTGTATCATGTGTTCTCCTTAAAATTAAGCGTTGATTGCGTTGATGACAACTTTTGTATATGGTTGACGGTGACCTTGTTTACGGTGGCTACCTTTTTTAGGTTTGTACTTGTAAGTAACAACTTTCTTTTGTTTTCCTTGTTTTTCAACAGTTCCAACTACAGTAGCTCCAGCAACAAGTGGAGTTCCGACAACAGTGTTTTCACCACCAACAAGAACAACTTCGTTAAAAGTAACTTCTTGACCAGCTTCAACGTTCAATTTTTCAACGTAAACTGCTTGACCAACTTCAACTTTAACTTGTTTTCCGCCAGTTTTGATAATTGCGTATGTGCTCATTATGCACCTCCTATGATTTTTATGGGTTTCCCCGATTTTTTTGTGAAGACTCGCCTAGCATCGTGGGACAAACCACTTAAACTTGAATAATCAAGCAACGATGTTCGTGCGGTTGCACAGGATCGTGCATAGTCAACTCTTCAAGTATAGCATATCTCCTATTTTCTTACAAGTAATAACACCTAAAATGAAGCTTTTTCTTTTACTTTTTTCCGCCACTTGACAAAAAGCATGCTGAGGTAAAAAATGCTCATCATAATAGGAACACCAAGAATGGTCTTTTCCTGATAGAAAATCGTCAAATAGGCTGAAAAGACAACGCCAAGGACAAAACTAGTAAGCAAACTAACAAATATGAAACCTTCACGCAAAAAAGGAGTGTGCTTAGTTCTGAAATAATCTCCAAAAGCTAGCATGGTCCGTTTGATATTCCCAGTCATAAACGCGTTATTATAAGCTATACCTGACACTTCTCCAAAAGCAGTTGTCACCAACCCCATACAAAAGGCCAAGGGCGGTACTAGATAGATATTCTCTACAGTTTGTGGTACAAATCCAATAATGATTGATAGGATTGCTAAAGGAATCAAGGACAGAATCGGTTTTTTCACAATTCTCAATTTTTCCTTATAAATCGTTAATAAAAAGACCCCCATCATAAAAGCTAGCAAGGTCATTACTTTGGCACTGGCATCTGACACATTGTGTTGAATGAGTCCCACTGATAGAAAGACGACATTCCCAGTTTGTCCAGCCACAAGAGTGTTCCCTCGCACAATAAACGTATAGGCATCTACATATCCTGCACAAAAAGTCAAAAAAAGCGCTAGCCTCTTAGACTGACGTGATATTTTTCTTATAGGTAGTAACCTCATTTTCCCTCCCATTTCATTTTCTCATCTCATTATTGTACCACTTTCTTTGGGAAAGTCCTAGTAGCTTATTTGAAAAATTTTCCCCTCTGTTGGATAGTCCCATCTATCTATGTTATAATGAAAGAAGGATTTGAAATCGGAAAGGGAGTATCTATGCTTAAATTAGGTGTCATCGGAACTGGCGCTATCAGCCACCACTTCATAGAGGCAGCCCATGCTAGTGGAAAATACCAGCTGGTCACAGTCTATTCTAGAAAACTAGAAACTGCAGCAACCTTTGCTTCTCGCTATCAGAATATCCAACTCTTTGATCAAGTAGAGGGCTTCTTCAAGAGCTCCTTTGATGTGGTCTATATTGCTAGCCCAAACTCCTTGCATTTTGCTCAGGCAAAAGCTGCATTGACTGCAGGTAAACATGTCATTCTTGAAAAGCCAGCTGTCACTCAGCCACAAGAATGGCTAGATTTGAGACATACAGCTGAGAAAAATCACTGTTTTATATTCGAAGCAGCTCGCAATTACCATGAAAAAGCTTTCACTATCATCAAAAACTTTTTGGCAGACAAGCAAATCTTAGGAGCTGATTTCAACTATGCCAAATACTCTTCCAAGATGCCTGACTTGTTGGCTGGTCAGACACCAAATGTCTTCTCAGACCGTTTTGCTGGTGGAGCTCTTATGGATTTGGGGATTTATCCTCTCTACGCTGCCGTTCGTCTCTTTGGAAAGGCTCAGGACGCAACCTATCAGGGGCAACAGCTTGACAATAGCATTGACCTAAATGGCGATGGCATCCTCTTCTACCCTGACTTTCAAGTTCATATCAAGGATGGGAAAAACATCACTTCCAATCTTCCTTGCGAGATTTATACGACAGATGGAACCCTGACGCTCAACACAATTGAGCATGTTCGCTCAGCTATTTTTACCGACCACCAAGGAAATCAAGTCCAGCTCCCTATCCAACAAGCTCCCCATACGATGACTGAGGAAGTCGATGCATTTGCACACATGATCCAGCAACCAGATCTGAATCTCTACCAAACTTGGCTGGAAGATGCAAGTTCTGTTCATGAACTACTATTTACCATGCGCCAGACTGCTGGCATTAGATTTGAGGCAGAAAAATGAAAAACAAACTACCGACTGAATGGCAAGAACTGAGTGACCAACTCGGTTTCCAAGAATTCACCCCCATTCAAACTCAACTATTTGAGCCCCTTCTTGCTGGAGAAAACCTCCTAGGAGTGAGCCCAACAGGAACTGGTAAGACCCTAGCTTACCTTCTACCAAGTCTTCTCAGACTACAAAAGAAAAAAGCCCAACAACTCTTGATTCTAGCACCAAATACAGAGCTTGCTGGACAGATTTTTGATGTATGTAAAACGTGGTCAGAAGCTATCGGCTTGACAGCCCAACTCTTCTTATCAGGTTCGAGTCAGAAACGCCAGATTGAACGCCTAAAAAAAGGACCAGAAATTCTGATTGGAACCCCTGGCCGTATCTTTGAACTAATTAAATTGAAAAAAATCAAGATGATGAATGTGAAAACCATCATCCTGGATGAATTCGACCAATTACTAGATGATTCTCAGATTCACTTTGTTGAGAAAATCACTCACTACGCACCTCGTGACCATCAACTCATCTACATGAGTGCTACGACCAAGTTTGACCAAGAAAAGATTGTGCCGAATACACGCACTATTAATCTCTCTGATCAAAAACTGGACAATATCCAGCATTTCTACATGCAGGTAGACCAACGTCACCGTGTTGATATGCTACGAAAACTGGCTCATGTAGAGGATTTCCGAGGTCTTGTCTTCTTTAACAGCCTATCAGACCTTGGAAGTGCAGAAGAAAAACTACAGTATCGAGATATCTTGGCTGTTTCCCTCGCTAGTGATGTCAATGTCAAATTTAGAAAAGTCATCTTAGAAAAGTTTAAAGACAAGCAACTAACCCTGCTTCTTGCAACTGACCTTCTGGCTCGTGGAATTGATATCGATAGCCTCGAATGTGTTGTAAACTTTGATGTCCCGAGAGATATCGAAACCTACACACACCGTGCTGGCCGTACTGGCCGTATGGGCAAGGAAGGTTATGTTATCACTCTCGTCACTCATCCAGAAGAGCTTAAAAAACTCAAGAAATTCGCAAGTGTCCGTGAAATTATCCTAAAAAATCAAGAACTCTATATCAAATAAAGCCCAATTGCTCTATGCACATCTAGTGTATAGAGCTTTTTTATAAGCAATTCAATTTTATACTCTTCAAACCGCGTCAGCTTCGCCTTGCCGTATGTATGGTTACTGACTTCGTCAGTCTTATCTACAACCTCAAAAACATGTTTTGAGCTGACTTCGTCAGTTCTATCTGCAACCTCAAAACAGTGTTTTGAGCAGCCTGCAGCTAGCTTCCTAGTTTGCTCTTTGATTTTCATTGAGTATTAGTTCAATATTCGAAAAAAAGAACCTTGCAAAGCAAGATTCTTTTAGTGTCTGACTTAAATAATTGTTCTTCTGGGAACTAAATCGAATTAAGCTTCGATTTCTGTAACCATACCTGAACCAACAGTACGTCCACCCTCACGGATAGAGAATGTAGTACCTTGTTCTACGGCGATTGGGTGGATCAACTCAACGTCGATTGTCACGTTATCACCAGGCATTACCATTTCAGTACCTGCTGGAAGTTCGATTGAACCTGTAACGTCAGTAGTACGGAAGTAGAATTGTGGACGGTAGTTGTTGAAGAATGGAGTGTGACGTCCACCTTCTTCTTTAGTAAGGATGTAAACTTCACCTTTGAATTTAGTGTGTGGGTTGATTGAACCTGGTTTAGCGATAACTTGTCCACGTTCGATTTCATCACGTTGAACACCACGAAGAAGGACACCTACGTTATCTCCGGCAAGACCTTCGTCAAGTTGTTTACGGAACATTTCAACACCAGTAACAACTGCTTTTTGAGTTTCTTCTTTGATACCAACGATTTCGATTTCGTCGTTGACTTTAACGATACCACGGTCGATACGTCCTGAAGCAACTGTACCACGTCCAGTGATTGAGAATACGTCTTCGACTGGAAGAAGCAATGGTTTGTCAGTGTCACGTTCTGGTTCTGGGATGTACTCATCAACTGTGTTCATCAATTCCATAACGATGTCTTCGTATTTAGTGTCACCTTCAAGGGCTTTAAGAGCTGAACCTTGGATAACTGGAAGATCGTCACCTGGGAAGTCGTATTCTGACAATAGGTCACGGATTTCCATTTCAACCAATTCAAGCAATTCTTCGTCGTCAACCAAGTCAACTTTGTTCATGAAGACGATAAGGTGTTTAACACCAACCTGACGTGAAAGAAGGATGTGCTCACGAGTTTGTGGCATTGGTCCGTCAGTTGAAGCTACTACAAGGATAGCTCCGTCCATTTGAGCGGCACCAGTGATCATGTTTTTAACGTAGTCCGCGTGTCCTGGAGCGTCGATGTGAGCGTAGTGACGTTTTTCAGTTTCGTACTCAACGTGCGCAGTGTTGATTGTGATACCGCGTTCGCGTTCTTCTGGAGCAGCATCGATAGACGCATAGTCTTTAGGTTGGTTAACTGATGAAGGCAAGCGACGTGCCAAAACAGTTGTGATAGCTGCAGTTAGGGTAGTTTTACCGTGGTCAACGTGTCCGATAGTACCAATGTTAACGTGTGGTTTACTACGATCGTATTTTTCTTTTGCCATTTGAGTAAAAGCCTCCAATAAAATATATTTTATAGATAGACAGTAGGCAATACAGTCTAACTTTCCTTACTATTTTATCAAATTTCAGCTAAATTGCAAGTGT
The DNA here is from genome assembly GCF_002860865.1 of Streptococcus mitis. GTDB lineage: Bacteria > Bacillota > Bacilli > Lactobacillales > Streptococcaceae > Streptococcus > Streptococcus mitis_AT. The sequence goes on from NZ_PKIE01000001.1 coordinate 813,452, forward strand.
TTTACAAAGTTTTTGTGAATTATTCTTAATCTACTAATCTAAACGGTATTTCTACTCCCATCACTTCTTTAATGAAAAAGAAAAATCAGGAATTTCCTGATTTTTACTTAGCTAATTCTCTTTCTCGTTCTTTCATTATTTTATGATTTTCATACAAACGTGATAAAAACTTAGAAATTTCTTTTAAGATAGAATAGGTTGGTACTGCGACAATCATGCCAATGACACCATAGATATTACTTGATAACAAAAGTAATACTAAAATCGTAATTGGATGAACCTTCATCACTCCACCAACGATTCGAGGGTAAAGGATGTTCCCATCTACTTGTTGAATAATCAACATATAAACAACTGCAATCAGCATTCTATGGGGATCAGTAAAGACATTGGCGATAATCATCGGAATCAAACCAATACTTGGACCTACATAAGGAATGAGATTGGCTAATCCTGAAAAGATAGCGAAGACCAAAGCGTATTTCAAACCGATTACGCTATATCCGATAAAGGCCAAACAGCCAATAATAATCGCATCAATGGCAACTCCACTAATATATCGAGCGATTGTAGCATTCAAATTCTTTAATAGGCCTGCAATATGCAACTTATCTCGCTTTAAAACAGTACGTTCAAGCATCGGCAAGAACTTGTTACCATCTAACAAAAAATAAATTAAGAACACAGGGGTCATGATAATAATTAACACAGTACTAAAGAGCGCAGATAGGACACTTCCAACACTATTGGTAACACTGTTTAGAATATTTTGTAGAATATCTACATAGGAGAGATTTAACTGTTGAATCGTCGCTTGAATATCTAAATTTTGAAAGGCTGGATAAGTAGATAAATCCACAATCAAATCTTGCAAACGTGTCTGACTTGTTGCTATCAAACTGGTCAACTGATTAATCAAAATCGGTAAGAGATAGACTACCCCAATAACTAGCCCCCAGACCAAGGCGCACAAGGTTAGTAAAATACCAATGATACGGTTAATTTTGAAATACTTTTGTAAAAAATTTACAATAGGATTTGTCAAATAATATAAAAAACCACCTAAAAGAAAGGGAATCATTATAGTGTTTGCAACGCTTACAAAAGGTGTAATAATCGCTCCCATCTCTCTCCATAAATAAAAGATAATGGTTAATAGTAAAATCTCACTGGTCCAAAAAAATAATTTATTCTTACGAAACATGAGGTACCTCCATTTATCTATTTTACCACACTTTCAAAAAAACTTCTTTCTTATATCATGAAACTGGGAATATTTTTTTCTTTATGATAGAATAAACTTACTATGAAAAAAATAATTTTAACTCTCCTAAGCCTATCCGTGATTGGGTCAGCATCTACTGTTGCTGCTCAAGATTTTAATATTGCTGCTAAACATGCAATTGCTGTTGAGGCAAATACCGGTAAAATTCTCTATGAGAAAGATGCAACCCAACCAGTTGAAATCGCTTCAATCACAAAATTGATTACGGTCTATCTTGTCTATGAAGCCTTGGAAAACGGCAGTATTACACTATCAACTCCGGTAGATATTTCTGATTATCCTTACAAATTAACGACAAATTCTGAAGCAAGTAATGTTCCTATGGAAGCTCGTAATTATACCGTTGAACAGCTACTTGAAGCAACACTGGTATCTAGTGCCAACAGTGCAGCTATCGCCCTAGCTGAGAAAATTGCTGGCTCAGAAAAAGATTTCGTCGATATGATGCGGGCAAAGCTCTTGGAATGGGGCATTCAGGATGCCACTGTTGTCAATACGACGGGTCTTAACAATGAGACTTTAGGGGATAACATTTACCCAGGATCTAGAAAAGATGATGAAAACAAGCTCAGTGCTTATGATGTCGCTATCGTTGCTCGCAATCTCATCAAAAAATACCCACAAGTCTTGGAAATCACGAAAAAACCTTCTTCTACTTTTGCTGGAATGACAATCACTTCTACCAACTACATGTTAGAAGGTATGCCTGCTTATCGCGGTGGTTTTGATGGCCTTAAGACAGGAACAACAGACAAAGCTGGAGAATCTTTTGTTGGTACTACTGTCGAAAAAGGGATGAGGGTTATCACAGTTGTTTTGAATGCAGACCATCAAGACAATAATCCTTACGCTCGCTTCACAGCTACATCGTCACTAATGGATTATATCTCTTCTACATTCACGCTTCGTAAAATCGTTCAAAAAGGCGATGCCTACCAAGATAGTAAAGCTCCTGTACAAGATGGAAAAGAAGATGCGGTCACTGCCGTTGCCAAAGATGATATCACTCTTATTGAACGTGTTGGGGGACAATCGTCCCAAACTATTCAATTCACACCTGATTCTAAGGCAATACCAGCACCACTTGAAGCCGGAACTGTGGTTGGACATTTGACTTATGAAGACAAGGACTTGATTGGTCAAGGTTACATCACCACAGAACGTCCTAGTTTCGAAATGCTAGCAGAAAAGAAAGTTGAAAAAGCTTTCTTCTTAAAAGTTTGGTGGAATCAGTTTATCCGATTTATCAACGAGAAATTATAAAACATACTGAGCAAAAGATTGCTCCAAAATAGAAACAGACCAAAAAGTCTTTAAAGTCAAAAACGCATAGTATCAGGTATTAAAAAAACTTGATATTATGCGTTTTATTGTGGTAATATTTACTTCGTTTTCTCCTAAAATTGAATTTTATCCCATTCTTTTTTGAGATATTTTATTCATTACTTTAGGAAGACAATTACTAATTTCCGTTGGCAAGACCACATAATGTTCTTGAGCTAGTTCTTGAGCAATAGCTGAATGAAGATGGGTCGCTACTGTCACACGTTCGTAGAGACTGGTCTGTCGGAATTGGCCTGCAAATCCTGCAATCATTCCAGCAAGAGTATCTCCCATTCCCCCAGTCGCCTGATAGGGACCGCCAACCTGTAACTGGTAATAATCAGATTGGCCAGCTTGCCAAATACGAGTAGCTGGACCTTTCTCTACCAAAATTGTTCCTTGAGGGAAGGAAGTCAGGGCACTAGCCGTTGCATCTTCCTTTTGCTTTTCAATCGTAATTCCAGATAATTTTTCCCATTCTTTTTGGTGAGGAGTTAGGATAAGCTGGTTAAACGGAAATGACAAACTTGTTCTAGCAATAATGGTCAAAGCACCTCCGTCTACAATCAAAATCTGATTTTGGCTTAAACTAGCAAAGACTTGTTTTACTATATCTTCTCCAAAAGCATTGTCTCGTAAACCAGGACCCAGTAAGACAACTTCTTCCTTCTCCAGTTGCTCTTTTAACAATTGCTGGTCTTGCAGAGAAAAGGCCATAGCCTCAGGTAAATGGTTGTGCAGAGCTGGAATATTTTCCCTATCTGTTCCAACAGTCACCAATCCTGCACCGCTTTTTACAGCTGCCAAAGCAGCCATGATGATGGCACCACCATAAGGATAAGTCCCACCCAGCAACAGTAGACGACCGTAGTCTCCTTTATGACTGGTACGAGAACGTTCAATAATGACTTTTTCTAGTAGATCTTGATCAATCACTTTCATCTTTTTTCCTCTCGCTTTTATTATACAACAAAAAGGAGGCACAGACCTCCTTTTGTAATTTTATTTTTACAATTATTGTATCCCATTTCAGATATATCTATAGAAAATACACTCTCTTCAGCGATTTTTCTCTTATTTTCTATCCAATGTCCGAAGTGCTGCCTGATAAGTTTGCTCCATTAGCATGGTAATGGTCATAGGACCAACACCTCCAGGGACTGGCGTAATATGGCTAGCAAGTGGGGCAACTGCCTCATAATCCACATCCCCACAGAGCTTGCCATTTTCATCACGATTCATCCCAACGTCAATGACTACCGCACCTGGTTTAACAAAGTCATCAGTCACAAACTTGGCACGACCGATTGCAACAACCAGAATATCAGCTTTTGCAGCCACCTTAGCAAGATTATGGGTGCGTGAGTGAGTCAAGGTCACTGTTGCATTCTTGGCCAAAAGAAGCTGGGCCATGGGTTTTCCAACAATGTTTGAACGACCGATGACAACCGCATTTTTACCTTCTAATTCAATCCCATATTCATGAAACATTTCCATAATTCCTGCAGGTGTTGATGGAATCATGACTGGATGACCAGACCAAAGGCGTCCCATATTTAGAGGATGGAAACCATCCACATCCTTTTCTGGGTCAATGGCCAACAAAACCGCCTCTTCATCAATGTGTTTTGGTAATGGCAACTGGACCAAAATTCCATGCCAAGCTGGATCCTGATTATATTTAGCAATCAGGTCTAACAATTCCTCTTGAGTAATAGTCTCTGGAACTCGCACTACTTCGCTACGGAAACCAGCCGCAAGGGCAGAACGTTCCTTGTTGCGAACGTAGACTTGGCTAGCTGGATTGTCCCCAACCAAAATCACCACCAAACCAGGTACTAGCCCCGTTTCTTCCTTTAATCTTTCAGTCTTTTCAGCCAGCTGTCCTTGTAACTTAGCTGCTAGAGCCTTCCCATCAATAATCTGTGTCATATCACTTCTCTTTTCTTTCAAATATCTTCCATTATACCAAAAACTGCTAATCCCCTCTAACACTTCTTTCCTAGGCTATCTTATAGTTTCAAACTATAAGAAAAAGCCCAGTTCGAGCTTTTCATTAATCTATATTTTATATGTAAAATTGGCTACAAATAGCTAAACAAAGCTAACTTATAAAACCTTACTCAAGAAGTCTTTAGTCCGTTGTTCTTGGGTTTGTTCAAAAATCTGCTCAGGTGTTCCATCTTCAACAACCACGCCGTCTGCCATAAAGATGACACGATCTGCCACCTCACGGGCAAATCCCATCTCATGTGTTACGATAACCATAGTCATTCCTGATTTGGCTAGATCTTGCATAACAGCCAACACCTCACCTACCATTTCAGGGTCCAAGGCTGAAGTTGGCTCGTCAAAAAGCAAAACATCTGGTTCCATGGCCAAACCACGCGCAATGGCAATCCGTTGTTGCTGTCCACCTGACAAACTCTGTGGATAAGCAGTTGCCTTATCTGGTAAACCAACTTTTTCCAAAAGTTCCTGAGCTCTCTTCTCTGCAACTTCCTTACTTTCACCTTTGGTCTTGATAGGAGACAAGGTGATATTTTCCATCACAGTCATATTAGGAAAGAGATTAAATTGTTGGAAAACCATGCCCATCTTCTCACGCATGGCAAACAGATCATTCTTCTTGTCCGTAATATCGACTCCTTCAAAGATAACCTTCCCCTTGGTCGCTTCTTCTAACAAATTCATAGAACGAAGCAAGGTAGATTTCCCGCTTCCTGAAGGACCGATGATGACGACAACCTCTCCTCTTTTAATCTCGAGGTTGATGCCCTTCAATACTTCATTCTTTCCAAAGGATTTATGTAAATTTTCAATTTTTATCAAGGTTTCTGTCATTATTTTTTATCTCCTTGTCCCATACGTTTTTCAAAAGCTTTCAAGGCTACTGTCAAAATAGAAGTCATAATCAAGTAATAAAAGGCTGCAAATAAAAGTGGTGTTAAAGGTAGATAGGTTGTTGTAGAAACTGTTGTAGCCCCATTCCACAACTCCATGACACCGATAGCTGATAAGAGGGAACTATCCTTGATAATAGTAATAAATTCGTTCCCCAATGCTGGCAAGATATTTTTGATTGCTTGTGGCAAAATCACATATCTCATAGCATTTTTAGGACGAATTCCTAGCGAATAAGCCGCTTCTAGCTGACCTTTTGGAACCGCATTAATCCCAGCACGAACAGTCTCAGAAACATAAGCACCACTGTTCATAGAGATAATCAAAATCCCTGGAATCAAACGAGAAAGGTCAACACCCAAAATTCCAACCTGAATAGTCGGGGCATTGATGTGCATAAGGGCAAAGGCAATCATAATCTGAACCATCATCGGTGTCCCACGGAAAATCCAAACGTACAAGTTGGCCAGCCAGACAAGCGGTTTAAACTTTGAACGTTGCCCAAAAGCCAAGACAACACCCAAAATGGTTCCCAAAAAGACCACACAGATAGAAATGAGAACCGTCACAACAGCCCCATAGTTAAAATAAGGTAAATACTTAGGTAAAAAAGAAAAATTCATAATCACACTGCTTTCTAAAATAGAATACTGTATGATTATAACATGTATTGAATTAAAATTCAAACTTTTTATCCGATTTATTCAAAAAAACTTTCAGCTGGTAGAATTAGCGAGAAATCTTAGTTTTTTCTAGTCAAGTTGGCCTCCTTTATGGTAAAATAGTAACGATAAGAAATGAAGGAGAATCAAAATGGAATCACATTTGGTTAGAATCATCAACCGCCTTGAAGCAATGGCAAAAGACGGCGGAAATTTAAAACGTAATTTTGAACGCGAAGGAGTTGTTGTTGCAGAAGTTGCATACAGCCACGACGAAGAAAACGGCTCAATCTTTACCCTGCGTGATGTCGAAGCTCGCGAAACTTATACGTTTGACAGCATTGACTTGATTGCAATGGAGATTTACGAACTCCTTTACTAATACAAAACAAGCTGGGATTACACCCTGCATGTCTAACCAAAATCCTTTTTGTCTCACAAATAGGATTTTTTTATAGTCCAAATTCACAAAAATTTTCATTGTAACAACTTCTCAAAGCTGCAATCTTTTTACTTGCTTTACACCCCAATCCTGTTATAATGAGAGTATAGAAATTTGACTATTTTTGACCTTTGAACAGGTCAGGCTAAAGAAAGAAATGAGGTAGATGTATGCTTTGTCAAAACTGTAAAATTAACGACTCAACAATTCATCTTTATACCAATCTCAATGGAAAACAAAAACAAATTGACCTCTGTCAAAACTGCTATAAGATTATCAAAACAGATCCTAACAACAGTCTCTTTAAAGGTATAACGGATTTGAACAATCGTGACTTTGATCCCTTTGGTGATTTCTTCAACGACCTAAACAATTTTAGACCTTCTAGCAATACTCCTCCGACTCCCCCAACCCAATCAGGTGGGGGTTACGGTGGAAATGGCGGTTATGGTTCCCAAAATCGTGGATCTGCTCAAACTCCGCCACCAAGCCAAGAAAAAGGCCTGCTAGAAGAATTTGGTATCAACGTAACTGAAATTGCCCGTCGTGGAGATATTGACCCCGTTATTGGGCGTGACGATGAGATTATCCGTGTCATCGAAATTCTCAATCGCAGAACCAAGAATAATCCTGTTCTTATCGGTGAACCAGGTGTCGGAAAAACTGCCGTTGTCGAAGGTCTAGCTCAGAAAATCGTTGATGGCGACGTTCCACATAAACTCCAAGGTAAACAAGTCATCCGTCTGGATGTGGTTAGCCTAGTTCAAGGAACGGGTATCCGTGGACAATTTGAAGAACGCATGCAAAAACTCATGGAAGAAATTCGTAAACGTGAGGACATCATCCTCTTTATCGATGAAATCCATGAAATTGTTGGTGCTGGTTCTGCGGGCGATGGAAATATGGATGCAGGAAATATCCTCAAGCCCGCCCTTGCTCGTGGAGAACTGCAACTAGTCGGTGCTACTACCCTCAATGAATACCGTATCATTGAAAAGGATGCTGCTCTCGAGCGTCGTATGCAACCTGTTAAGGTCGATGAACCAACAGTGGAAGAAACAATCACTATCCTCAAAGGCATTCAAAAGAAATACGAAGACTACCACCACGTTCAGTATACCGATGCTGCAATTGAAGCAGCTGCAACTCTTTCCAATCGCTACATCCAAGATCGCTTCTTGCCTGACAAGGCCATTGACCTCCTAGATGAAGCTGGTTCTAAAATGAACTTGACCTTGAATTTTGTGGATCCTAAAGTAATTGATCAACGCTTGATTGAGGCTGAAAATCTTAAATCTCAAGCTACACGAGAGGAAGATTTTGAGAAGGCCGCCTACTTCCGTGACCAGATTGCCAAGTATAAGGAAATGCAAAAGAAAAAAGTCACAGACCAAGATACACCTATCATAAGCGAGAAAACTATTGAGCACATTATCGAGCAGAAAACCAATATCCCTGTTGGTGATTTAAAAGAGAAAGAACAATCTCAACTCATCCATCTAGCCGAAGATCTCAAGTCTCATGTTATTGGACAGGATGATGCTGTCGATAAGATTGCCAAGGCTATTCGCCGGAATCGTGTCGGTCTCGGTACGCCTAACCGTCCAATTGGAAGCTTCCTCTTTGTCGGGCCAACCGGTGTCGGTAAGACAGAACTTTCCAAACAACTAGCCATTGAACTTTTTGGTTCTGCTGACAGCATGATTCGCTTTGACATGAGTGAATACATGGAAAAACACAGCGTTGCTAAGTTGGTCGGTGCCCCTCCAGGTTATGTTGGTTACGATGAGGCTGGGCAATTAACTGAAAAAGTTCGCCGCAATCCATATTCTCTTATTCTCTTGGATGAAGTAGAGAAAGCCCATCCAGATGTTATGCACATGTTCCTCCAGGTCTTGGACGATGGTCGTTTGACAGATGGGCAAGGACGTACCGTTAGCTTCAAGGATGCCATCATTATCATGACCTCAAATGCAGGGACAGGTAAGGCTGAAGCCAGCGTTGGTTTTGGTGCTGCTAGAGAAGGACGTACCAATTCTGTTCTCGGTGAACTCGGTAACTTCTTTAGCCCAGAGTTTATGAACCGTTTTGATGGTATTATCGAATTTAAGGCTCTCAGCAAGGATAACCTCCTTCAGATTGTCGAGCTTATGCTAGCAGACGTTAACAAGCGCCTTTCTAGCAACAATATCCATCTCGATGTGACAGACAAGGTCAAGGAAAAATTGGTTGACCTCGGTTATGATCCAAAAATGGGAGCACGCCCACTCCGCCGTACCATTCAAGACTATATAGAGGACGCAATCACTGACTACTACCTTGAAAATCCAAGCGAAAAAGACCTCAAGGCAGTTATGACCAGCAAAGGCAAGATTCAAATCAAATCTGCCAAAAAAGCAGAAGTTAAAACTTCTGAAACAGAAAAATAAATTCTATAAAAAAGGAGTAGAAAATGAAATGTTTCTGCTTCTTTTTTACTAAAATAACTGTAATTTCTTGACAGCTTGCCCTTTGTCCATTATGATAATAATAACGATACTAGATAATGAGGAAAATGCAATGGCAAACCCAACTTTCGGAGAAAAAAAAGCGAATACAGACTATGTTGCACGCTATGGAGTGTATGCAGTTATCCCTGACGCTGAACAAAAACAAATAGTTTTAGTTCAAGCTCCTAATGGTGCTTGGTTCTTACCAGGTGGCGAAATTGAAGCAGGGGAAAATCATCAGGAAGCCCTAAAACGTGAATTGATTGAAGAGCTTGGATTCACAGCTGAAATTGGTGTCTATTACGGACAAGCTGACGAATATTTCTACTCTCGTCACCGTGATACCTACTACTACAATCCTGCCTACCTCTATGAAGCGACATCTTTCAAGGAAGTTCAAAAACCACTAGAAGACTTTAATCATATTGCCTGGTTCCCTATTGATGAGGCTATTGAAAATCTCAAACGTGGTAGCCATAAATGGGCTATTGAATCTTGGAAAAAACAGCATAAGATTGACTAAATCAAGCGACTTTATTCAAAAAGTGCTATAATAGTATTAGAAAATCGGAGGAAATATTATGAAGCTTATCAATACGACAAACTCACACTCGCAACTTGTAAAAGGCCAGCTAGAGAGTACAGATGCAACCCTTGTTGAGGTCTATTCTGCTGGAAATACAGATGTTATTTTTACCCAAGCTCCGCTTCACTATGAAATCCTCATCTCAAATAAACACCGTGCTATTCGAGAAACTGAAATCGAAGCCATCCAAGAATTTTTCTTGAAACGTAAAATTGATAAGGACTCTATTGATGAAGCCAATATCAAGACACTCTACTCAGAAAAATTAATTGGGATTTCAATTCCAATCAAATAAAATTTTGGAGAGATTAGAAAGCTATTGAACCTTATAGACCAAACATAGGTTCTGACTTGCTTTTTAAATCGTCTCCAATTTTTTATCTTGAGATCTTATCATACAAGATTTTATAGACAAATAATAAAAAAGATTTGATTCTGCTTCTCACACAATCAAATCTTTTTCTTTTATTAAAAACGAATCGTTTCACGTGTTTTCTCATATGAGGTAACAAAGCGGTTGGTTACACCAGGCTCTGCCACTTCCAATGCTTGAGAAATCTTGTCAAATGAAGCGTGATAATCAAATTCTTTTTCAAAAATATCTAAAGCTTCATTGAAGGCTTCTTGGATACGTTCATCAAATGAGCGATAGCGGTTAGAATATTGCAAGAGTTGCTCTGTCAAGGTTGCATACTGTACAATATTATAAGTTTCCGCCTCAAGCTCCTCCATATCCTTCGTTGCAATTTCAAGAATACGATTAACTGATTCTATATTGACTAAGTTTTGTTCTAATTCAGCCATTAGATCTTCCGTATTATTACTTGCTGTAAAGAATAACTTCAAGAAAGTTTGTGGAATACCAGGTAGGTTCCGTTTTTCCATATATCTCTTGATTGTATGGAGACGATTAACATATACATTTGCCTTTTGACGTGCATTGACATCATCTTTCTCAATTCGTGCAAGACGCTCACTAACTGAAATCTGTTCATCTTCAATCTCTTTAAGATTTTCCTGTAAAGATTCAAGATTTTCTTCAAGAATTGAATATGCTTGAGTTGGTTCATCTTGATTTGAAGTTGCCTCAATAATAGCAGTCTCAAAGTTTTCTAATTCACCCTGTAAACGACGAACATGACTTGCATCTGACTCAGAAAGTAAATAGTTTTTACTCAAACGCTCAATGTCTTCTATCAATAAAGCATTATTTTCCTTCATGTGTTGAAGATAAGTAGGAAGTGTTGCTACTAAACCTTCTACTACTTTCTGTGCCGCAATTTCTCTTGTAAAGATATCATAAAGTGCATTAATCTCTTCTTGGATTTGAGTATTTTCGTACTCTGCATTATCCAATTCTAGTTTCGCAATATTCTCATGATTTTTCTTGAGAGCTTCATAAAGCAGTTGGAAACGCGCTTCAATATCCGTTTCAGCAAAATGATAATTAGCATCTAAAAGCTTACGGTAGCCATCTTCTAAATCTTCCAGTTGATCAGGTAGGTCTTTAGATAATGTTGCTACAATTGCTGGTATACGATCAACAATATGCGTTAAAGCCAAGATATGATTTTCAGCATTATCCAAAATCACAGCAGCTTCTACTGGGTCACCTGACGAATTTAAAGTTACAAACTGAGAAAACTCTGATTGGATATTTTCCAATTGTTTTTCAATTTCAGATAAACCTTGGCCATATTCTTCAGAATGATCAGCAACTCGGTGTTGCAACTCTTCAAACAAGTCCAAGGTATGAAGAACACGTCCACTATTTTTAGACTCTTGTTTCTCCAAATCTGCCAAGGCATTGCGAATTGCTGCAATATCTTCTTCAATCAAGGTAATTTGACTCTCGATTTGATCAATTTGATGACTGGCCTTGAAAAAACGGAATGAGTTATTGTAGCCTTCTGCCTCGAAAAGATTATTTTCGATATCGGCAAAAGAATTAAGGGATAAATCAACCCATTTTTGATTCCATTCACGGAAAGTCACCTGACTTTGTCCAATCAAGTGCATATTTTTTACAGCTTCAACTTCATCATTAACTGGAAGATTGTACAGTTCTTCTTTTTTCTCTTCTAAAATTGCTAGTTTACTTTCATTGCGTTTTCGTACATAGATTGCGATAGCATAAGCAATGACCAATAAAACTGCAACTGCAATTATCAAATAAATTACTAGTCTAGCAGACATATTAAACTCCTTTTTTACTTGAAACAATCGTAATGATTATATCATATTTTTTAGACCAAGGGAACTACTTCTCCCGATTTTTTAGACATCAAGTGTACTATAGACAGCATTTTCTTCGATAAACTCACGACGAGGCTCTACTCGATCCCCCATCAACATATCAAAGATTTTATCTGCTTCTGCAGCATCATCCACAGAAACTCTGGCCATCAAGCGATGTTCAGGATCCATGGTTGTTTCCCATAACTGATGGTCGTCCATTTCACCTAGACCCTTATAACGCTGAATAGTCGGTTTGGTACGACCTTCACTGTGGCGGGCCAAGGCCTCTTGGAGTTTGATTTCTTGATCTGCACCTGGCTGGATGTATTCTTTAATCTCGCTTCCAACCTTGACACCATAGATTGGTGGTTGGGCGATATAAACATAACCAGCTTCTAGGATTGGTTTCATATAACGATAAATCAAGGTTAAAAGAAGGGTACGAATGTGGGCTCCATCGACATCGGCATCGGTCATCAAAACGAGTTTTTGGTAACGAGCTTTTGAAACATCGAATTCCGCTCCAAATCCTGTTCCCATCGCTGTGAAAAGACTACGAATTTCTTCGTTAGCAAGAATCTTATCCATGCTAGCTTTTTCAACGTTCAAAATCTTACCGCGAATTGGAAGAATTGCCTGAAACTCACGGTTACGACCAGATTTGGCTGATCCACCAGCTGAGTCTCCTTCGACGATGAAGAGTTCTGTTTCAGCAGGATTGTTAGAAGAACAGTCTGCTAGTTTCCCTGGAAGGTTGGAAATTTCCAAACCAGATTTTTTACGAGTAACTTCACGCGCACGCTTGGCAGCCACACGAGCCTTGGCAGCCAAAATCCCTTTTTCCACGATACGCTTGGCAATCTGTGGATTTTCCATGAGGAAATCGGAGAAGGCTTCACTAAAGAGGCGATTGGTAATCTTGACCACTTCGCTATTTCCCAACTTAGTCTTAGTTTGTCCTTCAAACTGTGGATTTGGGTGTTTAACTGAGATAACTGCAGTTAGTCCTTCACGGACATCTTCTCCTGTTAGGTTGTCTTCATTGTCTTTCAGTAACTTATTTTTACGAGCATAGTCGTTGATAACACGAGTCAAGGCTGTACGGAAACCTTGTTCATGCGTTCCACCTTCATGGGTATGAATATTATTGGCGAAACTCATGACGTTTTCATGGTAACCCGTTGTATACTGCATGGCTACTTCAACTGTGATATCATCCATCTCACCATCTGTGTAAATTGGTGTATCAAAGATTACATCCTTGTTCTCATTGATATATTCAACATAGCTAGCAATCCCACCTTCATAATGGTAATGCTTGGTTTGTTCCAAACCTTCACGCTTATCTGTGATTGAAATTTGAAGACCACGATTTAGAAAGGCCAACTCTTGAATTCGTTTATTTAATTTATCAAAATCAAAGGTTGTTGTTTCAGTAAAGATTTCTGGGTCTGGTGTAAAATGAACCGTTGTTCCAGTTTTATCCGTATCTCCAACCACCTCAAGATCAGCAACAACATGACCACGACGGTATTCTTGGTAATGAATCTTACCGTTTTTGTGGACATGAACATCTAGTTGAGTGGAAAGGGCGTTAACAACTGAGGACCCCACTCCGTGAAGACCACCTGAAACCTTGTATCCGCCACCGCCAAACTTTCCTCCAGCATGAAGGACAGTAAAGACAGTCTCAACGGCAGGTCGACCTGTTTTTTCCTGAATATCGACTGGGATACCACGCCCATCATCGACAACAGTAATCGAATCATCTGGTTCAATAAAAACTTGAATATGGCTGGCAAATCCTGCCAAGGCCTCATCGATTGAGTTATCAACGATTTCCCAGACTAGATGGTGAAGACCTTCTTTTGAGGTTGACCCGATATACATCCCTGGACGCATACGAACAGCCTCTAAGCCCTCTAAAACTTGAATTTGACTGGCATCATAATCTTGTGCCTGCAGATTTTTGATTTCTTCTGTCATCTTATTCCTTTTTCTTACATGTCTAATACTTGTCTTAAATTCACGATACTGGTAAACAAGTGGGTATCGAGTCCTGCAGCTTGCCCTGCTTCGATATCAATCGGCCGATCACCGATGACTAAGCCAGAGCTAATCTGATACTTTTCTCTTAAATAAATCATGGACTCAGGATCTGGTTTTCTCTTAAAGCCTGAGCTAGAAGTCACCACTTCTGTAAAATAAGCTGCTATAGAGGTTTTTTCTAAAATTTCTAAGACCTGATCATTTCTGTGAGAAACCAAGAAATGACGCCCACCTTGATTTGAAATGTCTTGCAATAAGTCAGAAACTCCTTCAAATAAAATCGGGTGTTCAAGCTCTCGGGCTTCATTTTCCTTGTACTTATCTAAAAAATGCTCTAAGTTGGGAGCGGATGTCTCAATCGCAAAATCAGTAGAAACCTTTAAAGCTTGATAGACACTGTCATGGTCTTGTGTGATACCATACAGTGCCAATGTTTCAACAAAGGCAGCTGTTGAAGTTTCGTAATTATCCAGTAAAGTTCCACCTAAATCCCAGATATAATCGTGATATTTCATACCCTTCATTATAGCATTTTTTTATGAAAAAAGCGATGATTTCCCTGAGTTTTATACATAAAAAAACGAGAGTTTGACTCCCGTTTTATTGATTTTTACCAAAGACATCTCGATAGAGCATTCCTGTTCGTAAAGTCTCTGAGTCTCCTCCTAGTTGGTCCACCAACTCGTAGGCAAAGGCAAGGGCTGTAGAGGGACCTCGACTGGTTGTCAAATGAGCATCTACCACTACTGTTTCCTTGACATATTGACCATCAAGGATTTGCTCTTGAACGCCATCATAGCAGGTGTACTGCTTGTTTTTCAGAACTCCTGCTTGATTGAGGGCAATTGGCGCCGCACAAATAGCTGCCAGTTTCTTCCCTTCTCGTTCGAAGTTTTGCAACTCTTGAATCAAGGCCTGATTGTCCCGCAAATGTGCAGAACCAGGCATGCCGCCAGGAAGAACAACCATATTATAGTCTGATAAATCACCATCAAAGACACGATCTGCTCTTACTTGGATTGCATGCGAACCAGTCACTTGCTCTTCAAAACCAACCATATCACAAGTAATATTTGCACGACGCAAGACATCTACAACTGTCAAAGCTTCAATTTCTTCAAAGCCCTGAGCTAACATAACTGCTACTTTAACCATGATTTTCTCCTTATTTGATTTGTTTTAATACAACCTTTTTCCGTTTGAATCGGACTTTTCCACTCTTTTCTTCAGCTAGATTGGTTTGATAACTCATCGATAAAAGCAAGCCAACACCGATCAAATTACTGATAATAGCCGATCCTCCTTGCGAAATAAAAGGCAAGGGAATACCCGTCAAAGGAAGTAAGCCAGTAACAGCACCGATATTCTCAAAGATGTGAAAGAGCAACATCATAATCAAACCTGTGGAAATATAGGTGTAGAACTGGTTATTTGATTTAAGAGTAATCTTCAACATACGGTAAATCAACATGAGATAAAGGGCGATAACAAGGACAGAACCAATAAAGCCAAAATCTTCTGCAATGACCGTGAAAATCATATCCGACTCTCGAACTGGAATAAGCAGATTAGAAGCATTAAACCCCTGACCAAATAAGCCACCGCTCCCAATGGCGATTTGCCCTTGAGCCTGCTGGTAAGTGGTTGTTTGGGCAAAGTCAAACGGATTGAGCCAAGCCAAAATACGATTGATTTGGTAGGTCGGCATCCCCAATTGATGGAGAAAAGCCCGGCCACCCTTACTAATAAAAATGGCTAAGAATCCAGCAACTCCTGATACAGCAGTCACAAATACTGGAATAATAATTTTCCAAGAAACTCCTGATAGTAAGACGATTCCTGAGAAAATGGCTACAAAAACCAAAGCCGTCCCCAAGTCACTTTGAAGTGCCAAAAGAACTAGGACTGGAATGGTAAAGACAATCATCCAAAAAATTAATAAAAAGTCCAGCGGAACTGTGCGTCTCCATTCCTTATGTTTCTTTGTAAATTGAACAATCACACGAGCCAACATGAGAATATAGGATATCTTCATAAATTCTGACGGTTGGAATAGGGTAATTCCATTTATTGATACCCAGTTTTTGGCACCCGTTGATGCAACTAGGCTTGGATTATAAAAGACGATAGGCAAGACCATGAGTCCCAAGCCTAAAATATACAGAAAGGGGGTCACTTTCCAAAGAAATTCTGTATTAAAGAGCATGACCACAAAACCAATCACAAGCCCCAAGGCAATCCAAGCGACCTGTTGCCCTAAAATGGGCAGAATATTGTTTGGATAATCATGACTAACGGCTATATAGATAGCCACCACGCCAATAACCAGTAGAAAAAATACTGGCAATAGCAAACTATAATCGACTCTAGAGTCGAGAGAACGTTTCATATACACTAACCTTATACTTTCATACAATACTATTTATCAAAGTTCATTTAAAAATCTATCAATAGCCTCATTAACTTCAGATTGAGCGATCGTTGTAACGCTCGCTTCTTTTGCTAGAGATGCTACTATTTGTTTGCCATATCTCTTTCCGACAATTCTCCTATCCAAAATGAGAGTTAAGGAACGTTGGTGTTCGCGTCTCATACTTCTTCCCAAAGCCTGTTTTAAACGAATAATAGCCATCGGCAATTGATAATCATAAAAGGCATTTTTTCCTTCTTGATTCAGTTCTTGATTAATCTTTTTCGTCAAGGGTTCTTGGGGATTTTGGAAAGGAAGCCTTGGTACAACTTGAATCACAAAAGGATGGCTTGAAAAATCAACTCCCTCCCAGAAACTTGCTGCACCAAGCAAGATTTGTTGTTCACCTTTTTCAAAGCGTTTCTTAAGCTGATGAACATCCCCATTTTTATACTGGGCCAAGTGGCTAACTGGAAGTAAATCCGATACTGCTAGAAGCATGTCTTTAGAAGTAAAGAGAACTAAAATCGGTTGTTGGAAAGCTTGAACATCCATCAGCAAATCAGCTACCTCTTTGGCATAGACTTCTAAGGAAGTTTCTGTCACCAGAGGGAAATCTTTGACCAAGACCACTTCTTGGTCCTGTTTTCTACGAGCTTCAATCTTGACAAATTTGGCTTCAGGATAGCCTAAAAGGTCGGCCAAAGAAACTCTCTGACTAATCTCAAGAGTAGCCGATACTCCCAAGACTTGGCAACTCTCAGGAACTAAAGAGGACAGAAGAATACGACCTGATTTCGTAGAAGAAATCTGAATTTTCTTTTGACTCGTTTCAGTTGTTTCGAGCCAGTAATCACCTTCAGCTGTAAAATAGCGAACCAGTTCTTCAAAGCCTTCTACTTTTAATTCTGAAAAATACTGGTGGAGATTGGCAAGAGAATCTAAGATATTTTTCTTAGATTTTCCAGACTGAAATTGTTCGATCAAGTAGAGGCACTCAAAGCGAATACTTTCTAGTATTCGTTGCTGGACTTTATTTTGCTCCTCCAGTAAAGCCTTATCAAGCAAATCAATAATAGACTGGATATCGTGAGTCTCTTGAAGCAGATTTTCTAGAGCTAACAAAATCTTTTGAACTTCATCAATAATCAATAATCGGTCACTGACAAATTCAGGATTATCTTCGAGTCTGGTTACAAGATAGGCATGATTGGTCACTAAAAGCTTGCAGGTTTGTGCCCTTTCTTGACTACGTTTCCAAAAATCTTCCGTCACAAATAAGCTGTGAGATGATAAATTCCCATCATGACGAAGATCTGTTAGAAAATGTTGGTAACGATAGAGTTGCCCAATTTCATCCAAATCTCCTGTCTCTGTCTCTGTCAGCCAGACCAAGAGTTGCATTTTAAAGCGTCTAAATAAGCGATTTTCATCATTTTCCTGCAAGGAACGATAAAAAGCATCCAGCTTCAAATAATTTTGAGGCCCCTTTAAACTATGAATATCTATATGGAACACTTCCTCAAGACGTTTACCTTCTTCTTCCATGATTTGATTTTGAAGAATCTTTGTCGGAACACTAAGGACAATTTGACGCTCTTTCATTTGAGATAAAGCGGGTAAGAGATAGCCATAAGTTTTCCCAATCCCAGTCGGCGCTTGAATTAGTGAGACAGGCTCATCTTTCAATAGCAAGCCAACCTCTTTAGCAAAATTTTCTTGCTCCTCCCTCACTTCAAGATTCAACAGAGAAATATTTTTAGAAAAGTCTTGAGATAGCTTTCGTGACTTCAGGGGAGCTGCAGGTTTCTTGAAATACAGTCCTTGAACTTCGACCAAGTCTGGAGAACTCAGGATAGATTGGTTTCGATAAATTTCTTCAATAACCAGATAGGACTCATATAAGAGAGCGTCAGCCATTTCCAGCAAGCGTTCCAAGAGACCTTTAGGGAGCTGGGCTATCTTTTCTCGAAGAAAAAGGAGTAATTCCGCTGTAGCTTGGGCATCTGAAAGGGCTGTGTGGGCGTGCTTTAGAGGAATTCCTAATTCTCGACACAATATCGGCAAACTATATTTTTCCATTTCTGGGAAAAAAACCTGGGCCAATTCCACCGTATCAACACGAGGATTTCTTAGCTCATAACCTTCAAAAAATAAATTTTCCGCCAAGAGATTAGCATCAAACTGAACATTATGGGCTACAAAAATCCCATCCTCCACCAAGTCAAAGATTTTTCTAGCAACTTGCGAAAAATCAGGTGCTTGCGCCAGACGTTGGTCAGTTAGCCCTGTCAATTCTTTAATATGAGCATCCAGAGGTTCGTGTGGATTGACATCCGTCGAATAGTGATCGACGATTTTTCCGTCCTCAATCACGACAATTCCCACTTGGATAATTTTAGCCTTACTACCTGTGCTAGTTGCCTCTAAATCAACCACAACATAGCGATTACCAATCGTTTTCATTATAAAAAATTATACCAAAAAAAGGGCCATTTGGCACCTGCAAACATGGGATAATTTTCAAACTCAAGAAGGTTACTTTTCTTAAAAATCTCAGTAAGTCGAGCATCCTAGCCTGCTGATTTTTGAAAATGGTGAGGAAACAAGAAAAATTGAGAGAAGAAATTTTAAATTTTCCTTCTCTCAATGAATCATTTACTTTATTTAACCATATCAGGATCGTAGTCATAGAATCCTGTATCAAGAAAACGGTTTTTAGGGTGTAACTTACGTACTTCCTCATCCAGCAAGAAAGCTTGGTCATGGCTAAAGTTGCCCTCTTGGATCAAGCTACGCGCTTGGATAAAGAGTTTTGCAATCTCAACAAAGTTCTGACCTGGAGTGTAGAGTCCTTCTAGTTTCCAGTGAGTGAAACCATGCTCTACCAATTCTGTCAATTTTGTCATCAAATCAAGGTCATTGTTGGCAAAAATGTGGGTTCCATGATTGTCTTCAAAAATGGAATAGTGACTCTCTGGGTCACTTGGCTCAGCCAAGAAGAGGTCACGCTTGCGAGTCTTTTCATCATCGATATGCGTGAAGTTATAGTAGTTTTGCAAGAGCGGACGTTTAGAATGGTGAATAACACTAGCACCGTAAACCAAAACTTCAGCAGGAATTTCCAAAATCTCTGGCATTTTGAAGAGTTCAGCTGATGGAATTTCACGCGCCAAAACAGCCTCAGATGCGCCAGCCTTTTGTCCCCAGAAGTTAATCTGACGACTACTTGTCACCATAGTTGAAGCATCATAGATGGTCTTAAATGAATAACCATCGCGATTGACCACATAAAAGACACCTGCATCCCCAATTGTAATGTAATCGGTCTTAATTTCTTCCAAGAAGTCCAGGAAAGGCTTGATACGGTCCATCATGTCTTGGTGCATGAGGGCATTGACTGCAACAATCAATTCCTTATCAGCATCATGAACCAGCTTAGCGATTTCACGCAATTGGTCATGACTAAAGGTTGTTGGCAGACGAAGGCCAAAATCTTTCTCACCGACATAGATACGGTCTACGCCAGCCTCGAGCAGTTGTTTAACTTGTTCAATACTTTCAGCAGTTGCTGTAATGATAATCTTTTCCATAAGAAAAATTATACCACATTTCTCCAAAATCAGCCAAAACTTATCAGAGTTTTACAAATAGGAATTATTTCGGTAACTTCTCAAAGTAACTTCCACTTGCCTGAGCAAAGTGGAAATTAGTCTAATACTCTTCAAACCACGTCAGCTTTATCTGCAACCTCAAAGCGGTGCTTTGAGCAACCTGAGGCTATCTTCCTAGTTTGCTCTTTGATTTTCATTGAGTATAGAACGGATTTTTATAAGAATAACTAGAAGAAAGGCAAACCCAAAAGCATGAGAGAGCTCGCCAGTAACAATTTACTTTGTACACTATCCATAAATAGCAAACATCTCAAGCTCCATTAATCTTCAAAACATCATAGATAAACTCTAGTCCAAAATTTAAGCAATTGATGCTGTAGGATTTATACATTGTTATAAATTTCTAGTCGTTTTGTTGTTATAGTAACAAAAACGACATAGAAAAACGAGTATCTCCATCTACGGAAATGCTCGTTTTTTTGCTAGTTAGAAGTGATTTTTTGCTCAGCCTCATTTCTTTTTATAAAATTTATCAATCAAGCGACCAACTATCTCATCTTTTTTCTATTTCTGCCAATATGCGTGATAGGTAGTAACGATAACCAAAAATAGCAAGAGCAAGTAGAAGGATAAGAGCTCCTACTCCCAAGCTGATTGCAAGGACAGGGGAGAGAGACTGAACCAAGAACAAGCTTATAATGACTAAAATCATTAATATAACACTATAAATTAAGAGTAAAACTATTGCTACTATACGATTTGAACGGTTCACCAAGTCCGTAATGCTACTCCAATTGGTTGACAGATTTTTCACATCCTTAAAGTAGTGGTGGCAAGAAAGGATGACACTGGCAAGGATCCATGCCACAAGAAGGTAAATCATCGAAAGGATGGGCAAGCCTAGATAGAGAGAAAGGCCAAGTAAAGTCAGAACTGGTAAAAAGGACTGGACAGCAAATATAATCCAAAATTTCACTTTCACATAACGAGCAAAGTCAAAGGGTAAACTCTTCAGAAAATCAACATTTTCCCTCTCCAAGGACAAGGCAATTGAAGGCAGACTGGTGATATTGTTATTGACAACTGCTATAAAGAGAGCTATAAAAAACAAGGGTAACCAGTATGGAGGATGAATGTCTGGAACTATCTGAGAATCTCGGATTTTGGAAATCATACCAAGCATCATGAGATAAGGAAGGAAAGCACTTGTAAAAAGCACTGTAACCACGCCAGTTCCCTGTCCCAAGAGGGAGAGGTTGTAGCGCAAAACCATGCGGAAAAAGCCCTTTTTAGTAGTTGAAATCCTCTCCTTGCTGAGACGTTCTTTCTTGACCTTCTCCTCACTGTTAAGCAGAATCACGTCATAAAAACGAGGAAAAACCTTCTTTTTGCTCAAGTAAAGCAAGAAGAGAGTTAGTCCTATCCAAGCGAGCAGACCCAGGATGGCTTCTGTCGAAAAAGGCTCCACTGCTATTTTGTAAAAGAGATGAAGAGGATAAAGGAGAAATGGAATGTCTCTAACTTTGTCAACAATACGTCCAGAAGTCGACTGTAGAAAGAAGACAAATATTAAAGGTATGAGAACTCCTATCCCAATCATCACATTCGAAAAAATAGACTGATACTTTCTGAAGACCGTAGTCTGAGCCAAGAAATGTACTGCCACTACCATCACTAAAGTGACAGAGACAAATAATAAGGCCAAGGACAGCAGCAGCAAAGGAAAACCCAGCCAAAGAGAAGGAGCTAGCCTAATGTAGAGGGCTAGAAAATAAGCTAGGATTGGTACAATTCCAGCTAGAGCTGGCAAGAGGACAGACAGTCCTTTAGCAATTATAATCTCTGATTCTTTAAAAGCATAGGGCCTATAAGATGCCAAGTCCTTACTCTCATAAAAGACATTGTAAAATGCAGTGAAAGAAGTTGAAAAGGCAAGCACTAGAAAAATAGCAACCATGAAACTAAAATGAACAGGACTTTCCTCAAAAGGAAAACGAAAGGCTATATTACTAAAAAAGATAAGTAATAAAAGACTGGAAAAAATGTAAGAACTTAGGACTCTAGCGGAAACATTTACTTTTTTTCCAGGATTCTTAGCTTGCTTCTTTCGTAGGTTAGCCAGATTAGCTTCTTGAGATGAATAGAGGATATTGATATCAACTAATTTTTTAATGACCTTGAGACGCATCTGAAACCTCCTCTTTTCTACCAGCAAGGCTAAGATAGATACTTTCTAAAGACTGGTCTGGATGGTCTTTTCTCAAGTCCTCTACGCTACCACAATAAATCAAATGTCCCTTTTTCAAAATGGCAATCCGATCACAGACTTGCTCGGCTACCTCTAGGACATGAGTTGAAAACAAGACCGTCTTCCCTTTTTGTGCATGTTCCTTCATCATTTTCTTCAAATCAAAGGCAGCCTGAGGATCTAAACCAGTCAAGGGTTCGTCCAAGACCCAAATATCAGGATCAGACAATAGTGCTCCGATGACAAAGACTTTCTGACGCATTCCGTGAGAAAGAGTTTCAATAACCTGATAGCGATTTTCAGCAAAATCAAAAACACTCAATAGCCTAGCTAGACTAGCTTCCAAGTCAGAGCTAGTCAGATCATAGGATGAGGCGATCAATTCCCAAAATTCATTAGCTGTTAAGCGTAAAAATAAGTCAGGCGAGTCTGCTACGTAGCCAATCTTTCGTTTGATAGCCAAGCGATTTTCCGATAACTCCTGACCGTCTACCAAAATACGACCACTACTTGGTGAAATGATACTGACTAGAGACTTTATGGTGGTCGATTTTCCAGCCCCATTATGGCCAATCAAGCCCATAATCTCTCCATTTTCAATCTGCAGATTGAGATTGCTCAAAGCCTCTTTATCACCATACAACTTACTAACATTTTGAAATTCAATCATAAGAAATCTCCTCTCTTTATCTATGTAATTCACTATAATTATAGCGCTTTCATTTTAAAAATCAACATTTTATATAAAATAGTCAAAAACTTATTATTCAGTTTTACGCAAACGTTTGAGCTAACCGATACTTTATGATAGAATAAAGAACAAGATTGACAAGTAAGAGGAAACATCATGCAAAATCAAACACTCATGCAGTACTTTGAATGGTATCTGCCCCACGACGGTCAGCACTGGACGCATCTGGCTGAAGATGCTCAACACCTAGCTGATCTCGGTATCAGCCATGTCTGGATGCCACCAGCTTTTAAGGCAACCAATGAAAAAGATGTAGGTTATGGGGTCTATGACTTATTTGACCTAGGAGAGTTTAACCAAAAAGGAACTGTCCGCACCAAGTATGGTTTTAAAGAAGACTATCTTCAAGCCATTCAAGCCCTAAAAGCACAGGGAATTCAACCTATGGCCGATGTGGTGCTCAATCACAAGGCTGCTGCTGATCACATGGAAGCTTTTCAGGTTATTGAAGTGGATCCGGTTGACCGTACGGTTGAACTTGGAGAACCCTTCACCATCAATGGCTGGACTAGTTTTACCTTCGATGGTCGCCAAGATACCTACAATGACTTCCACTGGCACTGGTACCACTTCACCGGTACAGACTATGATGCCAAACGCCGTAAGTCTGGGATTTATCTGATCCAAGGTGACAATAAGGGCTGGGCAAATGAGGAATTGGTCGATAACGAAAACGGAAACTACGACTACCTCATGTATGCAGACCTAGACTTTAAACATCCTGAAGTCATACAAAACATCTATGACTGGGCTGAATGGTTCATGGAGACAACTGGTGTAGCTGGTTTCCGCTTGGATGCCGTTAAGCACATTGACTCTTTCTTCATGAGCAATTTCATCCGAGATATGAAGGAAAGATACGGTGACGATTTCTATGTTTTTGGTGAATTCTGGAATCCTGATAAGGAAGCCAATCTAGACTACCTTGAAAAAACAGAAGAACGCTTTGACCTTGTCGATGTTCGTCTCCACCAGAATCTCTTTGAAGCCAGTCAAGCTGGCGCAAACTATGACCTTCGTGGTATTTTCACAGATAGCTTGGTTGAACTCAAACCTTACAAGGCTGTAACCTTTGTCGACAACCACGATACCCAACGAGGACAGGCCCTTGAGTCTACTGTTGAAGAATGGTTTAAGCCAGCAGCCTATGCCCTCATTCTCTTACGCCAAGATGGCCTTCCATGTGTCTTTTACGGAGACTACTATGGTATTTCAGGACAGTATGCTCAACAGGATTTCAAAGAAGTCCTTGACCGCCTCCTAGCCATCCGAAAAGATTTGGCCTATGGAGAACAAAATGACTATTTTGATGATCCTAACTGTATCGGTTGGGTACGTTCAGGTGCTGAAAATCAATCCCCAATCGCAGTCCTCATCTCAAATGACCAAGAAAACAGCAAGTCTATGTTTGTCGGCCAAGAATGGGCTAACCAAACCTTTGTAGATTTACTTGAAAACCACCAAGGTCAAGTTACAATTGATGAGGAAGGTTATGGACAATTTCCAGTCTCAGCTGCTTCGGTAAGTGTCTGGGCAGCCAATACAATCTAATAGTTCATAATAATCAAGTCAGGTCCAAACGGATTTGGCTTTTTTGTATTCACAAAAAAGACCTACCCAAATGGATAGATCTTTATACTCAATGAAAATCAAAGAGCAAACTAGGAAGCTAGCCGCAGGCTGTACTTGAGTACGGCAAGGCGAAGCTGACGTTGTTTGAATTTGATTTTCGAAGAGTATTACTTGATTACAATTTACCTGCTACCGCATCCAACAATTCTTGGATCTTAGCTTGATTGCTTCCTCCTGCCATGGCCATGTCTGGTTTACCACCACCACGTCCATCGACGATTGGTGCCAATTCTTTGACAATGTTTCCTGCATGAAGGTCTTTTGTTTTGCTTGCTACAAGGACATTGACTTTGTCACCGATAGCGGCAACTAGGACAAGAAGATCAGAGTAGTCTTTTTGTTTCCAGTTATCTGCAAAAGTACGAAGGGCACCAGCATCTGATACAGATACTTGGCTAGCAATGTAACGGTGACCATTGACTTCCTTAACGTCTTTGAAGATATCGCCTGCAGCTGCAGCCGCAGCTTTTTCTTTCAACTCAGCATTTTCCTTTTGAAGTTGACGAAGTTGTTCTTGAAGTCCTTCTACCTTGTGAGGCACTTCCTTGACTTGAGGTGCTTTCAAGGTTGCTGCGACAGCTTTAAGAGCGTCTTCTTGTTCACGGTAGGCTTCAAAGGCTTCCTTACCAGTCACTGCCAAGATACGGCGAGTTCCTGATCCGATCCCTTCTTCTTTGACAATCTTGAAGAGACCAATCTCAGAAGTGTTGCCAACGTGAGTACCACCACAAAGCTCGATAGAGTAGTCACCGATAGTAACAACACGGACTTCTTTTCCGTATTTCTCACCAAAGAGGGCCATAGCTCCCATTTCTTTAGCAGTGTCAATATCCGTTTCAACTGTCTTCACTTCAAGAGCTTCCCAGATTTTTTCGTTAACTTGCTGTTCAATCGCACGCAATTCTTCAGCAGTTACTGCTTGGAAGTGAGTGAAGTCAAAACGAAGGAATTCAACTTCGTTAAGTGATCCTGCTTGTGTTGCGTGGTTTCCAAGGATATTGTGAAGTGCAGCGTGAAGCAGGTGAGTCGCAGTGTGGTTTTTCATGACACGGTGACGACGATTTGTATCAATTGCCAAGGTATATTCTTGGTTCAAGGCAAGCGGTGCAAGGACTTCAACTGTATGAAGAGCTTGTCCGTTTGGTGCTTTTTGAACATTTGTCACAGTAGCTACAACCTTACCTGACTCATCCAAGATTTGTCCATGGTCAGCTACCTGTCCACCCATTTCAGCGTAGAATGGCGTTTCCGCAAAGATAAGTGAGGCAGTTCCTTCTGATACAGCTTCTACTTCTGCATTGTCAGCCACGATAGCCACCAATTTAGAAGACAATTGGCTAGCATTGTAGTTGAAGACACTTTCTACAGTGATGTTTTGGAGGGTTTCATTTTGCATACCCATTGAGCCACCTTTGACAGCTGAGGCACGCGCACGTTCTTGTTGTTCTTTCATGGCTGCTTCAAAACCTTCACGGTCTACAGTCATACCAGCTTCTTCAGCGATTTCTTCTGTCAATTCAACTGGGAATCCATAAGTGTCATAAAGTTTGAAGACATCTGAACCAGCAATGACAGATTGACCTTTTTCTTTCAAGTCTGCTACGATGCCTTGAGCAAAGTGTTGACCTGAGTGAAGAGTACGCGCAAATGATTCTTCTTCGCTCTTAACGATTTTTTCGATAAAGTCACGTTTTTCAAGCACTTCTGGGTAGTAGCTTTCCATGATTTTTCCAACAGTTGGAACCAGTTTGTAAAGGAAAGGCTCGTTGATGCCCAATTTTTGACCATGCATAGAAGCGCGACGGAGAAGACGGCGAAGGACGTAACCACGACCTTCATTTCCTGGAAGGGCACCATCACCGATGGCAAATGACAATGAACGGATGTGGTCAGCGATAACCTTGAAGCTCATGTTGTCGCCATCTTGGTCGTAGACCTTACCAGACAATTTCTCCACTTCACGAATGATTGGCATGAAGAGGTCTGTTTCAAAGTTTGTCTTAGCCCCTTGGATAACGGCCACCAAACGCTCCAAACCAGCGCCCGTATCAATGTTCTTGTGTGGCAATTCCTTGTACTCGCTACGAGGAACAGCAGGGTCTGCGTTAAATTGTGACAAAACGATGTTCCAGATTTCGATATAGCGGTCGTTCTCAATATCTTCTGCAAGAAGACGAATACCGATATTTTCTGGGTCAAAGGCTTCTCCACGATCAAAGAAGATTTCTGTATCAGGTCCAGAAGGTCCAGCACCGATTTCCCAGAAGTTGTCCTCGATTGGAATCAAGTGACTTGGGTCCACTCCTACTTCAATCCAGCGGTTATAAGAATCTTTATCATCTGGATAGTAGGTCATGTAGAGTTTTTCAGCAGGGAAATCAAACCATTCTGGGCTTGTCAAAAGCTCATAAGCCCAAGTGATGGCCTCGTCACGGAAGTAATCCCCGATAGAGAAATTCCCCAACATTTCAAACATGGTATGGTGACGTGCAGTCTTCCCTACGTTTTCGATATCGTTGGTACGGATAGCCTTTTGCGCATTGGTAATACGTGGATTTTCAGGGATGATGGTTCCGTCAAAGTATTTCTTAAGGGTTGCTACTCCAGAGTTGATCCACAAAAGAGTTGGGTCATTTACAGGAACCAAGCTCACTGATGGTTCTACAGAGTGACCTTTGGTCGCCCAGAAATCAAGCCACATTTGGCGTACTTGTGCACTAGATAGTTGTTTCATGTTGTCTCCTTATTTACTTGTTTAATGTGATTGGCTTTCCAGCATTTCCACATAGTCAATCGCAACACAGAGGGAAATGACTAGGTCTGCATAAGCATCCTCAAGAACTGTTACGGTATAGGTAGAGGTCAGATGGAAGAGTTCCTTCTTAATTTCTGCAATTAGCTGATCGCGATCATCTAGCAATTTGAAATCTAAATCTCAGATATTGCCCTCGATACGAAGACCCAGATTATCAAACTCATACTTATCTCGCCAGAAGGTCAACTTCTTCCGAATGACGAAACTCGACCCATCCCGAAGCTGAATCTCAAAACGAGGAAGCAAGGTCAAGATTTCTTTACTGATCTGACTGACCTGTTCTCCATTAGCGTCATAAATAGTAAAAGTTTTAGGAATCTTAAAAAATGATCCCTCCACCTGATAGGCGATTTCTCCCCTGTCATCCTTGATAGCGAAGCGTTCGCCTCCAAGACGAAACTTTTGTTTGACAAGAAATGTTTTCATCAACACCTCCAAAAATCAAAAGACAAGCTCATATCACGAAGGGCGAAAAACCGCGGTACCACCTTCATTCAATGAACTTGTCATTCTCTTATTCTTATGCAATTGTATGATTGAGTAGCATGACTTCCTAGCTTAGATGGCTCGCAGCACCGCCATTTCTCTGGACTAAGACCACTGAAAATCAATTCTCAACTCTCTTATTATATCGTTTTTTTAAGTCTGCGTCAACTGGAAATCGTCCTAATGAAATAGTACAAAATAGTAATTTGAACTAAGTAGAAATCTTTCAAAATATGATTGTTCGTTAAGAACGAAGCAAATCTAGTAATTTGTCATTGATTTTTTGATAATATCCAAAATAATCATCTTCAATATCAAATGTATCCTGAAGAACAAAACGTAAGGTATCTATTGTTTGGTTCAATTTTTTAGAATTTACTATTTTACCATCAATTTCTGATAGTCCATGTGCAACTTTGTTACGCTCACTATTTAGACCGGTAATAACCTTTAGTGACTTCAGTAAGTCAGGAGAAACTTGATAAAAAGTTAGAATATTTTCATAAGATAAAAGGTTTAAGGTTGATTGAGGTGAATAAATTCTTTCCTCTTCATTTTCTATCCCTTTTGCTTTTTTAAATTCTAAATCAATAAAATCTAAAATCTCTTCAAAATCTTTGTATTCCTCATTTAATTTGGGTAAGGCCCCATCGTATTTGATTAAATCTGGATAATCTTTTTTAATCTTTTCTTCGATGATAAATTCAACATAAGACTTTGATTTGATTAAGACATCTGCTACTTGTCCTCTCTCTTTCAAGACTTCTATCATTAAAAAGTAATTAAGGGCTTTCTTCTCAACATCTGTCAATGGATAGTCTTGAATATCTTTTAAAATAGCTTGCGTTTTAAATACTTTTACAAAGTCATTTAATGTAGCTCGTAAAAAAGATAATTTCTTTTTAGAAAGTAAGTTATTGTATTCTTTTTTTGTAACAAGTTCTTCTGCGGCAAGATAATCATAGGAAGCTATCAGATTTCTTAAATGACGTTTAATTAAAGATTGATTAAATTTTTCAGCCTCATCTTTAATAGTACGATCTTCGTAATCCTTTTGGTTATCCTCGTTCTCGTTAAAAAGCTTCTGTTCACCTTCACTTGAAAGTGGAACATACTTTCTATTTGCTGATTTGTTAGGAGTTGCAACTTGGATAGCCTGAGTATTATAATCTTTGATTCGATTGAGGGCAAATAAAGCCGAAATAATCTGAGGCGTTCCTGAAGATAGGTTTAAGATTAATTGATGATCAGTTCCAGAATATTTTTCAACAATCTGTCCCATAACCTCATACATTTTATCAAATAGATAAACCTCATCATTTTTTAGAATTGTTGACTCAATTGTCACATCAGGATGATAATCTTCTATAGAAAAAATAGCTTGCTCAATGAGATCTTTCTTGATCAGCATCTCCTCACTATAAACTAAAACAATCTTCTCCGGTCTATAAGTGCGTGCAATATGTAATAAAGCTGCATCTCTATTATTACTAATTGGATCTGTCGTTCCCACTGCTGAGATTAAAATAGTCAAACTTTCACCTCGTTACTTTAATAATTCCAATAATTCCTTATTTAATTCTTTATAGAAATTGAAATCTTTTTCATTAAATTGATACTGTTCTTTAACTAAAGCCTTGAGATTTTTTAAGACGGATCCTAACTGACGTAATTCTTCCGATTGCAATGGATCCAATCGATGAGCTAGTGTATTTCGTGAAGTGTTCATGTTGATCATCGGTTTAATTTGATTATATAAAGTCCACTCTTTTTTTTCTTTAAGAATTTTACTATAATCCCAAATTCCCAAGAAATATTTTTCTGATTCATCTACATATCTATCCAATAATCCTGGATAGCGGTTATCAATATAATCTTCCAAGATAAATTCAGTCAAGGTTTTAATTCTAATGAGTCCTTCACTGAAATTCCCACGTTCTTTTTGCAATTCAATTGTTAGATAAGCATTGAAAACCTTCTTCTTCTCATCACTCCATTTTCTATTTTTTAAAGTTTGGGGAATATCTTGTCTATCTAGCGCATCTACAATATCTTGCAATTTTTTACGCGCTTCTTTCAAACCAGAAAAATCTGGTAATTGATTTGCCAACTCTAGAGCGGCCTTATAGTCATATCTCTGAATGAAATCTCGAATTGTTTTTTTAATTAGAGCATAGGAGAATTTTTCTGCTTCATCTTCTAATGTTCGATCAATGAATTCTGGTATATTATCTTCATTTGTATCAATTAGTGCATCAATATCTTCTGAATCATCATGCCCAACTCCAGCGTTTGATTTTTGGGCAGGAGTTGAAACTTGTACTGCCTTGACATTGATCTCACTAAGTCTATTAATCACAAACAAAGCTGATTTTATTTGAGGAGTTGCACTTGAAAGATTGAGAATAAATTCGTCGTCTTTTGTATAATACTGTTGTATAATAGCATCAAATTGATCATACATGGTATCAAAAACATATACGTCATTATTTAAGATGATTGGCTCATGGTATACAATCTCTGGGACATATTCATTGTCTATAGAACGAATTACTTTCTCAATATCATCTTTCTTACTAATTAATTCCTCAGAAAAAACAATAATAATCTTATCTGGACGGTATTTTCTTGCAATATGTACTAAAGCTCCATCGTGAAAATTACGGATTGGATCCGTATTACCGACTGCTGATATTAAAATTTTCATCGACTAATCTCCTTAATCATGAAATTAGCTTTGCCCATTTCATAGAAAGACTCATCATTCATTATCAGTTTTCGAGTTGCCTGTGTTGTTTTAACACTTTTCCTTGGTGCTTTCGTCAGTTTCAAAACACCCTTACCAACCATCTTGGTCTTCATTCGACTATACCGTTTTTGTAAGATTCCATCCGCTTGTTGAAACAAGGTCTTTGTCCAGGCTCCACTTCCCGCTCCCAAATAGATAGGATATTGAATATTTGGCTGAATTTTATTTTCAGGAAAATCTGATAAGAAAAAGTTTTTATATTCTTTGTAAAAGGCTTGCGCTCTCTGTCCTAATTCTTCCATTAGGATTCCAGCTTCCTTAGTAGTTGTAGTAATAGTGAAATTGATTTTAGTTAAGGGCGCGGTTGCTTCCCTATATAAAGGAAGAGGCTTGACAAGAGGGGGGGTGGCTTTATGATCCCATTTTTGAACTAAAATAAGACTGTCATTTCTAAATGGTTTGCTATCACTAACACGAATAGTGTTAAACAAGTCATCATAATTCTGACCTTTTTTTGCTCCCCAAGGAATCAAAGATTTGTTTTCCTTTTCATCTTTCACAACATTTTCATTATTCCAGTCAGGATTGGTATTCATCAAAATAGTTCGAATAGCTCCCTTTAATGAACTTCCAGGAATATAGGGATTACCAAAAGGATCTCTAATAAACTTTGATACTTGATTTATTGCGCCTCCTCTTAAATAATTATTATTTGTTTCTAACTTAGTTTCTATAATTCTATAGCCACCAAAATTACGGTCAGAAATGCGGTTATCCTCTAAAAAGGAAATCAAGCGATTATTTCTAGCGTTTGGCTTTGTCTCTTGTAAAAAACGCTCAAATTTATGATCGTATCCTTTCTCCACCATTCGATTATAAAACTTACCCATATCAGGGAAATAAAAGTACCCATTTTCATAGATAAATTCTCGAGAAGTATATTTTTCACCATTCCCAATATGGATAGGAGCCATGGCTAGGAGGGTAAATTGAAAGGTTCTATATTCTGTTTTCATCTTTCTTCCTCCATCTTGAAAAATAGTGGTTTAGCATAGTTTAATACTTCATGTGGGAAATCAAGAGGTCTTACATCTACAATATGTCCTGTAAAGGTTTCAGAGAAAGTAGATCCAGAAGCAAACTTATATAAATCCTGCTTACGGTAATTTTCATTAGTTTCTGTACTAAAAGCAAAACCACTTGATTTACTTATTAAATAGGAACCAGTTTCCATAGCATATTCAAGTTCCTTTTCGACTGGTAGAGAAGTCGTCAATGTCATGACAGGTTCTTGATGGGTCTTGGTGAGACGATTTTTTAAGCTATCTGGTAAATCTAAAATAGTCAAATCAAATTGTCCATAACCACTAGAACGTTTCCCACCAATTCCTGTATACTGCAAGCTTGTCATGAGTTCATTCAAGAGGTCAGATTCGTTTGCAATCACGTAAAGAGAAGAATCATCTCTAAATCTAACGGTAGACACTTGAAAAAGATTCCCATCTACATGAGGTTGGTTTTTAGTGATAATGTTTGTTACTGCATGTTCTTCGTCTTCAAAAAGCGTTCCTTTTACATAAGAATCAAATTTATCCAAGGGTATAAACTGAAGTTTCTTCGCCATTTTCGCTTGACGTCTTACTTCTTTGACATCCGTTGTTAAGTCAGGCTGATCAAACTTTGGAAATCCTATCGGCTTAGGTAATAATGGACCTGACTGATAAGGAAAGGCATCAGTCAAAACAAAATGATCTTGACCCGCTATTGACACGAATTCCTCCATTTTCCCCATTTTTTTTGCCTCAATAGCCAAGGCAGAAAATAATCGGTCAGCTGCAAAAGTCATTTTAGAACTATCCAGAGTACCTGCTCCAAAGTGAGCAGACTGAAAGTTCATAATATACATCTTATAGGTCATACTAGACCTCCGTAGTTAAAAGTTCATTCAATCTACTAACATCATAGTTTCCGAAAACTGTATTTGCTTTAAGATCCTCAAAAACAACTTTACCATATCCACGAGAACCTGAACCACCTAAATAATCAAGTTCCAACAGTTTTAATCCATCAAGAATCACTTTGAAGTCTTCTTCTACTTGAGCTTGACTCTTGTCTGTCACCTCATAGATCAGCTCAAATCCAAAGATACTGTCTCGGATAGCACGTTCAATTTGCCTTGGATTTGCTTCAGCAGTGATACGATCAATAGTATTTTCAAACTTAACTTCAGTATAACCTTTGACAGCTCGTGAATCTAAATCCTTTTTGTTAGTTAGAAAGGCATCTCTAAAGATGAGTCTTCCTACTTTATAGTTTTTGTCTGAACTATTCCCAAAGAGACGACTAATAATTTCCCCATCTTCTCCTGGTTTTTCTGCTAATTTAGTATTATATACTCTTGCCAAAAGGGTACGCATTTTCCCTTTGATACTAGATCCTGGAATAATGGGTAAGTTTGTAATTGGATCTTTAATCACAGGTGAGTCCGTAGCACCAATCGCCGCAAAAGCATTGCTTGTCCCAATATGAAGTCCTGTCTCTAGACGGATTTGTGCTGTTACTTTAATTTTTGCAAATGCCATTAATCTTTTCCTCCATAAAATTTAAAATAAGCTACTAGCGCTTCCATATAGCGACAAAAACGTTGGAGACTTTCCCTACTATTAATTTCTTTTAAAATTGGTAAAATCTCACCTTTTTGAACTAAGTCCAGTACCGCCTCTTCACGGCCTGATTGATAGACGAATTGGACCCTCAAATAGGCAATCTTATCCTTTAATTCTTCGTACTCACGGACCTTACTTTCATCAAAGAGGGTACTCGTTAAACTCAATAAGTTTCGTAGTTTACTCATGGATAGAACATCTGAATTTTTATTTTTAAAATTACGCTTATCAGTTACTAAATTTTTAATGGTTTTTTCTGCCTTATCTACGTAATTATCATCTGTTAAAATTGCCATCTATGAATCCTTTCTAATCTCATAAATATATAGAAGTAAAGCTATCTCTGCTTCCTTACGTTCATTATCGCTACCTGTATACCAAGAAAAGAATAAATCTTTAAACTCTTTAAACTCTTCTTTTTTATCCTTAGAAGTTTGATCTTCTAAGCGCGTCAAATAATAGGCTAATCGAGCAATATTCATACGATCGTAGTTGCGAAGGAGCTCAATAAGTCTATATACAAAACTCTTTCCTCGCTCATCTTGAATATTAAAGTAGTAACGAATGCTCTTCAGTTTCCCATTATAGACATTGTCAATAAATTGGTCGAACTTCAATGTATAATTTCTTTCAGAATCAACATTGCCAAAAGATTGGTCCAACTTCAAGGTATTACCTGCTTTAAAAAGGGAAATACTATCCTTGTCGTTATCCTTTGCTGCTCCTTCTAGCTTACCAGTTTCTTCAGCCATGAGGCTAACTGGAGTTTTATCTGGAAAGAGGCCGATTCCTGCTGATAGGGTTAATTTGCCATTTGTCCACTTGATAAAGTTTTGTCGGAGACAAATAGTAAACTCAATAATATCCTGCCAAGAACCGATAGCAAATACATCATCTCCACCGGCATAAATGATCGATAGTTTTTTCTCCTTCGCAAACTGGTTGATATAGACCTTAAAGAAGAGACTCATACTTCTAGAGAAGGTTGCCGAGCGTGCCAGAGTATTATATTTGCCACCATCTTGATAGGAGAATCCAGCCATAAAGGCTGCTCCAAGATCATCCACATCTAGTCGAACAACTGCTAATCGCTTAATCCCTTGTCCAGTTTCACTATCCTGAGATAATTTGGCGTACTCGTAAATCTCATCATACTTGTAATCTCCGACAAAGACATGGGTTGCTTTTAGGATATCTGTACTATAGCTATTCTTTACATAAATACGGTCCCACTCTTCTTTATCAAGGTCGTCTTTGGAAATACCGCTAATATAGGCTCCCGGACCTATCGGCAGGCCTTTTTCTTTTGTAACAATATAGTAGTCTTCTTGTATCTCCTTGGAGAAGCGATACATTCCTGCACAGATATGGCAGACCTCTTGGTCATTAGACTTGGTAAGCTTTTCTATGGAATGGCAAATTGCACATTCTCTCTGGGAACTTTTTCCTCCTTGGTTGAGCTCAAGGAGAGTTTTGGCATCATAACGAGAAATTTTCTTTTGGGAAATCATCCGACTAGTTGTTTGATAGACTTTTCGATAGTCGGCCAGTGTCGTTGTCATATCATTGGCAGAAAACGGACTCCAACCAAATGCTACATACAAGCCTGTCTGGAAATGCTTGACCAAAAAGTGATTAAATTCTGCCTCAAAGCTAGCCAAGCTCTCTCTAGTTTTTTCGGTGTTTGGAAGGATAAAGTAAGCGTGCCCGCCACCGACATAGAGGAGATTAGCTCTTGTAAGCTCTAACTTCTCCAGTAAGCTGTCAGCAATATGTTCCCCCATGAAATCTAGATACAAGGAACGTGCTTTTAGTTGCTTGGCTGCACCAGCTGTTGCGATATTATAGATAAAATCCTGAATCCCTGACAAGTCGAAACTTGCTAATAAAAAGGCCTTCTCGCTATAAAAAGCTTCTAAATCCTGCCCCAGTACCTTCTCATAGTCACGGCAATTCTTGTCTGCGAAATAGTCTTCTATGGCTAGGGCAAATCCAGCTGTCAAACGACTGTAGGTTGCTAGAGAAATATCGGATAATTCCTTGGTTCTTGTCGAAACAGGCACATAGGAAAGAGTAGACTCAAGAAGATTCAAAAGAGCATCTATCTCAGATTGGCTAAAGTCCAATCTCTCAAACTCTTTTTCTAAGGTCTCTACTATCAAGTCATAATCTGACTGGTCAGACGGCTCACTCGATCCCTTAGCATAGTTTGGTTCCCCGTCAAGCTCTAAAGGTCGCGCATCAAGATAACGCTGACTAGAGTTATCTGAAAATACATTAAAGATATCCGATTGTTTGCTTTGGAAATCTTCTTTTTCTCCATGAGTTCTTGTTGCCCCTTTTAGGCCTGAAGCAATCTTTGCGGCAGCTGCCGTGATATAGACCAAACTATCAGGAGCCAAGCCCGTCGGCAAATCACTAGAAGTCGCCTTGGATATCTGCTGGGCTATTTTTTCATTATCCGAAAAGCGTCTAAACCATTCGGCCTCAATGGTACCTAGGTCTTTCTCATCATGCCTGGAACCTTGAATCACCTTGCCGATAGCGTGCAAAAGCGATCCATAAACTAAATCAATCTTTTCTTTCTTCAAGTTCTAAACCTCCCATCCCTAAGCTAGTTTTCATACCGAGACCTGAGTACTCACCAAATTTCAGAAGCATATTGGCATATGCTTTCAAGGTATTTGGACCTGTAATCTTAAAGGTCAATTTCCCCCTGAAACCAGGTATTTTTTTGCCATGGACTTTAAAATAGCTGGATTCCAATCGATAGCTGGTAATCCTACTATGCATGACCAAGTAGTCCAGGGTTTCCTCTTCGATGTCCTGACGATTCTCGACCAGACGGGCATACTTCATCATCAAACTCTGAAAGATGAGACGCATGGTCGGAAAGAGCACGTACTCTCCCTGGGAGCGAAATCCTGTCGGAGTTTGAAAATGGATAGTGTAGAGTGACCGATCTTGGTTTTCATTAAAAAACTCAAAGAGTTGCTCCGAACTGAGATCTTGCATGGACAGAGACTCTACCATGAGAGTCGGTAAATCATGAAGTTCTACTTTCTTGAGCTCCAATAGAACAGGCAAAATCTGCTTAACAGCCTCATCCGTCAGGAGATGAAGAGACCATAGGGTCTTGTCCTTTTGATGGATGATTTTTAGTGAGTAGGGGTTGGTCTCCTGCTCATGTAGCCAAGTCACATAGTCTGGTTCTAGGTTTTCCATGAGAAAACCTTGGAATTTTGTCGATAGGTCGCTCGGTGATTGGTCAATCCGCTTAAATGATATATCGATGCGTTTCATATGCCTCCTTTATTGATACACTTGCGCTTTTGCTTTCTCATGAGCGCTTTTTTATTTTACTTTTGGAATCCTTTGCCCTTATGAAACTGTCCCCTCTCGAGGTAGATAGGTATCTATACACGAAAAGAAATGGCTTGAAAAGAGAAATTGCTCTCTGTTTCCGGCCCCTCGCGAGGTTGATAGGTAGCTATACAAGAATTTGATAAGATTTCAATCAATGCTTTTTACAACCTGTTTCCGGCCCCTCTCGAGGTGGATAGGTTCTTATACAGCTTTTCAGCCTGCCGACTCTACCTCCTCAGTATAGTTTCCGACCCCTCGCGAGGTTGATAGGTATCTATACAAAGGTGAAACTTTTGAAAAAGCCATGTCTTATCCGTTTCCGGCCCCTCGCGAGGTAGATAGGTATCTATACTCGCTCGAGCATGGCTTGACGGCTACGAGGTCGAGGAAGAGAGTTTCCGTCCCCTCTCGAGGTAGATAGGTTCTTATACACGTCCATTAAAAGCGTGGATGGCGAAAATGGAAGACGCGTTTCCGTCCCCTCTCGAGGTAGATAGGTTCTTATAAGATACTGCTATATCTATGACGAATTAGAAGAGCCGTTTCCGTCCTCTCGCGAGGTAGATAGGTTCTTATACAGCTACAAACAACAAAATCTACAAATCTTCATTTGTTTCCGGCCCCTCTCGAGGTAGATAGGTATCTATACCTTATAATCCGCAGGACGAAAAATCCGTTCGAACAGTTTCCGGCCCCTCTCGAGGTAGATAGGTTCTTATACAAATAAAAAAAATAATAAAATAAGAAATTCTTTCTAGTTTCCGTCCCCTCTCGAGGTAGATAGGTTCTTATACACTAGAAAATAATTAAAATTGAAACCTATCAATTCGTTTCCGTCCCCTCTCGAGGTAGATTGGTAGCTATACGACTGGATCCCAATGAACAAAGAAATCTCAGACCGGTTTCCGTCCCCTCTCGAGGTGGATAGGTTCTTATACTTATAAAAAGCTAAAATCTAGTCAATGTCGAACTTGCGTTTCCGTCCCCTCTCGAGGTGGATAGGTTCTTATACACGAACTTTTAACTTTTATGTTTGAATCCATGAGTTAGTTTCCGGCACCTCTCGAGGTGGATAGGTTCTTATACCCTACTCGTTTGGAATGTAATAATGTTAGAGGGAAAGGTTTCCGTCCCCTATCGAGGTGGATAGGTTCTTATACAGCAAAAATTCAGAACCTTAAACGAAGGACAGACTTTTGGTTTCCGTCCCCTCTCGAGGTGGATAGGTTCTTATACTTATCGTGAATGTACACTTGTGAAGCAATATCTTGTTTCCGTCCCCTCTCGAGGTGGATAGGTTCTTATACGTCTGATTTAAAAGATGCATTAGTTGATGGTTTGAAAGTTTCCGTCCCCTTTCGAGGTAGATAGGTTCTTATAAACACTGAATTGTATACATCTAGATACTCTCAATAGTTTCCGGCACCTCTCGAGGTCAATAGGTTGGTTTACGAAAGTTTTAAGAAGGTAAAAAAATGAATAAAGGTTTCCGTCCCCTACTGAGGTGAATGGGTGGTTTTATAGGAGCAGTAAGAAAAGGTAAGAGTTGGGGATGAGGTGTTTCCGTCCCCTCTCGAGGTAGATAGGTGGCTATACGAGGATTTGAGATGATTCCAAAATTTAGAGCGTGGTTTCCGGCCCCTTGCGGGGTGAATAGGTTGTTCTACAAGAAATATGGCACTTACAGATACACATGTTCTTGGAGCATTTCCGGCCCCTCGCGAGGTAGATAGGTAGCTATACACACTGTTACGAACTACACACCGGAACCACCAAAACCGTTTCCGGCCCCTAACGAGGAAGATAGGGAGCTATACGGGAGCTTCGATGCAGACTTCTACATCGAAGTAGAGCGGTTTCCGGCCCCTCGCGGGGCGAATAGATTGTTCTACACGAAATATGGCATTTACAGATACACATGTACTTGGTGCGTTTCCGGCCCCTCGCGAGGTAGATAGGTTCTTATACAGAAAAAAGCAGATTTAGACTTAACAAAATTCCCGTTTCCGGCCCCTCGCGAGGTAGATAGGTTCTTATACGAGAGTTAGGGGAAAAGTATTAAAACGCTGTAGGGGGCTGTTTCCGTCCCCTCGCGAGGTAGATAGGGAGCTATACAATATTGTCGATCAAAATTTCGATGAAAAGAAATGGTTTCCGGCCCCTCGCGAGGTAGATAGGTAGATATACCCCGCCAAAATAAATTTTGAAAGGCTTTCACTAATAAGGAGTTTCCGGCCCCTCGCGAGGTAGATAGGTAGCTATACTTGGAGTAAAAGGAACATTTGACGCTGACTTCTAGTTTCCGTCCTCTCGCGAGGTAGATAGGTAGCTATACACAAAAATAACACTGGCCACATGATTCAAGTTTACGGTTTTCGGCCCCTCGCGAGGTAAAGTGGATGCTATGCACAAAGGTCTTGATGTTTCTATTTATGCAAAACCTGAATTGTTTCCGTCCCCTCTCGAGGTAGATAGGTTCTTATACGGGCAGTGCGATTTTTGCTTAACTCATAAGAAATTAGTTTCCGTCCCCTCTCGAGGTAGATAGGTTCTTATACCCCATATTTTGTGGTTGGATTTAAAAACAAACACAAGATATAACCTATTTGGAAACTAATTATAGTATACCATAAATTGTAAGAGTTTTCACATCAAAAAAACAAACAATCTGCATCTTCTAGCTCTCTATCATCGGTATTCAAACGAATAGTCTCTTCTCGATTCCCAACATAGACAATAATGTTATCAAATTCGCTAGGATCATAAAAATATTCCAATTCTCGAATCAAGACTTGATAACTAGCCTTTTCTAGGTCAACCTCAAAACAAGAGCGTTGGACTCTCATCCCAAATCCTTCTAACAATTTAGCTAATCTTAATCTTCTTTTATTACTAATAATATCGTAGATTATCAGACAAAAGAGGGATTTCTTTTTAGCAAATTCCTTTTCTTCTCCTGATAAATGATAATATAATCCCATCACTCTTCTCCTGTATAGACTGTTACATACAAATGACTGTCCTGCTGTTCAAAAGCCCGAATCAAGCGCTTAATCTGCTGGTCAGCCGTGTAAAAGAAAGAATAGCGCTTTTTATCCAGCTCGATATACTGATGTATCTCTAGCATCCTCTCTCTCATAGCTAGAAGAAATACTTTCCTTCCCTCATCTTTTAAAATAAAAGTACCATCAGCCTTTGTTTCAAAATGCTCATCTTTTAAACTCTCTTCCAAAATCAATTGCATGATCGTATTGTCTACAATGACTGGTCTCCACTCCTCCATCAAATCGCTCGCAAGACAAGCGTGATGACCATGGCTCTGATGTAGGATACCAAATCCATAACTTAAGCCATTTTTCCGTATCAAACCCAAAAAGCAGGAATAAAGAATGGTGTAACCAAAATTAAGCAAACAGTTGAAACAATCCTCAGCAGGACGCGTTCTACGACCATGAAAACGAAAAGAATCCGGTACTAGTAAGCTCAGATAGTAAAAATAAGATTTCGCAATACGACCTTCATACCCCATTATCTGTGAGATGGACTCGGCCTCCTTTATTTTTTGGAGAGTTAAATGAAAACGTCCAAAATCATCTACTGACAAGATTCCATCTTGATTATATCTTTTCAACAAGGAAAGTTGATGCTTAACTTTAGCAGATACGATTTCCTTTGAAAGAGCTAGACAAAAGTCTTGGTCTAGGCAAGCACTGACTTGTTTCTCTTGCTTATCAAAGTCTTCTTGACGATAAGAATCTAAACAAGCCAAAAATTTACCCTCGCTAGAAAAATAGTAGACATTAATATTCTCCCTTGCTAAAGCTCTCAATAATTGCGTACTTATTTGAGCCTGACCAAAAATTAAAAGATTGTCGACAAGGTAGATGGATACTTCTCTCTCGATTTCTCGCTGACTATTTTTTATGATGATTTTCTGATTGGATAGACCTAAAAAATAGTCCGATTTTTGTACAAATAAATCACTCATCTATCACTTTCCCTCCTCAAATCATAAAGGATACTAGTCTATCACTTTTCAAAAAATTGTCAACTATTTTTTGTACTTTTTTAAAAGAAAAAACGAACCAGCTTGACTGATTCGTTTTCCTACGTTTATCTTCTACTTCCGATACATTTTAAACTGTAGGAAGAGATCGCTATATTTGCCTGTCCATTTATGGTCAAATTTTTCATAAACTTCTAAGTGTTTCATGGTTTCAGCATCTGGATAGAAGGCTTTATCTTCTTTTTTCTCCTCTGGGAGTAATTCCTTAGATGGTAGGTTTGGTGTTGAATAGCCGACATACTCTGCATTTTTGAGAGCATTTTCGGGTTTCAACATAAAGTTGATAAAGGCATAGGCTGCATCTTGGTTTTTGACTGTTTTGGGAATGACCATATTGTCAAACCAAAGGTTGCTGGCCTCAGTCGGTACCACATAGCGTAGATTTTCATTTTTCTCTAGCATTTGGCTGGCTTCACCAGAGAAGGTCACACCGATAGCAGCATTGTTCTGAATCATGTAGCCCTTCATCTCATCCGCCACAATAGCCTTGATATTTGGAGTCAATTTGTAGAGCTTATCAACTGTCTCTTCCAACTGCTGGGTATCCTTGGAGTTGAGGCTGTAGCCCAGAGAGTTGAGACCTAAACCCAATACCTCACGCGCCCCATCAAAAAGCATGATAGAGTTCTTATACTCTGGCTTCCAGAGATCATCCCAATGCTCAGGTGCTTCCTCTACCATGGTTTCATTGTAGACAATTCCCAAGGTTCCCCAGAAGTAAGGAATAGAGTATTTATTTCCTGGGTCAAAGGACTGGTTGAGGAACTCTGGCCCGATATTTTCAAGACCTTCAAGTTTTGAATAGTCAAGCGGTACCAAGAGGTCTTCGTCCTTCATCTTGTTAATCATGTATTCACTAGGAATGGCGATATCGTAGGTCGTTCCCCCTTGCTTGATCTTGGTATACATGGCTTCGTTGGAGTCAAAGGTCTCGTACTGGACTTGGATTCCTGTTTCTTCTGTAAACTTAGTCAAGAGTTCAGGATCGATATAGTCTCCCCAGTTGTAGATAACCAGTTTTTGACTATCTCGGCTATTGATTTTACTATCGAGATGAGTCGCAATTCCCCACAAGACCAGGATAATGGCTACGATTCCTGCTAAAAATGAATAGAGTTTTTTCATGCTTGCTCCTCCTTCTCACGTGAGATAAAGTAATATCCAACAACTAGGATAATACTAAAGAGAAAGACAAGGGCAGACAGAGCATTGATTTCTAGCGAAATCCCCTTACGAGCACGAGAGTAAATCTCGACTGACAGGGTTGAAAAGCCATTTCCCGTTACAAAGAAGGTCACAGCAAAGTCATCTAGCGAATAGGTGAAGGCCATGAAATAACCTGCAATGATAGACGGAGTCAGGTAAGGAAGCATGATTTCCTTGAACATCTGAAATTGACTGGCACCAAGGTCATAGGCCGCATGAATCATGTCACCGTTCATTTCCTTGAGTCGAGGCAAAACCATCAAGACCACGATAGGAATCGAGAAGGCCACGTGACTAGATAGAACAGTCAAAAAGCCAAGTGAAAACTTGAGTTGGGTAAAGAGAATCAAGAAGCTGGCACCAATCATAACATCAGGCGCAACCATGAGGATATTATTGAGTGAAAGAAAGGCTTCTTGGTATTTCTTACGAGACTGGTAAATGTAAATAGCTCCAAAAGTCCCGATAATGGTCGCAATCAAGGCTGACAAGAAGGCCAAGAAAAAGGTCTGGGTCACAATCAACATGAGACGACCATCGCCAAACATAGTTTTAAAATGGCTGAGGCTAAAGCCTGTAAAGCTATTCATGTCGTTGCCTGCGTTAAAGGCATAGCCAATCAGGTAAAAGATCGGCAGGTAGAGGACAAGAAAGACCAGTCCCAGATAAAGGTTGGCAAATTTTTTCATCGTTCTCTCCTTTCCTTGGTCACCCACATGGTGATGAACATGGTCAGGATGAGAATCACACCGATGGTTGAACCCATAC
The DNA here is from genome assembly GCF_002860865.1 of Streptococcus mitis. Classification (GTDB taxonomy): domain Bacteria; phylum Bacillota; class Bacilli; order Lactobacillales; family Streptococcaceae; genus Streptococcus; species Streptococcus mitis_AT. The sequence continues at coordinate 856,207 of NZ_PKIE01000001.1, forward strand.
CGTAGTTATCATTGGTCAGGAAATTCTGTTCAATGGCTGTCCCCAAGGTGATAACGCGATTCCCACCAATCAAACGGGTCAGCATGAAGAGACTCAAGCTAGGAATAAAGACAGACTGAACTCCACTTCTCACACCGTTCATCGATAGAGGAAAGATAACATGTCGGAAGGTCTCCCACTTGGTCGCACCGAGGTCATAGCTGGCATTGATGAGATTGTTATCCATATCGTCCAAGACATTGAAAATCGGCAAAATCATAAAGGGAAGCTCGATGTAGCTTGCGACAAAGATAAAGGAGAAATCGGTAAAGAGCAACTGTTGCGAACCGATTCCGATAAATTCAAGGAATTGGTTAATAGAGCCATTTTGACCAAAAATCCCAATAAAGGCATAGGCTTTAAGGAGCAAATTGATCCAGGTTGGCAGGATAATCAGCATGAGCCAAAGTTGACGGTGCTTGAGACGGGTCAAAAAGAGGGCTGTTGGATAGCTGATAAGCAAGGTTACAAAGGTCACAATTCCTGCATAAAGCACGGAGTTAAAGCTCATTTTGAGGTAGGTCAAGTTTTGTGACGCAAAGTAAGATTTATAGTTTTCTATGCTAAACTGGCCTTCGATATTGAAAAAGGATTGACCGAAAATCAAGACCAAGGGTGCCAAGACAAAGAGGGCAATCCAAAGCATGTAGGGCACTACAAAGAGTTTAGAGCTTGTTTTCTTCATCTCTTTCCTCCTCGATTGCATTGATCAGACCTGCTTCTTGCTCTTCGATTTCCACGTATTCTTCGATACGAGCATCGAACTCTTCTTCGGTTTCATTGAGACGCATGATGTGGATGTCTTCTGGTTCAAAGTCCAGACCGATTTCCTCACCCACGATGGCCTTACGAGTTGAGTGGATCATCCATTCATTTCCAAGTTCGTCATAGGCGATAATTTCATAGTGGACTCCACGGAAGAGCTGGGTGTCGACCTTAACTTGGAGCTTGCCTTCTTCAGGAAGGGTAATACGCAAGTCCTCTGGACGAATCACGACCTCAACAGGTTCATTTGGCTTCATCCCCCCATCGACCGCTTCGAAGCGTTTGCCGTTAAACTCAACCAAGTAGTCCTCAATCATGGTTCCTGGCAAGATATTTGACTCACCGATAAAGGTCGCAACAAAGTGATTGATCGGCTCATCGTAGATATCCACAGGTGTTCCAGACTGGACAATCTCACCATCATTCATAACAAAAATCCAGTCACTCATGGCCAGCGCTTCTTCCTGATCGTGAGTGACAAAGACAAAGGTAATGCCCAATCGTTGTTGTAGTTCACGCAGTTCGTACTGCATATCTGTTCGTAATTTTAAGTCAAGCGCTGACAGAGGCTCGTCCAACAAAACCACACGAGGTTGGTTGATGATGGCACGGGCAATAGCCACACGCTGGCGTTGTCCTCCAGATAGTTTACGAATGGAACGTTTTTCGTAACCTTCCAACTGAACCATCTTGAGAACTTCCGCTACGCGTTTCTCGATTTCTTTCTTATCAATCTTGCGCAAGCGGAGCGGAAAAGCAACATTTTCAAACACATTCATATGTGGAAACAAGGCATAGGATTGGAAGACCGTATGGACATCACGCTTGTTGGTTGGGATGTCATTGATACGGACACCGTCCAGCAAAATATCTCCTGTCGTCGCATCTAGCAAACCTGCAATGATGTTTAGGATAGTTGATTTCCCTGAACCAGATGCGCCTAGAAGGGTATAGAATTTCCCTTCTTCCAACTCAAAGTTGATATCTTTGAGAACCTTGGTGTTGCTGTCTTCAAAAACTTTAGAGACGTTTTTGAATTCAATAATTGGTTTTTTCAATTGTCATTTATTCCTTCTTTTTCATAGATTAACAGATCAAGGCTCTGTCAGGCCGCTACTAGCTCGTGTAGGAGATTGAACTGCCTACATTTTTCTGCACTGACGATAGGCTTTCACCCCCTTTCCATGACATAGCAGCAGCTTTTTAGCCAAAGCTTCCTACTTGCTTTCACCTAAAATACGGACTTCTCTCTCAAGAGTAACGCCAGAGTGTTCCTTGACTTTTTCGATCACAGACTCAATCAAGTCTTCGTAGTCTTTAGCCGTTCCGTCAGCAACATTGATCATAAATCCTGCGTGTTTTTCTGACACTTCTACGCCACCGATACGATAGCCTTTCAAGCCAGCTTCTGAAATTAATTGACCTGCAAAATGACCAACAGGACGCTTAAAGACCGAACCACAAGATGGGTATTCTAGAGGTTGTTTGAGTTCACGTAGGTGCGTCAAGCGGTCCATTTCTTGCTTGATAACCTGATGGGCTCCTGGAGCTAGGGCAAATTTAGCTGACAAGACAACTGCACCAGACTCTTGAATAGCTGAATGGCGGTACCCAAAAGCCAAATCTTTTGCAGACAGGGTCTCGATTTCTCCATCCTTGGTCAAGACCTTACAAGACTGCAAGATGTGGGCAATCTCACCACCATAGGCACCTGCATTCATAAAGACAGCACCGCCAACGCTCCCTGGAATGCCACAAGCAAACTCAAAGCCAGTCAAACTATGACGAAGGGCAATGCGAGTTGTTTCAATCAAGTTAGCACCTGCTTCTGCTTCAATAGTATAGCCATCAACAGAAACATTATTGAGCTTGTCACACAAGATGACAAATCCACGAATTCCACCATCACGAACGATGATGTTGCTGGCATTCCCAAGAACCATCCAAGGGATATTTTCTTGATTGGCAAATTTGACAACGCGAGCCAACTCAAAACGATTTCGTGGAAAGACCAAATAATCGGCCTCTCCACCTACTTTTGTATAACTATAGCTATGCAAGGGTTCTTTAAAACGGATATCAATCCCTTCTAAAATTTCAAGCATTTTTTCTTTTACTGACATGACACTCTTCCTTTTACAAAATTCATTCCATTATACCATTTTTAAGACCATTTGACGACCCTAAAAAAATCTTGGGCTTATTTTAAACAAAAAAGAGGTTTCCCCTCTTTTTATGATTTTTTGCAAAAGATTGCCTTTGTTCCATAGGCAACCAGAACAAGTTCAAGTGCTAGGACAACTTCAACCAAGACTGGATTGGTCAACCAGCCAACTTGGGCAAGAGATGGTGCCAGATCAAAGAAGGCATGTAGGCCATAGGCTGCTAGGAGATAAATCCATTTCTTCTGGCGAACAGCTTGGTAAACCCAAACAGTCAAGAGTAATTGGAAACCTAGCGCCAAGATTCTCTCAAAACCAAGCAAATAAATCTGCCAGACTGATAGCGACTGAATAGTTTTCAACATATTTTCAGACAGCAATTGCATAACCTGTGGATTTTGCGTTTGAACTGCTGAGAGAACGATGTAGAGATTGATCAAACTAGTAAGACCTAAGAAAATCAACTCCAAGCCACCATGCCCCAATCCATAAGCCAAGGCATCTGCCTTTTCCAAACTTCTCTTTTTCTCCAACCATTTGAAGAAAACAAGACGAGCTGTTTCCTCAAAAAGAGCTGCCATGGCTAGTCCATAGACAATATAGACAAACGGATGGTCTTGCAAGAGGGCAATACTACCGTCTTTTTGAGGATGAAGAACTATGATATGAATCAATTTTTCTAGAATCTGTGAAGAGAGAAAGAAGGCAACAGCCCCCAAGCCCAAGACAGCTAGATTAATCTGGTATTTCTTTTTGGTATACCAAATACTCCCTAGCAAGAGAGCCAGCAACAGCACCATGGTAATGATAATATGAGTGGTCATTTTCGTCTCCTATTCTGCCTTTTCAATATCTTTTTTCATCTCGTCAACATTGAACTTAGCAAACAAGTATTGACGGTCTTGGACTGGGAAACGTTGGTCCAACTGGTCAACTGCTCCCACCTCGATAATGCCTTCCTTGATGACAAAGTCCATGACATGCCCACCGAAGGTCAGGTCATCTGAAATGAAGTGCAGATGGTAGCCTGCCACACTAACTCCATGGAAAATCTCTGGCGTCCAGAAACCAACGATGGTCCCCGCCACATTGTCACGACTATATTCCGGTTGATGGGTTGCAACCTCAGCAAACTTGGTATCTGGTGTTGACTTAGGAATCATACGCACATGCATATGCGAAAATTCCCCACGAATCTTAATAGAACGGAAAAGATTTTCTCCATCATAATAAGACTCAATCCGCTCTTCCAATTCCTTGTCTGTCATCTCAAAGCGCTGTCGGAAAATAACCTCTGCCTGATGCGGTACTACTGCTGCATAAGGAATAAGGGCATCTGGTGATACTTCCACAATTTCTGGCTGGTCTCCAGACCCTTTGGCCTGATAAGCCTTGCCATCTAAGACAATCAATTCTCCATCAATAGAATCCAAGGTTCCCAAACCAAGGTCGCCATGCTCTAGTAATTCTCCTACCGTCATGGTACCACCATAAAGGCCAGCCATCAAGGCTCCAAGGGTATTGTATTGAAATAATTTCACTGGTTCCTGCACGTTCTTATCCATTCTCTTTCTTATCTGTTATTCTATAAATGTTACTCCTAAGTATACCACATTTGCCCCTAGATGTGAAAGAGAGAAACACCCTAGACATTGCCAAGAAGGAAAAAAAAGGGTACAATGTAACAAAATCAAGGGAGGTCTGGAATGAAGAAACAAAGCAAGTACCAAGAGGTCATAGCTTATCTGAAAAATAGTATCGAGTCTGGACGCTTTCCAACGGGAAGTCGCCTGCCTTCTATCCGTCAACTGAGCCTTGACTTTCACTGTAGCAAGGATACCATTCAACGAGCCCTACTGGAATTACGACACGAACAATACCTCTATGCCAAGCCCCAGAGTGGCTACTATGTATTAGAACAAGGGCAACATCAAGATCTAGAAATCGAGGTTACGGACGAACATGCCAGCGCCTATGACGATTTCCGACTCTGTGTCAATGAAACCTTAATTGGCCGAGAAAACTACCTCTTCAACTACTATGACAACCAAGAAGGTTTAGAAGACTTAAGACAATCCATTCATAAGCTACTCTTTGACCAAGCCCTCTACTGCAAGGCTGACCAACTGGTACTGACTTCTGGCACCCAGCAAGCCTTATTTATTCTCTCTCAAATATCCTTTCCTAGCCAAGCCAAGGAAATCTTGGTGGAACAACCGACCTACCATCGGATGAATCGTCTCTTGATTGCTCAGGGTCTGGACTATCAAACCATTGAACGAGGTATTGATGGGATTGACTTGGAGGAGCTGGAAGGCCACTTCAAAACAAGAAAAATTAAGTTTTTCTACACCATTCCTCGTTTTCACTATCCTCTGGGGCATTCCTATTCTGAGCAGGACAAACGAGCTATTCTTGACTTAGCTGCCAAGTATGGTGTCTATATCGTAGAGGACGACTATTTGGGGGATTTGGACTCCAAGAAGGGCCAGACCTTCCACTATCTAGATACAGAGGAGCGCGTCATTTATATCAAGTCCTTCTCAACCAGCCTCTTTCCAGCCCTGCGGATTACGGCACTCATTCTGCCAAATGCTATCAAAGAAGCCTTTGTGGCCTACAAAAATATCCTAGACTACGACAGCAACCTCATCATGCAAAAGGCCTTATCACTCTATATTGACAGTCAATTATTTGAGAAAAATCGTCTGGCTCGCTTGTCCAATCAGGAAACTTACCAAAAACAAATCGAGGAAATCTTAACTAAAACACCTTGTCCCCTTCCTCACTTTCCGCTTCATGATGGTTTATTGCTAGACCTCAGACAGTATCCTAAAATCGCCAGCCTAAAACACAGTCAGCTGAAATTGGACTTCTTTGAGGAGGCTTACTTGGATGCCTGCCCTTATCAATTTGCCAAGGTATCCTTAGAAAATCTGGAAAAGGTTTTAAACTATTTAAAAGCAGAATTGGATTGACTTCCAACTCTGCTTTTTTCTTATACTCTTCGAAAATCAAATTCAAACCACGTCAGCGTCGCCTTACCGTACTCAAGTACAGCTTGCGGCTAGCTTCCTAGTTTGCTCTTTGATTTTCATTGAGTATTATTCTTCAACTTCTGTTAGGCTTGCTGCTTTTTCAAGATAGCTTTGGTAGGTACCGTCATCCTTGAGTTTTTGGATAACCTTGTCCACCACTTCTTTCAAATCAGCACTATTTTTTCTAAGAGCAACTGCATTGGCTTCGCCGTCCTTCATCTTCAAGCTAACAGTTGCGACAGCTAGGTCAGCATTTTTAGCAGCGTAGCTAAGGGCAACTGGCTCATCCATGTGAACAGCATCTACTTTTCCAGCCTGTAATTCATTAACAGCTTCACCCATATTGGTTAAGGAAGTCAGCTGAGCTTTTGGCAATTGTTCCTTGACCATAGACTCTGGAACAGTCCCTTTTTGGGCTGCAATATTAGCACTTTCAAGGATAGTTAAATCCTTGTATTTTTCTACATCAGCCTTACGAACCAAGAAACTAATCTTGTTTTCATAGTAAGGGATTGAAAAATCAAAGACTTCTTTTCTCTCATCAGTAGCGCTAATTCCCGCAACTGCTAGGTCAGCCTTACCAGTTTGAAGACTGGTCAAGACATTATCAAAACTCATGCTTGAAATTTCCAACTTCACCCCAAGTTCATCAGCAATAGCCTGGGCCATATCAATATCCGCACCGACTACCTGATTTTTCCCGTCAACTAAGGATTGGAATTCAAAAGGTGCATAGTCAGGACTAGTCGCCACAACTAATTTCCCCTTTTGCTTAATGGCCTCAACAGCTGACTGAGAACCATTAGAACCCGACTGGCAAGCTACTAAGAAGAAACTTGCAAGAAAACTACATAAAACAAATATCCATTTTTTCGATTTCATAAATAAACAACCTCTCTGTTAATTTTGTATAATTATAACGCTATCCAAGTTGCTTGTCAAGTATTTTTTGAATTTTTTATCTTAAACAAAGTATAAATTTCTAATTATCTTTTTATATTTTCTTAAATGCTCGTAAAGCCTTATTCTATGTGCTTTCGAGTATTTTTACTGTAGGAAGATACTTCACGTTTCTTTGCATATTTCCTCATGTCTTAGCTGTCAGAAGTGGTAAATAAGTAGTAAATTCATTTGTACTACTAAGCAACAAGACGCTCCTGTTGCTTCTCTTTATTCAAGCGTTTCATTTCTGCCATTGCAGAATCGAATGTTGCATGTGCGTAATAGTTCAGCGTCATGGCTATATTAGCATGTCCCATAATGTACTGTAATGCCTTTGGATTCATTCCTGCATTTGCATAGTTGGTACAGAATGTATGTCGCAAACTATGTGGAGTGATGTGTGGCAATTTATCCTCGTTATACTTATTGTATTTCTTAACAAGACCTTTCATCATGCCGTTGTAATCACTTGCCACTTTTGGATAGTTCTTTCTATTAAGAAAGAGGAAATCACTATATCCATCAATCTCAACACGCTTATCATTCTTTCGATTCGCTAACACTCGCTTAAATGCTTGATAGGCTTCTTCAACCATAGGAACTTGACGTTCGCCACTTTTGGTCTTTGGTGTTTCAATGTAGTACCCAATTTCAGTATCTCTCAATAGCTGATGGTCTATATTGACAAGACGATTCTCAAAATCTAAATCTGGAAGTGTCAAACCACCAAACTCTGAAATACGAAGACCTGTTTTTAAGAGTATCAGAATTTCATCATAATTTTTGCTGTAGGTTTTATCAGCTTTTGCAAAGGCTAACAGTTTTTCTTCCTGTTCTTCTGTTAGTACGGTCTTAGGGACAGTATCATCATCAAGAACTGCTTTCAGTTGAAAGTCAAATGGATTCTTCCGAACACAATCATCTTGTATAGCAATATGGAATGAAGCCTTTAAAGAACGTTTGTAGTTATTGATGGTTTGATAAGCATAACCATTTTCACTCATTCTAATAGCCCATTCTTTAGCGTCTGATGGCTTAATACTGTCAATACTTCTTACACCTAACTTGTCTTTCTTCAAAATATCCATAAGATATTTGCGTCCAGTTTCAGTGTTTTTTCTAACCTTTGGTCTTTGAGCGTTCTGTTTTGCGTAAAGCTGGCAGAGTGTCATTTTCTTTCCTACAACATCAATACCATCATGAATGTCTTTCTGTAACTCTGCGATTTTCTCCCTAAGTGAGATACAATCACGCTTTCCTGCTGGTACTCTGTCTGTAGCCACAAGTTTCCACGAGTAAACAAATTGCGGTTCTCCAAATGAATCTGTATATTTGTATAAGTATCTTCCGTCTTTTCGTTGGCTCTCTCCAGTCTTTAAAATTCGACCTTTATTGTCACGTCTTTTTTCTGACATGGCATTTGCTCCTTTCCTTTATGGAAAGAGCCTTGATACGACTTAATACTATTTTATCATATACAAGACCCTTTGGCTACGCTAGATTGCGTCCAATGTATCTATAATTTTTTCAAATTGTTTTCGTTTAATCTGAATACGATTGCCATTCATAATCAGCCAATTTGCATTTTTATTTTCCTCTGCCAAGCGTCGTAGCTTGTTTTCGCCAATACGAAAATATTTTGACGCTTCTTCAATGGTTAGGGTATAACGTTCCCAAATAGGAATGTCAGTCTGCTTCATAAAATCCTCCTTTCCAAATCACTTATTTGGATTTCATAAAAGTTGTTTTACCAGCAATCGAACAGCTTTAGCAAAGCTCACGGGAGTTCCACCCCTGCATGGTTCTCATGTAGCCATACTCATTGCCTGCGACGGTTTTATCACGCTCGGACTATTGACTGTATGGGAGTATCATTATCACGATAAGAATGTCGTTGCAGGCAATCCTGCTAAAGATTGCTTCTCGGATCACTAACATGAATCGCTCGCTATCTTTATAAGATAGGTCATGGCGGTTAGTTCCGTTGGCTCTTTTCTTATCGAAACGTATTCGATTACTTTTATTCAGTTTTCAAAGAACAATGGCTCGTTAGCCTATCAAAACACATTGAAAGCTCAATATGCTTTGGTGGAATAACAAACCTCCCTGTTCGGGAAGCGTGGAATGGTTTAGCACGCTTCCACGAAAGGAGAGAGGATATTACTTAATTTCAAATGACAAAATCTTTGTAATCAGTCTGGTTTCCATTCTTCCACGTAAGACTTCATCAACGACCATACTTTGATTGCCATATTCATCTTTCATAAGTCGTAGGGAACGCTTCGTTATGTACCCTCTGTAATGATGTAGAATCTGGTTAATCGCTTCGGTATCGCCATCTGTTGCCTTTACAATGAGAGGAAAGGGAATCATAGGATATTGTGTTTTCATTCTTCAAATTCCTCCATAAACTTTTTAATTAAGGCTAGTCCACTGGTTCTATGCCGATAGACAGTAGAACGGTTCAATTTCAACAGGTCTGCAATTTCTGAATCGCTCATGTCCATAAAGTAAAACAGCAGTAGAATTTCACGTTTCTTGTCTGGCAACTCACGTAATGCTTCACTCAACAAATCATTTTCAACGCCTACTGATAACCCATTGAGTGTAAAAATCTGAAAGTCAGTTGAATAGTTATCTGTTGTCGCAAACTGGCTAACAAGATAATCGCCAACATCCGGAAAGGACACCTCACGCTTTGCAATCCTTGAAAGATAAAGCATATAATTCTTTCGCTCGTCTTCCATAGCACGTTTACAGATATAGTCAAACTGATTTTCTATTGTGGTCTGAAAAGAAGATGGTTTCATGTTTCTCACCCCCTTTCTGTCTAGGAAAGGAAGTGAGCCTTGCTCGTTTATCTCCTTTCACTCTTAGTCCCAATGTGAAAGGGGGATTTGTTGCATTACTGATAAATAAACTTTGTAAAAAAGTTCTGAATAGCCAAAAAAGCATATAAACAGATTTATTTCTCTGTTTACATGCTTCTGTTATTCTATCTATATGATTTATAAAACCACATTGGTGGACGTACTTATCTATTGCAGATAGACGACTTTTTTTGACAAGAACCCAATGTAAGGAAATTTATTGTATATGATGTACTTCATGGCGACGTTGACCTCCAACAAACCGCCATTTGGAAGTAATATACAATATTTTAACAGCGGGGTCCCGAGCGCTTAGTGGGAATTTGTATCGATAAGGGGTACAAATTCCCACTAAACCAATGTTTCAAGCCCTATTTATTTTTTATATTCAATTCTCTTAAGTGTTTAGGAATAGATAACAAGTCAAATTTATACTCTCCAAGAAAAGTGATATGCTCCCAATTAATAGGAGATACATGCTTCATATACTTAGTTACTTCGGGATCTATTTTGACGAGATAATTATAAGCTGCTTGTAAGTAGACGGCGTTCCATATACTTATTGCATTTATTAACACATTAAGCGCACTAGCACTTTGAAGTTGTCGGCGAATATCGCGCTCCATAAATTTTCCGCGTCGCCCAAAAAATAGTTCTCTAGCTAAAGCATTAATCGCTTCTGTCTTATTTAGTCCATGAGTGATCCTTCACCGTAGCTCACTATCTGTAATATAATCTATCATAAAAATGCTCTTTTCAATGCGACCTAGTTCTCTCAGTGCAAGAGCTACTCTATTCTTACGTGCGTATGAGCCTAGCTTTCCTAATAGTAAAGAACTAGATACTTTTCCTGTTTGAATCGAATAGGCGATTCGTTTAATTTCATCATAGTTTTCTTCAATAATTTTTACATTGATTTTTCCGCTTATATCTTCTGATAAGTTAGGGTAGTAGGAAGGTGATTTGATATAAAATAATTGTGATTTTTTTATATTTCTGATGCGAGGTTCAAAATCAAAGCCTAGTAATGCGGTCATTCCAAACACCTGATCAGAATACCCATTTGTATCAGTAAAATGTTCCTCAATATCTAGATCTGTTTCATGATAAAGTAGGCCATCAAGGGTATGAGTAGCTTCCCTTGTATTAGTTGAAGCAACCTCGATATGATGAGTCGTATGCCTATCATTTATTGATCGAATCATTGTAGCTCCTTTTTCCATACTTTTGTAATGTGGATTAACATCGGATTTTAGAGCTGAGACGCCCACTGGGACGCGCATTCCGTCTGAAGCAGTGGTTTTTCCTTCACCCCAAAAGTCTGCAACAGGAAGCTTTAACTGATAATTAACCAAAACAGATTGAGCACGAGTCAGAGCTTCTTTATAAAAGCGCCATTGTTTGGCATTGGCTAACTGAGAATAAGAAATTCCAGGAGTTGATTGGGCCATTTTTTCAAGACCAATATTCATCCCTAAACCCAGCAAAGCAGCAAAAATAATTTTTCTTTCTTGTTCACTCGGCGGTTTCCCTGTAGAATCATGACTAAATTCTTGTGAAAAGTTGGTCCAACTGTCCACCTCAATTAAAAGATCACTAAGCCTTATCTTAGGAATTATTGAATAAAGTTTTTTTCTATATATTTCTGCTTCGCTAGGTGTAACTTTTTCCAACTTTTTAAGGTTTGCTCTTGAAATTCTCTTATCAACTGTCGAATAAAATTGAAGCTGTAAATCTAAAATTATTTCCCGATCCTTTAAATAGTCCTCAAACGTGTCTGGAATAGTTTCTGAATCAATACAAGCAGATAAATCAACTAAGTAATCATCAATATTTCGATGGATCATACTTCCTTCAACTGAAATATCTCCTGATCGAATATTGTTCTTTAGCTCGGTGAAAGCTACTAACTCATAGTAAGACCGATCTATTTTCCCCTCTTCTGGCCGAACAAGGCTTTTCCATTTTTTACTCACAAAATCAGTAGAAGTATCTGCCGGTATTTTTCTTTTACCACTATTGTGTAAATCAGTTAGTTGAGTTAGGGCCATGAGGACTGGATTTGCTGCCGGAGTTGCTTTGAACGAAAGGGTCCTCAATAACATTGGCGTGTATCTTCGGAGGTAATTAGCTTTATTTCGAACCATTTCTAAATAGCCATGATTTTTATTACCTGTAATTTTTTTAGCTTCTTCTCCATCTTGTACTAAATCTTCCCAAGGCATGATTCGTTCAATTTCGTCAAAAGGATTACTATCATTATCTTTTGCAAAGTGAAGAGCATCAATTAAAGAAGCATAATGTTCCAATTTTTTAGTAGCCAATTTTCCTTTTTCTTTTAACTGTTCTTGTGAATCACGTGTCCCTTTGCGTTTAATACTTGCTAAAATGCGGTCATTAATCTCAATCAGTTGATCGATCAGATATTGATGATGATTGACTAAAAAAGCAATAAGTAAAGAGTATCTTTTTTCAAGCTCAAAACGGGAGAAGTCATATGCATCATAATTTTCCCCTAGTCTAGCTAGCTGAAGAAACCTGTTCCGATTAATATGGGAGACATTAATTGTCCCGAGTCCCATGGAAGCAATCACTTCCACTTTTTTACAAATACTCATAAAGCTTTCTGGATTTGCCTTACCTGGAATGTCTTTTAGCCAAGCGAGTTTAGTTATTTTCGTCTCTTCATAAATTTGAAACAAACTCTCTAGTTTTTCAATTTGTATATCTGTTAATGAACAGAGCAATATTGAAAATAAGTTGTTTTCTGCTTTATCTCGACAGCGGCTTATAATGTCTTCAAGTGTAGCTATAGATGGAAAAATAATTCTTTTTCGAGTTAAGAAATCAATTGTTTTTTTCATTAGATAGATAGAGTCATCATTTTCTAAAGCTAGTTCAATTAAATATTCTATTAACTGTTTTTGTGTATTAGCACTACCGAATCGATGATAGTTGAATACTTCTAAGATCTCGTTGAAGTGATTTGCACGTGTATTTCTATGATCATATGAATTTAAATCAATTGCATCAAGATGGAGCTGTCGACTCACATAAGAAGTTAGTCTGGTTGATTTAATCGGCCAATTACTTAAAGAACACCCAGGATACCGGGCCAAACAAAGTTGTATCGCAAATCCTAGTTTATTGACCTTTCCACGGTGTTGATTAATAACCTCCAGATCATAATCAGAAAAACTAAAATACGCTTTAAAATCCTCTTCTGATAAGTGGTCTACAGAAAGAAGTTGTTCACGCTGTGAAGTAGTTAAAATTCTTTTCATAGCCATATCTTAAGCATTCCTTTTATTGAGGTAACGGTAAAAGGTTGTTTTGCTTAATTTAGAGGCATCAAGAATTTGACGAATAGAATACTCTTTGCTGTCATACATTTTTAAAGCTAAATCAATTGATAGCTTACCTTTACTTGGACGGCCCCCTTTTTTTCCTCGGACTCTGGCTGCCTTAAGACCAGAGTTAGTTCGTTCAATAATAATATCCCGTTCCAGTTCTGCTAAACTAGCCATAACTCGGAAAAAGAATCTTCCCATAGACGTTGAAGTATCTACGTTATCTTGAATAGATATAAAATTGACACTAAGTTCTTCAAATAATTCAGAAAGTTCAATCAAATGTTTAGTTGATCGTGAAATTCGATCTAACTTGTAAATGACAACAGAATCTCCTTCACGTAGTAGGTTGATCATTTCTTCTAATTGCGGTCGGTCTTTTTTCGCACCAGTTACTTTTTCTTGAAATAATTTATCAATTCCATAATGAGTAAGTGCATCAATTTGTAAACTAAGATTTTGATCATCCGTACTCACTCGAGCATAGCCAAAAATCATAAAAAAACCTCCTTAATTTTATAATTTAAATGTACCATAACTCATTAAGTATAACTATATAGGAACTATGAAAAAGGAACGGATTTTGGTACTTGATTTACTTAAAAAACATTTAGAAAAAGCAGGAAAATGAAAAGGTACCATAAACGGTCGTTTATGGTACCATTCAAATTTATCCTTATTGTACAAAATAACAGCGAAATTTTTAAATCTATTCCTTATCGATACAAATTCCCCGTAGGCGCTAGGGACCTCTTTAGCTCCTTGGAAGCTGTCAGTAGTATACCTAATAATTTATCTACATTCCCTTTAGTAACGTGTAACTTTTCAAATTTACAAAAGCGACTCATAGAATTATTTCCTCCCGTTAAATAATAGATAACTATTAAAAATAGACAATACTTGCTCATAAGTAACGGTACTTAAATTGTTTACTTTGGCGTGTTTCATTGCTTGATGAAACTGATTTTTAGTAAACAGTTGACGATATTCTCGATTGACCCATTTTGAAACAAAGTACGTATATAGCTTCCAATATTTATCTGGAACATCTGTGGTATGGCGGGTAAGTTTTATTAAGACACTGTTTACTTTTGGTTTAGGATGAAAGCATTCCGCTGGCAGCTTAAGCAATTGCTGAATCGAGACTTGAGTGTGCAAGAGCAACCCTAGTGTTCGGTGAATATCCAAGGTACGCTTGTAGAATCCTTCTTCAACAATCAGATAGATGTCAGACGCATGGCTTTCAAAAACCACTTTTTTAATAATTTGTGTGCTTAAATGGTAAGGAATATTCCCAACAATTTTATACCTCTGTTTGTTAGGGAATTGAAACTGTAGAATATCTTGGTGAATTAAAGTGACACGAATGTTCAGTTTTAATTTTTCTGACGATAAGTTGAATAGATGACTGTCTAATTCAATAGACGTTACCTGTTTACTTATTTTAGCCAGTTTCGTCGTTAAATGCCCTTTACCTGTTCCAATTTCGTAAACGGTATCGGTTTCTTTTAAATTCAATTGTTTTATTATTTGGTTGAGTACTTTTTCACTCGTTAAAAAGTTTTGAGAATATTTTATATTTTTGTTCATGTAATCACTCCTGAAGTGATTACATCTATAAATAAATACAGAAGTTAAACGATTTGTTTGTAATTTTAGTTATCTGTTTAAAAAGTCATAAGATTAGTTACTGGTAGGAATTAATCTAACGTATTTATTTATCTGCGTAATCACTGTTTTTAGTCTGTTTCAAAACAATAGATGTTTTATCTACATTACGCATTTGGAATACCAACATGACGAATCCCTCCTTCTTAATTACAAATTTTTAGCATCTAATTTAACTTCAATTCCTATTATACAAAATTTTAAGATAATGCACAATCAACACACTCTTAAGTTTGCTTCTAAGTCTTATTTCCATAACTTTAGGGTTAACCATACGCAAGACCAATCACTCTCGGACAATACTCATGATTTTAATGATAAAATCCATGTTAAACCCATAGATAAGAAATACACCTGCAATAACCGTTACCTGTTTGTGCCAATTTAAAAATGCACCACTTTTTTATAATTAAAACGGTTGAAAACTGTACCACTAATAACTCACAATAGAGAGATGTCACCGTCAAGTTAAATGTACAAAATAACAGCGAAATTTTTAAATCTATTTCTTATCGATACAAATTCCTCGTAGGCGCTCGGGACCCCAACAGCGTAAATAGCACTACCATATAACGGTTTTTTTTATTGGCGTTTAGTAGTGCTTTTTATTAAATATAAACCTATAAACCATATAACACGTTTTTCTATACCTGTTTTTAATTCAGTAGGAACAATAAAATGTATAGAGGTGGTCTACTATGCGTAAAAAAGAAGATAAATATGATTTTAGAGCCTTTGGTTTAGCCATTAAAGAAGCTCGATTGAAACGAGGTTTAACTCGTGAACAAGTGGGAGCATTGATTGAAATTGACCCACGGTACTTAACTAATATTGAAAATAAAGGGCAACACCCCAGCATACAAGTTCTTTATGACCTTGTATCGTTACTTCATGTTTCCGTTGATGAATTTTTCTTACCTGCTAATAACTTGGTAAAAAGCACCCGACGATTACAGATAGAGAAATACATGGATAGCTTTACAGACAAAGAACTATCCTTAATGGAATCTTTAGCCAGCGGTATCAACGAAGCAAGAAACATCGAAGACTAATTAAAAGAATCCATACATAACGGAAAGAGCCGATAAAATGAGATTGTATTAATCTCATTTTATCGGCTCTGCGTCTTTGCGTCTGGCTCTGTAATCACAGTTACTTTGAACTGCTTTATTTCAATTAAATTTTCTTGTCTGCATTTCGGACAATAGAGGGGGAATTTTTTTAATTCAGTATCTTCCCTTATCTTTAATCGTGTTTTATTTCCACATACAGGACACAATATCCACTTGTAGTTTATAATAACTATCTCCTCCTTTACACTTTAATTCAAATCTTTATTAAAAAATATTTCATCTTATTTAACAAGAAACCATATTTATATAACAACATAAAATACACTAAGTTATTTTATTGAACATATATCGTACTTTATCTATCCGACTATTTGGACGACGGGGCTGGCAAACAGGTTCACCGGTAGTAACATGGTACCCTTTTAACTCTGTTAAACAAACACTACGTCCATTTGTAAAGAAAGTTAAATCACTACGATATTCTTGAATACACCGAGCAGGGATTTCTCCACTAAGAATGACCTCATTATTTTTCAATTGAGTGTCTACGATGTTCGCACAATATTTAGGAGCATCGTTGTATGCTCGTGAAAGATATTCCTGTGGCGCATAAATTTTAAAACTAAGATATGGCTCTAACAATTCTGTTCCAGCTTTTTTTAAGACTTGTTCCAATACAATAGGAGCAAGCATCCGAAAATCTGCTGGGGTACTAACAGGGCTATAGTATAAGCCATACTTAAAACAGATTTTACAGTCCGTCACATTCCAACCATACAATCCTTGTTCACAGCCATAGCGTATCCCCTCCATAACTGCATTTTGAAACGATTGATTTAAGTATCCAAGAGAAACCGAGCTCTCATACTGTACTCCGCTCCCTAATGGAAGCGGTGCTACAGATAGACCAATGGAAGCCCAGAAAGGATTCGGTGGAACTTCGATGTGAATGGTATACTCTGCTTTTTTTAACGGTCTTTCCATATAAATGACTATAGGCTCTTTTATTTCTATCTCCACATGATACTTTTCTTGCAGCAGAGCACAAGTCACTTCCATTTGTACTTTCCCTAAGAAAGAAAGTATGATTTCATGTGTCGCAGAATCCACATAATATCGCAGAAGCGGGTCACTGTCGGAGATTTCTAAAAGTGCATCAAGTAACATTTCCCTTTGTTGAGGTTTGCTCGGTTCAACAGTCGTTTGCAGCAGAGGGAGGGGATTTTCAATTCTCTCTCTCTGTGGCAATAGCTTTGTATCTCCAAGAACACTATTTAACTTCAAAAACTCATTCTGCAAAATAACAATTTCCCCGGAATAAGCCTTATCGATTTTACATAATTCACCATTTATTGAAGTATACATTTCTGTAATTTTTATTTTTTCCTTTTCCGATATTCTAACCGAATCTCGCAAATGCAGTACGCCACTATAAAGACGTATATATGCAAGACGCTGTCTTTTTTCCGAATACTCAATTTTGAAAACTTTTCCGCAAAGTTCAGACTGACCTCGATGTGTTGATGAATAAAATTTATTCGTAATCACTTCTATAAGGTTATCAATCCCTATATTGTTTTTTGCACTTCCGTGATAAACAGGGAACAGGGAACAATTATGAAATCTTATGCTTTCCTCTTGTTCGAGTTCTAATGCTTCCAATAATTTCCCAGACGTATATTTCTCCAAAAGGTAATCATTTCCTTCTATTACCATATCCCATTGTTCAGATTCGGTAAAGTTCATTACACGCATATTAGGATGCAGTTCTACCTTCTGTTTGATTACAATTTCCGCAGAAAGTTTCTCTTTAATATCCTGATAAACCGTTGATAAATCAATTCCATTTTGGTCAATCTTATTGATAAAAAAGATTGTGGGAATCCCCATTTTCCTAAGTGCATGAAATAATATACGAGTTTGTGCTTGTACGCCATCTTTTGCAGAAATCAGTAGAATTGCCCCATCTAAAACTGATAATGAACGATATACTTCTGCTAAGAAATCCATATGTCCTGGCGTGTCTATGATGTTCACCTTCGTATTTTCCCACTGAAAAGAGGTTATTCCTGTCTGAATTGTAATTCCTCTCTGACGTTCTAAAAGCGTATTATCCGTCCTCGTTGTACCTTTGTCCACGCTTCCTAATTCTGTAATCGCTCCACTGTTATATAATAAGCTTTCTGTTAAGGTAGTTTTTCCTGCATCAACATGAGCTAAAACTCCAATATTAATAATTTTCATGTGATTTTCCTCCATTCAAAAGCCCAAAAGGGCATAAAAATCCCAGTGATAAATACTCTTATCACTGGGATTTTTATGCATAACCATAGGCATACAAAGCATACAGATATTCTCCGGATACTTTAGAATCACATGATAAAGGTATTCTTAAACTGGGTACAAAAAACTAAGCCCTCCTAAAAAAGGACATCCAATTATTTGTTCCCACTATCAAATTGACAGTTTATTTAAGAATACCTTGCCGCATATTTATTAACTCCTTTTAAATAGATACTTAAATAATAGCACGTAAGAGCATATTTGTCAAGGAATCTCCAATTTTTTATCAAAGAGAGTACGTGATTACAAAATAGCTGTAATAATGTACCAATATTTGTTATTCTATAATCTTCCAATTACTCCCGTTCTTTTCAAGTACCAAATCAAATTGAGATACCTGCGTTGCTTTGGTCTGCTGGTCGATATACTCCACTGTCAGCGATACCGTGACTTGATTATCCTTACGATTGTGAATAGGATTTACCAGTTCTTGAAAGATGTACTCTTTTCCGATTGGTTTTAATATCCCGTCATTCACATAGTAGGAAAGTTCACTGGCTGTCGCTGTAGGATAGAGCTTGAAGAACGTCGTTAAAAACTCATTGATTTCATTGGTTGTAATGGAATCAACCGTCCCCTCACTTTCAATGGCTTTTGGTTTATAACTTGATTTCTTAGGTATGTTGGTAATGGTCGGATTCTTAACCAGTACCATATTTCCAGAACCATCTACATAGACACTCACTATATAAGCAGAGTGGACGGTCTTTGTATTTTCTCCCTCTGTAATGAGCTGGTCTACACTGTAGGTTACATTAAACTCATTGTCGCCAGTTGGCTCTACCGTCCATATCTGAAATCCTCTTACAGAAGACGATACAGGAATATCTTTGCGTACTGTATCAACATTGAGAGCTTGAAGTTCATCTGTCAGATAGCCTTTTAGACTTTCCATTCGATTATCAATGGACTTATCGGATTGCTCCCATGAATAGTAGACTTTCGCAAAGTTCTCTACAAAATTTTCTACATGATGAGTATCAACGTATTCCTTTTCTATGATAGTTGTTTCGTGAATAGTATGAGTATCTATAGCTGTAAAGTGCTTGAATATCGCAAAGCTGAAACTAAGCCCTAAAAGTACCCACAAGGCAATCACAACCTTTTTATGAGGATTGACCTTATAGTAGACACGAGGTTTCTTTTCCTTTGGTATCTGTTTTTCTTTATTCTGATTTTTTCTAAATTTCATCATTAAATCTTCCTTTCTCATTGTTTGATTCGTCCTGCTCCCACTAAATGCTGTTGCCAGTAGGGGCTTGTTAAGTCGGCATAACCGATTGGGTCGCCTGCATGAAACATACGGTTATTGCCAAGGTATATCCCAACATGAGTAATATAAGAGCCAGCGTTATAGGTAGAATGAAAGAAAACCAAATCGCCAGCTTGTGCTTCCGATAGTGGGATATGCTGGGTCACATCATATTGCTGTTGTGCGGTTCGTGGTAAGTTAATTCCAGCTTTTCCATACGTCCATTGTGTCAGTCCGCTACAATCAAAAGAAGTAGTCGGGGAAGCTCCACCGTAAACGTATCGCCAGCCCTCATATTTCAGTGCTTCGTCCATGATGGCTTGTACCGTATCATCATCAAACTCTGTTGTGACAAGATACTGCGTTACCAGTTGCACATAAAACATATTGCCATAGTTGTATCGCCAGCCCCCATTGATAGGTATGGCTATGGGATTGGGGTAAGACACTTTTTCGCCACCTGAATACTCTTTTGAGAAACTTTGAGCCAGTTCAAAGGTATATTTATTTCCACGATTAGCCACATACCCTAAGAAACCACCACCATAATTGTAGGACTGGATAACCGATTCTAAATCTACACTGAGCCTTTCGCTACTGGCTAATAATTCACTGAAATACTTCACACCTTGCTTAATGGATTCTTCTGTACTCAATGAATTAGGTGGAAGACCGAGGGATTCCGAGGACTGCATAAC
Organism: Streptococcus mitis; assembly: GCF_002860865.1. Lineage (GTDB taxonomy): Bacteria > Bacillota > Bacilli > Lactobacillales > Streptococcaceae > Streptococcus > Streptococcus mitis_AT. The sequence goes on from NZ_PKIE01000001.1 coordinate 876,407, forward strand.
ATCTTCCGCAGTACCGCCCGATTCCACCTGTATAATCGCAAGAAGTATGTTGACATATTCTTCAACGCCATATTCTTTGGCATATTTTTCTACCATAGGCTTATGAGCCAGCACTTCTGCGGAAACATTCACACCTCCATAATGAATATTGGAAATTCCGCTGTCCTGTTCATCTGAAAATAAAATGGCAACAAACAGAAGCAGTGAGAAGACCATCAAGAATAATCCAGAACCACCAATCACTAAAGTTTTCAACTTCATGGTTTCTTACCGACTTTCTTAATGGTGGCGGTTTTGATTGGTGGTCTACTTCTTGTATTTTGTAGTGGTACTCTTTGAACAGTAGACGGACGTTCTTTTGTGATTGGACGTTGTGAAGTTCTATCTGCTGTAGTGGTTGAAGTTGCTGGCTTTTGAACGGTTTTTTCTTGAACGGTATTGCCTTGGCGTTCCACTTTTGGACTTGAAAAATCGGACTTAACTGCTGGACGCTCTTGTTTGGCTTGTTGAGATTCCTTATATGAAGTCTGAATATTAGACTGTTTTGAGGTCTGTTCATCATGATATTGTTCTTGTCTTGTAGTCGGTCTTTCATGAACAGAAGAAGCAGGCTGTTTTTTCTGTTTGACCTGTTCCATTTCAGAGCGACGCTTCGCAATGGTTTTTCGCCTTTGTTCCTGCTGTTCCTTGCGTCCACTGGCTCTGTCCGCTTTGGTTTGAGAAATACTACTGGTTAAATCACGGACATTCTCTTTTACTTTGGATTTTCCTTGATATACTGCATATCTTGCATTGGTCGGCAAATCTTTAACCTGTTCTTTCAAACCACTAGCAGTGTCTACCATTCTGTCTTTGGTATCAGCTACTGTACCGATGGTTTGACCGATACGTTTTCCAAGTGTTGATTTTTCCTTTCCGTCTGGTCGGGAGTGATCTGCTTGTGTCCTTGCAGAACTCCCCGAACCCGACTGTCCTTTTTTAGGTTCTGTTGCAAAGTTTTAAATCTACTATCAAATAAGGTAGAATAATAGAAAAAGATAGCAGGAGGAATGACGATGAATCATTTTAAAGGAAAGCAATTTCAGCAGGATGTGAT
>NZ_PKIE01000010.1 GCF_002860865.1 Streptococcus mitis
AGAGTAACATAAATCTCAAAAAATAGGGTGAAAAAACCTTTATTTGTCATGCAAAAAAATAGAAGATAGGATAGAGAATCACTTTGATGTTCTCAATCCTATCTCCTATTTAAAGAGTTAGATCACTAACTTAATGACATTGGCCTGTGGGTAATCTTTTTTCTTGTATTTTATATCGAGGTGTGATATATTTTATATAACGAAGTGCGATATATCGAGCTGAATAGGAGGTAGCTATAAATGGAATTGACGGATAAGATTCGTCGAGTTTATCTTCCGATGACGGAAACGGGTTTTTATATCTTGTTCTGTCTGCAAAAGGAAGGTCATGGTTATAGCATTACGCAAAAGGTCAAGGAGATGACAGATTCGCAAGTTTCAATTAGTCCTGGAACTATGTATGGAACCTTGTCAAAGATGGAAAAGGATGGTTTGATTTCCTTTGTCCGAGAAGAGGAAAAACGGAAAATCTATCAGATAACAGACTTGGGACGAAAAGTCTTAGATATTGAATTGAAACGTATTGAACGACTCTATAGAAACAGTCGGGAGGAAGGATGATGGAAAAGAAAATTGTTTATCGAATTTTTACAATTGCGGATTATGAGAGGGAGGCTCTGTACTTTAGAGAAATGCATGCTAAGGGCTGGAAACTTAGAAAAGTAAGCTATTCTATCTTATTGTTTGCAGTTAAGTATACCTTTGAAAAGTGTCACTCTGAGCAAGTGTCTTATCAGTTGGATTTTTACCCAATGGAAAAATCAGAGAGAGCCTCCTATTTACAACTGTTTAAAGACTGTGGCTGGGAGCATATTACAGACTTTAATAGTTTTTCCTATTTTAGAAAAGCATATTCTGAAATTGAATCGAATGCAGAATTTGAAATCTATAATGACGCTGCTGGGAAGTTAGCTATGGTTAATCGCATTTTAAGACTGCGATTAGTACCTGTTTTACTTTTGCTAGCCATACATATACCATTCTTACTTAAATTGCTCAATAGAAGTAATGCGTATGGTCTATGGAGTTTACTTGCGGTCGGGCTAGATATTTTCTTGTCTTTAATCCTCTTGTTAATAGTTGCTTATATTAGCTGGAAGTTATGGCATAAAAAGAAGGAATTATCAGATTTATGATAGGGGAGGCATGCTCAAAATTGGAGGGAAAGTCATGATAAATAAAAAGCAATTTCGGATTTTCACTATTGTTGATTTGGACAAGGAAGAAGAATATTTGCATGAGATGCACTTGAAAGGTTGGAGATATAGAACGAGTCGTTTTGGTTTGTTCTATTTTGACCAATGTCAACCAGACGATGTTATCTACTGTATCTATGATTCTAGATTTCTTAAAAAGCATAAGCATGAACTGCAAGATTTTAGAAATAGAGGTTGGGAATTGATAGAAACAGGTTTTTGTTCGATTCTTCGTAAATCGTCTTCTAATTTACTTCCAGAGGATCAAGTCTATATGAGTAAGGGGCTCAGATGGGAAGTCATGCGATCTAGATTTCGTTCCTGTACAGCTACTTTCTTAGGTGGGTTTGTTGTTTGTATGAGTTTATTTAAAGAAGAGCTTGCTATGTCTTTCTTCGTTATTTTTATTTTATATGCCTTTATGATTTCTTATCTAATTTATGGTTATTTCAGACTAAAAAGGAAATACCGAGTAGATGGAAGGTAGGGTTCTAGGTCTTCAGACTGATTTTTAGCACTCTTGACAAAAGAGTGCTAATTTTTTGAGTTTTTATCTTGACATTCTCTTTTAAGGGTGTATAATAGAATCATAAGTTAGCACTTGAGCGTATCGAGTGCTAATCGATCAGACAGAGAGGAGTGATGAGATGGTTACAGAGCGTCAGCAGGATATTTTAAATCTGATTATTGACATCTTTACCAAAACGCACGAACCTGTCGGATCCAAAGCCTTGCAAGAGTCTATTAACTCTAGCAGTGCAACCATTCGTAATGACATGGCGGCTCTAGAGAAGCAAGGTTTGCTTGAAAAGGCTCATACTTCAAGTGGTCGGATGCCAAGTGTTGCTGGTTTTCAGTACTATGTGAAACACTCACTGGATTTTGACCGACTGGCTGAAAATGAGGTTTATGAGATTGTCAAAGCCTTTGATCAGGAATTCTTCAAATTGGAGGATATTCTGCAAGAGGCTGCTAATCTACTAACAGACTTGAGTGGCTGTACGGTAGTAGCACTGGATGTTGAGCCGAGCAGGCAACGTTTGACAGCCTTTGATATCGTTGTTTTGGGGCAACATACAGCCTTGGCAGTATTCACCCTAGACGAGTCTCGAACGGTTACTAGTCAGTTTCTGATTCCAAGGAATTTCTTGCAGGAGGATTTGCTGAAACTGAAGAGCATCATTCAGGAACGTTTTCTCGGCCACACCGTTCTAGATATTCACTACAAGATTCGGACGGAGATTCCGCAGATTATCCAGCGTTACTTTACAACTACGGACAATGTTATCGATCTCTTTGAACACATCTTTAAGGAAATGTTCAACGAAAACATTGTGGTGGCAGGCAAGGTCAATCTCTTGAATTTTGCCAATCTGGCAGCTTATCAGTTCTTTGATCAACCGCAAAAGGTGGCTCTGGAGATTCGTGAGGGATTGCGTGAAGATCAGATGCAAAACGTCCGTGTTGCAGACAGTCAAGAGTCCTGTCTAGCTGATCTAGCGGTGATTAGTAGCAAGTTCCTCATTCCTTATCGGGGAGTTGGAATTCTAGCCATTATCGGTCCAGTCAATCTGGATTACCAACAGCTAATCAACCAGGTCAATGTGGTCAATCGTGTTTTGACCATGAAGTTGACAGATTTTTACCGCTACCTCAGCAGTAATCATTACGAAGTACATTAAGATTGAAATCATTAAAGGAGGCGAAAATGGCCCAAGATATAAAAAATGAAGAAGTAGAAGAAGTCCAAGAAGAGGAAGTTGTGGAAACGGTAGAAGAAACAACTCCTGAGAAGTCAGAGTTGGACTTGGCAAATGAACGTGCAGATGAGTTCGAAAATAAATACCTTCGCGCTCATGCAGAAATGCAAAATATCCAACGCCGTGCCAATGAAGAGCGTCAAAACTTGCAACGTTATCGTAGCCAGGACTTGGCAAAAGCGATTCTCCCTTCTTTGGATAACCTTGAGCGTGCACTCGCGGTTGAAGGTTTGACAGACGATGTCAAAAAAGGATTGGAAATGGTGCAAGAAAGCTTGATTCACGCTTTGAAAGAAGAAGGAATCGAAGAAATCGCAGCTGACGGTGAATTTGACCATAACTACCATATGGCAATCCAAACTCTTCCAGCAGACGATGAACACCCAGCAGATACCATCGCCCAAGTCTTCCAAAAAGGCTACAAACTCCATGACCGCATCCTACGCCCAGCAATGGTAGTTGTCTACAACTAGGCAATTCTGACGGTTGCAACATATATAATAGAAAACTTGTCCGAAACGACAATAAACTATGAAAGAAAGATAAGAGGCAAGCCGGAGGCTTGCAAGGAAGATATTTCCCACCGTGGTGAAAGTTTCAGTAGCAAAAGCTACTGAAACAGGGGATTTTTGAGACAATAGGCTCAAAAATAAGTGATGAAATCCCGTAGGGAGTTGCTCACGTCCCCACCACTTAAGGGAAATATCAAAAATAGAAAATTAACTAACAAGGAGAAAAACACATGTCTAAAATTATCGGTATTGACTTAGGTACAACAAACTCAGCAGTTGCAGTTCTTGAAGGAACTGAATCAAAAATCATCGCAAACCCAGAAGGAAACCGCACAACTCCATCTGTAGTCTCATTCAAAAACGGTGAAATCATCGTTGGTGATGCTGCAAAACGTCAAGCGGTCACAAACCCAGATACAGTTATCTCTATCAAATCTAAGATGGGAACTTCTGAAAAAGTTTCTGCAAACGGAAAAGAGTACACTCCACAAGAAATCTCAGCTATGATTCTTCAATACTTGAAAGGTTATGCTGAAGACTACCTTGGTGAAAAAGTAACTAAAGCAGTTATCACAGTTCCAGCTTACTTTAATGATGCTCAACGTCAAGCAACAAAAGACGCTGGTAAAATCGCCGGTCTTGAAGTAGAACGTATCGTCAACGAACCAACTGCAGCCGCTCTTGCTTACGGTTTGGACAAGACTGACAAAGAAGAAAAAATCTTGGTATTTGACCTTGGTGGTGGTACATTCGACGTCTCTATCCTTGAATTGGGTGACGGTGTCTTCGATGTATTGTCAACTGCAGGGGACAACAAACTTGGTGGTGATGACTTTGACCAAAAAATTATCGACCACTTGGTAGCAGAATTCAAGAAAGAAAATGGTATCGACTTGTCTACTGACAAGATGGCAATGCAACGTTTGAAAGATGCGGCTGAAAAAGCTAAGAAAGACCTTTCTGGTGTAACTTCAACCCAAATCAGCTTGCCATTTATCACTGCTGGTGAAGCTGGACCTCTTCACTTGGAAATGACTTTGACTCGTGCGAAATTTGATGATTTGACTCGTGACCTTGTAGAACGTACAAAAGTTCCAGTTCGTCAAGCCCTTTCTGATGCAGGTTTGAGCTTGTCAGAAATCGACGAAGTTATCCTTGTTGGTGGTTCAACTCGTATCCCAGCCGTTGTAGAAGCTGTTAAAGCTGAAACTGGTAAAGAACCAAACAAATCAGTAAACCCTGATGAAGTAGTTGCTATGGGTGCTGCGATTCAAGGTGGTGTCATCACTGGTGATGTCAAAGACGTTGTCCTTCTTGACGTAACACCATTGTCACTTGGTATCGAAACAATGGGTGGAGTATTTACAAAACTTATCGATCGCAACACTACTATTCCAACATCTAAATCACAAGTCTTCTCAACTGCAGCAGACAACCAACCAGCCGTTGATATCCACGTTCTTCAAGGTGAACGCCCAATGGCAGCAGATAACAAGACTCTTGGACGATTCCAATTGACTGATATCCCAGCTGCACCTCGTGGTATCCCACAAATCGAAGTAACATTTGACATCGACAAGAACGGTATCGTATCTGTTAAAGCTAAAGACCTTGGAACTCAAAAAGAACAAACAATTGTTATCCAATCAAACTCAGGTTTGACAGACGAAGAAATCGACCGCATGATGAAAGATGCAGAAGCTAACGCTGAAGCAGATAAGAAACGTAAAGAAGAAGTTGACCTTCGTAACGAAGTAGACCAAGCAATTTTTGCGACTGAAAAGACAATCAAGGAAACTGAAGGTAAAGGCTTCGATGCAGAACGTGATGCTGCCCAAGCGGCCCTTGATGATCTTAAGAAAGCTCAAGAAGACAACAACTTGGACGAAATGAAAGCAAAACTCGAAGCTTTGAACGAAAAAGCTCAAGGACTTGCTGTTAAACTCTACGAACAAGCCGCAGCAGCGCAACAAGCTCAAGCAGGAGCAGAAGGCGCACAAGCAACAGGAAACGCAGGCGATGACGTCGTAGACGGAGAGTTTACGGAAAAATAAAATAGTCCAGTGGACTATTTTATCCCGAACTTGAAAATCGGGGAGTGAGGTCGTTAAGAATGACTAATTACTAAGGTGCTTTGTCTAAATGTAGTAATGATAAAAAGAAATCCAGAGGTTGCAACCCAGCCTCTGTTTTTCGATAAAAAGAGGCTTGCCTGATTTGTTTGTGGTTTGTCTCATCAATATAAAAGAAAGTAATTGAATCCGACCTAAATAGAGGTTTGATTCACAATATCAACAGAAAGGAACAAGGGTGTTCGAGTAACTGAACACGGGCTACGGACTGTGCCAAGAAGATAGTTTTTCTAGGACGCAAGCGTCCGTCGTCAAAACTCCTTTTTTGGCTGTGTCCGGTTAACGCCCTTTGTATCTTGAATTATGAACAATACTGAATTTTATGATCGTCTGGGGGTGTCAAAAAACGCTTCGGCAGACGAGATCAAAAAAGCTTATCGCAAGCTTTCCAAAAAATACCACCCAGATATCAACAAGGAGCCTGGTGCTGAGGAAAAGTACAAGGAAGTTCAAGAAGCCTATGAGACTTTGAGTGACGACCAAAAACGTGCGGTCTATGACCAATATGGTGCTGCTGGTGCCAACGGTGGCTTTGGTGGTGCTGGCGGTTTCGGTGGTTTCAACGGGGCAGGTGGCTTCGGTGGTTTTGAGGACATCTTCTCAAGTTTCTTCGGCGGAGGCAGTGCTTCGCGCAATCCAAACGCTCCTCGTCAAGGTGATGATCTCCAGTATCGTGTGAACTTGACCTTTGAAGAAGCTATTTTTGGAGCTGAAAAAGAAGTTAAATACAACCGTGAAGCAAGCTGTCGTACATGTAATGGCTCTGGTGCTAAGCCAGGGACAAGTCCAGTCACTTGTGGACGCTGTCATGGCGCTGGTGTCATTAACGTCGATACGCAGACTCCTCTTGGTATGATGCGTCGCCAAGTAACCTGTGATGTCTGTCACGGTCGCGGAAAAGAAATCAAAGGTCCATGTACAACCTGCCACGGAACAGGTCATGAAAAACAAGCTCATAGTGTACATGTGAAAATCCCTGCTGGTGTGGAAACAGGTCAACAAATTCGCCTAGCAGGTCAAGGTGAAGCAGGCTTTAACGGTGGACCTTATGGTGACTTGTATGTAGTAGTTTCTGTGGAAGCTAGCGACAAGTTTGAACGTGAAGGAACTACTATCTTCTACAATCTCAACCTCAACTTTGTCCAAGCAGCTCTTGGTGATACAGTTGATATCCCAACGGTTCATGGTGATGTTGAATTGGTTATCCCAGAGGGAACTCAGACTGGTAAGAAATTCCGTCTACGTGGCAAGGGAGCTCCGAGCCTTCGTGGAGGTGCAGTTGGTGACCAATATGTTACCGTTAATGTCGTAACACCGACAGGCTTGAACGACCGTCAAAAAGCAGCCTTGAAAGAATTCGCAGCTGCAGGTGATTTAAAAGTCAATCCAAAGAAAAAAGGCTTCTTTGACCATATTAAAGATGCCTTTGAAGGAGAATAAAGTAAAAAGAGCCGAGTGGCTCTTTTTATTTATAGATTTTTTAAGACTTTCCTTAAGTAATGACGGACGGTAGCAACCTTCTTCGAAGTTCCATGCCTAAACTTTGAGCCTAGGTCTCAAAGTTTCCGAACACCTGAAACCAAGCTGTTTCAGGTGTTTTCATTACGGCGGAAAGTCTGTGAAAGTATTCGATTTAGTTACGAAATGGTGAATGAGTTGTCTAAATTGTGATGTATAGTTGATGGGATATAACTTGTTTATGTTTTAAAAAAGAGTCGTCGGGCTCTTTTTACTTATCTTCGATTTCCTGTGTTTCTTTGATGACAGCTAGTCTAGTCTGGATATCTTTTTCCAAGACTTTAAACTTGTAAGTCAGGTCTTCTTGGTATTCCTTGATGAGTTCTTTTTGTTGGTCGATGATTTGCAGGCTGTTTTGGATAATATCCACATCATCCTTGATAGCTTGAACGCGGTCAGTGGTATTCAAGACTTCATCTGTGATGGTTTGACGATTTTTTGTGACCAGATAACTTCCAGCTGCAGCTCCTGCAAATAGCAGTAGGTTGGATAATTTCATAGCAACTCCTTAGGCGTTTTTGATGGTTTCAGCGACTTGAGCAAGTTTGTCAAAGTCTGGTTCGTGGGCGATAAAATCAATCTTGAGGTCATCGTCTGCACTGTAGCGAGGCACGAGGTGAACGTGGGTATGGAAGACTGTTTGCCCTGCGATTTCTTCACAGTTGGCAATGATATTCATTCCAGCAGCCTTAGTAGCTTTCATGACTTTTTGAGCTACTTTTGGTACTTGAGCAAAGAGTTGGCTGGCGCTTGTAGCGTCCATTTCCAAAAGATTGCGATAGTGTTCTTTTGGCACGACCAAGGTGTGTCCTGGTGTCACTTGAGAGATATCAAGAAAGGCAAGAACCTGCTCATCTTCATATACTTTTGAAGCAGGAATTTCCCCTGCAATGATTTTACAAAAAATGCAATCTGACATAAAATCTACCTCTACTGTATTGAATTTTGATATAATATAGCTACATTATACCAGATTTGGAGAAAATATGTTAGAAATTAAAAACCTGACAGGTGGCTATGTTCATGTCCCTGTCTTGAAAGATGTGTCCTTTGCAGTTGAAAGTGGGCAGTTGGTCGGTTTGATTGGTCTCAATGGTGCTGGGAAATCGACGACTATTAATGAGATTATCGGCCTGTTGACACCTTATAGTGGCTCCATCAATATCAATGGACTTACTCTTCAGGAAGATGCAACGAGCTACCGCAAGCAAATTGGCTACATTCCTGAGACACCTAGCCTGTATGAGGAATTGACCCTCAGAGAGCATATCGAAACGGTTGCTATGGCTTATGGTATTGAGCAGAAAGTGGCTTTTGATCGAGTAGAACCTTTGTTAAAAATGTTCCGTTTGGACCAGAAATTAGACTGGTTTCCAGTTCATTTTTCAAAAGGGATGAAGCAGAAGGTCATGATTATCTGTGCTTTTGTGGTGGATCCGAGTCTCTTTATCGTGGATGAGCCTTTCCTTGGTCTTGATCCGCTGGCTATTTCTGACTTGATTCAGCTTTTGGAAGTGGAAAAGCAAAAGGGCAAGTCCATTCTCATGAGTACCCACGTGCTGGATTCGGCGGAGAAGATGTGTGATGCCTTCGTTATTCTCCACAAGGGGGAGGTGCGTGCCAAGGGGAATCTGGCACAACTGCGCGAAGCCTTTGATATGCCTGAGGCTAGTTTGAATGATATTTACTTGGCTCTGACCAAAGAGGAGGAGCTATGAAAGACTTGTTTTTAAAGAGAAAGCAGGCTTTTCGTAAGGAGTGTCTTGGTTATTTGCGCTATGTTCTTAATGACCACTTTGTCTTGTTCCTGCTTGTCCTGCTGGGATTTCTAGCCTACCAGTACAGTCAACTCTTGCAACATTTTCCTGAAAATCATTGGCCTATCCTTTTGTTTGTAGGAATTACGTCTGTTTTACTTTTGCTTTGGGGTGGAATTGCTACTTACATGGAGGCACCTGACAAGCTCTTTCTCTTGGTCGGAGAAGAGGAAATCAAGCTCCATCTAAAGCGTCAAACTGGCATTTCCCTAGTTTTTTGGCTCTTTGTCCAGACCCTTTTCTTGCTTTTATTTGCGCCTTTATTTTTAGCCATGGGTTATGGATTGCCAGTTTTTCTAGTCTATGTGCTTTTATTGGGTGCAGGGAAATATCTGCTCTTTCGTCAAAAATCCAGCAAATTTTTCACTGAAACTGGTCTCAACTGGGACTATGTTATTTCCCAAGAAAGCAAGCGCAAGCAAATCTTGCTTCGTTTCTTTTCCCTCTTTACGCAGGTCAAGGGAATTTCAAACAGTGTCAAACGTCGTGCCTATCTGGACTTTATCCTAAAGGCTGTTCAGAAGGTGCCTGGGAAGATTTGGCAAAATCTCTATCTGCGTTCTTATCTGCGAAATGGAGATCTCTTCGCCCTCAGTCTCCGTCTTCTCTTACTTTCCTTGCTGGCTCAGGTCTTTATCGAGCAATCTTGGATTGCGACAGCGGTAGTGGTTCTGTTTAACTACCTCTTGCTCTTCCAGTTACTGGCCCTCTATCACGCCTTTGACTACCAGTATTTGACCCAACTTTTTCCACTGGACAAGGGGCAAAAGGAAAAAGGCTTGCAGGCTGTAGTTCGAGGATTGACCAGTTTCGTCTTAGTAGTGGAATTAGCTGTTGGGTTGATTACCTTCCAAGAAAAACTAGCCCTTCTAGCCTTACTGGGAGCTGGTTTGGTTTTACTAGTCTTGTATTTGCCTTATCAGGTCAAACGTCAGATGCAGGACTAACATTGCCTATATGACACTAAAAAAGAAGTTGAGTTCAGTCTGTCTCAACTTCTTTTATTTTCTACAAGATAATGGTTGGTCCGTAAAGACTCAACTTGGTCTTGACTTGGTCAAAGTGGAAACGGTCATAGGCCCGCCAAGCGGCGCGAGTAGGAGCATCAGGATTGAGAGCGCTGAGTCCCATGAGAAGACTGGAAGTCTGGTAAAATTTTTCCAGTTCAATCAAGACTCGATTATCCACAGTCTCAGCCTTGGCTAGAAAGCCAAGAATAGAGTTTAATTGCTCCTGAAAGCGGACGTCGTCAGCGGTTGCCTGTTTGCATGCTTGATAGGCTTTGTTTAAGTCAGTAATCAAAGTCTGAGCTCTTTTGATAGGGTCTGTATCTGTCATGAGAATTCCTCCTTTAATCTGGGTGCCAGTCTTGTTTCTAGCAACTGTGTTTTGATACTGTTAGTTTATCACTTTTGTCTCCTTTTTCACCATAAAATCTTTAATTGTACTTGAAATTTCCTGAATGGTACTGTTAAGATTTTATGATAAAATAGTTGTAAGATTATCATGCTTATTTGAGGAACAAGCTACCTTTCAGGAGCTTTGAAGGCCTATTTAAGATTTGGTGGGCTTGTGTCAGAGTATTTTTGCTATTCTCTTTTTAGGAAGAAATTGAAACAAGGAGAGTAAGAAGATGAGAATATTTGTTTTAGAGGATGATTTTTCCCAGCAGACTAGGATTGAAGCGACGATTGAGAAACTATTGAAGGAACATCATATCACTCCCAGTTCTTTTGAAGTTTTTGGCAAACCAGACCAGCTGCTGACAGAGGTGCATGAGAAGGGAGCTCATCAGCTATTCTTTTTGGATATTGAGATTCGAAATGAGGAGATGAAGGGGCTGGAAGTGGCTAGAAAGATTCGGGATCGGGATCCCTATGCTCTCATCGTCTTTGTGACGACTCACTCGGAGTTTATGCCCCTGTCCTTTCGCTACCAAGTGTCTGCTTTGGACTACATTGATAAGGCACTTTCGGCAGAGGAGTTTGAATCTCGTATCGAGACAGCCCTCCTCTATGGCAATGGTCAAGACAGTAAAAGTCTAGCTGAAGATTGCTTTTACTTTAAATCAAAATTTGCCCAATTCCAGTATCCTTTTAAAGAGGTTTACTATCTAGAAACGTCGCCCAGAGCCCATCGTGTTATTCTTTATACCAAGACAGACAGGCTGGAGTTTACAGCGAGTTTAGAGGATGTTTTCAAGCAGGAGCCTCGTCTTTTGCAGTGCCATCGCTCTTTTCTCATCAATCCTGCCAATGTAGTTCGTTTGGATAAGAAAGAAAAACTCCTTTTCTTTCCAAATGGAGGAAGCTGTATGATCGCGCGTTATAAGGTCAGGGAAGTGTCTGAAGCCATCAATAAATTACACTGAGCTAGGAGAGTTTATGAACATTGCTTGGATATTGTTGTATTTTCTTGTTATTAATGGACTAGAAATTGTCATTTTCTTTAAGGTAGATGGAATTGGTCTCACTTTTGAGAGGATTTTTAAAGCTTTTCTTTTGAAATTTCTTCTAGGGGCCATTTTTGCGACTTTTCAATTTTTGGATGTAAGTGAATATTTGTCCTATTTTATAGAACCTTTGTTCGGTATATGTCTATCTTTCTTACTGTTAAGAGGGCTTCCTAAAAAACTCCTTTTCTTTTATGGTCTCTTTCCAATTGTATTGATGGATCTCTTTTACAGAAGTGTTTCCTATTTTGTGTTTCCGTTTTTGGGGCAAGGGATTGTAGATGGAGATGGAAATCCTCTCTTTTTGTTGATTATGCTATTCGTTTGCTTCATAGTATTAGTCTTTTTGAAATGGTTGGACTATGATTTTACTAGATTGAGAAAGGAGTTTCTCGATAAAGGTTTTCAACAGTCCCTGACTAAGATTAACTGGATAATGGGGGCTTACTTTCTAGTCATGGAAAATCTGTCTTACTTTGAATATGCATACGATATCCAATCAAAGACTGTTCGCCATCTGATTCTAGTGTTTTACTTGCTCTTTTTTATGGGGGTTATCAAGAAATTGGATACCTATTTGAAGGACAAACTCCATGAGAGACTGGACCAAGAGCTGGCCTTGCGCTACAGAGATATGGAACGCTATAGTCGGCATATAGAGGAACTTTACAAGGAAGTCCGGAGCTTTCGCCATGACTACACTAACCTCTTAACCAGCTTACGTCTGGGCATTGAAGAGGAGGACATGGAGCAGATAAAAGAGGTCTACGACTCCGTCTTAAAGGATTCTAGTGAAAAATTGCAGGACAACAAATATGACCTTGGACGACTCGTGAATATTCGTGATAAAGCCCTCAAAAGTCTCCTCGCGGGGAAATTTCTAAAAGCCAGAGATAAGGACATTGTCTTTAATGTCGAAGTTCCTGAGGAGATTCAGGTAGAGGGGATGAGTCTGCTTGATTTTCTAACCATTGTGTCTATCCTTTGTGACAATGCTATTGAAGCCAGTGCAGAGGCCAGTCAACCTCATGTTTCAATTGCTTTTTTAAAAAATGGAGCACAGGAGACCTTTATCATTGAAAATTCCATTAAAGAAGAGGGTATAGACATTTCTGAAATTTTCTCCTTTGGAGCAAGTTCTAAAGGGGAGGAGAGAGGAGTTGGTCTCTATACCGTCATGAAAATTGTGGAAAGCCATCCCAATACCAGTCTCAATACCACCTGTCAAAATCAAGTCTTTCGTCAGGTTTTAACGGTTCACTTGTTGCAGGTTGGTCATTAGAAAATTTGTGAAAAATTAGCAGAAGTTAGCAGTTAAAGTTTGTCTTTATCCAGTTTGATTTTTACCATAGTATGCGAGGTATATTAAATGAATAAGAAATCCTTTTTTATCATCTGTTCTACGTTGATTATAGCATCAAATCTTCTCATGATTTCCGCGGTGAACAAGGGAGAAGAAACGGGGAGTAACCTGTTTGTGATTGCTATAGCCTGTGTTTTGCTACCAGCCTTTTTATATGCAGTTGAAAACAGACTTACTTCAATGGTAAGAGTAGAATCAATACTCCTGATTCAGTTGACAGTTATATCCCTACTCCGTCTTATCAACAGAATAGGGAGTACGCCTGAAATCCTCAACATTATCATTACCCTCCTGGTTTTGGCAGGTGGGACAGCCTGTATTCTTGTTGCGATTATGAGAATATATGAGAACATACGGAAGTGAGGGTGAGTAGTTTTCTATTTTGTATTTTCACATTGTCAAGTTCCCCTAAGGCAAGTATGTTTTTCATGCTTGCTTTTTTTCTACAATTTAGGAGGTTTCGATGACCATTTATGATTTGAGTGATCCAAGAATAAAACGAGTGCTATACTAGCAGTGTAAAGATTGAAGCAGGAAGTGTGATAAAACACAAGTTAAGGAAGCGGGGGCTTCGTTCGTGGAAGTAGTAAATTAGAAAAAATATCTTATTAATGAGTTGAAAAAAGGACAAACTATGAAAAAAACGATTTCTATCTTTAAAAAAATAATTACTTGTTTTTTACTTACTTTTGCTATTCAAGTTGTACCATTAACTGTTGTGAGACGATTTTATGACGGAGTGATGGGAGATGTGTTCAGTGTTGGTGCCTTCTTTCTATCTTTCTTTATATGCTTAACCATTCTTGTATATCTTATTAAGAGATGGGGTGATGAGACTACTTTAGATTGCTTGCCAATCAAATGGGTAGAATTGAAATGGATTGTTCTTGCTTATCTGGCTAATCTGGTTTTAGTAGTTGGTTTTATATTTTTCATGACCGTTCTTGGAAAAGTCCATGATAATACAAGTTCTTTAAGCTTTTTTCAACATTTGGAAACAAGTGGTTTCTTGTACATAGTTCTATTCTGGTTGTCAACTACTTTCACTCAACCTCTTTTGGAGGAGATACTCTTTAGAGGAATCATTTTAGGAAGTTTAGAAAAATATTCTCCCATAGTTGCTATTATCTTTTCGGCTGTTCTTTTTGGATTTGCTCATGACGGAGAAATGCTCTCTCAACATCTAGTGTCAGGAATTGTATTAGGAATTCTCTATATAAAGCGGAGAAATCTATATTCCTGTGTAGTTGTACATGGTTTGATGAATGCTACTGTCACCTGTCTCTTTTTTCTGGCTACTTAGGTTTTGAACCGGTGAGTTTGTGTAGTTCTTCGTCTAATAATATATGAAAGGAGAAAAGAAATGAAAACTTTTCTTGCTAAAAAACGGAACATCTTTCTTACAAGATTGTTCCTAGGTCAGTTGCCCTTACTTGTCTCCACTTATCTATTTCTATCTCGTCAGTTTTTAAATTTTTCCTTGGTTTTCCAATTTCTTTTAGTGGTTATTAACTTAGCTTCCATTTTGGTCACTGTTTACCTCACTAGGGAGATGAAGATAAGAGAGTTTGAAGATGATGATTTGGTTAGTCCTAGAACCAATCAACTTATGTATATTGGCTTGACAGGTTTTATGTCTATTATCTGTTTGTATAGAGGTATCACAGCAGGAGAATTCTACCAACAACTAATCGCTTATATTGGTGCTATTCTATGCTTGATTATTATGCTTTTGCTCATTTGGGGTTTGAAGTATTATAAAAAGTAGCTTGCCTTCCTCTTCTGACAGAATCTTTTATTAGAAGGCTCTATTAAACTGTCCGTGAAATAAGTGAATGGAGGTATTTAAAATGAAATATAGATTATTTCTTGTTATTTTCTTGAGTAGTATTTTGAATATTCTTTTAGGGACATTTTTACAAATCTCTAATGTATCGATTGGGTGGCTTGTTCTCTACAGTGGCTTGTTTGAAGCAGGAGTTTTTCTTCTTACCAATAAAGGGTTGACGGTACAAATTAAGGAGGCAGACATTCGAAACCGTTTTAAATTTATTTTTGGAAAAACGATATGGTTTCAAATTCTTTTGCTCATCTTTTTGATGGTCAAACTTTATCTTGGTTTGGATGTGAGGTTGATTTTATTCTATGGACATATTTTCATTGTCTTTAATGCCTTAATGTATCTATTATCTAGTAGTCAGGTTAGCCTTAAAAAGAACAAACTGTCTTCTTAATCTTGCAGCAGTAGAGCTTGACAAGGGGAGGTCATAGTGGAAAGGATTTCTATGAAAAAGTATCAACTTCTATTCAAAATAAGTGCAGTCTTCTCTTACTTATTTTTCGTATTTGGTCTTTCTCAGCTGACGCTTATTGTTCAAAATTATTGGCAATTTTCTTCCCAGATTGGCAATTTCGTCTGGATTCAAAATATCTTGAGTTTACTATTTAGCGGAGTCATGATTTGGATTCTGGTTAAGACAGGTCATGGTTATCTCTTTCACATTCCAAGAAAAAAATGGCTTTGGTATTCGATTTTGACAGTATTAGTGGTAGTGCTCCAGATCTCTTTTAACGTTCAGACAGCTAAACATGTTCAGTCAACTGCTGAAGGTTGGGCTGTATTGATCGGTTATAGTGGGACCAACTTTGCTGAGCTAGGTATCTATATAACTTTGTTCTTTCTGACTCCACTTATGGAAGAGCTAATCTATAGAGGATTACTGCAACACGCCTTTTTTAAGCATTCGAGATTTGGCCTTGATTTGCTTCTTCCGTCAATTTTATTTGCCCTTCCTCATTTTTCAAGCCTGCCTAGTTTGTTAGATATCTTCGTCTTTGCAACATCTGGCATCATCTTTGCTAGTTTGACCCGCTATACCAAGAGCATTTATCCTTCCTATACGGTGCATGTGATCAATAATATTTTCGCAACATTACCATTTTTGCTGACTTTTTTACACAGGGTATTTAGCTAAAAATAGTAGATTAAAAATAATTATCGATTTTAAGAAGTGAATAATGGAATTTAATATTATTCACTTCTTATTAGTTGATTGGGAAGATTGTACTCTTTGAATAATTTAAGACGTTTCAATGACAATTCAAGATTTGTATGAAAAACTTTAACAAATAGTGCTATACTAAAATTGTCAATTGCAACAGGATAACAATTAAAATTAAAAATAAAAAAGGGGTATTCGTTATGAATACAAAAATGATGGAACAATTTGAAATGATGGATACTGAGATGCTTGCGAAAGTTGAGTGAGGTTTCGGAGGTTGGGGAGATATGATTTCTGGTTTATTGGGTGGGCTAGCACCTTCTCCAACTTTGGATCAATTAAATGGTAAGTGGCCTATTATACATTTTTCAAAACCATGTAGTCCTTATGGTATAGGGGGAACTCTAAACTCATGTAATGGTATTTAAAAAGGATTGAAGCTATGAAGGCAAAATATGGGAATCAAATTGTTGATGTTTGGGAAATTGGTCAAGCAACTCCTAAACCAAGTTGGGTAGAGGAAGCTTTTCAAAAAAATTATATGGTTTGGTTGGATAATCATGTGCGCATTCTAATGGCAGGTCTCAACACTTCTCTCGCAACGAATATCAAGTTTGGTCTAGTTGGAACAGTTGGAGGAGGATTCGCTGGTTATGGGATGTATGTTCTTGGTTATCCAGGTGATTATATAGATATCACCAATCATAGAGTTGTTTCTGCTAAAACATTTCATAAAAGTTATCAAATTTTAGAAAATGATTAGATGTCATTTAATTGTAATGGAGAAAGCAATGAAAAAAATATTTTTTAAAAAACAGACCATCTTCCTTGCGAGATTGTTCCTAGGTCAGTTGCCCTTACTTGTCTCTACTTATCTATTCCTATCTCGTCAGTTTTTAAATTTTTCCTTGGTTTTCCAATTTCTTTTAGTGGTTATTAACTTGGCTTCTATTTTGGTCACTGTTTATCTCACTAGAGAAATGAAGATAAGAAAGTTTGAAGATGATGATTTGGTTAGTCCTAGAACCAATCAACTCATGTTCATCGGCTTGACAGGTTTTATGTCTATTATTTGTTTGTATAGAGGTATCACAGCAGGAGAATTCTATCAACAATTAATTGCCTATATTGGCGCTATTCTCTGCTTGATTATTATGCTTCTACTCATTTGGGGTTTGAAGTATTATAAAAAGTAGGGAAGAACTTTCTTCTTAATCTGCGACTAGTCTATGCTCTAGCAAGGGGAGGTTATTATGTATAAACACTTATTTTTCCTAAATTCAAAAACTTTAGACTGGTTGACCCCCTATATTCTAGTCTTGGCTTCTGACACCATTGCCTTTAACGTTTTTGTGCTAACCTTTGTATCTGCGGTGGTCTTTAATTCCCTAAATTCCATGCTAGCTTTTATGGCTATATTTTTAGGGGCTGGCTATGTGGTCGGATTTTGGTTACTCAAATGGTTTGTTTTGGAAAGATTAGAGCTCAAGGATGACTTGTAGTAAAGTCTGTTTGTTGAGGAGGATAATTTTATGGAGTTTTTTGATAAATTTCATGCCTTGTGCATTGGATTTTTAGTACTAATAATTGTCATTACAGTTCCTTATACGATTAACCATGGGGATTTTTTTCAAAATGAATCTGCACTGATTATTGTAAGTCTTCTTGTAACTTTGGTGAGTGTTACTTATGCTAGAAAGTTTGAAATGATTTCTTTTGGGATGTTAAGCAAGAAAGACCTTTTGCTTTTCATTGCAATCTTTCTTCTAAGTGTGCTTGAGACGCTGGTTTATATTAAATTCTTTGCTGTTTCTTCTGGCGCAGGAGTTCAACACTTGGCGGAAGTCATCAGAGGAATTTCCCTGTCTTTGATTTTGACTACCTCAGTTTTTGGCCCGATTCAGGAGGAACTCATTTTCAGAGGACTTCTTCAAGGTGCGGTTTTTGACAACTCTTGGTTAGGGCTTGTGCTAACTTCCTCTCTCTTTTCTTTCATGCATGGACCTTCTAATGTCCCCTCGTTTATTTTTTATCTACTTGGAGGCTTGTTACTGGGCTTTGCCTATAAAAAGAGCCAAAATTTGTGGGTTTCTACTCTAGTTCACATGTTTTACAATGCTTGGCCACTCTTATATTATTTATAAAAATCATGAAAGGTAAGCAGAAGACGGTGCTTGCCTTTTTCTTTCTATAATGATACCCAAGCCAATCTAGAGGCTTTTCTTTGAGAATCGGGTGTGGAGCGGTTGACGAATAGGCCAAAAACTAGTAGAATAGTAAGGAAACTTTATACGGAGGAAAGAAATGGATTTGGGTGATAATGAGCTAACACTGACTCCCATACCTGGGAAAAGTGGCAAAGCTTATATGGGTAGCTATCCTGATGGGAAGCGTATCTTTGTAAAAATGAACACCTCTCCAATCCTACCTGGTCTAGCTAGAGAACAAATTGCTCCACAATTATTATGGAGTCGCCGTTTGGCAGATGGGCGTGATATGTGTGCTCAAGAATGGTTGACAGGCAAAATATTGACCCCCTATGATATGAATCGTAAACAAATCGTCAATATTTTAACCCGCCTTCATCGCTCACGTCCTTTGATGACACAGTTGAGTCGTTTGGGATATGCCATGGAAACACCTGTAGATTTACTACAGTCTTGGCAAGAAACGGCTCCAGATGCTTTGCGTAAAAATCATTTTATCAGTGAAGTGATGGCTGATTTACGTCAGACTATTCCAGGATTTAGAGAGGACTATGCGACCATTGTCCATGGAGATGTACGACATAGTAATTGGATTGAGACAGATAGTGGCTTGATTTATTTGGTAGATTGGGATTCGGTTCGCTTGACCGACCGCATGTTTGATGTGGCCCATATGCTCTGCCATTATATTCCAGAACATCAGTGGAAGGAATGGTTGACCTACTACGGTTATAAGTACAATCAAACGGTATTAAATAAATTGTATTGGTACGGTCAATTGTCTTACTTGAGCCAGATTTCCAAGTATTATATGAACCAAGATTTAGAAAATGTCAATCGGGAGATCCATGGCTTGCGTCACTTCCGAGACAAGTATGGAAAGAGAAGATGAGAGTTAGAAATCGTAAAGGGGCGACAGAATTACTAGAGGCAAATCCCCAGTATGTGGTCCTCAATCCCTTGGAAGCCAAGGGGAAATGGCGGGACTTGTTTGGCAATGATAATCCCATTCATGTGGAAGTAGGAAGTGGAAAGGGTGCCTTTGTTTCAGGTATGGCCAAGCAAAACCCTGACATTAACTATATCGGGATTGATATTCAAAAGTCTGTTTTGAGCTACGCTTTGGACAAGGTGCTTGAAGTTGGAGTGCCTAACATCAAGCTCTTGTGGGTAGATGGTTCTGACTTGACTGACTACTTTGAAGACGGTGAGATTGATCGCTTGTATCTGAACTTTTCAGATCCTTGGCCTAAAAAGCGTCATGAAAAGCGTCGTTTGACCTACAAGACCTTCTTGGATACCTTTAAGCGCATCTTGCCTGAAAATGGAGAAATTCATTTCAAGACGGATAACCGTGGCTTGTTTGAGTACAGCCTAGTGAGTTTTTCTCAATATGGCATGAAGCTCAATGGTGTCTGGCTAGATTTGCATGCCAGTGATTTTGAAGGCAATGTCATGACAGAATACGAGCAAAAATTCTCCAACAAGGGTCAAGTTATCTACCGAGTTGAGGCAGAATTTTAAGAAAAAGCCTGAAATCAGGCTGTATAAGTGCTTTTGCTTTACATAAGTTGGCAAACGTGTTATACTAATAGTAAGAATATGAAAAGTGAGGCGGGGAAATATCTTCGCCTCTTGCTTATGAGGAGGTGGACGCAATCGCAACAATCATAGAATTAGTCAGAGAAGTTGTAGAACCTGTCATCCAAGCGCCTTTCGAACTCGTGGATATCGAGTATGGAAAGATTGGCAGTGACATGATTCTCAGTATTTTTGTAGATAAACCTGAAGGAATTACCTTGAACGATACAGCGGACTTGACAGAAATTATCAGTCCTGTCCTAGACACCATCAAGCCAGATCCCTTCCCAGAACAATATTTCCTAGAAATTACCAGTCCAGGCTTGGAACGTCCTTTGAAAACCAAGGATGCCGTTGCTGGAGCGGTTGGGAAATACATCCATGTCGGGCTCTACCAAGCCATCGATAAGCAAAAGGTCTTTGAAGGAACCTTGTTGGCCTTTGAAGAGGACGAGTTGACTATGGAATATATGGACAAGACGCGTAAGAAAACCGTCCAAATTCCATACAGTTTAGTATCAAAAGCACGTTTAGCAGTTAAATTATAGAAAAAGAAAGGATAGCTTTTGAGGATTCAAAAGTGAAGAAAACATGAGTAAAGAAATGCTAGAGGCCTTCCGCATTTTGGAAGAAGACAAGGGAATCAAAAAAGAAGACATCATCGACGCAGTAGTAGAGTCGCTTCGTTCCGCTTATCGCAGACGCTATGGTCAGTCAGACAGTGTAGCTATTGATTTCAACGAAAAAACAGGTGACTTTACTGTCTATACTGTCCGTGAAGTTGTTGATGAAGTATTTGATAGCCGTTTGGAAATCAGCTTAAAAGATGCTCTTGCCATTAATTCAGCCTATGAACTTGGAGACAAAATCAAGTTTGAAGAAGCACCAGGTGAGTTTGGTCGTGTAGCAGCCCAATCTGCCAAACAAACCATTATGGAAAAAATGCGCAAGCAAACACGTGCCATTACTTACGATACTTACAAAGAACATGAGCAAGAAATCATGTCTGGTACAGTAGAACGCTTCGATAACCGCTTCATTTATGTCAACCTTGGTAGCATTGAAGCCCAATTGTCAAAACAAGACCAAATTCCTGGAGAAGTTTTTGCTTCTCACGACCGTATCGAAGTCTATGTCTACAAGGTTGAAGACAACCCTCGCGGTGTAAATGTCTTTGTTAGCCGTAGCCATCCAGAAATGATCAAACGCTTGATGGAGCAAGAAATTCCAGAAGTTTATGATGGAACTGTTGAAATCATGAGCGTGGCTCGTGAAGCTGGTGACCGTACTAAGGTTGCAGTTCGTAGCCACAATCCAAACGTGGACGCTATCGGAACAATCGTTGGACGCGGTGGAGCTAACATCAAGAAGATTACTAGCAAGTTCCACCCAGCTCGCTACGATGCCAAGAGTGACCGTATGGTGCCAATCGAAGAAAATATCGACGTTATCGAGTGGGTAGCAGATCCAGCTGAATTTATCTACAATGCCATTGCCCCTGCTGAGGTTGACCAAGTTATCTTTGATGAAAACGACAGCAAACGTGCCTTGGTAGTTGTTCCTGATAACAAGCTTTCTCTTGCAATCGGTCGTCGTGGACAAAACGTGCGCTTGGCGGCTCACTTGACTGGTTACCGTATCGATATCAAGTCTGCTAGCGAATTTGAAGCCATGGAAGAAGCTGATTCAGTAGAGTTGGAAGCAGAAAACGATACTGTAGAAGAATAAAAGCTGCTAGAGGAGGGAAAGATGAAAACGAGAAAAATCCCTTTGCGCAAGTCTGTTGTGTCTAACGAAGTGATTGATAAGCGTGATTTGCTCCGTATTGTCAAAAACAAGGAAGGACAAGTCTTTATCGATCCGACAGGCAAGGCTAATGGTCGCGGCGCTTATATCAAGCTAGACAATGCAGAAGCCCTAGAGGCGAAAAAGAAGAAGGTCTTTAACCGCAGCTTTAGCATGGAAGTGGAAGAAAGCTTTTATGATGAGTTGATCGCTTATGTGGATCACAAAGTGAAAAGAAGAGAGTTAGGACTTGAATAAGCAAAAGATAAGCAATCTCTTGGGGCTTGCTCAGCGAGCAGGGCGCATCATATCGGGTGAAGAATTGGTGGTCAAGGTCATTCAAGACGGCAAGGCCAAGTTGGTCTTTCTAGCCCATGATGCTGGACCCAATCTGACCAAGAAGATTCAAGATAAAAGTCATTATTATCAAGTAGAAATTGTAACCGTGTTTTCAACACTGGAATTAAGCATAGCAGTCGGGAAATCAAGAAAGGTTTTGGCTGTAACAGATGCTGGATTTACAAAGAAAATGAGGTCTCTTATGGAATAGAAGAGGAGGACATGATTTGTCTAAGAAAAGATTGTACGAAATCGCAAAAGAACTTGGAAAAGAAAGTAAAGAAGTTGTAGCGCGTGCAAAAGAGTTGGGCTTGGATGTGAAAAGCCACTCATCAAGTGTGGAAGAAGCTGTCGCTGCAAAAATCGCTGCCAGCTTTAAGCCTGCAGCTGCTCCGAAAGCAGAAGCAAAACCTGCAGCCCCAAAAGCAAGTGCAGAAAAGAAAGCCGAAAAGTCTGAACCAGTAAAACCAGCTGTAGCCAAGGAAGAGGCAAAACCGGCTGAGCCAGTTGCTCCGAAGGCAGAAAAAGTAGCAACAAAACCGCAAAGCCGTAATTTCAAGGCTGAGCGTGAAGCCCGTGCCAAAGAGCAGGCAGAACGACGCAAGCAAAATAAGGGCAATAACCGTGACCAACAACAAAACGGCAACCGTCAGAAAAATGACGGCCGTAATGGCGGAAAACAAGGTCAAGGCAACCGCGACAATCGTCGCTTTAATGACCAAGCTAAGAAACAGCAAGGTCAGCAAAATCGTGGTAATGAGCGTCGTCAACAAGAGGACAAACGTCCAAATCAAGCGGCTCCACGTGTTGACTTTAAAGCCCGTGCAGCAGCCCTAAAAGCAGAGCAAAATGCAGAGTACGCACGTTCAAGCGAGGAACGCTTCAAGCAGTATCAGGCTGCCAAAGAAGCCTTGGCTCAAGCTAACAAACGTAAGGAACCAGAGGAAATCTTTGAAGAAGTGGCTAAGTTAGCTGAACAAGCGCAACAAGAACAGCAAATTCAAGCAGTGGTTGAAGTCGTCCCTGAGAAAAAAGAAGCTGCAGTGGATACACGTCGTAAAAAACAAGCTCGACCAGACAAAAATCGTGACGATTATGATCACGAAGAAGATGGTCCTAGAAAACAACAAAAGAATCGAAGTAGTCAAAATCAAGTGAGAAATCAAAAGAATAGTAACTGGAATAACAACAAAAAGAACAAAAAAGGCAATAACAAGAACAACCGCAATCAGACTCCAAAACCTGTTACAGAGCGTAAATTCCATGAATTGCCAACAGAATTTGAATATACAGATGGTATGACCGTTGCGGAAATCGCAAAACGTATCAAACGTGAACCAGCTGAAATCGTTAAGAAACTCTTTATGATGGGTGTCATGGCCACACAAAACCAATCCTTGGATGGGGAAACAATTGAGCTCCTCATGGTGGATTACGGTATCGAAGCTAAACAAAAGGTTGAAGTGGATAATGCCGATATCGAACGTTTCTTTGTCGAAGATGGTTATCTCAATGAAGATGAATTGGTAGAGCGTCCACCAGTTGTAACTATCATGGGACACGTTGACCACGGTAAAACAACACTCTTAGATACCCTTCGTAACTCTCGTGTTGCGACAGGTGAAGCAGGTGGTATCACTCAGCATATTGGTGCCTACCAAATCGTTGAAAATGGCAAGAAGATTACCTTCCTTGATACACCGGGACACGCAGCCTTTACATCTATGCGTGCGCGCGGTGCTTCTGTTACCGATATTACTATCTTGGTCGTAGCGGCAGATGACGGAGTTATGCCTCAGACTATCGAAGCCATCAACCACTCAAAAGCAGCCAACGTTCCAATCATCGTAGCCATCAACAAGATTGATAAACCAGGTGCCAACCCAGAACGTGTTATCGGTGAATTGGCAGAGCATGGTGTTATGTCAACAGCTTGGGGTGGAGATTCTGAATTTGTTGAAATCTCAGCTAAATTCAACCAAAACATCGAAGAGTTGTTGGAAACAGTCCTTCTTGTGGCTGAAATCCAAGAACTCAAGGCAGACCCAACAGTGCGTGCTATCGGTACAGTTATCGAAGCGCGCTTGGATAAAGGAAAAGGTGCGGTTGCAACCCTTCTTGTTCAACAAGGTACCTTGAATGTTCAAGACCCAATCGTTGTCGGAAATACCTTCGGTCGTGTCCGTGCTATGACCAACGACCTTGGTCGTCGTGTTAAGGTTGCTGGACCATCAACACCAGTTTCAATCACAGGTTTGAACGAAGCGCCAATGGCGGGTGACCACTTTGCCGTTTACGAAGATGAAAAATCTGCGCGTGCAGCTGGTGAAGAGCGTGCCAAACGTGCCCTCATGAAACAACGTCAAGCTACCCAACGTGTCAGCCTTGAAAACCTCTTTGATACCCTTAAAGCTGGTGAACTCAAGTCTGTTAACGTTATCATCAAGGCCGACGTACAAGGTTCTGTTGAAGCCCTTTCTGCCTCACTTCAAAAAATCGATGTGGAAGGTGTCAAAGTGACCATCGTCCACTCGGCAGTCGGTGCCATCAACGAATCTGACGTGACTCTTGCCGAAGCTTCAAATGCCTTTATCGTTGGTTTCAACGTACGCCCTACACCACAAGCGCGTCAACAAGCAGAAGCTGATGATGTAGAAATCCGTCTCCACAGCATTATCTACAAGGTTATCGAAGAGATGGAAGAAGCCATGAAAGGGATGCTTGATCCAGAATTTGAAGAAAAAGTTATCGGTGAAGCAGTTATTCGTGAAACCTTCAAGGTGTCTAAAGTGGGAACTATCGGTGGATTCATGGTTATCAATGGTAAGGTTACCCGTGACTCTAAAGTCCGTGTTATCCGTGACGGTGTCGTTATCTATGACGGCGAACTCGCAAGCTTGAAACACTACAAAGACGACGTCAAAGAAGTTACAAACGGTCGTGAAGGTGGTTTGATGATTGATGGCTACAATGATATCAAGACTGATGATGTGATTGAGGCCTATGTCATGGAAGAAATTAAAAGATAAGATTTTTGCTCCTTTCTTAGGTAGTGAGGGACGCAAGCAAACCGATGGTTTCATTGCTTATTTTTGAGCCTAGGGTCTCAAAAATCCCCTGTGATGGGACTGAAAAATCAGTTCCATCACTTTCACCACGGCGAAAGAAGCAGATGATTTCAAATTGAACTTCGTTTCAATTTGAAATGAAAATCAATAAGTTTAAAAATAGCTAGGTCTGCTGGCCTAGCTTTTGGTTCAAAGTAGAGAAAGGAATATCATGGCAAATCATTTCCGTACGGATCGTGTGGGCATGGAAATCAAGCGTGAAGTCAATGAGATTTTGCAAAAGAAAGTCCGTGACCCTCGTGTCCAAGGCGTGACCATCACAGATGTTCAGATGCTAGGTGACTTGTCTGTTGCCAAGGTTTACTACACCATTTTGAGTAACCTTGCTTCAGATAATCAAAAAGCCCAAATCGGGCTTGAAAAAGCAACTGGTACTATCAAACGTGAACTTGGTCGCAATTTGAAATTGTACAAAATCCCAGATTTGACCTTCGTCAAAGACGAATCCATCGAATATGGGAACAAGATTGACGAGATGCTACGCAATCTGGATAAGAACTAAGAAGAGGGGCAACCCTCTTTTTTGGTGGAGGAAAAGGCAATAAAACATGCTGGCGGAATCTTTCCAGAGTTAAACATTATTAAAAAGCTTTATAAAATTTAGCTTGTATGATATTATAGGAATTGAAAAAGTGAGATAAAGCGATTTTTCAGAAATGGCCAGCAAGATTGGTATCGCTAATATTTTAAAGTGTAGTTTAAAGAGGAAAGATAATATGGGACTCATAAAAACTCTAGCTAAAACTTATGGTAATTACTTTTTGACCATGCAAGGTGTAAATGTCATGAAAACGATAAAGAAAGATGATAATGCCGTTGTCGGTTTTGGGAAACTTTTTATTGCAGACAAGTTAATGGATACGGCTCGGTGGCTCATCAAGCCAGAGGAGAGAGAATGAAATTTTTTTGGGGTCTTCTTGCCATTCTTTTTATTAAACCGATTATTGGGATTTTGAAATTCTTTTGGATGATCATCTCTTTTGCAGTCCAATTGCTGTTTTACAAGCTATTATTTAAACTATTGGATTGGCTCTTTAAACTTATTTAGATGGTCATCCAAGTCGTGGGGAACTAGCAAGTCTTGTACTGCTAGTTTTTTAATCTCTTTCCATATGGTATAATATAAGCAGTAAAATCATTTTAGAATATTCAATGGAGGTCGTCATGGACAATATCATCGATGTGTCAATTCCTGTTGCAGAAGTGGTGGATAAGCATCCAGAAGTCTTGGAAATTCTAGTGGAGCTAGGTTTTAAACCTCTTGCCAATCCCTTGATGCGCAACACAGTCGGTCGCAAGGTATCGCTCAAACAGGGTTCTAAGCTTGAAGGAACTCCTATGGACAAGATTGTCCGCACACTGGAAGCAAACGGCTACGAAGTGATTGGATTAGACTAATGGCAGATGAACGGATTCATATCCTACGGGATATTTTGTTAGAATTGCACAATGGTGCCTCTCCTGAGTCGGTTCAGGAGCGCTTTGATGCTACCTTTGCGGGTGTCTCAGCCATCGAGATTTCCCTCATGGAGCACGAGCTGATGAACTCAGACTCAGGTGTCACCTTTGAGGATGTTATGGAACTCTGTGATGTCCATGCCAATCTTTTTAAAAATGCTATTAAAGGTGTCGAAGTGGAGGATACTGAGCATCCAGGTCACCCAGTTCGGATTTTCAAAGAAGAAAATCTAGCCCTCCGTGCAGCCTTGATTCGCATTCGGAGATTGCTAGATACCTATGAGTCTATGGAAGACGAGGAAATGCTGGCAGAGATGCGCAAGGGCTTGGTCCGTCAGATGGGACTTGTGGGTCAATTTGATATCCATTATCAACGTAAAGAAGAACTTTTCTTTCCTATCATGGAGCGCTATGGTCACGATTCACCTCCTAAGGTGATGTGGGGAGTGGATGACCAGATTAGGGAACTCTTTCAGACAGCCCTAGCGACAGCCAAGGCACTACCAGAAGTGTCGATTAGCACTGTAAAAGAAGATTTTGAAGCCTTTGCGGCAGAGTTTGAAAGTATGATTTTCAAGGAAGAGTCCATCCTTCTCATGATTCTCCTTGAGTCCTTCACTCAGGATGACTGGCTTCAGATTGCGGAGGAGAGTGATGCCTACGGCTATGCCATCATCCGTCCGTCAGAAAAATGGGTGCCAGAAAGACAGAGTTTTGTTGAGGAAAAGAGTGCAGAGGAGCCCGTACAGCTAGATACGGCAGAGGGACAAGTTCAGCAGGTTATCGATACGCCAGAAGGACAGTTTACCATTACCTTTACCCCTAAGGAAAAGGAATCAGCTTTGGATCGTCATAGTCAACAGGCTTTTGGCAATGGCTATCTCTCGGTCGAGCAGGCCAATCTCATCCTCAATCATCTTCCTATGGAGATTACCTTTGTCAATAAAGACGATATTTTCCAGTATTACAATGACAATACGCCAGCTGATGAGATGATTTTCAAACGGACCCCGTCCCAAGTTGGGCGCAATGTCGAACTCTGCCATCCGCCTAAGTACTTGGACAAGGTCAAGACCATCATGAAGGGGCTTCGTGAGGGTACTAAAGACAAGTATGAAATGTGGTTCAAATCTCAATCACGAGGCAAGTTTGTCCACATCACCTACGCTGCAGTGCACGATGAAGATGGGGAATTCCAAGGTGTGTTGGAGTATGTTCAGGATATCCAGCCCTACCGTGAGATTGACACGGACTATTTCCGTGGATTAGAATAAGGAGAAAAAATGAGTTACGAACAAGAATTTATGAAGGAATTTGAAGCTTGGGTCAATACCCAAATCATGATCAACGACATGGCACATAAGGAAAGCCAAAAAGTCTACGAAGAAGACCAAGACGAGCGTGCCAAAGATGCCATGATTCGCTACGAAAGCCGCTTGGATGCTTATCAGTTCTTGCTTGGTAAGTTTGAAAACTTCAAGGCAGGTAAGGGATTCCATGATTTACCAGATGGCTTGTTTGGTGAGCGAAATTATTAAACGAGAAAGATTCTTGATTTTTTACTAAAATCTTGATAGAATATTTATATTAAATCCTTGTCAGAACAGGGGTTTTTTATTGAAAGGATTTTATCATGTCAAAGAAACTCAATCGTAAAAAACAATTACGAAATAGCCTCCGTCGTGCAGGTGCTTTTTCAAGTACTGTGACTAAGGTTGTAGAAGAGACAAAAAAAGTCGTGAAACGTGCAGAACAGTCAGCAAGCCAAGCTGGTAAGGCTGTTTCTAAAAAAGTTGAACAAGCAGTAGAAGCTACCAAAGAGCAAGCTCAAAAAGTAGCCAATTCTGTAGAAGATTTTGCAGCAAACTTGGGTGGACTTCCACTTGACCGTGCCAAAACTTTCTATGATGAAGGAATCAAGTCTGCTTCAGATTTCAAAAACTGGACTGAAAAAGAACTACTTGCCTTGAAAGGAATCGGCCCAGCTACCATCAAGAAATTGAAGGAAAATGGCATCAAGTTCAAGTAATCTTTCTTGTGCCTTGCATTTCCGAAAAAATCTTGCTACAATAGAGCCATTAGAGGTGTTTTGAATCCCACATTTTACAGAAAGTGGCGGTGCTGAGAAGTCCACAAATGTGTCAAAACTAGTTGCTAATGGATGAAAAATTGAAATAAAAGTGTCTTTTTGTTTTAAAGACGAGAGTTGCGGGCGCTGCCCGAATTTGGGTGGTACCGCGGATAAACACATTCGTCCCTGTCATGTAGATGGCAGGGCTTTTCTTTTGCGTTTTGGTCAAAGGAGGTTGTCATGAAGCAATCTTTTAACACAAGTAAACTCTATTATGGTTTTCCAATCTTCATTTTGGGATATCAGGACAAGAATTTTGGACACAATATAACGACCTGCAGCTCCTCTTATAGTCTGGGAGATTGGCTAGTCATCGGTGTTGGTTCTGAGGAAAATGCGGTTGAGCAAATCAAGCATTACCAGAAGTTTACTGTGAATATTCCTGATGAAAATCTCATGCTCGAGATGGAGCAGGCTGGTTTTATCAGTCATCGAGAAAAATTGAAACACCTGGGACTAGACTACGAGATTTCTGACCAGACTCAATCTCCGATTTTAGAGGCCTGTCCAGTCGTGTTAGAATGTCAAGTTGATAGAATTATCGAGGAAGATGGAATCTGTCATATCTTTGCCAAGATTATCGAGCGACTTGCTGATCCTGAACTCTTGGATGATAAGGGACATTTTAAAAATGATCGTTTTTCACCGACTTACTTTATGGGGGACGGTCACCAGCGCGTTTATCGCTATTTAGATAACCGTGTTGACCCTATGGGGAGCTTCATCAAGAAAGCGAGGATGAAGGATGTCAAGAGCTGAATTACCAGAACGATTAGAAACCGAACGACTCGTCCTACGAGTTCGTACAGTGGCAGAAGCTGAGGATATCCATACCTACGCTAGTCTTCCAGAGGTCACTTATCCAGCAGGTTTTCCGCCCGTCAAGACCTTGGAAGATGAGATTTATTATCTGGAGCATATCCTTCCAGAACGCAATCAAAAGGAAAATATCCCAGCTGGTTATGGAATTGTCGTCAAAGGAACCGATAAAGTCATCGGCTCTGTTGATTTCAACCATCGGCACGAAGACGATGTACTGGAGATTGGCTATACCTTGCACCCAGACTATTGGGGACGCAGTTATGTACCAGAAGCAGCGCGTACTTTGATTGACTTAGGATTTAAAGAACTGGGACTTCATAAGATTGAGCTGACTTGCTTTGGTTATAATATCCAAAGTCAACGAGTTGCAGAGAAGCTTGGATTTACCCTCGAAGCTCGAATAAGAGACAGAAAGGATGTTCAAGGAAACCGCTGTGACAGTCTGATATATGGTTTGCTGAGGAGTGAGTGGGAGGTAATTTGATGCATCTTTTCATCATTGGAGCTCCAGCTTCTGGGAAAATGACGATTGGTCAAGAACTGTCTCGGCTGACGAATGCTACCCTCTTTTATAACCATCAAGCCATCGATTTTGCACTAGAAATCTATCAGGATTATACCGAGGAGATGTGGGAATTTGTTCGTGGAATTACCTTTTCTTTCCTTGGAGCTAGCGCTAGAAATCAGCGATATGTGATTTTAACAGACGTGATTGATTTTTCAAATCAGTACCAGCTGATGTATTTGAAGCAAATTCAGGATTTGTTGAATGGCTATCATCAAGAGATTCTTTTTGTTGAGTTGGAAACAAGTCTTGAAGAGCGCATACGTCGAAATCGAACGGAGAATCGATTAAAGCACAAACCCTTAAAACGACATATTGAGGTATCTGAAAGAGAAATTTTAGAGATTGCTGAAACACTTCAATTAAATTCCCAACATCAACCGAATGAGTTGCACCACTACTTTAAAATAAATAATACGAATCTGTCTGCAGAAGAAGTTGCTAAGCAGATTCAAGATAAAATAAATACAATAGAGAAAGGACAAACACATGTCTAAAGAACTTTCACCTAAATATAATCCAGCCGACGTTGAGGCTGGTCGTTACCAAAAATGGCTTGATGCGGATGTTTTCAAGCCTTCAGGAGATCAAAAGGCTAAGCCTTATTCAATCGTGATTCCACCACCAAACGTAACTGGGAAACTTCACCTTGGTCACGCTTGGGATACGACTTTGCAAGATATCATCATCCGTCAAAAACGCATGCAAGGTTTTGATACGCTTTGGCTTCCTGGTATGGACCACGCTGGGATTGCGACTCAGGCTAAGGTTGAGGAGCGCTTGCGTGGCGAGGGTATTACGCGTTATGACCTGGGTCGTGAAAAATTCCTCGATAAGGTTTGGGAATGGAAAGACGAATATGCCACTACTATCAAGGAACAATGGGGCAAGATGGGGCTCTCAGTAGACTACTCTCGTGAGCGTTTCACTCTTGATGAAGGTTTGTCTAAAGCCGTTCGCAAAGTATTCGTGGACCTTTACAAGAAAGGATGGATCTACCGTGGTGAATTTATCATCAACTGGGATCCAGCAGCTCGCACAGCCCTTTCTGATATCGAAGTTATCCACAAGGACGTAGAAGGTGCCTTCTACCACATGAACTATATGCTGGAAGACGGTTCACGCGCCCTTGAAGTGGCGACAACTCGTCCTGAGACCATGTTTGGGGACGTTGCCGTTGCGGTCAATCCAGAAGACCCACGCTACAAGGACTTGATTGGTAAAAATGTCATTCTTCCAATCGCTAATAAATTGATCCCAATCGTTGGGGATAAGCATGCAGATCCTGAGTTTGGTACTGGTGTTGTGAAAATCACGCCTGCCCATGATCCAAACGACTTCTTGGTTGGTCAACGTCACAACTTGCCGCAAGTCAATGTTATGAACGATGACGGAACTATGAATGACTTGACCTTTGAATTTGTAGGCATGGATCGTTTTGAAGCTCGTAAGGCAGTCGTTGCTAAGCTGGAAGAAATCGGTGCTCTTGTCAAAATCGAAAAACTTGTTCACAGTGTTGGCCACTCAGAACGTACAGGTGTCGTGGTTGAGCCACGCTTGTCTACTCAATGGTTCGTCAAGATGGATCAATTGGCGAAAAATGCCATTGCCAATCAAGACACAGAAGACAAGGTAGAATTCTACCCACCTCGTTTCAACGATACCTTCCTTCAATGGATGGAAAATGTTCACGACTGGGTAATCTCTCGTCAGCTCTGGTGGGGTCACCAAATCCCTGCTTGGTACAATGCTGAGGGTGAAATATATGTCGGCGAAGAAGCTCCAGAAGGTGAAGGTTGGACTCAGGACGAAGATG
Source organism: Streptococcus mitis (assembly GCF_002860865.1). GTDB lineage: Bacteria > Bacillota > Bacilli > Lactobacillales > Streptococcaceae > Streptococcus > Streptococcus mitis_AT. The sequence continues at coordinate 31,585 of NZ_PKIE01000010.1, forward strand.
TCTTGGATACGTGGTTCAGTTCGGCTCTTTGGCCATTCTCTACCATGGGCTGGCCGGATGTCGACTCAGAAGACTTCAAACGTTATTATCCAACATCAACTTTGGTGACTGGTTATGATATTATCCCGTTCTGGGTATCTCGAATGATTTTCCAAGGTTTGGAATTTACTGGCAAGTCGCCATTTAAAAATGCCTTGATTCATGGTCTCATTCGTGATGAGCAAGGACGCAAGATGTCGAAATCTCTCGGTAACGGGATTGATCCAATGGATGTTATTGATAAGTACGGAACAGATAGCCTTCGTTGGTTCCTTTCAAACGGTTCTGCACCAGGGCAAGACGTGCGTTTCTCTTATGAGAAAATGGATGCTTCATGGAACTTTATTAACAAAATCTGGAACATCTCTCGTTATATCCTCATGAATAATGAAGGTTTGACCCTTGAGCAAGCAACTGCCAATGTCGAAAAAGTGGTCAACAAGGAAGCTGGAAATGTCACAGACCGCTGGATTCTCCACAACCTCAATGAAACTATCGGTAAAGTTACTGAAAACTTTGACAAGTTTGAGTTTGGTGTGGCTGGACACATCCTCTACAACTTCATCTGGGATGAATTTGCGGATTGGTACGTTGAGTTGACCAAGGAAGTCCTTTATAGCGATAACGAAGAAGAGAAAGTCATCACACGTTCTGTTCTCCTTTATACCTTGGACAAGATTCTTCGTCTCCTTCACCCAATCATGCCGTTCGTGACAGAGGAAATCTTTGGACAAATCTCAGAAGGCTCTATCGTCACAGCTGCATACCCAACTGTCAACCCAGCCTTTGAAGACCTTGCTGCCCACACAGGTGTGGAAAGCCTCAAAGACTTGATCCGTGCTGTTCGTAATGCGCGTGCGGAAGTAAACGTAGCACCAAGCAAACCAATCACCATCCTTGTTAAGACAAGCGATAGTGACTTGGAAGCCTTCTTTAACAGCAATGTCAACTACATCAAACGCTTCACAAATCCAGAACACCTGGAAATCGCATCAACTATTCCTGCACCTGAACTCGCTATGTCAAGCGTCATCACAGGAGCAGAAATCTACTTGCCACTGGCAGACCTCCTCAATGTCGAAGAAGAACTGGCTCGTCTCGACAAGGAACTAGCTAAATGGCAAAAAGAACTGGATATGGTCAGCAAGAAACTCTCTAACGAACGCTTCGTAGCTAATGCCAAACCAGAAGTCGTCAAAAAAGAACGCGACAAACAAGCCGACTACCAAGCCAAATACGACGCGACCGTAGCACGTATTGATGAGATGAAGAAGTTGGTGAAATAAACATAGAAACACGGTGATAAACCGTGTTTTTTGGTATAATGAAAAATGAGAATATTTTTTGAAAAAAGGTAAGAAATGATAGAAGTTGTAGACTTATTTTCTGGTGCTGGAGGATTGACTTTTGGCTTTCAGAATACAATTAAAAATAATAAATTTGTTTCCAGAAATGACTTTAACATTAGATTTGCAAATGAATTCAATCATGATGCAGCAGAAGCTTTCAGACAAAATTATCCTAGAGTTACTATGATTGAGGAAGATATTGCTAATATAGATGAACATTTTTTAAAATCCAAAGGAATCAGTTCAAAAAGAGTTGATTTAGTTATTGGTGGACCACCTTGTCAGTCATTTAGTACGGTTGGTAAGAGACAATATGATAAAAGAGCTAAAATGTATAGAGAATATCGAAGAATACTTTCTTTTATCCAACCTAAGATGTTTGTTTTTGAAAATGTTTTTGGACTTTTAACTATGAAAAATGAACAGAACGGCCCAATCATTAGAAATGTAAAAGAAAGTTTTAATGATTTATCAAGCTTTGGTGATGTCAGTGGTTATGACGTTTTTACTAAATTAATTAATGCAAAAGATTTTGGTGTTCCTCAAAATAGAGAACGTGTTTTTTTGATAGGAATAAGAAAGGATTTAAAAATTAAGTTCGAGTGGACATTCCCAGAAGAAACTACCCTAAACAATGAAATTACATTAAGAGATGCAATTAGTGATTTACCTATATTAGGAAATAATGAACAAAAAAATAATTATATATGTGAACCAAGAACAGAGTACCAAGCTTTATTAAAAGGAAATCAAACCGAGCTACTTAATCATGTTAGTCGAAATCATGGTGAGAGATTACAAAAAATAATGAGAGCTCTTGAAGAGGGGCAAGGAAAAAACGATATTAATAGGATGGTAGAAGATGGTATTTTAGATAAAGATTTATACCTGACTTCTGGCTATAATAATACTTACGGTAGATTGTGGTGGGATAGACCTTCTACTACTATTACAAATAATTTGTCAACACCATCCTCTCTTCGTTGCATTCATCCTGAACAAAACCGAGCTTTGACGGCTAGAGAAGGGGCAAGAATTCAATCTTTTCCAGATAATTATAAATTTGTAGGTGGATTGCAAGCTATCAATACTCAAATTGGGAATGCTGTCCCCCCTATTTTGAGTATTCATCTGGCTAATAGAATAAAAAATTTTTTCGAGGAAAATAAATTATAAAGGCGTTTGATTATGATAGAAACTAATAGTATCCCATTTAACTTCTCTTATTTTGCTTTAAACTTGTTAGGAAAGCAAATGTATACTAATAATTGGAGCGCAATATCTGAATTAATAGCTAATGGTTTAGATGCTGGTGCAACAAATGTCAAGCTCTATATAGAATCTATCGATAAAGAGAATTCGATATTAGAGATTTTAGATAATGGCAGTGGAATGAGCTATGAAGATTTATCTACTAAGTACGCCTTGATTGGTAGAAATAGACGTATATCAAACGAGGAATTCTCTGAGAAGACAAAGGGAAGAAAAGGTATAGGAAAATTAGCGACATTATTTTTGTCAAAAAAATATTATATAGTTTCTAAGAAGGGAGGAACTGAAACAGCTTGGATGTTAGACTCTACAAATGCATCTGATAGCGATATTCCTGAATTAATTCGTGTTGACATTAATGATGTATCTATTGAAAATAGAAGTGTTTGGGATTCGTTTGAGTCGGGGACTTTGATAAAATCGGTTGGAGTTAATTTAGCTGGATTTGCAGAGGGAAAGCTAGATTCTTTAAAGATGAATTTGGCTAATTATTACTTGTTAAACAATATTGGTGCAGTTATCGAAGTGGCGTACAAGACTAAAGCAAAACAGAAGATAGAATTTTCAAAAGTTTCTAAAGTAATTGGATTTAAAAATTTGTATGCTTTTTTTCAAACTTCTGAAGGTATCGTTGAAAACAAATTGTTAAATGACTCAGTGAAAATAAATGCAGATTTAGAACAAGTATCCAACAAATTACGTAAGGTAAAAAAATTAAATCCATCAGATATTACTAAAATAAATTTAAAAGGAAAAAGAAAATTTATAACTTTACAAGGATATGCAAAGGAATTTAATTATGAATTAACTGGTTGGATAGGAATCCACAGTACAATTAATATGGTGGAAGCAGCTGAAAATACAAAAAATGATCCCAATAATAGATTTATAAGGAATTCTGTTTATAAGGCTAATCAGCTAAGACTTTATGTTAGAGATAAATTGGCAGTATCAGATTTTATGCCACAGTTAAATAATACTCAAGCATTTAGTAATTATATAGAAGGGGAAATCTCATTTGATATTTTAGACAATGATTATTTGGAGGATATTTCAACTTCAAATCGTGAAGGATTATCAGGAAATGATGAAAGGATAACTTTATTGATTGAACTGCTAAAACCAATTGTTAATAAGTTGATAAGTGAACGTGTTAATGTTGGTGGTGTAGTTCGCAAAGAAGTGGAAAAAATTCGACAAGAAGAAAAAGAGAAATCAGAAAGAAAAGAGCAACTTGCAGAGGAAAAAAGGAAGCAAGCAGAAGAAAATAAAAGAATTGCAGAACAGCAACGTCAGGAGGCTGATTTAGCTAGAAAATTGGCAGAGACAAAACAAAAAGAAGCAGAAATAGCTAGAGACATAGCAGAGGAGGAAAGTAAAAGAAAGGATGTTTTAATTGGAAGTAATAATTCTGCGCAACAAAATTTGCTGGCTCATGAATTAACTGGAGTGTATAAAAACATAGATTCAGTAAATAAAAAAATTGTTGCAGATTTTAAATCGACAGATGATTTTGAACGAGTGAGCGAGTATGTTGTTAGTCTAAAAAAATCTTCTGGAAAATTATTTACAATAAAAAACCAAATTCTCAAATTAAATACTTCGGAAGTAAAAGGAAGGAAATACATTAATGTCAAAAGTTATATAAAGAGTTACTTAAACAGTCTGTCTTATAAAAATTTAGAGATTATAATTGATTTTTCAAATAATCCTCATACTTCCAGAGTACATATTTTTGATTTAGGTATGATACTAGATAATTTTATTATAAATGCTATGGATCAACTAGCAGACAAAATTATATTTAAATTCATAGATGAAGAAAATAGATTAGTTATAACTTCTAATAAGCCATTATCTTCTGAAATAGTAAATAAGGACGATATTTTTAGATTAGGATTTACTACTAAAGAAAATGGAACAGGAGTTGGAATGTACATAATTAGACAAACTTGTAAAAAATTTAAATGGGAAATTAAAGTGGTTTCAAATACGGAAGAAACAAGCTTTATAATTGAATTAGGTGATAATTAGAAAATGCGTAGAGATATTAGTATTATTTGGTTAGAAGATGAGATGGAAGATGCTTTTCACGACTATTTAAAAATAGTAAACAAAGCTATAGAAGATAAAGGTTATCAATTATTAACAGATAATTGTTATTTATGTGAAAGCATTGGAGATGCCAGAAAAGTTTTGGATGATAGTTCTAAAAGAATCGATTTTTTTATATCTGATTTTAATTTAGGAGAAGAATATGCGAATGGTATTGATAATGGCATTGACTTTTTAAGTGATGTAAGAAGTCGAGAAAACTATAAGCAATTTTTTATTCTTTATTCAAAAAATTATGATGAGATAAAGGAGACAGTAATAACAAAAATTAATAAGGAAGATAATCTAGGATTATTAAATAATACTATGATTATCAACTTATCCTCTCCTAGTGATGAAGTAATTAAACGTGAATTTCAGAAAGCCATTGAAATTAGTCTATCAAAATGGGATGAACTAAATGCTCTTAGAGGAGAGTATATGAGTGAAAATGCTGAGATAGAATATGAATTAAAAAAAATATTAAAGGTTGACTTGGCAGATTCTAGAAATTATAAATCTCTATACGGAGATTTTAAAAATAATCATCTTAGTAAACGTGATAAAACCCTCAACAAATCATTATTGAATGATTGGATGCGAATGATAGATAAACGGAATTCATTAGCTCATTCTAAAGAAGAATTTAATGATGTAAAAGGATATGTGATATCAAATATTGATGATAAAAGTATACAAATTGTAGAAGAGGAAATTAACGAAGAGAGAAAATTATTGATACATCTATCAGAACGAGTGAAAGCATTGGTAAGATCAAGACCAAAAAGAATAATCAATAATAAACATTAATGATGAAAGTACATAATTGTATAACAGGAAATTAATAAAGATAGGAAATTGTTGATAAATCCATAGGAGCAAGTAAAAATATGGGTACAAATAGATCTTTTTATATCCAATAAAAAGATAAAATACAATTATTTGCAAATTATCAAAATACTACTAATATAACTAACATTTCTAGAAAGCAGGTAACTACATGACAAATTCTGTAAGTTCGAACCGACCTGAGAAGTACAACATTGCAGCTTTCTTCTCAGGTGTTGGGGGAATTGAGTTGGGATTTGAACAGACCAACGAGTTCAGAGTGGTGTATGCCAATGAGTTTGATAAGTATGCGCGTCAGACTTATCAGTTAAACCATCCAGATACCTATTTGGATGGTCGTGATATTCACGATGTTCAGCCGGAAGATATCCCAGCTGAGCGCGTAGATGTGATTATGGGAGGTTTCCCTTGTCAGGCCTTTAGCATTGCGGGTTATCGCAAGGGATTTGATGATGATCGTGGCGATCTTTTCTTTGAGTTGCTTCGCATGATTGAGGGATGTAAACCTCGTGCTATCTTTATCGAAAACGTCAAGAACATGGTCGGTCATGATCATGGCAATACCTTCAAGGTTATTCGTGAGGCCTTGACCGAGAACAACTACTTTATCAAGTGGAAGGTTCTCAACGGGAAAGACTACGGAAATATCCCTCAAAACCGTGAGCGGATCTACATCGTTGGTTTTGATACCAAGGAAGCTTATGACTTGTTTGAATTTCCAGAGGAAATTAAACTGACTACGACTCTTCAAGACGTCATTAACTTTGGTGACCAGCTTGATGAAGTCTACTACTATCGTGAAGGCAAGCAAAATTTCTACGACCAGTTGAAGTTTGAAGTGACTAGTCAAGATACGGTTTACCAGTGGCGCCGTCAATATGTCCGTGAAAATAAAAATGGCGTTGTCCCTACCCTAACAGCAAATATGGGAACAGGTGGTCACAACGTTCCATTGATCCTGACGGACAGTGGCGAGATTCGTAAGCTAACACCGAAAGAAACTTTTAATGTTCAAGGATATCCTAAATCCTTTAAAATCCCAGAAGGCGTTTCTAACGGTCAGCTATACAAACAGGCTGGGAATAGCGTAGTCGTTCCCGTGATTAAACGTATCGCGGAAAATGTTGCCAAGGCCTTGAATGACAGCCAAGGGCAATCTCAACTTAACCGCTCAGGAAAATTCGCTATTATCTACACCAAGATGAATGGACAATTTGAAGGGCAATCCTATGTCAAGGACTTTGTAGATAGCTATGATCAAGCTCTTGAAAAAATCAAATCTTATGATGATGGTCTAGCCCTTCTGTCTGGTGAAGATTATTTAAAATTGGTTAAAAAACGAGGAAATCTTGAATTTTACAGTATTAATTAACGAATATATAAAGAGGATTAGTGAAAAACTAATCTTCTTTTGATATACTGAAAATAGAAAAGAGGGTGCTTATGTGGGAATATCTAAAGTCTGAACAAAAAGACAAATACAAAACTTTAATTACCAACTTCGCTAGTTTGAGCCAAGCTTTCTCTCAAAAGGCAGAATCAGAAGATGAGGGACAAACAGAGAATTATGTTGCTCCAATTGTTAATTCTAAATTTCAAGAGACTGTTTTTCAAAAAGCATTTAATGCCGTTGGAGAAGATATTGCCAATACTTCCTATGATGCCTCTGTCGTTGTGGATGAAAATCATAAATACCTAGTGGGTATCAAGTCTTTTGGAATCAATTCTGGAGACCAAAAAATTGCCCAGTTTAAGAAAGACTCACAAGATTGGACGGAATTGTTGGGTGATATCAAATTCCATGCAGATATCTCATCAGATAAAGAAACAGCAGACAAGAAAAACTATCAACGCTATGAAGAGTTGGCACGAAAGATTGCGACCTTAAGAAATCAGAGAATCGAATCTTCTAAGGCACAAATTAAGGGTTTTAACTCAGATTCGGTCAATGTTGAAGCTGTTTATCACGTTCTAATGCCGACACCAAAGGGAGAAAATCCTAGGATTTTTGTTGGCGAGACGACTTATTTACCAGTCGATATTGATAATCTGGTCATTGAAGGTTCAACCACCAAAAACAATCCAACTAATTTTCGATTTACGGATGGACAACATCATTACAAGTATACAGCAGCTGATAGCCAGCTCCACATGACTTTTAATAATAAAGACATTGTGGTAGACACTTGGGACGTCCATTATATTGAAGATCCTTTTTCGCTATTTGAAAATCTTCATTTACTGACAGCTGAAAAGGATAAAACTGATATCTTAGAGACAGTGTCTTGGGTTATCACAGATAAACATGGAAATGTGGAAGAAAACTCTGGCTTCAATGCCTTTAATGGTGGTTCAAAATTAGCTAAAAAAGATCGGCTGCCACGAATTTTAAAGATTCAGGAAAAATTCAAAGACAGTCTGGCTCCAGAAGAACTAGCTTTTGTGACCTTCTCTTTAGAGGAAATTCTATTGAAAAAATGGACCAGTAAGGAAGAAAAAGCTCAGATGAAAGCTATTCGTGAGGATTTGATTCACTTTGTTCACAATACTGGCAATAAAAAACTCATTAAAGAAATTGAACAACTCGTATATCGGCCAGTTAGTGAAGTTTACATTCCTCTGCCTGAATCGAAAAACTTTCACGATGAAAGACCTGATTTCTTTGGTCCTGGGTTTGGGACCTTTGAACCTGGTACTAAAAAACTAGCTCTATCCAAAGAAGAAAGAACCTTTAAGCTATGCTTCTTATCTTCTGGAGATGTCATCAATGCCTATATCAACCAAGAAGCTGGTAAGGCTATTCAGTCTACAGATAAGCAAGAAATCCTCGGGAATTGGATTTTACGTGGTGTTTTCCAACTACAGGAACGAGAAGTCTTGACAGGACAACGACTAAATGAACTGGAAATCAATGGAATTCGATTGACCAAGTTTAAAAATGGGGAAATAGGTATTGAATTTATCTGGATTGATACTGAAAATCCACCTCACGATGCCATCGGCTGGGTAGCAAAGAAATAAAAAGTCCTGTCACTTTCTCCCCCTTAACCTTTGACTATTCCGTAAAATTATCGTAAAATAAAGAGTAAATGATAAAATGAGGTCAGAGTCTGTTCGCTCTGGCGATAGTAGTATAAATGAGGAGAAACGCTTTGGAATTAGAAGTATTTGCTGGGCAAGAAAAAAGTGAACTATCTATGATTGAGGTAGCGCGTGCTATCTTGGAACTTCGTGGTCGCGATCACGAGATGCATTTTAGCGATCTTGTAAACGAAATTCAAAACTACCTTGGAACATCAAACAGCGATATCCGTGAAGCCTTGCCTTTGTTCTACACAGAGTTGAACTTTGACGGTAGCTTCATCTCACTTGGAGACAACAAATGGGGTCTTCGTTCATGGTATGGTGTGGACGAAATCGACGAAGAAATCATTGCTCTTGAAGAAAATGACGACGATGAAGTAGCACCAAAAGCTAAGAAAAAACGCGTCAATGCCTTCATGGATGGCGATTCAGATGCTATTGACTACAATGCAGATGATCCAGAAGATGAAGATGCATACGAAGCTGATCCAGCACTTTCATACGATGATGAAAATCCAGATGATGAGAAAAATGAAGTGGAAGCTTACGATGCAGAAATCAACGAAATCGCCCCAGATGACTTGGGTGAAGACGTGGATCTCAACGAAGAAGACGATGAGTTTTCAGACGATGATTCTGAAAACGTCGAGGAATAAAAGTTAGCTATTGACAATTATCCTATTTTTAGGTATCATATTGTTCGGGCACCTCTTTTAGAGGTCGGGGCTCCCTAGTTCTTAGGGAGCTATTTTTGTTTTTCAAGAAGTTATCTTCTTGTATTTTGGTTGTGAATCTGGTGCAGTCGTTCCAGATTATTCTTATTAGTAGGGTCTTGTTTTCTATGTCCCCTCGTAGTTGACAAGACCTTGAGCATTTTAGAAAGAGGAATCTATGTCAACGAAATATATTTTTGTAACTGGTGGTGTGGTATCGTCTATTGGGAAAGGGATTGTGGCAGCAAGTCTAGGCCGTCTCTTGAAAAATCGTGGTCTCAAAGTGACCATTCAAAAGTTTGACCCTTATATCAATATTGATCCGGGAACTATGAGCCCTTACCAGCACGGGGAAGTTTTTGTGACAGATGACGGAGCTGAGACAGATTTGGACTTGGGTCACTATGAACGTTTCATCGATATCAATCTTAACAAATATTCTAACGTGACAACTGGTAAAATTTACAGTGAAGTTCTTCGTAAGGAACGACGTGGAGAATACCTTGGGGCAACTGTTCAAGTCATTCCTCATATTACAGATGCTTTGAAAGAAAAAATCAAGCGTGCCGCTCTAACGACTGATTCTGATGTCATTATTACAGAGGTTGGTGGAACAGTAGGAGATATCGAGTCCTTGCCATTCTTAGAGGCCCTTCGTCAGATGAAGGCAGATGTGGGGGCGGACAATGTCATGTACATCCATACAACCCTCCTTCCTTACCTCAAGGCAGCTGGTGAAATGAAGACCAAACCAACTCAACACTCTGTAAAAGAATTGCGTGGATTGGGAATCCAACCAAATATGTTGGTTATTCGTACAGAAGAGCCAGCTGGTCAAGGAATTAAAAATAAACTGGCCCAGTTCTGTGATGTGGCACCAGAAGCCGTTATCGAGTCTTTGGATGTCGAACACCTTTACCAAATTCCATTGAACTTGCAGGCTCAAGGTATGGATCAAATTGTCTGTGACCATTTGAAATTAGACGCACCAGTAGCGGATATGACAGAATGGTCAGCCATGGTGGACAAGGTCATGAACCTCAAGAAACAAGTTAAAATTTCCCTTGTCGGTAAGTATGTTGAGTTGCAAGATGCCTACATTTCTGTGGTTGAAGCCTTGAAACACTCTGGTTATGCCAACGACGCAGAAGTGAAAATCAATTGGATCAATGCCAATGATGTGACAGCAGAGAATGTGGCGGAACTCTTGTCTGATGCGGACGGAATCATCGTACCAGGCGGTTTTGGTCAACGTGGTACGGAAGGGAAAATTCAAGCTATCCGCTATGCGCGTGAGAATGATGTTCCAATGTTGGGAGTCTGCTTGGGAATGCAGTTGACTTGTATCGAGTTTGCTCGTCACGTTTTGGGTCTTGAAGGTGCCAATTCTGCCGAGCTTGCACCAGAAACAAAATACCCTATCATTGATATCATGCGTGATCAGATTGACGTTGAGGATATGGGCGGAACCCTTCGTTTGGGACTTTATCCATCTAAGTTGAAACGTGGCTCTAAGGCAGCGGCTGCTTATCACAATCAAGAAGTGGTGCAACGCCGTCACCGTCACCGTTATGAGTTTAACAACGTCTTCCGTGAACAGTTTGAGGAAGCAGGCTTTGTCTTTTCAGGAGTTTCTCCAGACAATCGTTTGGTAGAAATCGTGGAAATTCCAGAAAATAAATTCTTTGTAGCGTGTCAGTATCACCCTGAACTGTCAAGTCGTCCAAATCGTCCAGAAGAACTCTACACTGCCTTTGTGACTGCAGCAGTTGAGAACAGCAATTAGCTAGATTATAACCTTTGAGAACAATCTCAGAGGTTTTTTGCTTGCATATTTAGGATATGAGTTGCAAAATAAAGACATAGTGATATAATTAACATAATAAAAGTTAAGGAGGATTTACAATGAAAAAAATCACACTATTTGGTTTGTCTCTAGCATGCCTAGCTTTACTGGCTTTTCCTCATTCAGGTCAGGCCTTCGATCTAAAAGAAGAATGGGTTGTTAAGTGTGGAGTACAGTATCAAGATGGCAAGATTCTTCGATTTAACAATGGTCATGAAGTGGATATCAAAGTCTTGGATTTGCCAAAAACCGAGAAAATCGAGTGGACGGTTAGTCTCAATGGTCAAGATCAGACAGTCAATTTCCTAGGTCAAGAAAAGGACAAGTCTATGATTGGCGTAGAAGGGCGTTATCTGAATTTCTATGTTCCATATGGCTATAGAGGAGATATCAAGGTAGAAGCCAAGAGCGGAAACGAAGTGAAGACCTGGTCAACGAAAGTGGTTGACGATGTACATCATGAAGGTGGAAAGAGAGGCTACTACCGTATTGAAGAATCAAATAATCAATACACTTACCTCGATGCTAAATGGGATTATCAAACCAAGACTTACACTGCCACCCTACCAGAGACTGTCAATGGTCAAAAAGTCTTTGCTTGGGCAGACTATGACAATGGTGAGTTGAAACTTGAAAAACAAAAGTCTATTAGTCATAAATATGATGGAGGATCTTTCAAAGAACTTTATCCAATCGTAAAAGCAGAAAGCTGGCTAAAATCAAACCAAAACTGGTACTATCAAAAACAAGGTCAATTAGTAGAGAAGGATTGGGTTAAGGACAAGGGAACTTGGTACTTTATGAACGATAAAGGAGTCATGTTCAATCAAACTTGGCTCTATCAAGGTGGCAACTGGTATGCCTTTAAATCATCAGGAGCCATGATTGCTAGTGATTGGCTTTACGATCAAGGCAAGTGGTACTATTTATCAACTTCAGGAGCTATGAAAGCAAGCGCTTGGGTTTATGACAAGGGAGACTGGTATTATGTAAGTTCTTCTGGTGCCATGCAAGCGAATGATTGGATCAAAGACAATGGTAAGTGGTATTATCTAGCTTCATCAGGTAAGATGCTTCGCAATACCTACACACCTGATGCTTACTACGTTGACAACTCAGGTGCCTGGCGATAAGAATAATATTCTTCGAAAATCTCTTCAAACCACGTCAGCTTCATCCACAACCTCAAAACAGTGTTTTGAGCTGACTTCGTCAGTTCTATCCACAACCTCAAAACGCTGTTTTGAGCAGCCTGCGGCTAGCTTCCTAGTTTGCGCTTTGATTTTCATTGAGTATAAGAAGTCCTTTTCCTTTAAGGAAGAGGCTTTTTACTTGCTTTTCTGCTGCTTCCTCATTTGTCCTAAAAACTTTTTTGTGTTAAAATGAATGGTATGAAAGCTAAAAAAATGTGGATGGCAGGTCTGGCTCTGCTTGGTATTGGGAGCCTTGCCCTTGCTACGAAAAAAGTTGCAGATGACCGCAAGCTCATGAAGACTCAGGAAGAGTTGGCAGAGATTGTGCGAGACCATTTTTCAGACATGGGGGAAATCGCGGCCCTCTATGTTCAAGTCTATGAAAGCAGTCTAGAGAGCTTGGTTGGTGGCGTCATTTTTGAGGATGGCCGTCATTATACCTTTGTCTATGAAAATGAGGACCTGGTCTATGAGGAGGAAGTCTTATGATACAACCAGCAAGTTTAGAAGAATTGGCATCTTTAGTAGAAAAAGATGGCAAGAAAGTCTTCCTTTTTGTGGCGGACTGGTGTGGCGATTGTCGTTATATCTATCCTGCCTTGCCAGAGATTGAGGAGACTAATCCAGAGTTCACCTTTATTCGAGTGGACCGAGACCAGTATATGGATTTGGCCAAACTCTGGGATGTATATGGAATCCCTAGCCTTGTTGTTCTAGAAAAAGACAAGGAAATTGGTCGTTTTGTTAATCGCGATCGTAAAAGTAAGCAACAAATTAACGACTTTTTAGCAGGACTGAAATAGGAGAAAAGAGAAACAATGATTTTTACATATAACAAAGAACATGTCGGTGATGTCCTTATGGTCATCGTGAAAAACAGTGGAGATGCCAAACTGGATGTGGAGCGCAAAGGCAAGGTAGCTCGTGTTTTCCTCAAAGACAATGGGGAAACAGTGGCGTGGAATGTTTTCGAAGTTTCAAGTTTATTTGAAATTGCAGAGCGTGGTCAAGTTTTTTTATCAGATGAGCAAGTCGCTCGTTTGAACCAAGAATTACAGGCGGAAGGCTTTACAGAAGAAATTGTAAATGACAAGGAACCTAAGTTTGTTGTTGGTGAAATTGTCGAGATGGTAGCCCATCCAGATAGTGACCACCTCAACATCTGCCAAGTTGCAGTCGCAAGTGACAAGACAGTGCAAATCGTTGCAGGGGCTCCCAATGCGCGTGTCGGGTTGAAAACCATTGTGGCTCTTCCTGGAGCGATGATGCCCAAAGGCAATCTTATTTTCCCAGGTGAACTTCGTGGTGAAAAGAGTTTTGGCATGATGTGTAGTCCTCGTGAATTGCATTTGCCAAAGGCTCCGCAAAAACGTGGTATTATTGAATTATCAGAAGACCAAGTTGTTGGAACTCCATTTGACCCAGCTAAACACTGGACTGCCTAAGCAGTTGTTAGTATCTGATAGACCAGCTAGAAGGAAATAAGATGGCAAAAAATGTAGTGATTACAGGAGCGACATCAGGTATTGGTGAAGCGATTGCGCGTGCTTATCTGGAGCAGGGTGAGAATGTCGTTCTAACTGGACGACGGATAGATAGACTAGAAACCCTCAAGTCGGAGTTTGCAGAAGTCTTCCCAAATCAAACTGTCTGGACCTTTTCACTAGATGTGACGAATATGACCATGGTGAAGACTGTCTGCTCTGATATTCTAGAAACGATAGGTCAGATTGATATTCTGGTCAACAATGCCGGACTGGCTCTAGGTTTAGCACCTTATCAGGACTATGAAGAGTTGGATATGTTGACCATGCTGGATACCAATGTCAAAGGTTTGATGGCCGTCACTCGCTGTTTCTTGCCAGCAATGGTAAAAGCCAATCAAGGACATATCATCAACATGGGGTCAACCGCAGGAATCTACGCCTATGCTGGTGCCGCTGTTTACTCAGCTACCAAGGCAGCAGTTAAGACCTTTTCAGATGGTCTGCGAATTGATACCATCGCAACGGATATCAAGGTGACGACCATTCAGCCTGGAATTGTCGAAACAGATTTTTCTACAGTGCGTTTTCATGGTGACAAAGAGCGGGCTGCGTCCGTTTACCAAGGAATAGAAGCCTTGCAAGCTCAAGATATTGCAGACACAGTAGTCTATGTGACTAGTCAACCTCGTCGTGTTCAGATTACAGATATGACCATTATGGCAAATCAACAGGCGACAGGTTTCATGGTTCATAAAAACTAAAAAATTTCCTCGAAAGTTACAAATTTCTGTAACTTTTTTGATTTTCTGCGAATAGATAAGTAGGAGGAAGAAAATATGTATAATAAAGTTATTCTTATTGGAAGAATCGTTGCAGCACCAGAATTGCACAAAACCAGCAATGACAAGTCAGTAGCACGAGCAACTATCGCTGTGAACCGTCGTTACAAAGACCAAAACGGGGAACGCGAAGCTGATTTTGTCAATATGGTTCTTTGGGGCAGACTAGCAGAAAGCTTGGCCAGCTACGCAACCAAAGGTAGTCTCATTTCCGTTGATGGGGAACTTCGTACCCGTCGTTTTGAGAAAAATGGTCAAATGAACTACGTGACCGAAGTCCTCGTCACAGGATTCCAACTCTTGGAAAGTCGTGCTCAACGTGCCATGCGTGAAAATAATGCAGGCCAAGATTTGGCAGATTTGGTCTTGGAAGAGGAAGAATTGCCATTTTAAGCATTAAAAAGTCTGAGTTGCTCTCAGGCTTTTTATCTTGAGAAAGTCAGACTTTTTTCTTGACTATTTCTGACCAAGTGATACAATAGAACTATGATTTAGCACTCAGATATAAAGAGTGCTAATACTATCTATCTCATTATGGAGGAAATCAGATGTTGAAACCATTAGGGGACCGTGTGGTCTTAAAAATCGAAGAAAAAGAACAAACTGTTGGAGGTTTTGTCCTCGCAGGTTCAGCCCAAGAAAAAACCAAAACAGCTCAAGTTGTGGCTACTGGACAAGGTGTTCGTACCTTGAACGGTGACTTAGTTGCTCCAAGTGTTAAAGCTGGAGACCGTGTCTTGGTTGAAGCTCACGCAGGTCTTGATGTCAAAGATGGCGATGAAAAGTACATCATCGTAGGCGAAGCTAACATCTTGGCAATCATTGAAGAATAGAAGGAGAAAGTAAGTATGTCAAAAGAAATTAAATTTTCATCAGATGCCCGTTCAGCTATGGTCCGTGGTGTCGATATCCTTGCAGACACTGTTAAAGTAACCTTAGGACCAAAAGGTCGTAATGTCGTTCTTGAAAAGTCATTCGGTTCACCCTTGATTACCAATGACGGTGTGACTATTGCCAAAGAAATCGAGTTGGAAGACCATTTTGAAAATATGGGTGCCAAATTGGTATCAGAAGTCGCTTCAAAAACAAATGATATCGCAGGTGACGGGACTACAACTGCAACTGTTTTGACCCAAGCAATCGTCCGCGAAGGAATCAAAAACGTCACAGCAGGTGCAAATCCAATCGGAATTCGTCGTGGGATTGAAACAGCAGTTACCGCAGCAGTAGAAGCCTTGAAAAATAATGCCATCCCTGTTGCCAACAAAGAAGCCATCGCTCAGGTTGCTGCTGTATCTTCTCGTTCTGAAAAAGTTGGTGAGTACATCTCTGAAGCCATGGAAAAAGTTGGCAAAGATGGTGTTATCACCATCGAAGAGTCACGTGGTATGGAAACAGAACTTGAAGTTGTGGAAGGAATGCAGTTTGACCGTGGTTACCTTTCACAGTACATGGTGACAGATAGCGAAAAAATGGTGGCTGACCTTGAAAATCCATACATTTTGATTACAGATAAGAAGATTTCAAATATCCAAGAAATCTTGCCACTCCTCGAAAGCATTCTCCAAAGCAATCGTCCACTCTTGATTATTGCGGATGATGTGGATGGTGAAGCTCTTCCAACTCTTGTATTGAACAAGATTCGTGGAACATTCAACGTGGTAGCAGTCAAAGCTCCAGGTTTTGGTGACCGTCGCAAAGCCATGCTCGAAGACATTGCCATCTTGACAGGAGGAACAGTTATTACAGAAGACCTTGGTCTTGAGTTGAAAGATGCTACTATTGAGGCGCTTGGTCAAGCTGCTAGAGTGACTGTTGATAAAGATAGCACTGTTATCGTAGAAGGTGCTGGAAATCCTGAAGCGATTTCTCACCGTGTTGCAGTTATCAAGTCTCAAATCGAAACTACAACATCTGAATTTGATCGTGAAAAATTACAAGAACGCTTGGCAAAATTGTCAGGTGGTGTCGCAGTGATTAAGGTCGGTGCTGCAACTGAAACTGAGTTGAAAGAAATGAAACTCCGCATTGAAGATGCCCTTAACGCTACTCGTGCAGCTGTTGAAGAAGGAATCGTTGCAGGTGGTGGAACAGCCCTTGTAAATGTTATCCCTGCCGTAGCTGATTTGGAATTGACAGGAGACGAAGCAACGGGCCGCAATATTGTACTCCGTGCCTTGGAAGAACCTGTTCGTCAAATCGCCCACAATGCAGGATTTGAAGGCTCTATCGTTATCGATCGTTTGAAAAATGCTGAGCTTGGTACAGGTTTCAATGCAGCGACTGGCGAATGGGTCAACATGATTGATCAAGGGATTATCGACCCAGTTAAAGTGAGTCGTTCAGCTCTACAAAATGCAGCATCTGTAGCTAGTTTGATTTTGACAACAGAAGCAGTCGTAGCCAATAAACCAGAACCAGTGGCCCCAGCTCCAGCAATGGATCCAAGCATGATGGGCGGCATGATGTAAGCTTTCTATAGAAAACAACTTATTAAAAAACACAAAAGGAGGGAATGTCTACAATGTCATTAAGTTAGTGATCTAACTCTTTAAATAGGAGATAGGATTGAGAACATCAAAGTGATTCTCTATCCTATCTTCTATTTTTTTGCATGACAAATAAAGGTTTTTTCACCCTATTTTTTGAGATTTATGTTACTCT
>NZ_PKIE01000011.1 GCF_002860865.1 Streptococcus mitis
GACAGAACATCGTACCATTAAATACCTGAATAATTTGATTGAACAAGACCATCGTCCAGTAAAGAGACGCAATAAATTCTATCGAAGTTTACGCACTGCCTCACCCACGATTAAATGCATGGAAGCCATCCGAGGATTATATAAGAAAACCCGAAAAGAAGGCACTCTCTTCGGGTTTTCGGTCTGTACTGAAATCAAGGTATTATTGGGAATCCCAGCTTAAATCATAGATGCCGTAAGGGATTTTATTCTTTATTTAAAACTTTGCAACAGAACCCTTTTTTACCTGTAACAATGGCAGACCCAGCCCCTAGAGTAGTCATGGAACGTCCAAGTTTCCGCTGTAGACGGTGCATGTGAGCGTGCATAAGCATACGAGGTTTTCTCATCACACGACTTCCCACACTTTGAGAATCGTTACTCTGTAGAGAAAACATACTCATTAAATCGCCCAGCTTGAAGTAGATTCCTGCAAAGGTCACAATCTGTAGAAAAGCAATCAAAAAGAACGGATAACCAGCCGATAAGGTATAGAGCATGGTTGAAATACTAAATGCTGTCGTAATAATCAATGTGATTCCAGCTCGTGTCAAAATGGTATTAAAGAGCTTTGTTATGGCTCGTTTTGACATACCATCAAATGATGGAATCATGCTTAAAATAAAGCTCACAGGCAGAAACATAGCATAGATGATAAAAAGTACCTGCGAGAAAATCATGATTCCTGTTAATAGGAATACAAATATGGAAATCCCAATATTGAAGACAAATAGGAAGAAGACTGTACCTAAACGGTTAATGGTCTTTGTAATGGTTAGATTGGTATTGCTTCTGTCTTCAATTTCTTCCGCAACAATTTTTTCTCTGTCTTCGCCATTGTTGGAATCTGGGCTGGTGGAGAGCAGGCTTTCCACACGGTCAATACCGATACTTTCAATGTCTGAACTGTTGTATTGAAGCAGTAGCCACGGTTGCTGAACCTGTATGGAAAACAGGCTATCTCTGATTAAGTCCACGCTGTCCTTGCCTTGACTATCGGAATGGGGCATGACAATCTTCGTGCCAAGTGATAAACTGGCATTACTGATGTCTGATGAAAAGTCATTGATTTTTTTAATGTAGTCGGGAGCGTAGGCAATAAAGGAAGCCGATAGGATAAACACCAGCACAAAATTCATAATGGCATGAATTGCCTTTGTGGTTTCTCTCTTTATCAGTCCCGTATAGGCAACATAAACCCCAAGAACCAAAATCAAGAGTAAGAGGAATCCAACATAGAAACCCTCTGTTGAAAATCCGTTTGCACTCACACCAGCTAAGGTCTGCATATTCTTACCAATGGAATCTGCTGTAGCGGAAATGAAGTCTAAGGAATAGGCTTCCTGTACTAAGTAACCTGTCGCATTGGAAACATACAAACTGATTGTCCAAATAAAATTGGTAATGGCATATAGTCCATACATGACCTGTTTTCCAATCCCGTCCGACCAGTTCCACGGAAGCCAGCCCCAGCTATTATCCACATAAAAATCCAGTTGATAGTTTTCAAGTGGGTATCGGCTGTATTCATTTGCCACATTGACCGTATCATCTACCAAGCCCGCAGCTTGAACCACCGTTCCCAGCATGGCTAAAAGAAAAATGGCAATCACAAGTGTGAAAGCCACTGTCATTGCCACTTTACCTAGACGTTTCAGCGTCCAGTTTGATTTTATTCTGTTTACTATTGATGGTTTCACATTTACACCTCTTTTCGCACAGGTGGTCTGGTATCAAAGGCATGGAGCAGTTCTTCAAATACAGGGTGGAACTGTATCACACCGACACGACCATATAAATCACTGATAAGGCATTGCCCGTTTTCCAAATCACGCAATCGCTTCTGATTGTTTTCGTCCTCTGGGTCTACACCAAAAAAGGCTAAGGTCTTTTTAATCTCGTTAAGGTCAGTGGAACGAAATGCAAATTTTAAGCCGAGGTTATTTTTCAGTTTTTCATCTAAGAGGTCGTCTGTATTTTGGGTCACGAAATATACCCCAGCGTTCATAGCACGACCAGCCCGAACCAGCTTCATAGATAGTGTTTTTCCTTGTGCTACCTGTAAAAAGCTCCATGCTTCGTCTAAATCTACAATCTTGAAAATGCTTCGGTCTGTATGGATAAAGTCTAAAGCAAAGGTACTAATGACAATCAGCATAGCAACGGATAAAAGCTCCATAGTGGTATATTCCTCAAAGGAAGTTTCCTTGTCGGGAAGTACCAAGTCCGCAACCTGTATAATGTTCAGTTGTTTTTCTAAGCTGATAGACTGCTCCACATAACCATTACTGAATAATAAATGTGCAAAGTCATAGTCTGTAAAACTTTCGATATGGTCGGCTATACTGGTACTTAGTGGCGTATTCTCAACCCGTAATTCCTCAATCACTTTCATCAACCCTCGTACTTCACTATTGGTTACTGCACGAATGGCTTTTCTAAGGATTGGGAAGCGTTCCCCATCACGAGAGGAAATCCCCGTAAGGAATGTCAGAATATCAATAGCCAGTGATTCAGAATCTTTGGGATTTTTCATAATCACATAAGGGTCAAGTAAGCCTTTGTTTTTCTCATCAGAAGTCAGAGTGACGATATTGATTTCATGGGAAATCTCTGGCAAGGTTTCTTTCCATCTGCCACGTTCTGCTTTTGGGTCTACAATCACTGCTTGTGCCCCATAAAGCACCGCATAATAGACGATAAGGTTATTCGCAAAGGATTTACCACCACCCAGCGAACCAACAAAAGCCGACGCTAACGCATTGGTTACTGAACCCTTAACCCCTTGACTGGCAAGAGCAGGTTTCAGATAGACATTGCGTCCAGTATCTAAGCTGTAGCCAACATAAATCCCCTCATTTTCCCCCAGCATTTGAGTAGCACCAAAACCTAAACCAGCGAGGAAATCAGAGGTCACGTATTGAATATAATCATTCATATAACGCTTGCTGGCAGGTAAAAATTCTTCATGTAAGCCGAGCATATCCCCAAATGGTCGTACCAGTTTTACGCTTAAATCGTCATAAAAATCTTTCACTTCATTACAACGACGTTTGAGTTCGTCAAGATCATTTGCTGATACCCTTACCACATAAGACAGCTTGTACATAGATTCCTTGCTTTGGTCTAAATTGGTTTCCAGCTCATTCACACTTTCCAGAGCTTCCGCCACATTGGAGCTGGTTTCATTATCACTTTGCCAAGCGTGGTTATCCAAGTCTTTCAGTTCTTTCTTTTTATTGCGGACAGTAGATAGGGCTTTACGATTCGCTACAATTTCCACATTCATTGACGTATCAATCGGGAATGTAAATTGCTGTTGCTGGTAGTAGAAGATTTCAGAGGACGGGAAGTCCAGTTCTCCGACAATGCTGTTAATGGTAAAGTAAGCTACATAGACGGTTTCATCTTCCTGCTGGATTTTCAAATATCGCTGTTTTTCTTCCACCAAACAGCGAGTAGGCTTAATCAAGTCATAGTATTTAATCAGCGTTTCATTATCCAGCTTTTTCTTTGATAGATGGTACTCATACTCTTCATAGGCAGTGCCTGTCTGTCCGTAAAGGTGTTCAATCAGATAGCCGAAGTCGTCCTTATCTAACCTGCGGATTTTGAAACGACGAGAGATTTTATTTTCTAAGAGCTTTTCCATCTTCTGAAAACGCAGGATTTCATCATTACTCATACTAACAAAATCGCCCATCAGCTTATGGTTCACATCATAGACAAAATCAGACAAAGCATTTTTTGCTTCAACGGTAAGACTTTTCATAGAAAACTCCTGATCGTTGAGAAGCAACTTAAAGCCGATAAAGAAACGGTAGTTCACTTGATTTTCGCCAATCATGGATATTAAAGCGTCTGTCTGTTGGTCGATTTTGTCATAGGCAACCGCTTTGAGCTTGCCAGTGACTTCATTTTTGGAACGCTCTTGTGCAGAACGTATGCTGGATTCTGTACTGATTTGTAAAGCATGAATTTTGCCATCACGATTTTGTGCGATAAGCTGTCTGAAAGAATCATGCACTTGTATTTTCTGTTCTGGACTTAGAAATGAGTAATTGTAAGGAACAAGCTCATAGTAAGCATAACATTCCCCGTCTTTATTCCAGACGAGATTGTTTTCAATGTATTTAATTGGATATGCCATAAAATTCACTCCTAACTGCTGTAATGGCTTCTTGTGGCTGGTTTCTGCCAAGCGTTACTTTTTTTCCTGCATAGGTCAGCTTTGGTCGCAGTGCATAAGCAATGACAGACTTCAAAAATCCATAAGGCTTTTTACCATCAAAAGTTTTTGTAGACATAAACCATGTGAAAGCCACAGGAATCCCAAAGTATTTGAGAAATGCTCCCTCTATCATGGAAAGAGGGGGCAAGTTGCCAAGTATCATCACTGCAAAGAGTGACACGACAAACCATGTCATTTGCGTAAAGGTTATGGGAAACGGAAGTCTAAAATCATTGATAGAATACAGTACCTTTTCCACAGACCAGATACTGGTATAGCTTCGTATTTTCTTCATGTAATCAATCCTTTCATAAAAAATAGGGGTAGCTGATTGAGCCACCCCGTAAAATAGAAAATCTGCCAGTAGTAATGTACCGACAGATTTAATAGACGATTTCAAAAATCCCATGATTGGTTGAGATAAACGTTCCTGAAAGGTCTAAATCCCGACCATAGGCTTGATAATCAATATAGTTTTGAAGACTAGCTGGTACTTCGCCTAAAGCACCCGTTTCTTCAATGTAGTAGCGTGCCACGTCATACATATCATCACAATCGGAATGAATGATAATATCCTCTTGATGTTCGCTTAGTTCTTCAATGCTTGAAAAATGAGTGAGCAGAGCAGATAGCTCCGATTGTAATTCTTCGGGTAATTCCGATACCATTTCCCATAGTCGATTGAGTTCGCCAATGGAAGTGTATTCGTCAACCGTAAAGGGTAACTCGTAGTCATGAATGGCGTATTCCTCATATTCATCATTCAAGCCGATTTTCTCTTTGACTTCCTCAAAGTCAATGGGAAAGGTAAACCACGCACCGACCAATTCGCCCTCATTGTATTTGCCTAAATTCGCAATATAGACTTGCATATCGTCCATATATTCACGTCCTTTCTTTGTAGAGATTCAAAAATCCCTACCGCACTTCGTTTGGTGTACCATTCCTTTGCGGAACATAAGAAAACCACTTATATTCCACAAAAGAACGGTTTTATTTAAGCACCAATAATGCGATTGAATAGCTCTAGTAAAATGTCTTTTACTCCAGCAGCGTTGAAGACTAAGCCAACCGCAATAATCGCAATAATTAAAAAGCCAATCAGTTTGCTAAACTCACGCTTGAAGCCAAGATACAAGCCAATCACAACGATTGCTAAAAGCACCAGTGATTGAGCGTTTGATAGAAACCAGTTATAAAGGTTTTGTCCAAAATTCATAAAAATGTTCTCCTCTCTATATTCAATGAATTTGTATTTGAGTTATTTTTTTGTTGTTATCACGTCCTGTTCTTTTACTGACTGTTGCTTCAAAATCTGCTTGTGTCGGTCTGTCAGTTTCGCATGGTCGAGAATGTCTTTTACAACCTGCGTCTGGTTGATTTCATCAAGTTTAATCGCAACCTTTAAGGTCGGGGCAACTTGATGAGATAGCCAGTTCAGCGTCCTTTGGAAGGAGTAAGGCTCTGGTTTTGTGGTTAGTTTTAATCGTTCACGATTGTTCCCAATAAACCAAGCCCATTCTTCATTCAGTTTCCAATCAGAACGAGGTTTGGAATCGTCTTTATCTACAAAACGGATATACCGATTGATAATTTTAAAGGCGGTATGCTCTGGATTGTCATAGACGAGTAAATCACGGACTGCATAATAGGCACGCTCATTTTTCAATCGAATCTCAAAACGGTTTTTTACTTCTGCGTCTTCAATGGGAATATCATTTTTCTTGTACTGCTCGTAGTCCTTTTCATAGATACAGAAATAAACTTCACTTTGTAATGAACCGATATAGAGGGTGTTTCCCATACATTCCTTTTCCTCTTTGCGTACCAGTTCGCCACTGCGATAGCTTTTAAAACTGCGGAAGACGGAGATACATTCTTCCTGTTGGCACTTTTCAGTGAGTACAGGGATATTCAAAATCCCTGTCTTATCGTTAATGGCAAGGTCAAGGCGTTTCATCACACCGCCAGCCACCAAAACGTCCATAAAGAACTCATACCAGCTTCTTTGTTGTGCCAGAAGATAGCTTTCAAATTGTCTGCACCCACGACCTTTCAATTCCACCAGAACTCCTTTGTCCAGTTCATGGGAGCAAAGGACGAATATGTCGCCTAAAGCATAATGCTCTGAATAAGAATAGAAACCATAGT
This sequence comes from Streptococcus mitis, assembly GCF_002860865.1. Classification (GTDB taxonomy): domain Bacteria; phylum Bacillota; class Bacilli; order Lactobacillales; family Streptococcaceae; genus Streptococcus; species Streptococcus mitis_AT. The sequence continues at coordinate 6,422 of NZ_PKIE01000011.1, forward strand.
CCTCATGAAGAAAATAGGACAGTTTCAGTTGTAAGATGTTTTCGACCACCTGCTGTACGTCTGTTGTCGGAAAGCGAATCCTTACATAATCAAACAGCATTTCAAGGGGAGCGTCGGGATTGAAGCGTTCCAGAGCTTCCCAAAGGGACTGCTGTAAATCCTCTGATGGCTTGACTTTTCCTGTTTCAATATCGCTTAGATACTGCCTTGTAATACCAGTCGCAACAGCTAAACGGTTTTGAGATAGTCCATAAGCCAAGCGTTTTTCTTTTAAATGCTGTAACCAAGTTTGTTCATTCAGTAAAAATCCCTCCAATCAAAAAGGCGTATGTCAACTTTTAAAGCCCATTTGACATACGCTGAAATTTTGTAAATCCCTTGTAACCAAAGGATTTTCTAATGTTTTTTTGACTGTTTCCTGTCGATTTGTACCCCCCTGTTAGATACGGGGGGTTAAGTGCTGGCGTGGCTATTGCCACACCAGCCAGCAAGATCAGTCCACACCTGCGACTTCCGCTTCGCACGTCGCCTGCGTGGACTGTCTGCTGTTGGATAACTTTTTAATTTCCTCCAAGAAATCATATCCTTTTGGTACAAGGGGAGTATAAAACTCTGATATGACACTTGTTCCTACATCAACATAGCCACGACCTTTGATTCGCTTTAAGAAGAAATCCTTTTGTACGTCACTGCCAAACATCATGCCATAGCCCATTTCAGACATACGACCTAAAGCCACTCTGAAATTAAACTGATCACGGATTCCGTCGCCTAAATATTTTGCGTCTGGACGTTGACAAGCCAGTATTAGAAAGAAGCCAGCTTGACGACCTAACATGACAATCTGTTTCAGCTTATTCATAACTGCGGTGTTTTCTTTTGTTCCCAGCATTTCCATGAAAGCGACGTATTCATCAAAGATTAAGAAGTGTGCCGGGAGACCTAAGTAAGCATAATTTTTGCCAGTCTTATAGTTCTTCATCTGCTTCATTTCCTCACTACGTTTCATCATTTCTTCATAGAATGTTTCAATGCAAGAAAGCAAGTCTTCTTTTCTATAGTAGACATTTGCCATCACAGAACCTAAGTCCGCAAGGTCAGCATTTTTCGGGTCAAGAATATACAGTTTTGAATCTGTATGAAGCAAGGCTTCAATCAGTGTCAGTATAAAGTAAGTTTTACCGCCACCTGTACCACCAGCAATCAACATATGAGGGAGCTTATCATATTCCCACCATACGTTTTTCATTAAGCGAAGTTTACCATCTTTAGCTTCTACTTCATCAATAGAAATACGACTGGCTATGGTGTCATAGAGCAAAGTATATTCCACATAGGAATCCTTTAACTCTTTATCCGTCAGCTCACAGTACAAGCCACTCTCTAATTTCTTTTCCAAGTGTAAGAGTTGGTCTTGATATTTTCCCAGCGTGATTTCCACCCGTATCTGTATCAAGCCATTTTTAAGTCGATAATACATTTTAGGGAAGTAGGTTATCTTTTCCTTTGTACGACCAGCACTATCTTTAAAGAAACCCTCTGTTTTGACCTGTTCAGATTCATACCACTTGTTTTCAAGTATCATCTTTGCCAGTTTTTGACGGTGGTAAAGTTGTTTAACCGTATCATAGCGAACCCGTTTGAATACAAACGCTACCAGCAAGCAGATAAGAATTGCGACACTGAAACTGATAATTAAATAGGGAATGTCAATCTTATCTGCTTGTGATAGGTTAAAATCCTGCCAGTTGATCTGCTGGATTGTCTTCACATGAAACAGTCCGACAACCAGCAGGAAAACAGGCAGGAGTGACGCTATCGTAAAATGAAAGACTAAATCTTTACCAGATGGGCGAATCCTTTTACCACGCTGTTTCATGCGAAAAAGTCTCCTTTCTACCTAGCGACTATTTGTCTTGTGTCGGTTCTTTCTTTGCTTGTGGTTGAGCTTTGAATGAACTAGAATCCTTTGTCAGCACAATATCGTCTGCCTTGATATACCAGTCAACATCTGCTCCTTGATAGGTGGCAGTAGCAACGGTGTCCGCAATGGGATTGATAAGTTCCACCCGTGCGTTATAATCAAACTCTTTCAAAGGCACGCTGGCAGGAATACTTACTTGAATCATGCGTCCTTGTCCTTTGGATTTTAAGTCATAGGTACGTTCCTTGATTTCATCTGAAACCGACCCGTCTTCATTTTGGATTCTCACTTCACGACGTAGAGCAGAGAATTTCAATTCTCCAAAAGTCGTGTCTTTATCTAATACAATGCCATTTGCTAATCTCATCATTTTTCCTCTCTTTCTTTATTCTTTTATCATGTCGTCAGCATGTAAAAGGTAATTTGTAAAACCACGAGTGCCGATTTTGTAGCCCTCTGCGGTAATACGTGGATTGACTAACTTCACACGTTCCTCAAAGCCGAAATGTTTTTCGCCAGCTTCAGCAGGAAGCACCACCACAATATCATCTGCTCTTTGAACATCAGAATAGAGATTATAGCTTCTTGATAAGACAGTTAGCCGTCCGTTGATTCTTCGCTGAACGACTTTATCCTCGCCAGCAAATTCTAAATTGCCGAATGTTTTTTCCATGTTGGGAATCACAAATTTAAGTTCCATATTTTTACCTATCCTTTCTTTTTTATTGGCTGAATGAATGTTTGATGGTCTTAAAGAGTGGGGAACGACCTTTTGATTCTTGATTTTTTGTTTTCATAAGTTCACTTCCTTTCAAAATCGGGTAAAAAAATAGACACCTCATTTTTTGAAGTGTCTACCTATTAAATATTCAAATTTTATTGGAAGTATCTTTATATCTTCACTTTTCAAGGATAAATCGTCGTATCAAAGCTCATTCATAAGTAGTAAATTAGTAGTAAATTGAGTGGTTTTGACCTTGATAAAGTGTGATAAGTCCAGTTTTTATGCGGATAACTAGATTTTTATGCTATTTTTAAAATAAAAATATTTTTTTCATTCAAAAAAGGAGCTGTCGGTTGATTTCGAGCTCCTTTTTATACATAATGAATCTATTTTATAGTTCGACAATCTTACCTGTTTCAAAGTAAACAACCCATTCACAGATATTCTTAGCATAGTCTCCAATACGTTCCAAGAAGGCAATCACTTGGAAATAATCACGGCCTGTAACGATAGCATCTGGATTTTTCTTAATTTCTTCTGTAGCCAAATCACGAATGCTATCAAAGTAATGATTGATTTTTTCGTCCATAGCTGCTACTTCATAGGCCTGATCAACTGAACCGTTGAGATAGAGTTCAAGGGCTGCTTCAACGAAGTTCTTGACATCGCGACCCATTCTCTTGATTTCTTCTTCAACAGCTGGGATACGTTGCTCCCCCTTCATACGAATTGCCGCTTTGGCAATAGAAACGGCATGGTCACCCATACGTTCCAAGTCAGATACAGCCTTCAAGACTGTCAAAACAGTACGCAAGTCCTGAGAAACCGGTTGTTGCAGAGCAATCATTTCAAATGATTTCTTTTCCAATTTCACTTCGTATTCGTTTACTTCTGCATCGTCTTCGATGACTTCCTTAGCCAAATCACGATCATGCGTAACAAAGGCACGCACTGTACGATTGATTTGGGATAGCACTTCTTGTCCCATAGCATAGAACTGGTTGTGCAATTTCTCTAAATCTTCCTCAAATTGAGAACGTAACATCATTTATCTCCTTATCCAAATTTTCCTGAAATATAATCTTCTGTTTCCTTGTGTTGTGGGTTTAGGAACATCTTCTTGGTATCGTTAAACTCGATCAGATCTCCATCTAGGAAAAATCCTGTCTTGTCAGAGATACGAGAGGCTTGTTGCATGGAACGCGTAACCAAGAGCATGGTGTATTTATCTTTTAGACCATACAAGGTTTCCTCAATCTTACCAGCCGAAATAGGGTCCAAGGCTGAAGTCGGTTCATCCAAGAGAATGATTTTAGGGCTGGTTGCCAAGACACGGGCAACACAGACACGTTGTTGTTGTCCACCTGAAAGCCCGATAGCCGAATCATGCAAGCGGTCCTTGACCTCATCCCAGATAGAAGCTCGTTGCAAGGCTTTTTCTACTGCTTCATCCAGAACCTGCTTGTCCTTCACTCCATTGATACGAAGCCCGTAAACAACATTTTCGTAGATAGACATAGGGAAGGGGTTTGGTTGTTGGAAAACCATACCGATTTCCTTCCGCAATTCAACTGTATCTGTACGTGGGCTGTAGATATTGTGGCCGTTGTAAACTACTGAACCAGTTGTGGTTACCTCTGGATTGAGATCTCCCATGCGGTTGATAGCCTTTAGGAGGGTTGATTTCCCTGATCCAGATGGACCGATCAAGGCTGTAATTTCCTTAGGTTGGAAAGATAGGGAAACACTATTCAAGGCCTTCTTTTGCTTGTAGTAAACGGACAGGTCTGACACCTGTAAAATAGCTTCTGTCATACTGTTTCCTTTCTATCCAAAGTGTCCTGTTACGTAGTCATTGGTTGACTGTAGTTTGGCATTTTGGAAAATATTAGAGGTCTTATCGTACTCAATCAAGTCACCCAAGTAGAAAAATCCTGTGTAGTCACTCGCACGCGCAGCCTGCTGCATGCTGTGGGTCACGATGATGATGGTAAAGTCCTTCTTCAATTCCAACATGGTTTCTTCCAGCTGGGCTGTCGCAATCGGGTCTAAGGCTGATGCCGGCTCATCCATCAAGAGGATATCTGGTTTAACAGAGATAGCACGAGCGATACAGAGACGTTGCTGCTGACCACCTGATAGGGTCAAGGCTGACTTGTGCAAATCATCTTTAACCTGGTCCCAAAGAGCAGCCTGACGAAGAGAGGTTTCCACAATTTCATCCAAGACTTGCTTGTCCTTAACCCCTGCACGTTCATGGGCAAAAGTGATATTGCGATAGATAGACTTGGCAAAGGGATTTGGGCGTTGGAAGACCATTCCAATGTGCTTACGCATCTCATAGACGTTGATTTCTGGACGGTTGACATCAATCCCTTGATAGAGGATTTGACCTGTGACCTTGGCAATATCAATGGTATCATTCATACGGTTGAGACTGCGGAGGTAGGTTGATTTCCCTGAACCAGAAGGGCCAATTAAGGCTGTAATTTTATTTTTTTCAAATTGCATATCGATGCCCTTGATGGATTCTTTTTTACCGTAGTAAACATGTAAATCCTTAGTAGAGAGGGCCACTTTCTCTTCAGGAAAGGTGATGATATGCTTTTCATCCCAATTATATTTTGACATGGCTTCTCCTTTAGGCAGCGGTTAATTTCTTATGTAGGTAGCTTCCGAGTTTACGGGCTCCAAAGTTAAAGATGAGGATAAAGATGAGGAGGACGGCCGCAGAACCTGCTGATACGATAGTTCCATCTGGAATGGTTCCTTCACTATTGACTTTCCAGATGTGGACAGCCAAGGTTTCTGCTTGACGGAAGATAGAGATTGGGCTAGTTACACTGAGAATATTCCAGTTAGACCAGTCAAGGGCTGGAGCGGATTGTCCTGCTGTATAAATCAAAGCAGCCGCCTCACCAAAGATACGACCAGAGGCCAAGACCACCCCAGTTACAATACCTGGAAGGGCTTCTGGAATGACCACATGGACCACAGTCTCCCAACGAGAAATCCCAAGAGCCAGACCAGCCTCACGTTGCGTATGGTGAACGTGTTTCAAACTGTCCTCAACATTTCGAGTCATCTGAGGCAAGTTAAAGACTGTCAAGGCCAAGGCACCTGAAATGATTGAAAATCCATACTCAAACTGAACTACAAAGATTAAGTAACCAAAGAGACCAACAACCACAGATGGCAGTGAAGACAAGATTTCAATACAGGTTCTGACAAAATTGGTCACAGGACCTTTTTTGGCATATTCAGCTAGGAAAATCCCAGCTCCCATAGACAAGGGCACAGAGATAATCAAGGTAATGACCAAGAGGAAGAAGGAATTATAGAGCTGAATTCCAATCCCTCCGCCCACTTGGTAAGAAGATGATTTGCCAGTCAAGAAAGACCAAGAGATGTGGGGCAAACCACGAACCAAGATATAGAGAATCAAGGATGCCAAGATAGCAACGATAATCCCTGCAATCGAGTAGAGGACAGCTGTTGCAATTTTATCTAATTTCTTAGCGTGCATAGTTTTTCTTTCCTCTTTCTTTCGTAATCAATTTAATCACACTGTTGAAGGCCAAACTCATCAAGAGCAAGACTAAGGCCAAGGACCAGAGAACGTTATTGTCAACTGTTCCCATAACGGTATTTCCAATACCCATGGTCAAGACAGAGGTCAAGGTCGCAGCAGGTGTTGTCAATGAAGTTGGGACAACGGCTGAGTTTCCGACCACCATCTGAATGGCCAAGGCCTCACCAAAGGCACGGGCCATCCCAAAGACCACTGCAGTGAAAATCCCAGAACGCGCTGCCTTCAAGGTCACGCGCCAGATGGTTTGCCAACGAGTGGCACCCATAGCCAAACTAGCTTCGCGGTAGTGACGAGGTACCGCACGCAAGCTATCGGTTGTCATAAAGGTTACCGTCGGTAAAATCATGACAAAGAGAACGAAAATCCCTGACAAAATTCCAAAACCAGTTCCACCAAAGACACTGCGAACAAAGGGAACTACGACCTGCAAACCAATAAATCCATACACAACTGAAGGAATCCCGACAAGTAATTCAATAGCTGGTTGCAAGATTCTAGCACCTTTTGGTGAGACCTCCGTCATAAAGACTGCCGCACCAATGGCAAAAGGAGTTGCGATAAGGGCTGATAGGATTGTGACAATAAAGGAACCCAAAATCATAGGAAGGGCACCAAATTGTTTACCTGAAGGATTCCATGTTTGGCCAAAAAGGAAATCAAAGATATTGACCCCATTGACAAAGAAGGTCGACAAACCTTTTTGGGCTACGAAAATCAAAATCATAGCCACAATGATGACAATCAAAGACAGACAGGCAAAGGTCAAGCCTTTTCCTAGTTTCTCTAGACGAGAATTCTTTGAGGGAGAAAGTAATTTTTTAGCTAATTCTTCTTGATTCATTAGTGACTCCCTTCTAATGCTGTCACCGTTCCTACAGCATCTTTTTCAACCTTCATTTCCTTGACAGAAATGTAGCCCATCCCCTTAACGATTCCACTTTGCGCTTCATCTGAGAGGACAAAGTTGAGAAACTCTGCCACCAATTCATTTGGTTGACCTAGGGTGTACATGTGTTCATAAGACCACAAAGGCCAGTTATTGCTTGTAACATTTTCTGCAATTGGCTCATAGCCATTCAACTTCATGCGTTTCACCGAGTCATCCACATAGGCAAAGGCTAGGTAAGAAATGGCTCCTGGTGTCTGGGAAACAATGTTTTTGACCATCCCATTTGAATCCTGTTCTTGACTCTGCACGGCCGATTGACCATCCATGACAACACTATCAAAGGTTGCACGTGAACCAGAACTTGCCGCGCGGTTGATAATCGAAATGGCTAGGTCTTTCCCACCGACTTCTTTCCAGTTGGTTACTTGACCTGTGAAGATGCTACGGAGTTGTTCAGTTGTCAGATTTTCAACGTCAACTTCCTTATTTACAATGACTGCCAAGCCCGCTACAGCAACCTTATGATCCACTAGAGCTGATGCGTTGATACCGTCTTTTTCCTCGGCAAATACGTCTGAATTTCCTACATCAACGGCTCCAGACTGAACCTGAGACAAACCTGTACCAGATCCTCCACCTTGGACGTTGACTGTTTTTCCAACGTGCATAGAGCCAAATTCATCTGCTGCTGCTTCGACCAAGGGCTGAAGAGCCGTTGAGCCAACAGCTGTCATGGATTCCCCACGATCAATCCAGCTAGCACATCCCGCCAAAGAACCTGCCAGCAAAAGAGCCGCAAGGGATAGAGCGAGTTTTTTCCTTTTTTTCACTGTTTTTCTCCTTGAAAATAATGGTGAATGCTGTGAATTTTTTCAACTATTTATTTATGTTTTTCTTTTGAAAATTGGGAGCCAACTGAAGTTCTTATACTCAATGAAAATCAAAGAGCAAACTAGGAAACTAGCCGCAGGCTGTACTTGAGTACGGCAAGGCGACGTTGACGCGGTTTGAATTTGATTTTCGAAGAGTATTAGCTTGGTTTAACTAGAAATTTGCTTAGTTACCTTCTCCACTAATTTTGACTTAAAATAAAAGACAATTTGAAAAAATCCATACTTCCACTATAACATAGACAAGCTACTTTGACTAGCATTTTCACTTGAATCTGAGGCCTTTTGGAAAATAATTTTTCAAAATATTTCCAGTCACCTTAGCAAAGCCCAAGCCATTGCCTTGAACCAAAACTTGGTACCAACCATTTGGCAGACTTTCCGCCAGCTGAACAGTTTCTCCAGCCACATACTTTACAAACGCTTCTTGGTCAATTTCAACCGACTGCTTGACCTGACTCGGTTTCAAGGCTAGACCAAGAGCAAAACTAGGCTCAAAGCGTTTCTTCTTAAAGGTACCCAGATGCAGTCCATTCCTAGCAATCTTGAGTTTCCCTAAATCTGGCAAGAGTTCTGGCAAGAGATAGAGTTGATCTCCAAAAGTCTGCAAGATCCCTCTTAGATTGACCTTCAAGTGGTTTTGGGCAAATTCCTGCCACAAGACAACTTGTTCACGGCTGAGATTGCTCTTACTTGCCTTAAATTTAGGGGCTAGATTGTCACCCTTAAACTGTAGATGAGCTACAAACTGACCCTCTCCCTTAAAATGATGAGGATACATCCGAGCCGTTTCTGGTAGGTCAATACCAGCTACCATTCCATTGATATGTTCAACTGGCAGCAAGTCAAAATCATACTCTTCCAGTAGCCAATTGACTATTTCTTCGTTTTCCTCAGGTGCCCAGGTGCAGGTCGAATAAACCAGACGACCGCCTTCTGCTAGCATGGTCACCGCTTCCTCCAGAATTTCTCTTTGCAGACTGGCGCATTGGCTCGGATAATCGAGACTCCAATAGTTCATAGCATCTGGCTGCTTACGAAACATCCCTTCCCCCGAGCAAGGGGCATCAAGGACAATGAGGTCAAAATAGCCTTTAAAGACCTTGGCCAAGCGATTGGCAGATTCATTGGTCACCACGACATTTGTCGCTCCAAATCGCTCCATATTTTCTACTAAAATCTTAGCCCGTTTGCTTGAAATTTCATTGGAAACAAGGAGCCCTTCCTCTGCTAGATAGGCTGCCAGTTGGGTTGATTTGCCACCTGGAGCAGCGGCCAAATCCAAAACCTTCATTCCAGGACTGGGTTGGGCTACCTGAGCCACCATTTGAGCAGCAGGTTCTTGCGAATAAACCAAACCTGTAGCATGCTCAGGCGATTTCCCTGAAACCTTCCCATAATGTCCCCAAGGGGTTTGAGGAATAGGATCAAAAAATGAAGCTTGGGCTTCTTTTAAAGGATTGACCCGAAAAGCCGAAACCGCTTCCTCCTCAAAAGAGGCAAGAAAATCTCTTGCCTCATCTCCTAGTATCTCTTCATATTTTTCAACAAATCCTTCTGGAAATTGCATTTAAGTTCTTTTCCTTTCGTAAATATAGGACTGAATTTCCTCCTGCATCTCAAGAGGGACCATCATAACCGGCTGTCTGGTTTGAAAATCAGGCGTTTCACCAGAAAGGGTCACCATCCGATAACCCAGACTTTCCCCTAAAATACTAGCGGCAGCATAATCCCATGGTTGCAGATAGGTAACATAGGTCAACAAACGCCCTGATAAAATCTTGGCAAAACTAATGGCCGCACTCCCATAGACACGAACACCAAGAACCGCTCGGCTCAAATCAGCCAGCCCCCATTCATTGGTTTCCAGCATACCACTATTTCCTGCAATGAGAAAATCTCCAAGTGGTTTTGCTTTAAAGGGAGCTAGGGGCTGATCATTTTGACAAACCGGAAATTCCCCACCACCGTGATAACAATCCCCTTTGACCACATCATAAATCAAGCCAAACTGCCCTTGACCATTTTCAAAATAAGCCATCATAACAGCGAAATCTTCCTGCTGGGCTACAAAGTTATTGGTACCATCAATAGGATCAATGACCCAAACCTTGCCCTCTTGAACTGAAGCACGCAAACAGCCCTCTTCAGCACAAATCTTATCCTCAGGATAACGGGACAAAATCTCACCAACCAAGAGGTCCTGAACTTCCTTGTCCAGTCTGGTCACCAAATCTGTTGGAGAGGTCTTAGTCTCAACACACAAGTCTTCCTGCATATGGTCAAGGATGTACTGGCCCGCCTTCTTGATAAGCTCTTTGGCAAATTCAAATTTACTTTCCAAGAGAAATCTTTCCTTCCCCTTTTTCCTTGGCAGCCTGAACCGCTCGGTAAAGCGAATAGCCACTAACTGTTTCAAATTCTCGTCCCAAACGTTTTTCTTCGCTCTTACTTGGCACGACCGCCTTGAATCCTTTATAGGAGTCCAGTAACTTTTTAGCCTCTACCTTGCCCTCATAGGCAGCTTCAACATCATTAAAAAAAGAAAGCACTGAAGCAAGTTCTTCAGTGCTCCACGACAAATCTAGTGGGTAACTATACTGTTTGTTCATTAACTAATACCAGCTCTCATTCTTGCTTCTTTTAGTTCTTGCTTACGATAACTACGAGGGAGAAAAGCACGAATCTCATCTTCATTAAAACCGATTTGCATACGTTTGGCATCAATAATAATGGGACGACGCAAAAGACTAGGATACTGCTCAATCAAATGAAGCAATTCTGATACCGAAATACTTTCTACATCAATATCTAATTTTTGAAAAATTTTTGAACGAGTTGAAATAATGTCATCAGTACCATTTTCGGTCAAGGAAAGGATGTGTTGCAATTCTTTTCTTGTTAAGGGACTGGTCATAATATTGTGTTCCTCAAAGGGCACCTTATGTTTTTCTAGCCAGGCCTTTGCCTTACGACATGAAGTACAGCTCGGTGATAGAAATAGTGTAATCATGCTTTTCTCTTCTTATCTATACTTTGCTACCTCTATTATACAAAAAAATAAAGCGCTTGACTAGAGATTTTTAGAAAAAAAGCCTATTTTTCCAGAAAAATAGACTGTTTGCGAACGATTAATACATTTCTGAATTAGTTAATTCACTCTTAACGATAGTTTCGAATCACACACCTAATTTATACATGTGAAATAAGAACATCTTTCGTTTCACTTCCTACGACTTTTTATGTAAAAATAGCCAAAGAAGCTTTCATAAAGGGCAAAAAAGAGGAGGAAGGCATGAAGGAAGAAGGTCTCTGGCAAAATCAGTATAACAGGATCCTTGGCTGGGTCAAAAAGCCAAGTATCATCTCCCACAAAGAGAATTTGATGGAAAAGAGTAAAGAATTGGTCAAAACCAATCAACACTCCCCCTAGCCCAATCAGTAAAGGCAAAACCACTAGAGCCAAAAGCCCTTTACTAAATAGAGACAAGAAGCCCTTTTTTACAATCCCTTTGACAAAGACGTAAAAACTTGGCAGTGTCACTAGAGCAACTAGCTGCACCAAGTGAAAGAGATTCTTGACCACTGCGAAATGGTGCAGACCAGCTGCTGACGAACGAAAATCTGGCATCTGTAAGACCTGACTAAAAGGATTGGTCAGATAATTCATCAAGATATGAAAGTTGTACTGAATAGTTTCTGGTTTTAAATAGACCCTATCCGTTAAGTTCAGCCACTGAATTTCCAGCGGATAAACAATCCAAGCCAAATAAATGGTCAGAAGGATTGAGAGGGAGAAGAGAAAGAGCATAGAGCCCCAAAAGGTCAGTTTAGTTTTCATCAAAATCCCACTCCACAAGGCTAGAAACCACATGAGTCGGTGCGATTGGCAGGTCTGCCACTTCTTCTGCCTTGGTAAAACCTGTCGTCACCAAGAGCGTTGGAATGCCATTGTCAATCCCTGCTCGGATATCTGTTAAATAGTTATCCCCAACCATAATCAACTCTTCACGTTCCAAACCTAAGTGCTCAACCGCCTTGTCCATAATGATGGCATTTGGCTTCCCGATATAAACAGGATTCACTCGTGTTGCTACTTCAAGCAGCGTAATCAGTGAACCAGCACCTGGCAAAAGACCGCGTTCAGTTGGAATGTTAAGGTCAGGATTGGTTCCGATAAAGTGAGCACCCTTTTGGATAGCCAGAGTCGCTGTGGCAAATTTTTCATAGTCAACTTGCCAGTCCAGACCTACTACCACATAGGAAGGATTATCCTTGTCTTCCACATAACCAGCCGCCTTGATGGCTTCCTTGAGCCCTGCTTCTCCGATGACATAGACCGTCTTTTCAAGCCCCAAGTCGTTCATATAGTCGATAGTCGCCAAAGTCGCTGTGTAGACAGTCGATAGGGGCGTATCGATATTAAAATTCTGAGCCAACATCTCTTGAACACTCTCTGGAGTGCGGGTTGTATTGTTGGTCACAAAGAGATAGGGGATATCCCGCTTTTGCAATTCATGGACAAAAGCCTCTCCAGCCGGGATTCGGTCTTTCCCCTTATAAATAGTTCCGTCTAAATCAATTAAATAACCTTTATATTTCATATTTTTCTCTAATCCTTCTTCATTTCTTGCCAAGTGATGATAGCTTGGGCATTGGTAGCACCGTCGCTTGTAATCTCATGTTTGCTTTCCAGTCCAGTCCGTTCAACAGCCGATGTAATCACACCACCCGGTCGAACTTCCTTGACATACTTGAGGTTGATTTTCTTGGGAATATATTGGGTCAAAAAGTCCGCTCCCATGACCTCAAAAATCCAGTCCAAGTATTTACTGTTATTGACATGGCCATTCATATCCAAGTCATAAAAACGGACATGGTAATCCTTGCCGACTGGCTCTTCCAAAGTCTCATACTTTGGTCCGCGGATAAGTTTTTTATCAAAATCAGACTGGTAAGGAGCTACAATCTCAGGTTCGACAGCATGGACTTTTCGACTGTCGCGGTCCATGAGAACAAAGGTCGCCATCATGTGGATGAGCTCCTGCCCTGCTTCATCATAAATGGTAAAGCGACGGTAGCAAAAGAGTCGATTGTAGCTCAAAGCTTCCGTTTCAATAGTGATTTCTTCCGCAAAACGAGGCAAACGAACCACCTCAATATCATAATCTGTGATAATCCAGACCAGATTATAGTCTTCCAAAATAGTCTTATCACTAACTCCCAACTCAATCGACTGCATCCCTGAAACTTGCAGGGATAGCAAAATCACATCTGGAAGCTTGATATGACCGTTCATATCAGCCATATCAAAAGGAATTTTCATTTTCATTTGATAAGTTAAGCCCATGATCCTACTCCAAAATAAATCGTTCTGCTACGGTGTCTCCCAAAAAGAGACCTCTCTTTGTCATACGAACTCGGTCACCCTCTATTTGCATGAGACCTTGTTGAACCAAGTCCTTGACAATTTCTCCATAAAGTCCATCGAAAGACCGTCCAAATTTTGCTTCAAATCGCGCCATGGAGACCCCTGATTTCTTGCGAAGGCCCAGGAACATTTCTTCTTCCATTTGCTCTTTTTGACTCAGGTGCTCTTCTGTGATACGCGCATTGCCTTCCTCAACTGCACTGAGATAATGGCGAATGGGACCATGATTTTTATAGCGAACACCATTGACATAACCAGATGCCCCAGCACCGATACCATAGTATTCAGCATTGTCCCAGTACATGAGATTGTGACGACTTTCAAAACCAGGTTTGGAGAAATTAGAAATCTCATAATGCTCAAAACCAGCTCGCTCCAGCTCTGCGATGATGTACTCAAACATCTCCGCTTCCAGTTCCTCCTTAGGCAGAGGCAATTTCCCTCGTCGCATCCGGTTCATAAAGACCGTGTGATTTTCTAAAATCAAGCTATACAAACTCATATGGGGAATATCCAGCCCAATGGCCTTAGCCACATTTTCCTTGACCTGCTCCATGGTCTGACCAGGCAGTGCATAAATCAAATCAATAGAGATATTGTCAAAACCAGCCAGTTTCAGACGGTCGATATTTTCATAAATATCCTTCTCCAAATGACTGCGCCCAATCTTTTTCAGCATCTTATCATCAAAGGTCTGCACACCTAGCGAAACACGATTGACAGCCGAGTTTTTCAAAACAGCTATCTTATCCGCATCCAAATCGCCTGGATTGGCTTCAATGGTCAACTCTTCTAAGGCAGACAAGTCCAAGTTTTTAGTCAAGCCCTTCAATAACACCTCTAGTTGCGGAGCTGTTAAGGCTGTTGGTGTCCCACCACCGATATAGAGGGTTCGCAACTTTTGAATATCATAAGAACGAAACTCTTCCAGCAGATGCTCCAAATAGCTATCTACCGGCTGATTCTTGATAAAAACTTTTGAAAAGTCACAATAATAACAAATCTGGGTACAAAATGGGATGTGCACATAGGCTGACGTTGGTTTTTTCTGCATAGTACTTATTATACCACAAAAGCGAACAATACTTAGAATTCCGTTTAACAAAATCCTAGCATTGTTCGCTTTCTTTATCTAATCATTCTTTGTATTTTATGGATAACACAACTATCAGAATCAATCTAGTTCGTTGTTAAAACACAAAAGAATGAATGTTCATCTGACTAAATTTTTAGTCTTCTTTTTTCTTGCGAGCTACAAGTCCAAATCCACTCAATAGTCCAAGAAGTCCTAGAGATGCAAGAGCAGCATTTGATTCTGTTCCTGTATTTGGCAATACATTTTGAAAATCATTTGACTTAGCTCCATTATCAACAGTAGTCTTAGTATCTACCTGATCTGCATTTGGAATTGGAGTAGCTGGTGCAGGTGTATCTTGACCAGAACCTCCATTAGTGTCAGGTTTGACTGGCGTATCAGGTGTCACTGGTGCAACTGGATTTGTATCTGTTGGTGTTGCTGGTGTTACCTTAGCTGGAGTTTCTACTGGAACTTCTACAGCTGGTTGACCTGGTTCTGTAATCTTACCTGTACCTGGAACTTTACCGTCTGGTAATTCACTGTTTGGTACTTTACCTTTACCTTCTTTATCGATTGTAACGATAATTGGGTTTCCATCTTTACCTGGGATTTCTACCTTAGTTCCTGGTGGATATGTTGAGCCATCTGGTTTCTTCGGTGTTACCGTAACGTCACCTGTCTTAGGATCTTGATCCAACTCTATTGTTGGTGTCTTACGAGCTGGTGTTGTTACATCCACTGGTTGTGATGGTTTCTTGTTAGGTTCTGTTACTGTTCCTGTACCTGGGACATTTGTCTTAGGAAGGTTGTCATTTGGTACTTCACCTGAACCATTGTCACCAATTGTTACTGTGATTGTTGTTCCATTTTCTCCTGGAATTTCTACCTTGCTACCTGATGGGTATGTTGAGCCATCTGGTTTCTTAGGCGTTACAATCGCATTTCCATTTGGTTGTTGAGTAATTTCAATCTTACCTGGTTTTTCAGTTACTGGTGTTTCTGGTGTGAATTTAGCTGGTGTTGTTACATTAGGAACTTCAACAGCTGGTTTACCTGGTTCTGTAATCTTACCTGTACCTGGTGTTTCTACATCTGGTAGATCACTGTTTGGTACTTTACCTTTACCGTCTTCACCGATTGTGACTGTGATTGGCTTGCCATCTTTACCTGGGATTTCTACTACTGTTCCTGGTGGGTAGATTGAGCCATCTGGTTTCTTCGGTGTTACTGTAACGTCACCTGTCTCAGGATCTCGTTTCACATCTAGTGTTGGTGTCTTACGAGCTGGTGTTGTTACATCCACTGGTTGTGATGGTTTCTTGTTAGGTTCTGTTACTGTTCCTGTACCTGGGACATTTGTCTTAGGAAGGTTGTCATTTGGTACTTCACCTGAACCATTGTCACCAATTATTACTGTGATTGTTGTTCCATTTTCTCCTGGAATTTCTACCCTGCTACCTGATGGGTAAGTTGTTCCATCTGGTTTCTTAGGCGTTACAATCGCATTTCCATTTGGTTGTTGAGTAATTTCAATCTTACCTGGTTTTTCAGTTACTGGTGTTTCTGGTGTGAATTTAGCTGGTGTTGTTACATTAGGAACTTCAACAGCTGGTTTACCTGGTTCGGTAATCTTACCTATACCTGGTGTTTCTACATCTGGTAGATCACTGTTTGGTACTTTACCTTTACCGTCTTCACCGATTGTGACTGTGATTGGCTTGCCACCTTTACCTGGAATTTCTACCGTAGTTCCTGGTGGGTAGGTTGAGCCGTCTGGTTTCTTCGGTGTTACTGTAACGTCACCTGTTTCAGGATCTCGTTTCACATCTAGTGTTGGTGTCTTACGAGCTGGTGTTGTTACATCCACTGGTTGTGATGGTTTCTTGTTAGGTTCTGTTACTGTTCCTGTACCTGGGACATTTGTCTTAGGAAGGTTGTCATTTGGTACTTCACCTGACCCATTGTCACCAATTGTTACTGTGATTGTTGTTCCATTTTCTCCTGGAATTTCTACCCTGCTACCTGATGGGTAAGTTGTTCCATCTGGTTTCTTAGGCGTTACAATCGCATTTCCATTTGGTTGTTGAGTAATTTCAATCTTACCTGGTTTTTCAGTTACTGGTGTTTCTGGTGTGAATTTAGCTGGTGTTGTTACATTAGGAACTTCAACAGCTGGTTTACCTGGTTCGGTAATCTTACCTGTACCTGGTGTTTCTACATCTGGTAGATCACTGTTTGGTACTTTACCTTTACCGTCTTCACCGATTGTGACTGTGATTGGCTTGCCACCTTTACCTGGAATTTCTACCGTAGTTCCTGGTGGGTAGGTTGAGCCGTCTGGTTTCTTCGGCGTTACTGTAACGTCACCTGTTTCAGGATCTCGTTTCACATCTAGTGTTGGTGTCTTATGAGCTGGTGTTGTTACATTAGGAACTTCAACAGCTGGTTTACCTGGTTCGGTAATCTTACCTGTTCCTGGTGCTTTACCTTCTGGTAGATCACTGTTTGGTACTTTACCTTTACCGTCTTCTCCGATTGTAACTGTGATTGGGTGATCCTTATCTTTACCTGGAATTTCTACCTTAGTTCCTGGTGGGTATGTTGACCCATCTGGTTTCTTCGGTGTCACTGTAACATCACCAGTCTTAGGATCTTGTTCCAAGTCTACTGTTGGAGTTACTTTAGCTGGGGTTGTGACCTCAGGAACTTCCACTGATGGTTTGCCTGGTTCGGTAATCTTACCTGGTTTTGTAACCTTACCGTCTGGTAATTCACTGTTTGGTACTTTACCTTTACCATCTTCTCCGATTGTTACTGTGATTGGCTTGTCACCTTTACCTGGAATTTCTACTACTGTTCCTGGTGGGTAGATTGAGCCATCTGGTTGCTTCGGTGTCACTGTAACATCACCAGTCTTAGGATCTTGTTCCAAGTCTACTGTTGGAGTTACTTTAGCTGGGGTTGTGACCTCAGGAACTTCAACAGATGGTTTGCCTGGTTCGGTAATCTTACCTGGTTTTGTAACCTCACCGTCTGGTAATTCACTGTTTGGTACTTTACCTTTACCATCTTCTCCGATTGTTACTGTGATTGGCTTGTCACCTTTACCTGGAATTTCTACTACTGTTCCTGGTGGGTAGATTGAGCCATCTGGTTGCTTCGGTGTTACTGTAACATCACCAGTCTTAGGATCTTGTTCCAAGTCTACTGTTGGAGTTGCTTTAGCTGGGGTTGTTACATTAGGAACTTCCACTGATGGTTTGCCTGGTTCGGTAATCTTACCTGGTTTTGTAACCTTACCGTCTGGTAATTCACTGTTTGGTACTTTACCTTTACCATATTCTCCGATTGTTACTGTGATTGGCTTGTCACCTTTACCTGGAATTTCTACTACTGTTCCTGGTGGGTAGATTGAGCCATCTGGTCTCTTAGGTGTCACTGTAACATCACCAGTCTTAGGATCTTGTTCCAAGTCTACGGTTGGAGTTACTTTAGCTGGGGTTGTGACCTCAGGAACTTCAACAGATGGTTTGCCTGGTTCGGTAATCTTACCTGGTTTTGTAACCTTACCGTCTGGTAATTCACTGTTTGGTACTTTACCTTTACCATCTTCTCCGATTGTTACTGTGATTGGCTTGTCACCTTTACCTGGAATTTCTACTACTGTTCCTGGTGGGTAGATTGAGCCATCTGGTCTCTTAGGTGTCACTGTAACATCACCAGTCTTAGGATCTTGTTCCAAGTCTACGGTTGGAGTTACTTTAGCTGGGGTTGTGACCTCAGGAACTTCAACAGATGGTTTGCCTGGTTCGGTAATCTTACCTGGTTTTGTAACCTCACCGTCTGGTAATTCACTGTTTGGTACTTTACCTTTACCATCTTCTCCGATTGTTACTGTGATTGGCTTGTCACCTTTACCTGGAATTTCTACTACTGTTCCTGGTGGGTAGATTGAGCCATCTGGTCTCTTAGGTGTCACTGTAACATCACCAGTCTTAGGATCTTGTTCCAAGTCTACGGTTGGAGTTACTTTAGCTGGGGTTGTGACCTCAGGAACTTCAACAGATGGTTTGCCTGGTTCGGTAATCTTACCTGGTTTTGTAACCTCACCGTCTGGTAATTCACTGTTTGGTACTTTACCTTTACCATCTTCTCCGATTGTTACTGTGATTGGGTTTCCGTCTTTACCTGGAATTTCTACTACTGTTCCTGGTGGGTAGATTGAGCCATCTGGTTTCTTCGGTGTCACTGTAACATCACCAGTCTTAGGATCTTGTTCCAAGTCTACGGTTGGAGTTACTTTAGCTGGGGTTGTTACCTCAGGAACTTCAACAGCTGGTTTGCCTGGTTCGGTAATCTTACCTGGTTTTGTAACCTTACCGTCTGGTAATTCACTGTTTGGTACTTTACCTTTACCATCTTCTCCGATTGTTACTGTGATTGGCTTGTCACCTTTACCTGGAATTTCTACTACTGTTCCTGGTGGGTAGATTGAGCCATCTGGTTGCTTCGGTGTCACTGTAACATCACCAGTCTTAGGATCTTGTTCCAAGTCTACGGTTGGAGTTACTTTAGCTGGGGTTGTTACCTCAGGAACTTCCACTGATGGTTTGTCTGGTTCGGTAATCTTACCTGGTTTTGTAACCTTACCGTCTGGTAATTCACTGTTTGGTACTTTACCTTTACCATCTTCTCCAATTGTTACTGTGATTGGCTTGTCACCTTTACCTGGAATTTCTACTACTGTTCCTGGTGGGTATGTTGACCCATCTGGTCTCTTCGGTGTTACTGTAACATCACCAGTCTTAGGATCTTGTTCCAAGTCTACTGTTGGAGTTGCTTTAGCTGGGGTTGTTACATTAGGAACTTCCACTGATGGTTTGCCTGGTTCGGTAATCTTACCTGGTTTTGTAACCTTACCGTCTGGTAATTCACTGTTTGGTACTTTACCTTTACCATCTTCTCCGATTGTTACTGTGATTGGCTTGTCACCTTTACCTGGAATTTCTACTACTGTTCCTGGTGGGTAGATTGAGCCATCTGGTCTCTTAGGTGTCACTGTAACATCACCAGTCTTAGGATCTTGTTCCAAGTCTACGGTTGGAGTTACTTTAGCTGGGGTTGTGACCTCAGGAACTTCAACAGATGGTTTGCCTGGTTCGGTAATCTTACCTGGTTTTGTAACCTCACCGTCTGGTAATTCACTGTTTGGTACTTTACCTTTACCATCTTCTCCGATTGTTACTGTGATTGGGTTTCCGTCTTTACCTGGAATTTCTACTACTGTTCCTGGTGGGTAGATTGAGCCATCTGGTTTCTTCGGTGTCACTGTAACATCACCAGTCTTAGGATCTTGTTCCAAGTCTACGGTTGGAGTCTTACGTGCTGGAGTTGTTGCTGGCACTGGTTGTGATGGTCTCTTATTCGGTTCTGTTACTGTACCTTCTCCTTCGATTTTTCCTTTTGGAAGACCATCATTCGGTACTATTCCTGAACCGTCTTCTCCGATGATAACCTCGATTGGAGTATCATTATCACCCGGAATAACTACCTTCGTTCCTGGTGGATATGTTCCTCCCACTCCAGGTTTCTTCGGTGTTACAATAGCATCTCCATTTGGTTTTCTAGTAATATCAATTGAGACTGGTTGCTCTGTTTGTGGTTCATTTGGATCTAATTTTTTAGGTGTCTTCACTTGAACTTCTTCAGGTGTTTTCCCTTTTTCAATAATCTTACCTGTTCCCGGAATATCTCCTTCTGGCAGATCACTGTTTGGTACTTTACCTTTACCATCTTCACCGATTGTTACTGTGATTGGGTTCCCGTCTTTACCTGGAATTTCTACTACTGTTCCTGGTGGGTAGATTGAACCATCTGGTTTCTTCGGTGTCACTGTAACATCACCCGTCTTAGGATCTTGTTCAATTTTGATTGTCGGGTTCTTACGAGCTGGTGTTGTTACTGGCACTGGTTGTGATGGTTCTTTATTCGGTTCTGTTACTGTACCTTTTCCTGGTAAATCACCTTTAGGTAACTTGTCATTTGGAACTATTCCTGAACCATCTTCACCGATTGTAACGACAATTGGATTACCATCCTTACCTGGAATTTCTACTACTGTTCCTGGTGGGTAGGTTGAGCCATCTGGTTTCTTCGGTGTTATTACTGCATCACCATTTGGTTTGCGTGTGATATCGATTGTAGGAGTTTGAGTTGTTGGTGTCTTAGGATCTGTTCCATTTTTCTCTTCATCCTTGTCTGGAATACCATCGTTATCATCATCTGGATCGGTCACATCTGGGATACCGTCGCCATCTGTATCACGTTGAATTGTAACTGGAACATCCACAGTAACTTCTTCATCACCATTCTTAACTTTAACTGGGATTGTAACTTTACGTTCTTCTTCTTTTGGTCCCCAATCTGTTACGGTTGGTGTTCCAGTTAAGTTACCATCACCATCTACTGTTAAACCATTTACTGGTGTTTCTGTTGTGATGGTTGAACCTGGTTTATTTGGTGTCACAACTTTTGTTGGCGGTACTGGTGCTTTCTCTTTCACTTTTCCTGGATCTGTGACTGTACCTGTTAATTTATCAGCTACTTTTGGATTTGCATCATCCTTGTCTGGAATACCATCGTTGTCATCATCTGGATCGGTCACATCTGGAATGCCGTCGCCATCTGTATCGCGTTGGATAGTAACTGGAACATCCACAGTAACTTCTTCATCACCATTCTTCACTTTAACTGGGATTGTAACTTTACGTTCCTCTTCTTTTGGTCCCCAATCTGTTACGGTTGGTGTTCCAGTTAAGTTACCATCACCATCTACTGTTAAACCATTTACTGGTGTTTCTGTTGTGATGGTTGAACCTGGTTTATTTGGTGTCACAACTTTTGTTGGCGGTACTGGTGCTTTCTCTTTCACTTTTCCTGGATCTGTGACTGTACCTGTTAATTTATCAGCTACTTTTGGATTTGCATCATCCTTGTCTGGAATTCCATCGTTGTCATCATCTGGATCAGTCACATCTGGAATACCGTCGCCATCTGTATCACGTTGAATTTTAACTGGTACTTTTACAACAGTCTCTTCTGTTCCACGTTTCAGTTTAACTGGAATCTCTACTGTACGTTCTTCTTCTTTTGGTCCCCAATCTGTGACGCTTGGTGTGCCTACTAGATTTCCACCTTGATCCACAGTCAAACCATTTACTGGACCATCTACTGTAATCGTTGTACCTGGTTTGTTTGGTGTGATTACCTTAGTATTCGCTGGGACAGGTGTTTTTTCTGGGACAGTTTTTTCTGTTACTGTTCCTGTTAATTTATCAGCTACTTTTGGATTTGCATCATCCTTGTCTGGAATTCCATCGTTATCATCATCTGGATCTACTTTATCTGGGATTCCATCTCCATCTGTATCGCGTTGGATAGTTACAGGGATTTTTACAACAGTCTCTTCTGTTCCACGTTTCAGTTTAACTGGAATCTCTACTGTACGTTCTTCTTCTTTTGGTCCCCAATCTGTGATGCTTGGTGTTCCCACTAGATTTCCGCCGTTATCCACTGTTAAACCATTTACTGGACCATCTACTGAAATCGTTGTGCCTGGTTTGTTTGGTGTTACTACCTTAGTATTTGCTGGGACAGGTGTTTTTTCTTTTACAGTTTTTCCTGTTGTGTCTCCTGTTAATTTATCAGCTACTTTTGGATTTGCATCATCCTTGTCTGGAATTCCATCGTTGTCATCATCTGTGTCTACTTTATCTGGAATTCCGTCTCCATCTGTATCGCGTTGGATTGTAACTGGAACATTTACAGGAACTACCTCGTCACCATGTTTAACTTTAACTGGGATCGTAACTTTACGTTCTTCTTCTTTTGGTCCCCAATCTGTGACAGTTGGTGTACCAGTTAAGTTACCATCGCCATCTACTGTCAATCCATTGACTGGTGTTTCTGTGGTGATTGTTGAACCTGGTTTGTTTGGTGTTACTACTGTAACTGGCGTAGTTTTTTCTTTTTCCAGAACTGGTGCTGGTGGAGTAACTTCAGCTCCCAAACTACCATTTGCTGTTCCTCTAGCTACTGGACTCTCAAGAACTACATTATCAATTCTCTTAGAAACTTTTGCAGTTATTTCTGTTTTATCTGCAACCTCAGCATCAGAAATTGTCACAATGCCTGCAGGGGTTACTGACACTTTATCAGCTGTCTTACCATTTACAGTCCAAGTATTTCCTGATTTTGTAACTGTTACAGTTTCTGGTGTAGTCTTACCTGTTGGTACATAAGTAAGGGTGATAGTATCAATATCTTGTGGATTAGTACTATTAGGGCGTGTTGGTGGGGTAATTGTTACACTACCATTCTCATGTCCAACTACGCTAGGCACTGTTGGCGTTACTGCTAACACTACTTGACGCTTAATTTCTGCAGGTGCAAATGTTGTTCTAGTTGTACTATTTACATCCGTAATAGAATTTTTGCTAGTATCTGGGAATACTGCTGTTGCGTTTCGAGTATATTTCCCTGAGTTATCTAGTGTTGTTCCTGAATCTAATTTATCTCCAGCTTTCCATGTCCACGTCATACCACTTGGTAAATAATTGTTTCCACGATCTGCTTTATCTTCACTATCTACAACCTTAAGATATCTATGAGCATCAATATTTTTACCACTATTGGCTACATTCAACGTTGAAGCTACTGGTACTTTTGCGATACCATTTTCAAGGTTTCTAGTCTCAATATCAACCACTCGATATTTGAATTTCAAATCACGGCTATCAGTAGCACTGCTTCCTTCAACATGTAGAGTAGCTTCATGTTCTCCTAAAGTTTCAGTATTCAATACAGTACCTGAAGACAAGCGAGTTGCATATGGATTTGCTTCAGTTTTTCCTGTTTGAGATGTAAATGTAGAAGCGGTTACTCCTTTTGGAAGTCCTCCCTTAACTTCTACTTTAGAAATCACACCTGAGTTATCCCATACCTTCAATTCAGGGTTAAATGTAGAGCCACGATAGACTGTAAAGATTGGTGAATTAGCTGTTTCTGTTAATGGAATACCATTTAAAGTAGCTTGTGGTTTTTGCACATCTTTTGCAGTTACTTTTGCTGGATCTGAATCAGCACCATTTCCATTTTTGGTAACTACTGTTACTTCTGTGTTATCTTTCACCTTATCTGCCGGAATAGTGATTTCCCCTGTATTGGAATCAATTCTAACTTCCGGATTATTCACAGTCCATTTGCCATTTGTTCCTTTAGTTCCAACAGCTGTTTTTGGTTGATTATCTTCTCCTGTATAGCTTACAGTAATCTTATCTGCTTTTGCTGGATTTTGTGGTTTACCTGTAACATCACCATTATCCTTCGCCACTGCTACTGGTTTAGCTGGCTTAGAAAATTTCGCTGTTGCTTTTGCTGGATCTGAATCAGCACCATTTCCATTTTTCGTAACTACTGTTACTTCTGTTCCGTCTTTTACTTTATTTTCCGGAATCGTGATTTCTCCAGTATTTGGATTGATTTGTACTTCTGGAGTATTTACTGTCCATTTTCCTTTCGGATCTTTAGTTCCAACAGCTGTTTTTGGTTGATTATCTTCTCCTGTATAGCTTACAGTGATCTTATCTGCTTTTGCTGGATCTTGTGGTTTACCTGTAACATCACCATTATCTTTCGCCACTGCTACTGGTTTAGCTGGTTTAGAAGATTTTGATGTTACTTTAGCTACTGGACTTTCAAGAACTACATTATTATCAATTCTCTTAGAAACTTTTGCAGTTACTTCTTTACCATCCGCAACTTCAAGATCAGAAATTGTTACAACACCTGCTGGAGTTACTGATACTTTATCGGTTGTCTTACCATTAACTGTCCAGTTATTTCCTGATTTTGCAACTGTTACAGTTTCTGGTGTAGTCTTACCTGTTGGTGTATAAGTAAGTGTAATTGTATCAATATCTTGCGGTGTAGTACCATTAGGACGTGTTGGTGGGGTAACTGTTACACTACCATTTTCATTGGCTACTACGCTAGGCGCTGTCGGCGTTACCGCAAGAACTACTGGACGCTTGATTTCTGTCGGTGCAAATGTTGTTCTAGTTGTACTATTGTTATCTGTTACAGAACTTGGGAATTGCGCTGTAGCATTTCGAGTATATTTCCCTGAATTGTCTAATGTAGTACCTGGATCTAAGTTGTCTCCAGCTTTCCACGTCCAAGTCATACCTTGAGGCAAGTGGCTATTTCCACGATCGCTTTGATCTTGGCTATCTACAACTTTAAGATAATTATGAGCATCAACATTTGTACGGCTATTTGGTACATTTAAAGTTGAACCTACTGGTACTTTCGCGACACCATTTTCCAATTTTTTTGTTGTAATATCCACAACACGGTACTTGAATTTCAAGTCACGACTGTCAGTAGCACTACTTCCTTCTACGTGAAGAGTAGCAGTATGTTCTCCTAATGTCTGAGTATCGATTACTCTACCTGAAGATAAACGAGTTTTATACTTCTTATCTTCTGAACTTCCATCTTTACCAGTTTGAGCTGTAAAGTTAGAAGCACTTACTCCGCCAGGAAGATTTCCAACTGTTACTTTTGAGATTTTTCCTGAGTTATCCCATACCTTAAGTTCAGGGTTAAAATCAGCACCACGATAGACTGTAAAGATTGGTGTATTGGCTGTCTCTGTTAGCGTAATGCCATTTAAAGTAGCTTGTGGTTTTTGAGTATCTTTCGCAGTTGCTTTTGCTGGATCTGAATCAGCACCATTTCCATTCTTAGTAACTGCTGTTACTTCTGTTAAATCTTTAACTTTATTAGCTGGAATTGTGATTTCCCCAGTATTTGGATCAATTCGAACATCTGGATTATTCACAGTCCATTTGCCGTTTGTTCCTTTAGTTCCTTCAGCTGTTTTAGGTTTGTTATCTTCCCCTGTAAAGCTTACTTTGATTTTATCTACTTTTGTTGCATCTTGTGGTTTTGCAGTTACATCCCCATTATCCTTAGCTGTGGCTACTGGTGTTTGAGCTTTGGTATCTACAACATGAACTGGTGCATCCACAATATAGGTTCCACGTTGAGGTATTACTACTTCTACCTTACCATAAACTGGTTTCCCTGGTTCTGTAACTTTGGACACATCTGGATCTTTAAACCAACGATAGGTTGTTCCAGCTGGCATTTCTGACTTATTCTTAATGCTATCAATCGCTGGAGGAATAACTCCCACTTTTGTAGTTTGCTCTTTAGATACTGGTTTGAAATTGAAGTTAGTAGCCTCTTCTGGTTTCAGTGGTAATGTACCGATAATAGCATTTTGTCCATTTTGGTACCGAACAAGACCATCTGTTGAATATCCACCATAGGCAAGATATGGATTATTAGCTAACCGTTTTTTAATGTCCGCAAGCATCGGATTATTTTTATCTTTCTTGCCCCAATCCGACATAATACTTTGATCTAGCTCATCACCTTCAAGAATTTTTGTTTTGAAAGTAATAATTGTACGTTGACCAGCAACGACGTTCATTTTGTCTTCAATGACACCTCTAGCGAGGTTGTAAATTAGACCACCCGTTGTAATACCATACATATCTTTTACACGAGCAGCGGCATCTGGATTACGATCGGTACCATCTTTTCTAGAATCTCGATAAATATTTTTTCTCCAAGAATTATCAGGATTAGCATAATCCATCCAAGAACCTATATTTTCACCATAAGTTGACCCTGAACGGCGTTCACCATTTTTAACATAAGCTCGAGAAAATGTATTTTCATACTCCCATTTTGATGCACTTGCGTACTCATTATGAGATATTTGATGCCCATCTTTATATTTTGTATAGGTAAAATCATATGGATCTCCAACTGTACGCGGAATTGCAAGTGAGATTTTTTTAGACAATCCGGCCTGAGCATTTGCTGCTGGACCTGAATCTAAGATCCAGTAATAATATCTATTCCCATCTTTTTCGATTCTCTCTTCGCGATACACACGAATGTTGTCATAGGCTTTATCCGCAGTCCCTTTACTTACAAAGGCATATTGCTTGGTATCTGGTGAGTACACATCACGCTCTGAATAGTTAAGCATCGGGTTTCTGTTCCAACCAACACCGAAGTCTGTTGTTCTTGTTTCACGAACATTACTTGTTCCAGAGCCTACTACTTTTCCGTTCTTTTTGACTACGGCTGTAATAGTAGCACCTTTCACCATCAGTTTAGGATCGGCGTTAACAGTGAAGTACCCATTGGATTGTGACTTCGTCTTATATTTTTGTCCTCCTACTGTAACTTCTACATCAGATTCTGCTGCTGTATATCCATCAACCTGAGCAACACCAGCTAAACTATCATTGAATGACACTGTGTCTACTTGACTTACTGTAGTATTATAAACACTTTGACCATTGACTACTAATTCAACTTTATCTCCCACTTTAATACCTGGTGCGTTTAATTTAAAAGCTCCAGTATCATCTAGTTTAGACGTAAGTATCTTTTGGCCATTTCTCTTAATCTCAATTGTTGAAGATGGTGTTGCATATCCTGTGATAAATCCAGAGTCCGCTACAACAATCCCAAGACTCCCTTGTTTAGTCGTCTTATCAATTGGTGCGGATCTTAGACCAGAACCTTGTCCCATACTTTGACCATTGCGTGGATCGTGAGAACCTGAAGTCAAACGTGTTGTAGCATTTTTAACAGAAATAAACATTCTCTTCACAAGTTTGTTCATTTGTTCAACATCTGTTAGAGAGACTGTAGTATTCTGAAGAACATCCTGAGCCAAGCCCAATAGTTCATTGGCTTTTTCAAGAACTTCTTTGCTAGTCTCATGCTCAGGCAATTCCAAAACAGCTGCCTGCAATTGATCTACAGAAACTTTCAAAGCATCTTTTTTAGCTGATACAGTTTGACTCTCTTCGATTGTGCTTACTTCAGAAGAAGGTTGGCTCGCTGGTTTTTCAGCCTGCTTCTCAGTTTTATCTACTTGAACCTCAGTTGATTCCTTGGCAGCTGATAAAACTGTCACATCTTTAGACAAGACTTCTACAAGCTCGTCAATATCCTTTTGAGCTAGCTTAGAACTTTCTAGGGCTTCTTTCCCTTTTTGCAGTCTGTCTTTAACAGGCGATACTACTGACTCGTCAAGGTTTAATTTAGTTGAAAGAAGAGAATTTAGTTCTTCAACTACTTTTCTCAACTTAGTTTTATCAACTGTAGGCGCTTGAGTTTCCAAGGATTTATTTACTTCATCTACTTTGTTTTCAGTAGGTTCCGTAATACCTTGAGGCGACTTAGCCTCATCTTTAGGACTTACTACACCCGCAGCAGATGGTGCAGTATTTTCGCTTACACTATCCGCACTCGCAACGCGTGCACCCAAAAACATCAGCGCTGCTACAGCAACTGAAGCCGCACCAAAACTGTATTTACGAATAGAAAAGCGCAAGACTTTTTCACGTTGCTGTCGCTTTACTTTATATGAATTCGATTTGTGTTCCATTTATCCTCCTAAGGGCAATATAATATAGAAAAAGCAATCTTTATAACTTCAACCCCTTAAAAAGAGTTAAGCTATAAAAATCACTATGATGATCGCTATCAGCAAATAACATCACAGCTATCACAGCTATCACAGCTATCACAGCTCAATTATACCATTTTCAATATATTTAAACAAGCATAAACCGATTTACCACATAAAATAAGGGGTAAAATTTTTAATTATCCATAAAATGTTATTATGTTATATATTTAAATGCAACTAACTTTCTATCCTTGAAATAAATCTGTAACCACCTATCATATCAGACAATTCATCGTCATTTTGGATAGTAAAAAATATTCATCTAGGAAATTTAATGGTAACAGATGACTGACTCTATGTCCCAATTGAGGAGAGCATCTTATACTCTTCAAAAATCTCTTCAAACCACGTCAGCATCGGCTTGTCGTATTATATGTTACTGACTTCGTCAGTTCTATCCACAACCTCAAAACCGTGTTTTGAGCTGACTTCGTCAGTTCTATCCACAACCTCAAAGCAGTGCTTTGAGCAACCTGGCTCCTAGCTTTCTAGTTTGCTCTTTAATTTTTATTGAGTATTACTACAAATATCAGCATCCACTTTTCAAAAAAATACAACAACGGCCTTGCACCTCTTCAAATGAGGAACAAAGCCGTTGTTCATTCTTTTATTCATTGTCCACTTAACAATGAACAATTCATATTTTGACTAAATTTTTAGTCTTCTTTTTTCTTGCGAGCTACAAGTCCAAATCCACTCAATAGTCCAAGAAGTCCTAGAGATGCAAGAGCAGCATTTGATTCTGTTCCTGTATTTGGCAATACATTTTGAGAATCATTTGAATTAGCTCCATTATCAACAGTAGTCTGAGTATCTACCTGATCTGCATTCGGAGTAACTGCATCTGGAATTGGAGTTGTTGGTGCAGGCGTAGGCGCAGGTGTATCTTGACCAGAACCTCCATTAGTATCAGGTTTGACTGGAGTAGCTGGTGTCACTGGCGCAACTGGATTTGTATTTGTAGTTCCACTTACTTTTCTGAAAATGTGGGTCATTACTGGTTCATTTTCATCAATCATTGTTCTTACAAATTCATATCCTGGAATTGTTCCATGTTCAGCATCCTTTTCATTACCTGTCTCAACAGATGGTTTCAATACATTTCCATTTTCATCAATCCAGCGAACCTCAATAGTTAATTCTGGTAAAGTGATTGGCCCAGGTAGTTCACCGTTTTCAGCTATTACCTTAGCTGGAGTTTCTACTGGAACTTCAACTGTTGGTTTACCTGGTTCTGTAATCTTAGCTGTTCCTGGTACTTTACCGTCTGGTAATTCGCTGTTTGGTACTTTACCTTTACCATCTTCACCGATTGTAACAGTGATTGGGTTACCATCTTTACCTGGGATTTCTACCTTAGTTCCTGGTGGATATGTTGAGCCATCTGGTTTCTTAGGTGTTACTGTAACGTCACCGGTCTTAGGATCTTGTTCAACATCTACTGTTGGTGTCTTACGAGCTGGTGTTTCTACTGGAACTTCCACAGCTGGTTTTCCTGGTACTGTAATCTTACTTGTGCCTGGTACTTTTCCTTCTGGTAATTCATTATTTGGTACTTTACCTTTTCCATCTTTTCCAATTGTAATTGTAATTGGATGATCCTTATCTTTACCTGGTATTTCTACCGTAGTTCCTGGTGGATATGTTCCTCCTCCTGGTCTCTGCGGTGTTACTATAACGTCACCTGTCTTAGGATCTTGTTCCAACTCAACTGTTGGTGTCTTACGTGCTGGCGTAGTTACATCAACTGGTTGTGATGGTCTCTTATTCGGTTCTGTTACTGTTCCTGTTCCCGGTTTAGCATCTTTTGGAAGTTTGTCATTTGGTACTTCACCTGAACCATTGTCACCGATTGTTACTGTGATTGTTGTTCCATTTTCTCCTGGAATTTCTACCTTGCTACCTGATGGGTAGGTTGTGCCATCTGGTTTCTTAGGCGTTACAATCGCATTTCCATTTGGTTGTTGAGTAATCTCAATCTTACCTGGTTTTTCAGTTACTGGTGTTGCTGGTGTGACTTTACCTGGTGTTGTTACCTTAGGAACTTCCACTGATGGTTTATTTGGTTCAGTAATCTTACCTGTACCTGGGACAGCTTTCTTAGGAAGTTTGTCGTTTGGTACTTTACCTTTTCCATCTTGACCGATTTCAACAGTGATTGGACCATCTTCACCTGGGATTTCTACCGTAGTTCCTGGTGGATATGTTCCTCCTCCTGGTCTCTGCGGTGTTACTATAACGTCACCTGTCTTAGGATCTTGTTCCAACTCAACTGTTGGTGTCTTACGTGCTGGCGTAGTTACATCAACTGGTTGTGATGGTCTCTTATTCGGTTCTGTTACTGTTCCTGTTCCCGGTTTAGCATCTTTTGGAAGTTTGTCATTTGGTACTTCACCTGAACCATTGTCACCGATTGTTACTGTGATTGTTGTTCCATTTTCACCTGGAATTTCTACCTTGCTGCCTGATGGGTAGGTTGTGCCATTTGGTTTCTTAGGCGTTACAATCGCATTTCCATTTGGTTGTTGAGTAATCTCAATCTTACCTGGTTTTTCAGTTACTGGTGTTTCTGGTGTTACCTTAGCTGGTGTTGTTACCTTAGGAACTTCCACTGATGGTTTTCCTGGTACTGTAATCTTGCTTGTGCCTGGTACTTTTTCTTCTGGTAACTCACTATTTGGTACTTTTCCTTTACCATCTTTTCCAATTGTAATTGTAATTGGATGATCCTTATCTTTACCTGGTATTTCTACCTTCGTATTTTCTGGATATAATTTTCCATCTGGTTTCTTAGGCGTTACTGTAACTTCACCAGTATCTGGA
>NZ_PKIE01000012.1 GCF_002860865.1 Streptococcus mitis
AGAGTAACATAAATCTCAAAAAATAGGGTGAAAAAACCTTTATTTGTCATGCAAAAAAATAGAAGATAGGATAGAGAATCACTTTGATGTTCTCAATCCTATCTCCTATTTAAAGAGTTAGATCACTAACTTAATGACATTGGTCAATCGACTTGCTTTTTTGAAATAGAAAAATCCTGCCATGAAAGACAGGATTGCTACTCAATGAAAATCAAAGAGCAAACTAGGAAGCTAGCCGCAGGCTGCTCAAAACACTGTTTTGAGGTTGTAGATAAGACTGACAAAGTTAGGAACATATATCTACGGTAAGGCGAAGCTGACGTGGTTTGAAGAGATTTTCGAAGAGTATGAAGTTTAAAGAAAGGCCAAGATACGAAGATAATCTCCAATCAGTGCCACTTCAGCTACAAAGAAGAGGAGGATAATCACTCCGTTCACAAGGACAGACAAGAATAACTGATAGAAGGAGTCGGTTTCACTTGCTTGACTTGGTCTTGTAATGATATGGAGGCTAGCAAGTAGAATGATTCCAATGCTAATCACACACAAGAGGGCTGTAAATCGTAGGCTGTCAAAGAAGGCAAAGAAACTAGCAATAGCAGTGAGGAAGATTGGAATTGCCAAGAGTTGACTATATTGTTGGAGAACCTTTTCTAGCGTCCAGTCCTTTTCCTGGTGGATAAATCGTCTCACGACGAAACTACCCAAGAGGAATGAAAAGAAGAAGAGTGTTGTTGCTACTAGGATAGAGATAATCGAAAAGAGATTTAATGAAGCAAATTGTTCAGGGAAGTGATTATGCATAGTTGCTATATGTCCATAGTAAGCATGTTTGATGTGGTAGATACTAAAGAAAAAGGAAGATGCAGAAAACAGAATGAGCAAGAGAAAGGCTGTGTAACTGTGTGTGCTACTTGTTTCAAGATTGCTCGTAGGAGATTTGATTGCTTCCACTAGCCAAGACCAAAAATCAAGCGCTTGCTCTTTCCATTTATCCGTAGATTTTAGAGTTTGGTCGGGGATATAGGGACTTTCTAAGGATTGACTGATAAGAAGGGGCTCTTTCGTGGTTGGTTTTTGCTGAGGAAGTGCTTCTTGACTCTCTTCAGCTATAGTGACTTTTTCTGTTTCTTTAGAAAGGTCTGGCTCTTCTTCAGTAGAATTGGATGCTTTCTTTTCTTCTATTTCTGTTCTCGTTTCACCGTCTTCAGGCGTTTCAATTTTCTCTTCTTGCTGACTCTCCAGTTCGACTTCAGCTTGAGAGACTTCCTCCTCTACTTGAGTATTTTTTTCAATTGGTGTATCGAGAACGGCTATCGTTTCTTCAGCCTTGTCTGCAACATCTTGGGCTTGTTCATCAGGCTTGTTCTTGCTTGTTGTTTTTACAAAATCATTACTTTCAAACCATTCTTGTTTCATGGTAGAACCTCCTTTTTAGTTGTATATACATCATTTTGGTAGATATAAGTAGATTTGTTAAGGTTTGTTGGCTGTAGTTTCAAGACTAATATAATCTTCAGCCCTAGCTATGAGTTGACCTTTTACATCGGTTTTTTCAGTTTTGTAAGGGTTGCTTAATTCGTTTGGGTGATGTTGACTCTCATCTCTTGATAACTGATAAATAGGACCATAGTGACTTGATA
This sequence comes from Streptococcus mitis, assembly GCF_002860865.1. Lineage (GTDB taxonomy): Bacteria > Bacillota > Bacilli > Lactobacillales > Streptococcaceae > Streptococcus > Streptococcus mitis_AT. Next base: position 1,644 of record NZ_PKIE01000012.1, read on the forward strand.
GGTCTAAGTTGATTTCTTGGCTTTCTTTTTGAGTTAGTGTGATGCTGAGTTCATTTTTAGAAGTTAGTTCTACCTTACCATATACTTTAATATTGTCAACGTAGAAGTGACTTTTTGTTGACTCTAGCTGACTATCTGTCAGTTCTGTGCTAAAGATATTGATGATATTTGGTGTTGTGAGTTTACTGTTTTTGATACGACTTCCTTCAATTCGGAGGAGATAGCTGTTTGTATTGAGGGTTGCATTTTCAAGACTAGCATTTATGATGGTGGTTTGTCCACGATTGGCTGACACGTTGATCCCTTTTAGACTTCTTCCTTTTGGAACTTGGAGAATAACTTCTTCAAAACGACGAGAGTAGCTACTTGCGATATGGAGAATCCCGCCAATTCCAGAAGAGAGAAATGGACTTTCAGACAGTTTTTTATCCGTTAGGCTTAGAGTTTTATCGTTTTGATTCGTAACAAGATCATGGTGAGCAGAGAGTGATGGATGGTAAGAAATGTGGATTTGATCATCCAAAGAGTCTGTGATGGTCAGTGCGTGTTGATGGAGAGTAATCTCTAGGTTTTCGACTTCCTTGCCAAAGGTTAGCTCTTCCGTACGGCTATCATAGACAGGTTCTTTGGACATGGCAAGTAGGCTCTTAATTCCGTCAGATTGGATGCCTACAAAGAGCAGGATAAATCCGATAACGGTAGTTACCACACCAAAAATGAGAAATCCTTTTGTCAATTTACGCATGCTGGTCACCTCTCTTTCCTTTTTTGAGAACAAATTGCACCAGGCGAACAATGAGTAGACCGAAGAAGCGGGCTACATAGGAAATACCTAGTAAGACTAGTGAAGAAGCACCGATAGCCAGTAAACCAGAACCAAAAATCAAGATAAAGGCTGATTTAGCTTGGGCTAAGACAGTGAAACTTTCAACTAAAAATAGGAATCCGCCGATGATACCAAGTATGGAAACCGCAAAGAAAGCTAGAATGACAGTCAAGGCTGCCACAAGGATTGCGAACAGGGACACGAGGATGGCGATTCCCAGAGGAATGCCGATAGGTGCTGCAAGGAGGGCTAACAAGGCGATATGCAAAATTTGTCGGTTATTCTTTTGAGCGGGTGCCTCATTGATTTTTTTATCGAGAAGATTAGAGAGGACTTCGTGAGCTGCTTCCTTAGGAGTTCCCAAGCTAGCGATGAGTTCTTCCTCTCCTTCGACTCCAGCATCGTCAAAGAGTTCTCTGAAATAGTCCATGGCTTCAATTTGGTCAGCCTGAGGCAGTTTTTTGAGATAAAGTTCTAGCTGAGTCAGGTATTCAGTTCTTGTCATGGCGGATACTCCCTTCTATGATGCCATTGATGGTGTCTGTATAAAGTGCCCATTCATCTTTTAGGGTCACGAGCTGTTCTATACCACCATTTGTCAAGGAGTAGTATTTGCGCATGCGACCTTGGAACTCTCTAGAATAGGTTGTCAGAAAGCTATTGCCCTCCAATTTTTTTAGGATAGGATAGAGTGTGGATTCTTTGATATTAGCGATCAGCTTAATGGTCTGGCTAATCTCATACCCATAAGAATCACCTTGCTCCAGTACGGCCAAGATGAGAAATTCAATCAAGGCAGAGGATGTTGGAAAGTACATGGGAAACCTCCTTTTCTAATGTGTAAGAATTTTATATATAATTTTTCTACACATACATTGTACATCTAAATGAAAGCCCTGTCAAGAGAAATGTGTAAAATTTTTATATATAAAAAAACTTCTAGCTAAAACTAGAAGTTTAGAGGATTTTATCAGCTCTGTCCACTGTAAAGAGGGCCACAGTCATCAGGATATCGAAGAGCAAGAGGGCAGCTACCGCAGGCACCCAAGAGTGGAAAAGGTCAAAACTGTAACCAAAGAGGGTTGGCCCAAAGGCTGCTAGGATATAGCCTCCTGTTTGAGATAAACCAGACAATTGGGCTGTCTTTTCAGGGGCGCTGGTCTTGAGTGAAAAGTTGACCATGAGATAAGGGAAGAGGGCGCTGGTTGCGGTTCCGATGAGGAGATGGATGGCAAGCCAGTAAAAGAAATTACCGATTGGGAAAAAGAGCATGGAAATGCCGACAACACCAGCTAGTGAAACCAGAGTGAGCATGAGCTGACGGTTGCGAGTTGATAAGCTGGTTGTCAGGCTTGGGATGGTCATTGAAAAAGGAATGCTGATCAGCGAGAAGATAGAGGTCAGCAAGCCAGCTTCGTGACTGGATAGGCCTGCGTGGATAGCCATGGTAGGTAACCAGGTCATAGCAGTGTAAAAGAGCAAGGATTGAAAACCTGCAAAGACAATCACTGCCCAGACCTGTTTGTTATGCATGACCTTTGCTTTGCTTTTTTGTTTGGTTTGCGGAGCCAGTTTGTGATTATAGCGGTGATTTGGCAACCAGACCAAAAAAGTTGCTAGGCAGAGCAGGGTGAGGAGGATGATAAGTCCTTTCCAAGAACTGGCTTGTGTAATAGGCACAGCCAGATAGGAAGCCAGAGCCGTTGCAATCCCCATAGAGGTTACATATAAGGTGGTCAGAAAACCAATTTTCTTTGGTTGATTGGCTTGGATGAGACTAGGAAGCAGAACATTGATGACTGCGATACTTGCCCCAACCATCAAGGTTCCTAGATAGAGCAGGGGAAGATTGATTAGTCGAATGATAGAACCGATGGTCAAGAAGAAGAGGTTGTAGGTAAAGAGATGCTCCAAGCCAATTTTCTGAGCCAGTCGGGTAGAAAAGAGTGAGAAGAGGGTAAACATGAGGAGAGGCAGGCTGGTCAAGATACCAAGCGAACTAACTTCTACCCCCAGACCTTGCGAAATATCTCCCAAAATAATGGGTAAAACAGTAAAAGGAGTCCGCAAGGAAACACCGATCAGGATAATACCTGGAACAAAAAAGAGTGATTGCTTTTTCATATAATACCTCTTCTAGTTGATTTTAATAACAGCTTATTTTAAGGCTTTTTCACTATAATGTCAAGTAAGGTTTCTGGCTTTCAAGATAAAAATGGGAAAGTCTTGAAAATTATGATAAAATAGTGGAAGGAAAAATTCAGGAGAGTAGTAGTGACTCAAAATGTTGACAGTCTTCTCGTATCCATTGTAATCAGTGCATACAATGAAGAAAAATATTTGCCTGGTCTAATTAAAGACTTAAAAAATCAAACCTATCCTAAAGAGAATATTGAAATTCTATTTATAAATGCTATGTCTACGGATGGGACCACAGCTATCATTCAGGAATTTATAAAAGAAGATACAGAGTTTAACTCAATTAGATTGTATAACAATCCTAAGAAAAATCAAGCTAGTGGTTTTAACTTGGGCGTTAAACATTCTGTAGGAGACCTTGTTTTAAAAATTGATGCCCATTCAAAAGTTACTGAGAGTTTTGTAATGAACAATGTGGCTGTTATTCAACAAGGTGAATCTGTTTGTGGGGGACCTAGACCGACGATTGTTGAAGGAAAGGGAAAATGGGCAGAGATCCTGCATCTTGTTGAGGAAAATATGTTTGGTAGTAGCATTGCCAATTACCGAAATAGTTCTGAGGATAGATATGTTTCTTCCATTTTTCATGGGATGTATAAACGAGAGGTTTTCCAGAAGGTCGGTTTAGTAAATGAGCAACTTGGACGAACTGAAGATAATGATATTCATTATAGAATTCGAGAGCATGGTTATAAAATACGTTATAGCCCAAGTATTCTATCTTATCAGTATATTCGACCAACATTCAGGAAAATGCTGCATCAAAAATATTCAAATGGTTTGTGGATTGGCTTGACAACTCATGTTCAGCCTAAGTGTTTATCACTATTTCACTATGTCCCTTGTTTATTTGTTTTGAGTTTTGTGTTTAGCCTAGCATTATTACCATTCACATTCTTATTTATAACTTTACTATTAGGTACTTATTTTCTACTTTTATTACTGCTCACTTTTCTGACTTTATTAAAACATAAAAATGGATTTCTAATTGTGATGCCCTTTCTTTTATTTTCCATTCACTTTGCTTATGGCCTTGGGACGATTGTAGGTTTAATTAGAGGGATTAAATGGAAGAAGGAGTACAAGGGAACAGTTATTTATTTGGAAAAATAAGCCAAATAACTTAAAATATGATACAATAACAATATAGTAAAACTCTTTTAAGGAGGAGTAGATTGACATGAATAAAAAACTAACAGATTATGTGATTGATCTGGTGGAAATTTTAAATAAACAACAAAAACAGGTTTTCTGGGGAATATTTGATATTTTCAGTATGGTGGTTTCCATCATTGTATCTTATATTTTATTTTACGGGCTGATTAATCCAGCACCTGTTGACTACATTATCTATACGAGTTTGGCCTTCCTGTTCTATCAATTGATGATTGGATTTTGGGGGTTGAACGCTAGTATTAGTCGTTACAGCAAGATTACGGACTTTATGAAAATCTTTTTTGGTGTGACTGCCAGCAGTGTCTTGTCATATAGTATCTGCTATGCCTTCTTGCCACTCTTTTCAATCCGTTTCATCATTCTCTTTATCTTGTTGAGTACCTTCTTGATTTTATTGCCACGGATTACTTGGCAGTTAATCTACTCTAGACGCAAAAAAGGAAGTGGCGATGGAGAACACCGTCGAACCTTCTTGATTGGTGCTGGTGATGGTGGGGCTCTCTTTATGGATAGTTACCAACATCCAACCAGTGAATTAGAACTTGTCGGTATTTTGGACAAGGATGCTAAGAAAAAGGGACAAAAACTCGGTGGAATCCCTGTTTTGGGTTCATATGATAATCTGCCTGAATTAGCCAAACGCCATCAAATCGAGCGTGTGATCGTTGCGATTCCGTCTCTTGACCCGTCAGAATATGAACGTATCTTGCAGATGTGTAATAAGCTGGGTGTCAAATGTTACAAGATGCCTAAGGTTGAAACAGTTGTTCAAGGACTTCACCAAGCAGGTGGAGGCTTCCAGAAGATTGATATCACAGACCTTTTGGGGCGTCAGGAAATTCGTCTTGATGAATCGCGTCTGGGTGTAGAACTTACAGGTAAGACAATCTTGGTTACAGGTGCTGGAGGTTCAATCGGTTCTGAAATCTGTCGTCAAGTTAGTCGTTTCAATCCTGAACGCATTGTCTTACTCGGCCATGGGGAGAACTCAATCTACCTTGTTTATCATGAATTGATTCGTAAGTTCCAAGGGATTGATTATGTACCAGTTATCGCAGATATTCAAGACTATGACCGTTTGTTGCAAGTCTTTGAACAGTACAAGCCAGCTATTGTTTACCATGCGGCAGCCCACAAGCACGTTCCTATGATGGAGCGCAATCCAAAAGAAGCCTTCAAAAACAATATTCGTGGAACTTACAATGTTGCTAAGGCTGTTGATGAAGCCAAAGTACCTAAGATGGTTATGATTTCGACAGATAAGGCGGTTAATCCACCAAATGTTATGGGAGCAACCAAGCGCGTGGCGGAGTTGATTGTCACTGGCTTTAACCAACGTAGCCAATCAACCTACTGTGCAGTTCGTTTTGGGAATGTTCTTGGTAGCCGTGGTAGTGTCATTCCAGTCTTTGAACGCCAGATTGCTGAAGGTGGGCCTGTAACGGTCACAGACTTCCGCATGACCCGTTACTTTATGACCATTCCAGAAGCTAGCCGTTTGGTTATTCACGCTGGTGCTTATGCCAAGGATGGGGAAGTCTTTATCCTTGATATGGGCAAACCAGTCAAGATTTATGATTTGGCCAAGAAAATGGTCCTTCTAAGTGGCCACACCGAAAGTGAAATTCCAATCGTTGAAGTTGGAATTCGCCCAGGCGAAAAACTCTACGAAGAACTCTTGGTTTCGACCGAATTGGTTGACAATCAGGTTATGGATAAGATTTTCGTTGGTAAGGTTAATGTCATGCCTCTAGAAGCCATCGATCAAAAGATTGAAGAGTTCCGCACTCTTAGTGGAGATGAGTTGAAGCAGGCTATTATCGCCTTTGCTAATCAAACAACCCACGTTGAATAAAAAAGAAAAACGCATATTATCAGGTCTTGAGCCTTGGTAATATGCGTTTTGTTATATAGAGACTTGCTCCATTTTCTTCTGGAATGGAGTCGTTGCCCAGTCTATGTTATTGAAAATACTCTAAAACCTCTAAGAGGGTATGGGCGATATAATCAGGATGATAGTTAAGCAAGTCTGCTTGCTCTCCAAATCCCCAAGTGACGGCCAATTTTTGAATGCCTGTTTCTTGAGCTCCAAGCATATCAAACTTGGTATCTCCGATGATGATGGCTTGTTCCGGTGCTAGTTGATGTGCCTGCAAGGCTTGGCGAATGACATCTGCTTTATGTGGAGTTTCAGGGCTGGAACCATAAATGCCATCAAAGAAATGATAGATTCCTAAGTTTTTAGTCATATCTTGAGCGGTTGGAGTATTCTTTGTAGTGGTGATGTAGAGTGGATAACTGCTCGATAGCTCCTCAAGCAAGTCTACAATCTGAGGGAAGAGCTGAGCTTCATGGATGCCTTTTGCCTTGTAGTAAGAACGGTATATCTGCACGGCTTTAGAAATTTGTTCTTTAGGCAGGCAGGTCGCAAAACTACTTTCGAGAGGCGGCCCCATAAAACCACGAATAGTTTTGGCATCAGGGCTAGGTACTCCTAGCTCCTTAAAGGTATAGGTAAAGGCATTGTGAATCCCGATAGAACTGTCAACGAGGGTCCCATCTAGGTCAAAAAAGATAGCTGTGATAGAGGTCATGGTTTCTCCTATTTGATAAGCTTATTCTCCGAAAATTTCTTTTTGGAGGCGACGACCAGTAGGGGTGGCAGCGAGTCCACCTTCAGCTGTTTCACGAAAGGCAGTTGGCATGCTTGCTCCTACTTGGTACATGGCATCGATAACTTCATCCACAGGAATTTTAGATTCGATACCTGCCAAGGCCATGTCTGCTGCGATGAAGGCAAAGCTAGCTCCCATGGCATTGCGCTTGACGCAGGGAACTTCGACCAAGCCGGCAACAGGGTCACAGATGAGGCCTAGCATATTTTTAATGACAAATGCAATGGCCTGACTGGCCTGATAAGGTGTCCCACCAGCAGCTAGAGTCAAGGCTGCAGCACTCATAGCAGAGGCCGAACCAACCTCGGCCTGACAGCCACCTTCAGCACCTGAGATAGAGGCATTGTTTGCGATGACTAGTCCAAAGGCACCGGCAGCAAATAGGAAATCCAGCTGTTGCTCGTGGCTGAGATCTAATTTTTCAATAGCAGCTGTTAGAACTGAGGGCAGACAGCCAGCACTTCCTGCGGTCGGAGTGGCACAAACCAAGCCCATTTTAGCATTGTGTTCATTGACTGCGATGGCATTTCGGGCAGCCGAGAGAATCGTATAATCTGACAGAGTTTTTCCGTTTTTGATGTAGTGATCCAATTTGGCAGCATCTCCACCTGTCAGGCCACTACGAGATTTATTTTCATTGAGGCCAAGTTGGACAGAGGCTTTCATGACTTCCAGATTGCGTTCCATGAGAAGGAGGACTTCTTCACGTTCGCGACCAGTCAATTCAAACTCTGTTGTAATCATGAGTTCTGCGACATTTCCTTGAAAGTCCAGTTCTGCCTGCTCGACCAATTCTTTGATAGAATAAAACATGCTTCCTCCTATTTAAAGAAATTGACATTGTGGAGATGAGGGATTTTTCGAATTTCTTCGATGGCCTCATCACAGTTGCGACTGTCGACTTCAATAATCATAATAGCTTTTTCACCAGCTTTTTCACGAGTAACATTCATCTGGGCGATATTGATACCATAGCGTGAAAGGGCTTCTGTTACGAGGGCAATCATACCTGGAATATCTTGATGAACAATGATGATAGTTGGTGTATTCATATTGAGAGAGACGGCAAAGCCATTGAGTTCGGTTACCTGAATATTTCCTCCCCCGATAGAAATACCAGTCACGCTAATGGTCTTGTGGGCATTTTTAACGGTAATTTTAGTGGTATTAGGGTGAGGAGCATTGCTGTCTTTCTGAATGGTCCAGACAATCTTGATGCCACGCTTGTGGGCAATTTCCAGGCTGTTTGGGATTTCAGGATCATCTGTATCCATGCCCAAAATACCTGCAACAAGGGCTAGGTCTGTTCCGTGGCCACGATAGGTCTTGGCAAATGAGTTAAATAGTTGGAATTCGACTTCTGTCGGAGTATCGTCAAAGATGGAAGAAACAATCTTCCCAATACGAACAGCACCAGCAGTATGGCTACTAGATGGGCCAATCATAACTGGTCCGATGATATCAAAGACAGATTGAAAACGAAGTGATTTCATCAGTTTCCCCTTATAAAAATTCTTATCTCTATTATATCAAAGAATAAAGGTCTTGACTTTAATTGTGGATGAAAACCTTTCTAATACCTCAAATAGCATAAAAATAGTATCTTTTATGACAAAAAACACATTATTTAGGGAAATAAAAAATAATTTTGTAATATTTCTACATAAAAGTGTCAAGAAACGGTAATATTTAAAGGGTATCATAGAACTATAGAAAGAAGGAGAATTTTCAAATATGAAATCAACAACTAAAAAGATTAAAACAACTCTTGCAGGAGTAGCTGCCTTGTTTGCAGTATTTGCTCCATCATTTGTATCTGCTCAAGAATCATCAACTTACACAGTTAAAGAAGGAGATACACTTTCAGAAATCGCTGAAACTCACAACACAACAGTTGAGAAATTGGCAGAAAACAACCACATTGACAACATCCATATGATTTATGTTGGTCAAGAGTTGGTTATCGACGGTCCAGCAACGCCAGTAGCACCAGCTTCAACGACTTATGAAGCTCCAGCAGCCCAAGACGAGGCTGTTTCAGCTCCAGTGACAGAAACTACAGAAGTAGCAGAAGAAACTCCAGTAGTAAGCGAAACAGTAGCAGAAGAAACAGTTGCTTCAACTGTAAGCGGATCTGAAGCAGAAGCTAAAGAATGGATTGCACAAAAAGAATCAGGCGGTAGCTACACAGCTACAAACGGACGTTATATCGGACGTTACCAATTGACAGATTCATACTTGAACGGTGACTACTCAGCTGAAAACCAAGAACGTGTAGCAGATGCCTATGTTGCAGGACGTTACGGTTCATGGACAGCCGCTAAAAACTTCTGGCTTAATAACGGCTGGTATTAAGAACTAACGAACAAATAATATGTAAAAGTCGAGGAATCCCCTCGACTTTTTATTTTTCCTTCGCTTGGTAATAGATCTCTACTTCTTTTTTGAGATGAGACAGCATAGAAGTTTCCTCGGTCAGCTCCAGAAGTGAGAAACCTTTTTGGATAAGTCTAGCATCATCCCTACAAATCCCGATACGGACATAGCAGATAGCAAGCCTATCGTAGCTTTTCTTGTTCTTGGCCTCCTCTAGTAAAGTATAGCAGATTTGCTTACACATGTTTTTGTCTTGATTGTATAAGTAAATAGTGGAAAGGTTGAGTAGGATTGCTACTCGCAGTTCATATAGATGTTGATAGTTTTTATAGACTTCCAAGCGTTGCAAGATTTTTTCAGTGATGAGATGGAGGTGTTCAATGGGAAAGCTGAAAAGGATGGTATTGAGGATTTTTAGATCATTTTCATACCATGTATCTTGTTTTTCAATTTTTTCCCAAAGTTTTTTGACAGTCTGTTTCACTTGGTCTGACAGTTGCTCTGTACCATGTTGACGGATATGAATGACAACTTCCAGCATATCCCTGATTTCTTCTATAGGAAGGTCGTGATGGGTCTTGAGATAGTTTTGGCATGTTTCAAAAAAATCAACTAGACTACTGCTGCCAATGATAGAACTCATATTGAAATAAGTTTGCATGATGTCTGTTCGTTGGCTCGGTTGATAGAGGTGGCAGATATAGTCAAACTCTTCAAAACTCATATTGATTTGCCGGAGAAGAAACTCCATATTTTCATATTTGGGAGTTGCTTTGCCACTTTCAATTTTTGATAAGCTGGTTCTTGAGAGAACCTCCCCACAGACCTCTTCTTGGGTCAATCCTTTTGACTCACGTATTTCTTTATATACTTTCCCGAAATCATAACGCATGGGCTTTCTCCTTTTTGTGAAAAAAGTTAACAAATAATAAAATCCTATTAAAAATATTGTATCATAATAACAGGAATAGTAAAAAAGAAAGCTAAAATAAGTTTGGTGTAATTTTAAGATGGGGTTAATGAGTACTATGATGTAACTAGAAAAGGGGTGGAAAAATGTTTAAAAATAAGGAGCTTTTTCGAGTAGTCATGATATTTGTGATAGGAACTATCCTAATTTTAATGACACCAGTCTTATTTAAAGTTGTTATGGAACTATTTTCAAAATAAATACGACTCTGCTTTAGGTAGAGTCGTGAATCAGGAGGTTAAGTGATGAACTACAATGTAAAATATCTCTTATCAGGAATATTTGTCCTAGTCTTTATAGGTTTCCTAGTCTGGATGCGTTATTTTAATCAGAAGAAGGAAGAAGCGCATTCGGATGTGTCTTTTGAAGCGAGGTTAGATAGTGAGGTCAAGGCCTTATATAAACAACTAGGATTGGGTGAGGAGCCTCATTATTTCTTAGCTTATCGCTACTTACATCCTTGGTTTAATTTGGCGATTTTACCACCAACAGTTGAAATTTTCTTAACTAAAATAGCGCTAGTGATGGTAACTCCAGATGAACTACTGATAAGAAATCTTGGGAATGGGATGATTTTCACAAATGAGCATCATCGCGATTTGCGGCAAGGACTTATCCGCATTCCAAAATCAGAGATGAAAGAATTTGAGATTCGTAACTGGAAAAAATTTTTTGTATTTGGCGATTTTTTGACAATTAAAACAAGCCAACATAGCTATTATTTGCAGGTTAGAGATGATGGACTTCAAAGAGGAAGTCTCTCTACCAAACATTTCTCAGACTTGAAGAGTCAAGATTTTCTCGGATTATTGATAGATAAAAGAACATTCTGATAGACAATTGCCCTAACGGCTTATTGTAAACTTTACAGATAAGTTGTAAATACTAGAATCCCTTCAGAAAGGCAATTCCTATGAAAAATAAAATTTTAATCATTATTTATATATTAGCCTCGCTAATCACCAGTTTTGTAATCTTTTCACTTTTACATATTGATTTTAAATGGTGGACAACTCTGGCTATAAGTGCAGGATTTATTTACACCTACTTAAAATTTAGTAAAAAATAAAAAGCACTTGCACCTATCTCACTTTCGTCTCTTCACGGGAGGTATCTCTATGAAAAAAATCAGTCATCTTTGTATGTTTCTGCTGTTGCTGTGTACCACTTTTTTTGTTTTTAATGTAAACTACACACGTGAAGCGGTTCGGATTCGGGAAATGGGAAAGACTGTAGATTCTTTGGATTTGTATTTGAAAGATATTAACGAACCTGCAGCGTCTGTTCTTCGATTTTTTGAGGATGTATCAAAGGAGTACAAAGTCTCCATCATCAAAACAGACAGTGGTGATGAGGTAATCAAGTCTGGTGTTTTTGATAAAGATACCTTCCCCTACCAAGAGTTTGGGATTTCTTCTCTTGATTTTACCACAGATGGTGAAGGAGTCTACAGTAATAAAGAAATTTCTAATAAACTTGGTACGATTCCGACTTTTCTAAAAGCCAAGCCTATTCAGCTTATGACTTTTCAAATCTATATCAAGGATACATCTCGTAGTTTAAATGGTCGCTATACGATAACTTCTACACAAGAGATGGATAAGGATAGGATTGTACAGAAATGGAGCGATTTTTTCAAGATAGACCAGGCTACCTTGCTAGAGCCTACCTATAAAAGTGCAGTGGAAGTCATAAATCGAGATTTGCTTTTATCTGCCATTGTTTTTGTCTTGGCTATTTTACTTCTTGTGTTAGTAACAGTGTATCAGCCGATGATGGAGATGAAACGAGTGGGGGTTCAAAAGTTACTTGGTTTTCAAAGCGGGGCGATTTTATCTGGTTTTGTAAAGACTAATTTTTATCTTCTCTTGGGTGGAAGTCTTATCATTGACTTGGGACTATTTTTAGTGCTGGACTACAGACCAAAACTTCTGTTCCCAAGTTTACTCTTATCCCAATTTCTGCTTTTACAGTTGTATTTGTTCATCAGTTGGCTGACCTACCTGATGATTCAAAAAATGACAGTCAGTTCCATGTTGAAAGGTTTTTCATCTGTCAAACTTGGTCTTATCTTCAATTATGTGATGAAAATAGGGACAACTATTTTACTGACGGCCTTACTGATTGGGGTGGGCAGAAGTTTAGAACAAGAAAACAAAGAACTTGCTTATCAGCAACAGTGGGTAAGCCAAGGTAATTACCTGACCTTAGAAACCTTCAAACTCAATGATAACCTGTGGCAAGAAGAGCTAGCAGGTTCAGGGAAATCTACAGATTATTTCTACCAATTTTATCAAGACTTGCTAGCAAAAACACAAGTAAACTATGTGCGAAGTGCGAGTCTTCCTATCAAACCAGTCATCAAAGCTGAACAAGTGCAGAACTACCAACTGCCTGATAAGGTAGATGTTTACTATGCTAATAGCAATTTTCTAAAGAGCAAGGGATTCAAGTTACCAGATACCGGCACTAAAAAGGTGATTTTGATGCCAGCCAGTGATAAAGGACAAGAAGGCAAGAATCAGTTCTTGGGAAAATCCATCGCCTATCTTTCTATGAGGTATGAAGATCAGCAAAAGCAAACAATAGAAGATATGGATGTAGAAATTGCCTACTATGAAGGAGATTGGTCTTTCTTCCCTTATAATAATGAGCGAAAGGAAAATCTCCACAATCCAATCATTAGTCTGGTAAATGATCAAGACATGATGTGGGAAGAAAAGACTCGCTTGTCAACGACAGGTTTAAACAATCCGATGAAAGTTGAAAATACAGAACAAAATCAAAAAGTGATTACGGAGTTAGTTGAGAAATTATCAGATGGGAATTATTTAAAATTTTCATCGATTCAAGCCATTCAACAAGAGAAAGTAGATTCTTATCGAGATGCAGTTCGAAATCTTAATATACTCTTTGCTTTGTTTGGTCTCCTTAGCATGATGATTTCCTACTTCTTACTAGTAACAACTTTCTTGTTGAAGCGAACAGATATCATTACCAAGAAGTTTATGGGGTGGAAACTGGTCGATCGCTACCGTCCTCTCTTAGTTCTGCTCTTGCTGGGCTATAGTCTGCCTCTTCTAGTCTTGATTTTCTTTGCCCATGCGCTCTTGCCACTTCTACTGTTTGCAGGCTTTACATGTTTGGATATACTATTTGTGCTAGGCTTGGCTTCTAGGATGGAGAAAAGAAGTCTAGTAGAATTATTGAAAGGGGGCATCTTATGATTGAGTTGGAAAATATTACCAAAACCATTGGGGGAAAAGTGATTTTGGATAACTTATCTCTCAGGATTGATCAGGGGGATTTGGTAGCCATTGTTGGTAAGAGTGGTAGTGGTAAGTCGACCTTGTTAAATTTATTAGGTTTGATAGATGGTGATTATAGCGGACGGTATGAGATTTTTGGCCAGACAAATCTAGCAGTCAATTCTGCTAAGTCACAAACAATAATCCGTGAACATATCTCTTATCTGTTTCAAAATTTTGCCCTGATTGATGATGAAACGGTCGAGTACAATCTCATGCTGGCGCTGAAATATGTAAAATTGTCTAAGAAAGACAAGCTCAAAAAGGTGGAAGAGATTTTAGAGAGAGTAGGTTTGTCAGCTACTTTGCATCAAAAGGTCTCCGAGTTGTCTGGTGGGGAGCAACAACGAATTGCAGTTGCTAGAGCCATCTTAAAACCTAGCCAGCTGATTTTAGCCGATGAACCTACAGGTTCGCTGGATCCTGAAAATAGAGATTTGGTCTTGAAGTTTCTCTTAGAGATGAATCGCGAGGGGAAAACAGTTATTATTGTGACCCACGATGCTTATGTAGCCCAACAATGTCATCGGATCATTGAATTGGGCGAGGGGAAATGAGTTCGTTCGGCTTCTTTTGATTGGCTGAATACTCATGTTTTTTAGAGAGAAATAGCATAAATACGCCTAGGAATGACATTTTTATGTAGTATTTCTAGGTTTTTTTGTTTCGAATTGAAAATTTTTTCAATTTAGACTTGACAAATGATGAGCATAGGAGTATTATTTATACAACCAAAAAGAATAAACATAAAGGAGGCTTTGTTATGAATAAGATGAAGAAGGTGTTGATGACGATGTTTGGTTTAGTGATGCTCCCCCTACTATTTGCTTGTAGTAACAATCAATCGGCTGGAATTGAAGCCATCAAGTCCAAAGGAAAATTGGTTGTAGCCCTCAATCCAGATTTTGCTCCATTTGAATATCAAAAAGTGGTTGATGGGAAAAATCAGATTGTGGGTTCAGATATCGAATTAGCCAAGGCTATCGCAACAGAACTAGGTGTCGAATTGGAACTATCTCCCATGAGTTTTGAAAATGTACTGGCTAGTGTTCAATCAGGAAAAGCCGATCTTGCCATATCTGGTGTTTCTAAGACAGATGAACGGAGCAAGGTGTTCGATTTTTCAACTCCCTACTATACTTCAAAAAATAAGCTCATTGTCAAAAAATCTGATTTAGCCACTTATCAGTCTGTCAACGACTTAGCGCAGAAAAAGGTCGGAGCACAGAAAGGTTCGATTCAAGAAACGATGGCGAAAGATTTGCTTCAAAATTCTTCCCTCGTATCTCTGCCTAAAAATGGGAATTTAATTACAGATTTAAAGTCAGGGCAAGTGGATGCCGTTATCTTTGAAGAACCAGTTGCCAAGGGATTTGTGGAAAATAATCCTGATTTAGCAATTGCAGACCTCAATTTTGAAAAAGAGCAAGATGATTCCTACGCGGTCGCCATGAAAAAAGATAGCAAGGAATTAAAAGAGGCAGTTGATAAAACCATTCAAAAGTTGAAGGAGTCTGGAGAATTAGACAAACTCATTGAGGATGCCTTTAAAGCGTCCATTGAAAAATAGAAAGAAGGAAAAGAACATGAGTAAAGAAAAAGTAATTTTGGCCTATTCTGGCGGTTTAGACACATCAGTTGCTATTACCTGGTTAAAGAAAGAATATGATGTTGTTGCAGTTTGTATGGATGTGGGTGAAGGGAAAGACTTAGATTTCATCCATGATAAGGCTCTCAAGGTTGGGGCAGTCGAATCTTATGTCATTGATGTTAAGGACGAATTTGCTACAGATTATGTGCTAGTGGCTCTTCAGTCACATGCCTATTATGAACAAAAGTACCCCTTGGTATCTGCCTTGAGCCGCCCTCTTATTTCTAAAAAATTGGTTGAAATAGCGCATCAGACAGGAGCGACTACAATTGCTCATGGTTGTACAGGTAAGGGGAATGACCAAGTGCGTTTTGAAGTATCGATTGCAGCCTTGGATCCCAATTTAAAAGTGATTGCGCCAGTTCGTGAATGGAAATGGTCTAGGGAGGAAGAAATTCATTATGCCAAGGAAAATGGGGTACCTGTTCCTGCTGACCTTGATAATCCCTACTCTGTCGACCAAAATCTTTGGGGACGTGCCAATGAATGTGGTATTTTGGAAAATCCATGGAATCAGGCTCCAGAAGAAGCCTTTGGCATCACAACTTCTCCAGAGCAAGCTCCAGATATGCCAGAATACATTGATATTGAGTTTAGTGAAGGTGTTCCAGTTTCCCTCAATGGAGAAGGGCTAAAATTGGCGGATTTGATTCAAAAACTCAATGAAATAGCTGGAAAACATGGGGTTGGACGGATTGACCACGTGGAAAATCGTTTGGTTGGGATTAAATCAAGAGAAATCTATGAGTGTCCAGGGGCAGTGACCTTGCTGACAGCTCATAAGGAAATTGAGGACTTGACGCTTGTGAGAGAAGTGGCTCATTTTAAACCAATTATAGAAAATGAATTATCAAATCTCATTTATAATGCTTTGTGGTTTAGTCCAGCTACACAAGCCTTGATTGCTTATATTAAAGAGACTCAAAAAGTTGTCAATGGGACTGCAAAAGTTAAATTCTATAAGGGGAGCGCTCAGGTCGTGGCTCGGAAATCACCAAATTCACTTTATGATGAAAATTTGGCGACGTATACCAGTGCAGATACCTTTGACCAAGATGCGGCTGTTGGCTTTATTAAGTTGTGGGGACTTCCAACCAAGGTTCATTCTGAGGTTCAAAAAAGCGCCAAATAGGACGATTGACTAGAGAGGTGGATGTGATATGGCTAAGAATACAAAATTATGGGGTGGTCGCTTTGAAGGTACTGTCGAAGACTGGGTAGAGCGCTTTGGTGCGAGTATATCTTTTGACCAGAAATTAGCTAAATTTGACTTGATTGGTTCTTTGGCCCACGTTCAGATGTTGGGTCAGACGGGTATTTTGAGTTTGAATGAGTCAGAAAAGATTCAAGAAGGTTTGAAAGAGCTTTTAGAAGAGCTAGAGGCAGGCCAACTTGACTTTGATATCGCAAACGAAGATATTCACATGAATATGGAAGTATTGCTGACAGAAAAAATTGGTCCCCTTGCAGGGAAGTTACATACAGCTCGTTCTCGAAATGACCAAGTTGCGACAGATATGCACTTATATCTCAAGGAGCAACTAGGCCATGTCCTAGATAAACTGGCTCATCTCAAGGGTGTTTTATTAGACTTGGCGGAAAATCATGTGGAGACAATCATGCCGGGCTATACCCATCTGCAACATGCTCAGCCTATTAGTTTTGCCCACCACCTGATGGCTTACTACAATATGTTTCAGAGAGACAGTGAACGTTTTGAATTTAACCAGAAGCATACAGACCTATGCCCTCTAGGTGCGGCAGCTTTGGCAGGGACGACTTTCCCCATTGATCGCCAATTGTCTAGCGATTTGTTAGAGTTTAAGCAACCTTATACAAATTCTTTGGATGCTGTTAGTGACCGCGATTTTATCTTAGAATTTCTGTCTAATGCCAGCATACTCATGATGCATATGAGCCGTTTTTGTGAAGAAATGATCAATTGGTGTAGTTTTGAGTACCAATTCATTACCTTGTCAGATACGTTTACAACAGGTTCCTCTATTATGCCCCAAAAGAAAAATCCAGATATGGCTGAGTTGATTCGAGGAAAGACTGGTAGAGTTTATGGGAATCTGTTTGGACTGTTGACAGTCATGAAGTCCTTGCCTTTAGCTTATAATAAGGATTTGCAAGAGGATAAGGAAGGAATGTTTGATACGGTTGAAACGATTTTAAATTCCCTTGATGTGTTGGCAGGTATGTTATCCAGCTTGCAGGTGAACAAAGAAAAAATGCAAGAGTCTACAGAGAAGGACTTTTCAAATGCAACTGAGTTGGCAGATTATTTGGCAGGGAAAGGCTTGCCATTTAGAGAAGCTCATGAGGTTGTGGGAAGATTAGTGCTAGACTCTATCAAGTCTGCTAAAAATATTCAAGATTGGACTTTGGAGGAATTGCAAACCTATCATTCCCTCATTGCCGAGGATATCTATGTCTACTTGCAACCTAAAACTGCTGTTCAAAGA
Source organism: Streptococcus mitis (assembly GCF_002860865.1). Lineage (GTDB taxonomy): Bacteria > Bacillota > Bacilli > Lactobacillales > Streptococcaceae > Streptococcus > Streptococcus mitis_AT. Next base: position 19,293 of record NZ_PKIE01000012.1, read on the forward strand.
CGAAATTCTTTGGGAGGTACAGGATTTGATCAAGTGAAATACCAGATTGCAGTTGCTAAGAAAGCGAATGAAGCTAGAAAGTGCTAGATTGATAGGTTCAGAATAAGAGGTTGGTCGATTGATAGCCTCTTTCTTGTCGTTAAAAAAGTGAGATATATTGACTTTTGAAAAAAATGTCATAATTGAGTTGGGATAAACGTAAAAATCATACTTTCTCGTTAAATCGTTCGGCGATTCATGGTGACATGGACACATAGTAGTAAGCACACCATGTGGCTTGGCAGAGCTAAAAACTTCTGGCTTAACAACGGCTGGTATTAAGAAATAACAAACAGAATAATATGAAAAGGTCGAGGAAATCCCTCAATGTCATTAAGTTAAGAAATTCAAATACAATTCTGTATTTGGGTTTCTTTTTTATGTGATAAACTTATAGTTAAGGAGGGATTTCCCATGATAAAACAAATAAAAGCCCACTTGAATAATAGTATTCAGAG
>NZ_PKIE01000013.1 GCF_002860865.1 Streptococcus mitis
CAAAGAAAGATAAAGACCCAATCGGTAGTTGATTTCATCTATAGAGTAACATAAATCTCAAAAAATAGGGTGAAAAAACCTTTATTTGTCATGCAAAAAAATAGAAGATACGATAGAGAATCACTTTGATGATCTCAATCACACCTCCTATTCAAGTAGTTAGATCACTAACTTAATGACATTGGGTGTGAGCCTCTTTTTTGTTTATCTATATCCTTACCTGTCTGTCTTCTGACCGCTGGCCTGTGACAAACATGGTAAAGGTTGCTTTGCAGACATTTCTGCCTTCTTGATTGGTGATATCCACATCCACGACACAGGTTGTGCGTCCATGATGGACACATTCTCCTTTAATGGTCAACACGTCGTCGAGTTTTCCTGCCTTGAGGTAGTTGATAGAGGACTGGAGCGTCACTCCATCAAGCCCCAGCGAGATAACCACCAAACCACTAATCTGGTCACAAAGGGTGAAGAGATAGCCACCATGGGCATTGCTATAGTAGTTGAGCGACGAGTCCACCACTTTGGTCGTCACCACAACATGACCATCTCTCATTTTTTCAATTTCGTAATTTTCAAAGGCAGATATAGCATCAAAATGAAAATCTTTCATCGTTTCCTCCTGATAGTTCAAACGACACTATGATACTACTTTTTATAGGACTGTGCAAGGAGAAAGCTCCTAGTCTGGCAAAATTCCGACCTGTTCCACAAAGCGCATAAAGGCTGTCTGTCCTTGCTCCGTCTGCTTGTAAACTCCTGCATCCTCTAGAACGCGCGCAAAGATGGCACCCACAGAGTCCTTGACGATTTCAAGGGCTTTTTCTTTATCTGTTAGGTCTGGATGTTGGACTTTGAGTTGGTCTGCCCATTCCTGATGATAGTCTGCAACTGCTTCATCATCTCCTACAAGATAGCTTGCAACTTGCTCCACTTCTGCTTTCAAACGAGGTGGTAAGATAGCCAAGCCCATGACCTCAATCAAGCCGATATTTTCCTTCTTGATATGTTGGACATCCTTGTGAGGATGATAGATGCCATCAGGATGCTCTGACGATGTCTGATTGTCCCGTAAAACCAAGTCTAACTCAAACTGTCCATCGCGTTTACGGGCAATAGGTGTAATGGTATGATGCGGTATCCCGTCTGTTTCTGCCAAGACTTGCACCCTTGGATCTGAATACTGGCGCCATTCCTGTAAAATCTTATCAGCCAAATTGATCAAATCTTCTTTGGAATCTGAAGTCAAACGCAACACTGACATTGGCCACTTGACAATCCCAGCCTTAACCTGCTCAAAACCAGCAAATTGAAAGGTCTTTTGCAAGGGAGCCAATTCCATAGGAAATACGTGACGGCCTCCCTGATAATGATCATGAGTTAGAATAGACCCCCCCACAATCGGCAAGTCGGCATTAGAGCCAGCAAAATAGCCCGGAAACTGCTCTACGATAGCCAGCAGACGCTCAAAGCTCTGACGACTAATGGCCATGGGACGATGCTGACCATCTAAAAAGATACAGTGCTCATTAAAATAAGCATAGGGCGAATACTGGAACCCCCACTCCTGACCCGCCATTTCAAAGCGGATAATTCGGTGATTGCTACGGGCTGGGTGGTTGACTCGACCATGGTAGCCCTCATTCTCTAGACAAAGCTGACACTGAGGATAATTACTAGCTTGCACCAACTTGGCTGCCGCAATCTCTTTGGGATCCTTTTCAGGCTTAGAGAGGTTGATGGTAATTTCAAGCTCACCGTAATCAGATGGAACACGATAAGCGATATTTTTAGCAATGGCCTTGAGTTTGATGTAGTCATTCTTCTGACTGAGTTGGTAAAAATCCTCTATCGCTTGCTCAGGAGATTGAGCATAGGTGGCCCAAAAGTCACGATTGACCTGACTCGGACAAGGAGTCACCAAGTCCATCAATTCAGCACCAAGGATTTCACGCTCAGCCTGACTATCCTCAATCGTCTCTAATCGAACGGCTTCCTCAACCAGCTGGTCCTTGAGGCCAATCAATTTATCCAGGTTGGTCTCAACTTCCAAAACACTGTCTCCCACTCGTGCCAAGACACGATTGGTCAGGTAGATTCGATCCATTTCCTCAAATGAACTTTCAGAAATGACATGTGTTACAAATTTATCTACTAAGGTCACTATAGAGCCTCCTTTTGACTAGTCAAGGACGCGAGTGCCACCTGCAACTTCAGCGATATAGAAGCTTGGAGCATACCCAACTACTTCCTCGTAGTGTTTGCCTACAGCTTCCTTAAATGCCTCAACAGTATCTTTTTGCACCAAAGCAATGGCACATCCGCCAAAACCTGCCCCTGTCATACGAGCACCGAGAACACCTTCTTGTGCCCAAGCTGTGTGAACGAGGGTGTCCAATTCCAAACCAGTTACTTCATAATCATGCTCTAGGGAAACGTGTGACGCATTCATCAAACAACCAAATGTTTCCAAATCACCTGCTTGAAGGGCTGCTTGCGCTTTAAGGGTACGTTGGTTTTCAAGCACAGCATGGCGAGCACGTTTCAAGCGATTTTCATCTTTAATCAGATAGCTGTATTGGTCAAAGGCCCACTCATCCAATTCACCCAAGGTCTGAATATCCAAGGCAACTTGCAATTCTTCCACAGCTTTTTCACACTCAGCACGGCGTTCATTATATTTAGAATCCGCCAATTCACGACGTTTGTTGGTGTTCATGATAACAACGACATTGTCCTTCAAATCAAGTGGTACCAAATCATACTCTAAGGTGTTGGTATCAAGGTAAATAGCACGTTGGTCTGCACCCATACCGATAGCAAACTGGTCCATGATACCAGAGTTGACTCCGATAAAGTTATTTTCTGTTTGTTTTCCGATTTTAACCAAATCGAGACGCTCTAATTTTAAATCAAAGAGATGCTCTGCCACGACCCCTGTCAAGAGTTCCAATGATGCTGATGAAGACAAGCCAGCACCATTTGGGATATTCCCAAAGACATAGAAATCAAACCCTTTGTCAATGACATGGCCTGCTTCTTGCAAGAAATGAAGGACACCTTTTGGATAATTGGTCCAGTTATGCTCTTTTTCAAACTTGAGGTCAGCGAGAGGCACCTCGATGATGCCCTTGTCCTCAAAGTTAGCTGAGTAGAAACGCAAGACTTGGTCGTCACGCTTGCGAGCCGCCCCATAAGTTCCCAAGGAAATAGCAGCAGGAAAAACGTGCCCACCGTTGTAGTCCGTGTGTTCACCAATTAAATTGATGCGGCCAGGTGAAAAGAAAGTTTGGTCCGCTTCTTGACCAAAAACGGCAAGAAAGTCTTTACGAAGGGCTTCAGTAGTAAGATGTTGTGTCATATGATTTCTCCTTTTACTGTCCGTTAAGTCACCTTAACGTGTAATCGTTTTCTTCTATTGTATCCAAGGGATTTCCCAAGGTCAATCCTTTTTACTAAAATTTTACTAAACTATCGGTAAAAGGTAGAAAAATATGATATACTAACTTAAAAGAAGGAGGATTTATGGCTACCTTAAAAGACATTGCACAGCTAGCCTCTGTCTCTATCGCGACCGTATCCCGCGTCCTCAACCGCGACCAGAGCCTATCTGTTACAGAAGAAACCAGACACCGTATTTTAACTGTCGCTGAAGAGTTGGGCTACACCAAGCACCTCAAGACAGGCGAGTCCCACAAACCCAAGCAAAAGATTGCTATTATCCAATGGGTCAGTGAACAAGGGGAGCTGGACGACCTCTACTACTACCAGATTCGCCTAGGAATAGAAAAAAGAGCCCAAGAACTGGACTATGATATCTTACGCTATTTTAATGACCATCCTTTTACCCTGAGCGAAGAAGTGATTGGGATTCTCTGCATCGGAAAGTTTAGCCGAGCTCAGATTTCTACCTTTGAAGAATACCAAAAGCCTCTTGTCTTTCTAGACAGTGATACTCTTTCACTAGGACACACCTGCATTATCACGGATTTTTACACTGCCATGAAACAGATTGTCGATTATTTCCTCAGCCAAGGACTTGATCGTATCGGGATTCTAACAGGGCTTGAGGAAACAACAGACCAAGAAGAAATCATTGAGGATAAGCGTCTGGAAAACTTTAAGAACTACAGTCAAACAAAAGGAATCTATCATGATGAACTGGTCTTTCAAGGTAGCTTTACCGCCCAGTCTGGCTATGACTTGATGAAGGAGGCCATTCAGAGCTTGGGAGACCAACTCCCACCAGCCTTTTTCGCAGCCAGCGATAGTTTAGCCATCGGTGCCCTCCGTGCCCTCCAAGAAGCTGGAATCAGCCTGCCAGACCGCGTCAGTCTTATTTCCTTTAACGACACTAGTCTGACCAAGCAGGTCTATCCACCCCTTTCTAGCATCACGGTCTATACCGAGGAAATGGGCCGGGCAGGTATGGATATTCTTAATAAGGAAGTACTCCACGGTCGCAAAATCCCTAGCCTGACCATGCTGGGAACCAGACTGACATTGAGAGAGAGTACAAGGAATGATTAAGATATTAGAATCTAGGCAAAAACTAAATTTCAAGATAAAATGAAGTAAATGTCCCCACAATAAAACGCATAGTATCAAGTTTTTTTAATGCCTGACACTATGCGCTTTTCACTTTTAAAGACTTTTCCCCAGCCTCTTTTCTAGTGTTGATGCCCATGGGGTTGCTCTAAGGCTGTTACCCTCCGCTTATGTTGCGCATGATTGCTTTGGCTGGTATCCACTTCGATTGTAATATTCTGCACACCTCTTTCTTCTAAGAGCTGACGCACTTGATTCTTTGTTTCCGTCATCTGCTCCCAATCTTCTAAACAGAGATGGATAATGGCATTATTTTCCAGACCATCCATGGACCAAATACTAAGTTGATTGACACTTTTGACATTGGTCAGAGCATCCAAATCCTTCTCCAAATCACCAGTCTCTACTCCTTCCGGCACAGCGTCCAAGAAAATCTTGAGTGTAGACCAAAAACGTGGAATGGCTTTTGTTAGAATGAAGATGGAAATGACAAGAGATAAGAGCGGATCAAGAATATACCAATCTGTAAATCGGAGGATAATCGCCATTAGAATGACAGCCAACCAACCAAGAGTATCTTCAAAAAAGTGCAGGCTGAGAATTGACTCGTTCTTTGTCTTTCCCTTGCGAACTACTAGACTAGCTAGCACATTAATACTGACTGCAATGATCCCTAGCCAGAGGATACCTTCATCATTAACGGGCTGTGGATTAAAAAGTTTAGTTATATTTTCCAAAATCACTAGGATGGATCCTGTGATAAGAATCACAGCAGTCACAAGTGCCCCTAAAAGACTAAATCGCTTGTAACCCAAGGTGTACTGCCTATCTTCTTCTCTATTTGAGATTGTTTCTAAAAAGGCCGATATGCCAATAGCTATAGCATCTCCCAAGTCATGGACAGAATCAGCAAGAACAGCACTCGAACCAAAGATGCCTCCTGCGATAAACTCAACAATAGCATAGCTTAAATTTAAGAAAAAAGCTACCCAAACAGTATATTTTGCCTTCATCTTTCTCATTCCTTTGTTATAATAGATTTATGAACACCTTGTTCATTATTATTATCTACTAAAACTCAAAGAAAGGATAGAAGCAAAATGTCAGCTTTATTCAGTTCTGAACAATTTGCCTCAAATGTCCATATGACTAATATTGACCGCCGTATCAGCAAAACAAAAAAAGCCATCTATCAAGCTTTTCTACAACTTTTGAACGAGAAGGGCTACGAATCCACTACAGTTCAGGATATCATTGATCTCGCAGATGTGGGACGATCCACCTTTTACTGTCACTATGAGAGCAAGGAACTACTTCTGGACGAGCTTTGCCGCTACCTCTTCCATCACCTCTTTGAAAGAGAGGAGTCCATTTCAACCGAGGATTATCTCGCCCACCTCTTTCTGCATTTTCAGAAAAATCAAGACCATATCACCAGTCTGCTATTTTCCAAAAATGACTACTTCCTCCGTCAACTCCATAAAGAGCTAGAACACCATGTCTATTCCCTGATGGCTAATGATTTAAAAGAAGCTCACCCTAATCTACCTACTTCTTACCTCCAACACTTAGTCGTGTCCAACTTTGTCGAGACATTGACCTGGTGGCTCAAAAAAGGACAAGACTTTACAGACCAGGAAGTTGTCCAATTTTATCTAGACCTTCTCATTCCTAAAAATTGAATAGCAAATAGAGCTCAGTTGCCTTATTTCTTGGTTACTGAGTTTTTTATCTTTTCAACAACAAAAGAGGACCCGCCGATCCTCTTTTTCATAATATAAAATCCTTGATTATCAACTCTGTCTGTTTTATCCCAAAACTTAAAACAGTACTTTCAAACATCTATTCTTAGTTAGGTAAATCCGTATTCTGCTTAGCAGCCTTGCTCCATTGATACCAACCAACTATACTGTTAATGAGATAAATCAAGTATTTCCCTTGGATTTGCAGGCTTTCTCCCCACCAGAGATAGATTGAAAAGACATTAGTTGCTGCCCAGAATATCCATTGTTCACGGTAAACAGCTGTCATGAGGATTTGGCCTACACCATTGAATGAGAACAGCGTAAGTTGGGAGACGAAGTTCGAATAGTGATGGGACAGTCTCCTAATTCAGAAAATTATACTGATGATCCTAATGGGCGCTAAAAATGCGAAGACCTATGAAAACCTATTTTGTATTAGTCAAACAAAAAATCCAAAAGAAATGGTATATGATTATGACCATGAAACAAAGTAAAATCAAACCGAGTGATCTGAGGAAGCACCCGATGATCATGAAACGTTATTAAACACAAAAGTCACCCATGTGAGTTCTTGCCAGAAGCTGAAGTTAATCCTTCAACCTGGAAAACCCGCAGAGGTGACTTTTTCTATACATCTCGATTTTTCTGGCAATAATCATTAACCGATAAATATGTCTGTGAATCACCCAGCGACTCCGCTATGTCCATAATCCGTGGTGGTAGTAATCCCACTCGCTGGACAAGTTCGCGATCGCTGAACAATTCCCGTGGATTGCCGGCGAAGCTAAACTTCCCGTGTTCCATAACATATACCGACTCAAACTCGGCGGCGACCCAATCCATGTCATGGGTGATGGTCACAACTTGGTGGCCCGAATCAGCCAACTGATGGAAAATTGCGGTCAACTTGCGCCGGCTTTCCCAATCAAGCGACATCATCGGCTCATCAAATAAATAAATCGCCGGATCCACTGCCAAAACTGTGGCAACGCTCAACAGCTTGCGTTCCGACAATGACAGGTCATATGGACTTTCAGCTGTTTTATCATCCAAGCCAACTCTTTTTAGAGCCTCTAAAGCCCGCCTCGTAATCGTGTCGTGGTCATCCATGACCTGCGCAACACTCCACTCCACCTCTCGTTGAACGGTCGGATTGAAAAGCTGATCGTCAGGATTCTGAAAAGTAATCCCAACCTTCAGTAACTTTTCGACTGGTTTAAGATCATTAAAATTTTCTCCATCGATCTTAATCACACCGGTTTGTGGTGTCAGTAAGCCCGTCAACAATTTGAAGAGCGTTGATTTGCCGGCACCATTTTGACCGACAATCGCCACCATCGGATCGGTGAAGTGTTTGTCTTCAACATCCAAGCTAAAGGACCGTTCCGGATAAGTGAACGTCAAGTGGCTCAGTTCAATTGTGGACATAACGAACCTCCTTCAGATCAGCGTAATTCACCGGATACCGGCCATCAGCCAAGTGCCAATCCATTTTTTGAGCAAGTTGCTGGATTGTCGGGGCTGGAATCTGCCAGTCAGCTACCAAATGATTAAACACCTCACCCGGCCTGCCCTGGGCTACCATTTGACCCTCGTGCAGCACCCACACAACGTCGGCGACTTCGCACAAATCGTCAATTTCACTGGTGACAATGAAGACAGTCGTCTCTTTGACTTGGGCCAGCCATTGGAAAAATTGCCGGCGGCCAAGGGGATCCATCTCACTGGTCGGATCATCCATAATCAAAACAGCCGGATTAGCCACAATCGCCGTGGCAATTGCCAACCGCTGGATCTGACCACCGGAAAGGCTCTCGGGACGCAAATTCAGCTGTTCAATCAACCCCATTTGCGTGGCAACTTCTTCAACCCGTTTTTGAATCAGTCCTTCAGCCATTCCCTGATTAATCAAGTCAAAGGCGATTTCATCGGCAACCGTGTCTGCCAACCCGCTTAGTTGGCCAGCTGGATTTTGCAGTACAACTCCATTCATGGCATTATAAACGGGCCAATTGTCGGACACTCGCTGGCCAAACATGTGCCAGTCGCCCTCAATCTCAGCAGACACAATTTTGGGAATGACCCCTGCCAGTACACGGCACAAAGTCGATTTGCCGGAGTGGCTATTCCCGATAATCCCAACCACCTGGCCGGTATGAACCTCCGCGTTAATCTGACGCAGTTGTGGTTGCTCAGTACCCGGATAACGGGTGGTCAAATTTTCAATTACAATCCGTTTATCTTCGTCCATATCTTCCACCCAATCAATAAAATTGCCAATCCAGTCAGACCAATGTGCAGCGTCCGCGACAGGCGATACACGCGCTGGGAGGTTCTGACAGTCCGGTTGAGATTATCAAAACCTCTCAGTTGGAGAGAAATCGACCGCGTCATCGATTGATCCAAGGTCTTAATCACCAATGGAATCAGAACCGGCAGGACTGACTTTAATTTCTGAATCAACGTTTTTTGCGGATTGGTTCCGCGAACTTTTTGTGCCTGCTGGATTTTCCGCATATTGCGCATCATTTCCGGCAAAATATAACACACCGACATCAGAACGTAGACGGTTTTATAAGACAATCCGGACAGTTCCAAATAGGCCGCGTTTTCTGAAATACTCGTGGTCACCATAAAAAAGCCACTGGTCAAAATAATCACCAATACTCGACAACCCAGAGTGGTGGCGTAAATCAGGCCTTCTTTGTAGAACGACACCCCAAGCACAGAAAACAGCACAGTTTGATTCTGACTGTAAAATAACCCTTGGATGATCAGCATGGTGCAAATCAGAAACAGGCTGAATCCCAGCGCCTTAAAGGTGGTAGAACTCAATTTGGAAAATAACAATAGCAGTGTTGCGACAAGAATTAATCCGGCCTGAAGCAATAAATTCATACTGGCAAAGCTCAACAACGTCATGTCCAAGATGAACAAGAGCTTAGTAATCGGATCGATCACCTGGTACCACTTGAGCTTGACCCGTGGCGCTCCAGAAATCAATGTTTTATCAGTCATCATTTATCATCTCTAAAGAAGTGCTCCATCCGCTTCGGCAGCTGACGATAGATGAAGAATGCCAGGTAGGCCACGCAGACTTTATCCAAAATATCCAAGACAAACTCATCGGTAAATGAGGCCAGCCACACTGGTACATGATTGGCAACCATTACCGCAAACAATGAGTCACCCCAAGCGATACCGGTCTGACCACCCCAAAAGATGACATTGAGAGGCGTTGAAATGACAGCTGAAACGATGGCAACAATAATAGAAGAAACAAATACTCGTCGCGCTGACGAGAACCACCCATTGGCGTGCAAAACTCCGACAGCAATCCCAATTCCGATACTGGTAATCGCATACACGGTTGAAATTGGCGATAAGGTCAGCCCATAGATCACGTTGTTGATGAAACCACTAATGGCACCGGCAACCGGCCCAGCCAACATGCTGGTAAGAAAGGTTCCCAAAGACCCCAGCCAAACGGGCAACTTTAACCCCTCCGCCAAGGCTTTGGCAACATAGTTAATCCCCACGGCAGCGGGAATCAAAGTCATGGTGGCAGCACTTAACTTAAATTTCCACATACTGGTACGATGAATCGGTTCTGTTTTCATAATCTTCTCCTTTTGTTTTTAAAGAGCCGTGTCTGGATAGACTTTCGGACGCAACGCTCTATTATATATCTACTGAACTGTCTATACACAAGATTTCCATCCTTAGTCGACATGAGCTGGAAAATCCTTATTTGTTAAGTAGTTCACAACACATTATACACCAATTTTGTGAATAGTCAAGTGTATTTACAGTAAAATTTTAGAAAATCCTGAAAATTTCCTCTTATTTTCCATTTAAAAATGAAAATCATTAATTCTGACACCAAAAAAGCCCAGACGAAATTGTCTGAGCATTCTTCTAGTTAGTCGTTTAAGGAAGTTGGGTTCAGCATTTTTAAGTTATTTATTCAACAAACCTTGTTCTTGTAGAAATTCCTTGGCTACTTGTTCTGCTGACTTGCCTTCGACACCCACTTGATAGTTAAGTTGGCTCATCTGACTTTCTGTAATCTTACCAGCCAATTTATTAAGAACTCTTTCCAACTCTGGATGTTTCTTGAGAAGAGCTTCTTTCATCAGTGGTGCCCCTTGATAAGGCGGGAAGAGTTGTTTGTCATCTTCCAAGACCTGTAAATCATAACGCTCCAATTCCGCATCAGTCGAATAGGCGTCCGTGATTTGAATATCACCTGACTGAATAGCCTGATAACGAAGAGCTGGCTCCATAGTCGCTACATTTAGATTGAGACCATACATTGATTGCAAGCCCTTATTTCCATCCTCACGGTCGTTAAACTCAAGCGTAAAACCTGCCTTCAACTGCCCTTCCACTTTTTTCAAGTCCGAAATGGTCTTCAAACCATATTCTTGAGCAATCTTTTTCGGAACAGCTACAGCATAGGTATTTTGATAAGACATGGGTTTGAGATAGGCTAGATGATCCTGCTTGGCAATGCCATCACGCGCCACCTGATAAACCTGCTCTGGCTCATGACCCACCTTGGGTGATGGTTGAAGCAAACTTTCAGTAACCGTACCAGTAAATTCAGGATAGATGTCAATATCACCTTTTTTCAGAGCTTCATAAAGGAAACTTGTTTTCCCAAAATTTGGTTTAACAGTCGCAGTCATGCTGGTATTTTCTTCAATAAGGAGTTTATACATATTGGCCAAAATTTCTGGTTCCGGTCCCAATTTCCCAGCAATAACCAAGTTTTCTTTCTCTTTTTGAGCCAATAGAGCTGGGCTATAAGACAGACCGAGCAATATAGTCACCAAGGCAAAGCCAGAAAAAATCGTCCGCAATTTTGCTTTTTCCATCACTTTTAGCAGGAAGTTAAAGGCAATGGCAAGCACTGCAGAAGAAAGGGCCCCAATCAAAATCAGACTGGCATTATTACGGTCAATTCCCAAAAGGATAAAGGAACCCAGCCCCCCTGCACCAATCAAGGCAGCCAAGGTTGCCGTACCGATAATCAAGACAGCTGCCGTCCGAATCCCAGACATCATAACAGGCATGGCAAGTGGAATTTCAAACTTCTTGAGACGTTCCCATCTGGTCATCCCAAAGGCAATCCCAGCCTCTTGCAGACTCGGATCAATTCCCTTGAGTCCAGTGATGGTATTTTGTAAAATCGGAAAGATCGCATAGATCACTAGAGCTGTCAAAGCCGGCAAGGTTCCAATTCCCATCAAGGGGATAAAGAGCCCCAGCAAGGCCAGAGACGGGATGGTCTGGAAAATCCCTGCAATCTGCAAGACCCAGTCGGCCAATTTCTCATGATAGCGAAGATAAACAGCCAAGGGAATCGCGATAAAAATAGCTAATAACAAGGTCAAAAGTGACAACTGCAAATGTTGAGATAGAGCTGTCAACCAATCACTAAAACGATCCTGAAAAGTTGCAATTAAATTAGTCATGAACACTACCTCCAAACAAGTCTGCTACAAAATCTGTTGCAGGAGCTTTTAAAATAGTCTCGGGATTCGCCACCTGGCGAATCTCTCCATCCTGCAAGACAGCAATACGGTCCGCCAATTTCAGAGCTTCATCCGTATCATGGGTCACAAAAATCGTTGTCATCCCAAACTCTTTATGCAATTCTTTAGTCAGAACCTGCAACTGTTTGCGAGAAATAGCATCCAAGGCTGAAAAAGGTTCATCCATGAGGAGAATCTTAGGCTGACCAATCATAGCACGAACAATACCGACCCGTTGCTGTTCTCCACCAGATAATTCACTAGGCAAACGATGCCCATACTCAGCTACTGGTAAACCAACCTTTGCCAAAAGCTCTTCTGTTTTCTGAGCAATTTCTTCCTTAGTCCAGCCCTTCATCTCAGGAATCAGGGCAATATTTTCCGCGACCGTTAGATTAGGAAAGAGAGCAATAGCCTGTAAAACATAACCAGTAGAAAGACGAAGTTCACGCTCATCATAGTCTTTGATACGCTTGCTATCCATATAAATATTTCCATCAGTTGGTTCCAAAAGACGGTTAATCATCTTGATCATGGTCGTCTTACCGGATCCAGAAGGTCCAACTAAAACCATAAATTCCCCATTCTCAATCTGTAAATTGACATCTCTCAAGACATCTTTTTCTGTGTAACGTAAAGCTACATTTTTGTATTCAATCATTCTTTGTCCTCAATTTAAAACTTTCCTCGGTTGGTCAAGTCTTCGACCTTAGGCATAACTTCCTTATTGTCCCAATGTTCCACAATTTTCCTATTTTCTAGATGGAAGATATCGCACTGAGCATAGGCAACTCCACCAATCTGAGTCTGACCATAGCTAACCACATAGTTTCCTTGTCCTAAGAGTTGGAAAACAAAGTCAAAAGTGGTCTTTACTTATAAACAGCTAATTTGCTCCATTTTAATCCTCATTTGCCTTCTCTTTCAGATTAGCCAAAATTCTTTCTTGAAAGGCTTCAAACTGATGAATTTCTTCCTCGGTGAATCCTTTGTAAAAAATCGTATCCAATTTCTGACTGACACGATGCCCCACTTCTTTCTGAGACTGCCCCAACTCTGTTAAAACCAAATACTTCTTACGCTTATCTTCCCCACATGGACTAATAGTTACAAGATTTTGTTCCTCTAGTTTTTTAATCATCGTCGTCAGTGTATTATTAGCAAGCCCAGTCGCAAGCGCAATATCTGTCGCAGTTGCGCAGCCAGTTTCACTATTCCATAAAACCGCTAAAATCTTCCCCTGTTCACTCCGATAAAGAGCTTCAGGATCTTGGCTCAGTAACTTTTGAAAAATCCTCCCATTCAACAAACGAATATGATGGGCTACCAAATGACTATCTTTCATGACACCTCCAATTTATTTCGATATCGAAACGAATAAAGCAATTGTAACACTCATTATTCTAACTGTCAACTATTTCGATTTAGAAATAATTTTTCCCAGTAAAAAAATCTCCCACCCAAGGTAGAAGATTCTAATCTTATAAACTTAATCCGTCATGTCCGATACCAAAGTTCGATGCTCCAATGGAACACTGCACATAACTAGCAAGAAAATGAAACCTGACTGAATCCAAAAGAGGGCCAAGTCAAAGATTCCGTGTACAGCAACAACTGTAAGGAAAGACAGATAAAGACCGATAATCGGGCGTTTCCCCGACTCCTGACTCATATCCATCATCAAGCGAACAGGAGCAACAGAAGACAAAACTAATAAAATAGTCCCCACAATTCCGTAACTCAGAATCGTATCAATATAAAGACTGTGAGCATGTTCATGATAAGGAGCATTTATACGAGGATACGAGTGCATGTAGGTCAATGGCCCTTCACCCCAGAAAGGATTTTGCTTAAACAAGGCCATCCCAGCATCCCAGATAGAAATGCGTTCTTCCATAGAAGAGTCTAAAGTTCCCATCCGAACTCCCAAATCACTGGAAAAGAGGAAGCTCAAGCCAATCGCAAAGACCCCAATACTAAGCCAAAAGGCCTTCCAGTTTTTAATGGTTGTAAATAGATAGATAATGGCTCCAGCGATAATAGCAGGAAAGGCAGTTCGATTTTGAGTAAAGTTCAATCCAAAGAGATTAACAAAGCCTGCAATCACACAGAATACTTTCAACCAATTCAACTTAGTCGTTGTAAACAGATAGAAAGCAATCATGATACAGAAACAACAAATAATTCCATAATAATTAGGATTAAAGAAGGTCACTTCTGCACGATTCTGATGCCACACCTGCATATTGGGTGAAAGAAAAGCATAGTTAAATTTCTTCACAATTTGGAAATGTTCTAAACTCGCAAAAGCAGCTGACAAGACGCTACCAAACAAGACGAGCTGCAAAATCAATCGAAAGAATTTATGTGATAAAATCGACTGATAGTGCAAAAAGAAAACAGTAAATAGAAAAATTCCTACTGAAGCTACAAGACCCATCCAATTTTGTGCAAAAACGGATATAACAGTACTATAGCCAAGAAAAAGAAGCAGCATCGGATGCTCCCCCATTTTCTGAAGAATACTTTTCATGTCTCCTGTGAAAATTAAACTGATAATATATAAACAGAATACAACTACAAAAAGATAAAAGGGTAAAAAGATACTCAGGATAATCCCCAATAAAATCAGCTCTTTACTAGACAACCCTTTCAGCTTTTCAATAAAGCCTATTGATTTCAAAATGAATCCTTTCTCTCCAAATCAGTTGATTCAGATAATAGTAAGCTATTCTATATTGTACCACTTTTTTAGCAATTTGAAAACAAAGGAAACGCTTCCCTAGGTAAAAAAGTGAGCAAAAATACTGAGATTTCACAACTCAAGCTTAATGACTAGATTCACTCCAAAAAATCGTGCCGAAAATACTAGGCATATGTTAAAATAGTAGTAATAAAATAAAGATTAGAAGCAACTATCCAAACTATATTTAAATCATTTACAATTCCTAAAGAAAGGAAACGCTATGAAATCCTACCAAGCCGTCTACCAAATTCTAGCAAAAGAAACCGATTATATCAGCGGAGAAAAAATCGCAGAAGAACTATCCCTCAGCCGAACATCAATTTGGAAAGCCATCAGGCGGCTAGAACAAGAAGGCATTGAAATTGATAGTATCAAAAACAAAGGATATAAACTGATGAATGGTGACCTTATTCTTCCCGAGATTCTAGAAGAAAATCTTCCAATTAAAGTCAGTTTTAAACCCGAAACAAAATCAACACAACTGGATGCAAAAGAAGCAATTGATTTAGGGAATGAAGCAAACACCCTCTATCTAGCTTCCTATCAAACAGCAGGCCGAGGTCGATTTCAACGTTCTTTCTACTCACCACAAGGTGGCATTTATATGACACTTCATCTCAAACCAAATCTTCCTTACGATAAATTACCGTCCTACACACTACTTGTAGCTGGAGCTATCTACAAAGCCATTAAGAACCTAACTTTAATAGATGTCGACATAAAATGGGTCAATGATATCTACCTAAATAATCATAAAATTGGAGGAATTCTCACTGAAGCAATGACCTCTGTAGAAACAGGCTTAGTCACAGATATCATTATTGGAGTAGGAATCAACTTTACTATTAATGATTTCCCACAAGAATTAAAAGAAAAAGCTGCTAGCTTATTTAAAACTACAGCTCCAATAACAAGGAATGAATTAATCATAGAAATCTGGCGTGCTTTCTTCGAAACACCAGCAGATGAGTTATTATACCTATATAAAAAACAGTCATTCGTTCTTGGAAAAGAAGTTACTTTCACACTGGATAAAAAAGACTACAAGGGACTTGCTAAAGATATCTCTGAAAATGGAAAACTTTTGGTGCAATGTGATAACGGAAAAGAAATCTGGCTCAATAGCGGAGAAATTTCACTCAAGAGTTGGAAGTAATAATAAACTAGCACAACCATAAAAACGACAATATATAAAGATTTAGTATTTCTTCAGCCCTATACAGTTGTCAAAGAGCACAAAAAACTGGCTCTATAATATTTGTAGTGGGTAACCCCCTATGGATATTATGGAGCCTATTTTGTGTAGAAAAAAAGTCCCATATGACCTATAATGAAAAGCGATCAAACAACTCATTAGAAAGAATCATATGGAACAATTACATTTTATCACAAAACTACTCGATATCAAAGACCCTAATATCCAATTTATGGATATCATCAATAGGGATACACACAAAGAAATCATCGCCAAACTAGACTACGATGCTCCATCTTGTCCTTATTGTGGAAGTCAAATGAAAAAATATGACTTTCAAAAGCCGTCGAAAATTCCTTACCTCAAAACGACTGGTATGCCTACTAGAATTCTTCTGAAAAAGCGTCGTTTCAAGTGCTATCATTGCTCGAAAGTGATGGTCGCCGAGACCTCACTCGTCAAGAAGAATCATCAAATTCCTCGTATTATCAACCAAAAGATTGCGCAAAAGTTAATTGAAAAGACTTCTATGACCGATATTGCCCATCAGCTTTCCATTTCAACTTCAACTGTCATTCGAAAGCTCAATGATTTCCACTTTAAGCATGATTTTTCTCGTCTTCCTGAGATTATGTCCTGGGACGAGTATGCCTTTACAAAGGGAAAGATGAGTTTCATTGAACAAGATTTTGATAATCTCAACATCATCACTGTTCTTGAAGGCAGAACACAGGCTATCATCCGAAATCACTTTCTGCGCTACGAGCGAGCTGTTCGTTGTCAGGTGAAAATCATTACGATGGATATGTTTAGCCCTTACTACGATATTGCCAGTAAACTTTTTCCTAACGCTAAAATCGTTCTTGACCGCTTTCACATTGTCCAACATCTAAGCCGTGCCATGAGTCGTGTACGTGTCCAAATCATGAATCAATTTGAGCAAAAATCCCATGAATACAAGGCCATCAAACGCTACTGGAAACTCATTCAACAGGATAGTCGTAAACTGAGTGATAAACGATTTTATCGCCCTACTTTTCGTATGCACTTAACGAATAAAGAGATTCTAGACAAGATTTTGAGCTATTCAGAAGAGTTGAAACACCACTACAATCTCTATCAACTCTTGCTTTTTCACTTTCAGAACAAGGAACCTGACAAATTCTTCGGACTTATTGAGGACAATCTAAAGCAGGTTCATCCTCTTTTTCAGACTGTCTTTAAAACCTTTCTAAAGGACAAAGAGAAAATCGTCAACGCCCTTCAACTCCCCTATTCTAAAGCCAAACTGGAAGAGACCAATAATCTCGTTAAACTTATCAAACGAAATGCCTTTGGATTTCGGAACTTTGAAAACTTCAAAAAACGAATTTTTATCGCTCTCAATATCAAAAAAGAAAGGACAAATTTCGTCCTTTCTAGATTTTAGCTTTTCTCCAGCCCACTACAGTTGACAAAGAGCGCAAAAAAACTTCAGATAAGTAATCCAATTAAGTTTTACAAATCTGAAGTTTTTATTCTACTATTCTTAAAAATACAAAAAAAGAGAGTTATAAACCCTCATTAAAACGGAGAATAAGGGATTCGAACCCTTGCGCCAGTTACCCGACCTAACGATTTAGCAAACCGTCCTCTTCAGCCTCTTGAGTAATTCTCCAATTAATGGGCACGAGTGGACTCGAACCACCGACCTCACGCTTATCAGGCGTGCGCTCTAACCACCTGAGCTACGCGCCCAAGTTAAAAACTTGGTAATTTGAACAAAGTTCAAAGCGGGTGACGAGAATCGAACTCGCGACAACAGCTTGGAAGGCTGTAGTTTTACCACTAAACTACACCCGCATACATACTATAATTAAAAATGGCGCGAGACGGAATCGAACCGCCGACACATGGAGCTTCAATCCATTGCTCTACCAACTGAGCTACCGAGCCTTATTGCGGGAGCAGGATTTGAACCTACGACCTTCGGGTTATGAGCCCGACGAGCTACCGAGCTGCTCCATCCCGCGTTAATGAAAAGGAGGATGTGGGATTCGAACCCACGCACGCTTTTACACGCCTGACGGTTTTCAAGACCGTTCCCTTCAGCCGGACTTGGGTAATCCTCCATAATATTCAAATGGACCTTGTAGGACTTGAACCTACGACCACTCGGTTATGAGCCGAGAGCTCTAACCAGCTGAGCTAAAGGTCCAACAAGATCATTATAGCGGCGAAGGGGATCGAACCCCCGACCTCCCGGGTATGAACCGGACGCTCTAGCCAGCTGAGCTACACCGCCATATATCGGGAAGACAGGATTCGAACCTGCGACACCTTGGTCCCAAACCAAGTACTCTACCAAGCTGAGCTACTTCCCGAGTTAAATAGAAAAATGCACCCTAGAGGAGTCGAACCTCTAACCGCCTGATTCGTAGTCAGGTACTCTATCCAGTTGAGCTAAGGGTGCTCATTA
>NZ_PKIE01000014.1 GCF_002860865.1 Streptococcus mitis
GTTGAAGTGCTTGCACTTGTTGAAGCTGACGTACTTGCTGACGTGCTTGCGCTTGTTGAAGCTGACGTACTTGTTGAAGTGCTTGCACTTGTTGAAGCCGATGTGCTTGCTGATGTGCTTGCGCTTGTTGAAGCTGACGTACTTGCTGATGTACTTGCGCTTGTTGAAGCCGATGTGCTTGCTGAAGTGCTTGCACTTGTTGAAGCTGACGTACTTGCTGATGTGCTTGCACTTGTTGAAGCTGACGTACTTGCTGATGTGCTTGCGCTTGTTGAAGCTGACGTGCTTGTTGAAGTGCTTGCACTTGTTGAAGCTGACGTACTTGCTGATGTGCTTGCACTTGTTGAAGCCGATGTGCTTGTTGAAGTGCTTGCACTTGTTGAAGCTGACGTACTTGCTGATGTGCTTGCGCTTGTTGAAGCTGACGTACTTGCTGATGTACTTTGCGCTTGTTGAAGCCGATGTGCTTGTTGATGTGCTTGCTGATGTGCTTGCGCTTGTTGAAGCCGATGTGCTTGTTGATGTGCTTGCACTTGTTGAAGCCGATGTGCTTGTTGAAGTGCTTGCACTTGTTGAAGCTGACGTACTTGCTGACGTGCTTGCGCTTGTTGAAGCCGATGTGCTTGTTGATGTGCTTGCACTTGTTGAAGCTGACGTACTTGTTGAAGTGCTTGCACTTGTTGAAGTCGATGTGCTTGCTGATGTGCTTGCACTTGTTGAAGCCGATGTGCTTGTTGATGTGCTTGCACTTGTTGAAGTCGATGTGCTAGCTGACGTACTTGCTGATGTGCTTGCACTTGTTGAAGCCGATGTGCTTGTTGAAGCTGACGTACTTGCTGATGTGCTTGCGCTTGTTGAAGCTGACGTACTTGCTGATGTGCTTGCACTTGTTGAAGCCGATGTGCTTGTTGAAGCTGACGTACTTGCTGATGTGCTTGCACTTGTTGAAGCTGACGTACTTGCTGACGTGCTTGCGCTTGTTGAAGCCGATGTGCTTGTTGAAGTGCTTGCACTTGTTGAAGCTGACGTGCTTGTTGAAGTGCTTGCACTTGTTGAAGCTGACGTACTTGCTGACGTGCTTGCGCTTGTTGAAGCTGACGTACTTGTTGAAGTGCTTGCACTTGTTGAAGCTGACGTACTTGCTGACGTGCTTGCACTTGTTGAAGCTGACGTACTTGCTGACGTGCTTGCGCTTGTTGAAGCCGATGTGCTTGTTGAAGCTGACGTACTTGCTGATGTGCTTGCACTTGTTGAAGCTGACGTACTTGCTGACGTGCTTGCGCTTGTTGAAGCCGATGTGCTTGTTGATGTGCTTGCACTTGTTGAAGCTGACGTGCTTGTTGAAGTGCTTGCACTTGTTGAAGCTGACGTACTTGCTGACGTGCTTGCGCTTGTTGAAGCTGACGTACTTGTTGAAGTGCTTGCACTTGTTGAAGCCGATGTGCTTGCTGATGTGCTTGCGCTTGTTGAAGCTGACGTACTTGCTGATGTACTTGCGCTTGTTGAAGCCGATGTGCTTGCTGAAGTGCTTGCACTTGTTGAAGCTGACGTACTTGCTGATGTGCTTGCACTTGTTGAAGCTGACGTACTTGCTGATGTGCTTGCGCTTGTTGAAGCTGACGTGCTTGTTGAAGTGCTTGCACTTGTTGAAGCTGACGTACTTGTTGATGTGCTTGCACTTGTTGAAGTCGATGTGCTAGCTGACGTACTTGCTGATGTGCTTGCACTTGTTGAAGCCGATGTGCTTGTTGAAGTGCTTGCACTTGTTGAAGCTGACGTACTTGCTGATGTGCTTGCGCTTGTTGAAGCTGACGTACTTGCTGATGTGCTTGCACTTGTTGAAGCTGACGTACTTGCTGATGTACTTGCGCTCGTTGACGCTGACGTGCTTGCTGACGTGCTTGCGCTTGTTGAAGCTGATGTACTTGCTGATGTGCTTGCTGAAGTACTTACGCTTGTTGAAGCTGACGTACTTGTTGAAGTGCTTGCACTTGTTGAAGTCGATGTGCTAGCTGATGTGCTTGCACTTGTTGAAGCCGATGTGCTTGTTGATGTGCTTGCACTTGTTGAAGCCGATGTGCTTGTTGATGTGCTTGCACTTGTTGAAGCTGACGTACTTGTTGAAGTGCTTGCACTTGTTGAAGTCGATGTGCTAGCTGACGTACTTGCTGATGTGCTTGCGCTTGTTGAAGCTGACGTACTTGTTGAAGTGCTTGCACTTGTTGAAGCCGATGTGCTTGCTGATGTGCTTGCGCTTGTTGAAGCTGACGTACTTGCTGATGTACTTGCGCTTGTTGAAGCCGATGTGCTTGCTGAAGTGCTTGCACTTGTTGAAGCTGACGTACTTGCTGATGTGCTTGCACTTGTTGAAGCTGACGTACTTGCTGATGTGCTTGCGCTTGTTGAAGCTGACGTGCTTGTTGAAGTGCTTGCACTTGTTGAAGCCGATGTACTTGTTGATGTGCTTGCACTTGTTGAAGTCGATGTGCTAGCTGACGTACTTGCTGATGTGCTTGCACTTGTTGAAGCCGATGTGCTTGTTGAAGTGCTTGCACTTGTTGAAGCTGACGTACTTGCTGATGTGCTTGCGCTTGTTGATGCTGACGTACTTGCTGATGTACTTGCGCTTGTTGAAGCCGATGTGCTTGTTGAAGTGCTTGCTGATGTGCTTGCTGATGTGCTTGCGCTTGTTGAAGCTGACGTGCTTGCTGATGTGCTTGCACTTGTTGAAGCTGACGTACTTGCTGATGTGCTTGCTGAAGTACTTACGCTTGTTGATGCTGACGTACTTGCTGACGTGCTTGCTGAAGTACTTACGCTTGTTGATGCTGATGTACTTGCTGAAGTACTTACGCTTGTTGATGCTGACGTACTTGCTGATGTGCTTGCTGAAGTACTTACGCTTGTTGATGCTGATGTGCTAGCCGATGTACTTGCACTTGTTGAAGCTGATGTGCTAGCCGATGTACTTGCACTTGTTGAAGCTGACGTACTTGCTGATGTACTTGCGCTTGTTGATGCTGATGTACTTGCTGAAGTACTTACGCTTGTTGATGCTGATGTGCTTGCTGATGTGCTAGCCGATGTACTTACGCTTGTTGATGCTGACGTGCTTGCTGACGTACTTGCGCTTGTTGATGCTGACGTACTTGCTGAAGTACTTACGCTTGTTGATGCTGACGTACTTGCTGATGTGCTTGCTGAAGTACTTACGCTTGTTGATGCTGATGTGCTAGCCGATGTACTTGCACTTGTTGAAGCTGACGTACTTGCTGATGTACTTGCGCTTGTTGATGCTGATGTACTTGCGCTTGTTGATGCTGATGTACTTGCTGAAGTACTTACGCTTGTTGATGCTGATGTGCTTGCTGATGTGCTTGCTGATGTGCTAGCCGATGTACTTACGCTTGTTGAAGCTGACGTACTTGCTGACGTACTTACGCTTGTTGAAACTGACGTGCTTGCTGACGTACTTGCGCTCGTTGAAGCTGATGTACTTGCTGAAGTACTTACGCTTGTTGATGCTGATGTGCTAGCCGATGTACTTGCACTTGTTGAGGCAGACTTAGACGCACTCGTTGAAGCACTTTGGCTGGCGCTTGTCGATGCTGACTTAGACGCACTTGTTGAGACACTTTGGCTAGCACTTGTTGAGGCAGACTTAGACGCGCTCGTTGAGGCACTTTGACTTGCACTTGTTGAGGCGGATTTAGACGCGCTCGTTGAAGCACTTTGGCTGGCACTTGTTGAGGCAGACTTAGACGCGCTCGTTGAAGCACTTTGGCTGGCGCTTGTCGATGCTGACTTAGACGCACTTGTTGAGACACTTTGGCTAGCACTTGTCGATGCTGACTTAGACGCGCTCGTTGAGGCGCTTTGGCTAGCACTTGTCGATGCTGACTTAGACGCACTTGTTGAGACACTTTGGCTAGCACTTGTCGATGCTGACTTAGACGCACTTGTTGAGACACTTTGGCTAGCACTTGTCGATGCTGACTTAGATGTGCTCGTTGAGGCAGACTGCGATCTATACTCTGAATCATCTACCGTAATAGTAACTGGAACTTCATCTGTCGAACCATCTGGATAAGTTACTATAACTGTGCGTGTTAATTTACCATTTGTAACAGGTGAATTTTCACCATCTTTCCATTTATAAGTCGTTCTTGCACCTGGCGTTGTACCTTCAGCTGGCCAGTCAGATTTATTAGAAATATAAGTCTCTGGTGATCCCAAATTTGGAACAGATCCATTTGAAGTCACCTTCACTGTATGATTCGTTGCTCTCGGATCGTACTTATCTGACTGCTTACGGAACTCAATCTGGATATAGGCGTTATTTGTAGGGTTGTTGGCATCGTTATTGTTCGTTAAATTAGATTGGTCATAACCAGTAATATAACGGGTCCAGCTATTCTTATCAGGGTTGTTATTAATTTCCTGTTTTCCACCTACATATCCCGAAATAGTTATTGTATACGGATTAGCCTCTGTGGCATTGCCGTCTTGTCCCAATTTCTTAGATTTATCGGTAAAGTTAATATCTGTTCCTTTAGCAGGAACGCTGATTCGCGCTTGAGGTCTCACCTCAAATGAATTTGGAGTATCAGCGCTTACAGTAGTTCTATCATCTACCTTAATCTTGTCCAATCGACCATGGTCATCAGTCAAGTTCACATCCACACTAAATCTTTCTTCACGATAAACAACTATCTTATGCGGATTAGCGCGGTCGATTTCTGCATTACTAGGAGTTAAGTTTTTAATTGTAGGTCGCTCATTAACTGTAGCTGACTGCGGAATTGGAGTACTACTTGTTTCATCATTGTAGACAATCGTTGCTGTACCATCTGGCTGGACTTCAATGTCCTTGATACGGTGATCTGCTTTAGCATTTTTAGCATAGATGGCATTCTTGACAGCAGTCTTTTCCTCTGCGGTCAAGCTGTTTTTATTTTCAACAGTTGTCAATTCAGGATTTGTCACTTTAAGACGATCCTTGAGCTGACCTTGAGTAACACGAACATTCCCAAGACTACCAATTTGACTCTGATAGTTTTCTTGGTCTGTAGCAACAGCATTTCGTTGCCATGTATTACCTGAATTATATTGTAAATCATCTTTTAAATGTGCGTTTACAGTAATATGAGCAGGGGTGTTCTCAGAAGCATTGATATTACCACTATTTAGATAAGCGACTGAACCTCTACCATATTCATCACCTGTCCCACTATCTCCTTGGAAGAAGTTAGTTGTTAAAGCTGATCGGTTGGCATCTGCTTTTGCGACAATCTTAAACTCTTTTAGTTTTCCACTATTATCAGATGCTGTGAAATCAACTGTGAAATCATCACCTGCATATACAATGTATTCTGCACCACGTTGAGGATTTTGTGTTGGAGTTAACACCTTACCATTTCGACTTACTGTCACTCCCACTTTTGGACGTTCTTCAACCGTATCTACTTGTTGAAGGGTATTAACTGTTAAGTCATTATAGGTAATTGTCGCTGTACCATTGCTTGAAACATCAATCGATTTGATGCGATGAGTATCTTGATTATTTTGAGCAAAAATGGCATTTTTGATAGCTTCTCTTTCTGATTCTATCAAGGCATTCTTATCACCAACGAGTACTTTAGATGGTTTGACAACATGTAAACGATCCTTGAGCTGACCTTGAGTAATACGAACATTCCCAAGACTACCAATTTGACTCTGATAGTTTTCTTGGTCTGTAGCAACAGCATTTCGTTGCCATGTATTACCTGAATTATATTGTAAATCATCTTTTAAATGTGCGTTTACAGTAATATGAGCAGGGGTGTTCTCAGAAGCATTGATATTACCACTATTTAGATAAGCGACTGAACCTCTACCATATTCATCACCTGTCCCACTATCTCCTTGGAAGAAGTTAGTTGTTAAAGCTGATCGGTTGGCATCTGCTTTTGCGACAATCTTAAACTCTTTTAGTTTTCCACTATTATCAGATGCTGTGAAATCAACTGTGAAATCATCACCTGCATATACAATGTATTCTGCACCACGTTGAGGATTTTGTGTTGGAGTTAACACCTTACCATTTCGACTTACTGTCACTCCCACTTTTGGACGTTCTTCAACCGTATCTACTTGTTGAAGGGTATTAACTGTTAAGTCATTATAGGTAATTGTTGCTGTACCATTACTTGAAACATCGATCGATTTGATGCGATGAGTATCTTGATTATTTTGAGCAAAAATGGCATTTTTGATAGCTTCTCTTTCTGATTCTATCAATGCATTTTTATCACCAACGAGTACTTTAGATGGTTTGACAACATGTAAACGATCCTTGAGCTGACCTTGAGTAACTCCAAACCAAGAACTAGTTGTAGAATTATCTGTAGGATCGACTGCTTTAACTACACGAGAAAATATATTACCAGACGCCCATTGCATGTTCTTATTTACAGTAACATTTACTGTCTTTGTAACTGGAGCAGTACTTACACTTGTAATATTATCTACCGCACCAGTCCCCCATTTAGTAGAGTTACCTTCAAAGAAATCGTCTAGAGGAATCAATGTCCCATTTGGACCTTGTTTATTCAAGGTCAATTCCTTCAATTTTCCAGAGTTGTCATCACCAGTAAAAGTAATCTGAATTTGATCTCCAGCATAAAAAATAGAACGTCCAGCACTATCTGTTTGAGGCGTTTGGTTATTCACTTTGACAGTGTAAGCAGCAGTTGGCGCAACTCCATCTCTCACATCCGCTTGGATCGTACTAGACGTACCATCTCTATAAGTAAGTGTAACACGCCCTCTATTATCTACACTGATAGAACCTTCTTGATTTCCTTTTTTGTAATCTGTTCTTGAAAGAATGCTAGCATTGGCCGTTCTATAGTTATCAAACACTTGATCTCTTTCCGACTTACTTAAATTTGTCGGATCATTAACTGAAACAACCGCACCACTGACAGGATTGTTACGCTCATTAAATCCTTTAACCGTGATAGTTATATTCTTATATGTCTGTTCTGGGTTTGGTTGCGGACTCGAAGCACCAACTTGATAATAGTATGTTTTCCCAACTGTGGCAGATGCAGTTCCGTTCCCAACAGTTCCCAAAACCGCAGCCGTTATAGTATCATATCGACCATACTTGTTCATATTAGGTCCCGTAAGAGTCAAACCAGGAACAGGATCCTCACCTGTCTTATTCCAGTAAAATACAGAAGTATTATCATGTGCTCTAGATATTCTGATGACATTTTCAACTTTATCATCATTGTATACCGTCATATTCTCGTTATCAGCTGTTATAGTTGGTGCATTCGAAACCGCTCTTGGTTGAGCACTTCTGTCACTTCCACGACTACCAGTTGGAACAGTTGAACTTATTGAACCGCTATAATTTCCAGAAGTATCCGCACTTGTAAACGGTTGACTGCTTGTAGCAACTCTTGCGTTCAAGCTAGCAGCTTTCGACTGCTTATTTACAGTGGCATGAACCTCAAGCGTTGCCTCTAGGTTTCTTTGTTCGTCATGGCGTATATCATAGACATACTCATTTCTTGAACCACCACGTTTATCCATTGGTTGTCCATTAAAGGTCACATGATTAATCGTCGTATTGGAATCTACATCCGCAATAAGCCCTACATGATGCAAGGCATTGTTAGCATGCATATTAATACGCCAAACAACTTCATGAGTATTGGGGTTATAATTAGTAGACGCAATTGAGGCTGTCGTACCATGACTAGAGAATGATGCTCTAGGAGAAGCGCCCCTCTCTATCGCTTGTCCATTACGGTCATCACGCGCACCTGAATTGACTCTCAACACAGCATTAACAATCGAGTTACGAGCAGAGGTCGCTAGTTTTACAGTTTCGGTCAAATCTGCCCTAGGATTAGCAAGGGCTGTCTCGATAGCAGTCACCGCAGCATTCACTTTTGCTATAGCTGCATCACTATTAGGTAGACCAGCTGCTTTTGCTAAGTACTCACCCATTTCAGCCGAAAGTTTGGTTAACTTCTTACGATTTTCATCCTGTTGTTTAGCTGAAACTTCCGATGTTGCTATGGCACCAGCAGTTACTCCCGCCAAACTTGTTAATTCTGCATTTCTAGCTGTCAAAGATGTCTCTGACTTAGCTGCATCCAATACAGGGGCGGAAAAATTAGAATTCGACAACCCTTGATTCGCAATCGATGCAGATTCTGATTGTCCAGAAGTTTCAACACTAGTAGCGCTAGTAGCAGCCGAACTACCCCCAGAATTAACCATCAACTGACTAGAACTTACAGCAGTACTTGCTGACACACTAGCCGAAGTTGAAGCACTTGTCGACGCGCTAACAGAAACCGAAGTACTTGCTGACATACTTGCAGAGGCACTAACACTCACTGATTGGCTAGTAGAGGTCGATGCTGAGGTAGATATACTCTCGCTTTCTGAGTGTGATAAACTTACCGAATTTTCTGAATTTTTTTGCGATGCCGACCCGAGAACAACTGTATCATTGGCAACTAGAACATCCGATGACTCTAATGTCTTTTCAAGGGCAACTGCATCATTGGCATGAACAGTAGTTTGTGTTGCCACTGCTCCGCCTAATACAGCTCCTGTAGCTGCCAGCCCCCTTATGATATCGAGGCCTGTAATCGTATTGCTCGTTTGGTTTTCAACCACTTCGGTCATAACTTGAGTAGTGTCAACACTACCACGGAAAACCTTGAACAAACCAAATAAAGAGGTTGAAGCCCGCAGCCAATGCTTACCGGATTTCACCAACTTATAGCGGGTCACACGATCAGTTTCACGATATTGACCCTCTTGACGTCTGAAAAACATTTATTTTTTTCCTCCAAAAAAGTACTACATTAGTTAGCTTAATGCAATCGGTCTCTATTATACACAAATCATCATATTAAGTCAACTTATTTTGTAGTGTATTTTGCTAAAAAAAAAAAGCATTTTCTGATTGATTTTTCATGGAGGTTCCATTGACAAATACAGTTAATATACTAGCAAACCGAATCCCTCATTGACTGGGCTATAAAAAAGAGAAATCCATTATTTTTGCAGACGAATGCGTGATGCTTATCTAAAATCAAAAAGAGCATCATTTTTCTTCGAATAGACATATATATTATCCAAGGAACTCTTCTCTACTTTCATTAGAATTAAGAGATAGTAAATTTCAAAGTATATAGTTTAACTAGGATATTTTTTGAGCAAGCTAGCAAGAAAAAAGGTTTACTTTGGTTTTACTTGACTATTAGAAAGTCAAGTAGCTAGACTCACTAACCCTTACAAAAAATCCCACAATGCCATAACATTCGCAGGATTTTCTGACATAGGAGATTTGAATAAAGCACTATAGTAGTTACTGATACAAGACCAAAACACCAATCTTAGCAAGTCAACTTCCCATTTGCCACAACGAAAAAGCCCATGAATATAGCATTCCTGGACTTCTCTTATTAGAATATTTAGATCAACCAACATAAAGATTAGAGATTGTTACACTAGGACACGGAGTTTGGCAAATCGATTCTATTTGCCAAACGTAGTTAGTAAGGCAGTTAGCTGGGCCACTTCCTACCCGTTACGACGGCAAAGTCCACGAATCGATGCCATTCGTGAACTTTGCCTAGTGAAGCGTTTAGGTAATCCGCCATAGCGGTTACCTATTATTGGATTACGACACTGAGTTTTACAAATCGATTCCATTTGTAAAACTCAGTTAGTGAGGCAGTTAGCTAGTTCGCCAAATAGCGACTAGCATCCAACAATTAGGAACTTTAGTTCCAATTGTTGGTACTGAGTCACATCTTCTCCTCCAACTCTACGTCTGGGTACTTATCCGCAAACCAGCGGAGGGCAAAGTCATTTTCAAAGAGGAAGACTGGTTGGTCAAAACGGTCTTTAGCCAAGATATTGCGACTTGATGACATCCGTTCATCCAAGTCCTCAGGCTTGATCCAACGAACAGTCTTTTTACCCATTGGGCTCATGACCACTTCCGCATTGTACTCTCCTTCCATACGGTGCTTAAAGACTTCAAACTGGAGTTGACCAACAGCTCCCAGCATGTACTCGCCTGTTTGGTAATTCTTATAAAGCTGAATGGCACCTTCTTGCACCAATTGCTCGATTCCCTTATGAAAGGATTTTTGCTTCATGACATTCTTAGCAGAAACTTTCATGAAAATTTCAGGAGTAAAGGTTGGCAGGGGTTCAAATTCAAATTTATTTTTCCCAACTGTCAATGTATCCCCAACCTGATAAGTACCTGTATCGTAAACCCCGATGATATCTCCTGCCACGGCATTAGTCACATTCTCACGACTTTCAGCCATAAACTGGGTAACATTAGACAGTTTAGCCCCCTTACCAGTACGAGGTAGATTGACACTCATACCGCGCTCAAATTCACCTGATACGATACGGACAAAGGCGATACGGTCACGATGACGAGGATCCATGTTGGCTTGGATTTTAAAGACAAATCCTGAGAAATCCTTATCATGAGGATCCACAATTTCTCCGTCTGTTTTCTTATGTCCATGTGGCTCTGGAGCAAACTTAAGGAAAGTCTCAAGGAATGTCTGCACACCAAAGTTTGTCAAAGCTGAACCGAAGAAGACAGGTGTCAATTCTCCAGCAAGGATAGCTCCCTCTGAAAACTCATTCCCAGCTTCATTCAAAAGTTCAATATCATCCTTAACTTGCTCGTAGAAAGGATTGCTACCAAAAAGCTTGTCCCCATCTTCTAAACTTGCAAAACGCTCATCCCCTTTATAGAGTTCCAAACGTTGGTTATAAAGGTCATATAAACCCTCGAAAGCTTTCCCCATCCCGATAGGCCAGTTCATCGGGTAGCTAGCAATACCCAAGACTTCTTCCAATTCTTGCAAGAGGTCTAGTGGCTCACGACCGTCACGGTCTAACTTGTTCATAAAGGTAAAGACCGGAATGCCACGGTGTTTGACAACTTCAAACAATTTCTTGGTCTGGGCCTCAATACCCTTGGCAGAGTCCACAACCATGACCGCAGCATCCACCGCCATCAAGGTACGATAGGTATCTTCTGAGAAGTCCTCGTGCCCTGGCGTATCGAGGATATTCACGCGTTTTCCGTCGTAGTCAAATTGCATAACAGATGAAGTAACCGAAATCCCACGTTGCTTCTCGATATCCATCCAGTCAGACTTGGCAAAAGTCCCTGTTTTCTTCCCTTTTACGGTACCAGCTTCACGAATCTCACCCCCAAAGTAGAGCAACTGCTCAGTAATAGTAGTTTTTCCCGCGTCAGGGTGGGAGATGATGGCAAAAGTACGACGTTTCTTAATTTCTTCTTGAATATTCATAAGTTCTCTTTCTTTGATTCTCTATTTTTCTTGTTTCAATAGCTAAGAATGATTTCTACATTGGATTCTACCATTCCTTTCAACACTCCATTATATCGAATTTTAGCATTTTTTTCAATTTCTATTTCTTTTCACTTATCCCTCCCTTATTTATAGGAAAATATGGTAAAATAGAACAGACTAAAAATCATCATTTCACGAAAGGATGCAAGATGAAAATTACGCAAGAAGAGGTAACACACGTTGCCAATCTTTCAAAATTAAGATTCTCTGAAGAAGAAACTGCTGCCTTTGCGACTACCTTGTCTAAAATTGTTGACATGGTTGAATTGCTGGGCGAAGTTGACACAACTGGTGTCGCACCTACTACGACCATGGCTGACCGTAAGACCGTACTCCGCCCTGATGTGGCCGAAGAAGGAACAGACCGTGACCGCTTATTTAAAAATGTACCTGAAAAAGACAACTACTATATCAAGGTACCAGCTATCCTAGACGATGGAGGAGATGCCTAATGACTTTTAACAATAAAACCATTGAAGACTTGCATAATCTCCTTGTTTCTAAGGAAATTTCAGCAACTGAATTGACACAAGCAACGCTTGAAGATATCAAGTCTCGCGAGACAGCTATTAACGCTTTTGTTACCATCGCTGAGGAGCAAGCCCTTGCTCAAGCTAAAGCTATTGATGAAGCTGGAATTGACACTGATAATGTCCTTTCAGGAATTCCACTTGCAGTTAAAGATAATATCTCTACAGACGGCATTCTCACAACTGCAGCCTCAAAAATGCTCTACAACTACGAGCCGATCTTTGATGCGACTGCGGTTGCCAATGCAAAATCTAAAGGCATGATTGTCGTCGGAAAGACCAACATGGACGAATTTGCTATGGGTGGTTCAGGTGAAACTTCACACTACGGAGCAACTAAAAATGCTTGGGATCAAGGCAAAGTTCCTGGTGGATCATCAAGTGGTTCTGCCGCAGCCGTAGCTTCTGGGCAAGTCCGCTTGTCACTTGGTTCTGATACTGGTGGTTCCATCCGCCAACCTGCTGCCTTCAACGGGATCGTTGGTCTCAAACCAACCTACGGAACGGTTTCTCGTTTCGGTCTCATTGCCTTCGGTAGCTCATTAGACCAGATTGGACCTTTTGCTCCTACTGTTAAGGAAAACGCCCTCTTGCTCAACGCTATTGCCAGCGAAGATGCCAAAGACTCTACTTCTGCCCCTGTCCGCATTGCCGACTTTACTTCAAAAATCGGTCAAGACATCAAGGGCATGAAAATTGCTTTACCTAAGGAATACCTAGGCGAAGGGATTGACCCAGAGGTTAAGGAAACCATTCTGAATGCTGCTAAGCACTTTGAAAAATTGGGTGCTATCGTTGAAGAAGTTAGCCTTCCTCACTCTAAATACGGTGTTGCCGTCTACTACATCATCGCTTCATCTGAAGCTTCATCAAACTTGCAACGTTTTGACGGTATCCGTTACGGCTACCGCGCAGAAGATGCGACTAATCTTGATGAAATCTACGTAAATAGCCGTAGCCAAGGTTTTGGTGAAGAAGTGAAACGTCGTATCATGTTAGGTACTTTCAGCCTTTCATCAGGTTACTACGATGCCTACTACAAGAAAGCTGGACAGGTCCGTACCCTCATCATTCAAGATTTCGAAAAAGTCTTCGCAAATTATGACTTGATTTTGGGTCCAACTGCTCCAAGTGTTGCTTATGACTTGGACTCACTCAACCACGACCCAGTTGCCATGTACTTGGCTGACCTCTTGACTATACCTGTAAACTTGGCAGGATTGCCTGGAATTTCGATTCCTGCTGGATTCTCTCAAGGTCTACCTGTTGGTCTGCAATTGATTGGTCCTAAGTACTCAGAAGAGACTATTTACCAAGCAGCAGCTGCCTTTGAAGCAACAACAGACTACCACAAACAACAACCCGTGATTTTTGGAGGTGACAACTAATGAACTTTGAAACAGTCATTGGACTTGAAGTCCACGTAGAGCTCAACACCAATTCAAAAATCTTCTCACCTACTTCTGCCCACTTTGGAAATGACCAAAATGCCAATACCAACGTGATTGACTGGTCTTTCCCAGGAGTTCTGCCAGTTCTCAATAAAGGTGTTGTTGATGCCGGTATCAAGGCTGCTCTTGCCCTCAATATGGACATCCACAAAAAGATGCACTTTGACCGCAAGAACTACTTCTACCCTGATAATCCAAAAGCCTACCAAATTTCTCAGTTCGATGAGCCAATCGGTTATAACGGCTGGATTGAAGTCGAGCTAGAAGACGGTACGACTAAGAAAATCGGTATCGAGCGTGCCCACCTAGAGGAAGACGCTGGTAAAAACACACACGGTACAGACGGCTACTCTTATGTTGACCTCAATCGCCAAGGGGTGCCATTGATCGAGATTGTATCTGAAGCTGATATGCGTTCGCCTGAAGAAGCCTATGCTTACCTAACTGCCCTCAAGGAAGTTATCCAGTACGCTGGCATTTCTGACGTTAAGATGGAAGAAGGTTCGATGCGTGTGGATGCCAATATCTCCCTTCGCCCTTATGGTCAAGAAAAATTCGGTACCAAAACTGAGTTGAAGAACCTCAACTCCTTCTCAAACGTTCGCAAAGGTCTTGAATACGAAGTCCAACGTCAAGCTGAAATCCTTCGATCAGGCGGTCAAATCCGCCAAGAAACACGCCGTTATGATGAAGCTAACAAAGCAACCATCCTCATGCGTGTCAAGGAAGGTGCTGCAGACTACCGCTACTTCCCAGAACCAGACCTACCTCTCTTTGAAATCTCAGACGAGTGGATCGAGGAAATGCGGACAGAGTTGCCAGAGTTTCCAAAAGAACGCCGTGCACGCTACATCTCTGACCTTGGCTTGTCAGACTACGATGCTAGTCAGTTGACTGCAAACAAAGTCACTTCTGATTTCTTTGAAAAAGCTGTTGCCCTCGGTGGTGATGCTAAACAAGTTTCTAACTGGCTCCAAGGTGAAGTCGCTCAGTTCTTGAACGCTGAAGGCAAGACACTAGAACAAATCGAATTGACACCAGAAAACTTGGTTGAAATGATTGCCATCATCGAAGACGGCACTATCTCTTCTAAGATTGCCAAGAAAGTCTTTGTCCACCTTGCTAAAAATGGCGGCGGAGCGCGTGAATATGTTGAAAAAGCAGGTATGGTCCAAATCTCAGATCCAGCTGTCTTGATTCCAATTATCCACCAAGTCTTTGCCGATAACGAAGCTGCTGTTGCCGACTTCAAGTCAGGCAAACGCAACGCAGACAAGGCCTTCACAGGATTCCTTATGAAAGCAACCAAAGGCCAAGCCAACCCACAAGTCGCCCTTAAACTTCTTGCCCAAGAATTGGCGAAGTTGAAAGAAGATTAATATGTAAAAGAAACCAGCCCTGAGGTCAATGTCATTAAGTTAGTGATCTAACTCTTTAAATAGGAGATAGGATTGAGAACATCAAAGTGATTCTCTATCCTATCTTCTATTTTTTTGCATGACAAATAAAGGTTTTTTCACCCTATTTTTTGAGATTTATGTTACTCT
>NZ_PKIE01000015.1 GCF_002860865.1 Streptococcus mitis
CTCTGAATACTATTATTCAAGTGGGCTTTTATTTGTTTTATCATGGGAAATCCCTCCTTAACTATAAGTTTATCACATAAAAAAGAAACCCAAATACAGAATTGTATTTGAATTTCTTAACTTAATGACATTGAGCTAATACAGAGCTTGTTTCAGGAGAGAGCGAGCATCCAACTAATGAAGCTGACAAGCAGCATGAAGGGGAACACGCTAGAGAAAACAAGCCAGAAAAGGCAGAAGGAGTAGCGACAGCATCTGAAACTGCTTCGCCAGCAAGCAATGAAGCTGTAACTACTGAAACTGCAGAAGCAAAACCTAAGTCTGACAAGGAAACAGAAGCAAAGCCTGAAGCAACTAGCCAAGGGGATGAGTCTAAGCCAGCAGCAGAAGCTAATAAGACTGAAAAAGAAGTTCAGCCAGATGTCCCTAAAAATACAGAAAAAACATTAAAACCAAAGGAAATCAAATTTAATTCTTGGGATGAATTGTTGAAATGGGAACCAGGAGCTCGTGAAGATGACGCTATTAACCGCGGATCTGTTGCCCTCGCTTCACGTCGGACAGGTCATTTGGTCAATGAAAAAGCTAGCAAGGAAGCAAAAGTTCAAGCCCTATCAAACACCAATTCTAAAGCAAAAGACCACGCTTCTGTTGGTGGAGAAGAGTTCAAGGCCTATGCTTTTGACTATTGGCAATATCTAGATTCCATGGTTTTCTGGGAAGGTCTCGTACCAACTCCTGACGTTATTGATGCAGGTCACCGTAACGGGGTTCCTGTATATGGTACACTCTTCTTCAACTGGTCTAATAGTATTGCAGATCAAGAAAAATTCGCTGAAGCTTTGAAGCAAGACCCAGATGGTAGCTTCCCAATTGCCCGTAAATTGGTGGATATGGCCAAGTATTATGGCTATGATGGCTATTTCATCAACCAAGAAACAACTGGGGATTTGGTTGAACCTCTTGGAGAAAAGATGCGCCAGTTTATGCTCTATACCAAGGAGTATGCTGCTAAGGTAAAACATCCAATCAAGTATTCTTGGTACGATGCCATGACTTATAACTATGGACGTTACCACCAAGATGGTTTGGGAGAATACAACTACCAATTCATGCAACCAGAAGGAGATAAGGTTCCAGCAGACAACTTCTTTGCTAACTTTAACTGGGATAAGGCTAAAAATGATTACACTATTGCAACTGCCAACTGGATTGGTCGTAATCCTTATGATGTATTTGCAGGATTGGAATTGCAACAGGGTGGTTCCTACAAGACCAAGGTCAAATGGAATGACATTTTAGATGAAAATGGGAAATTACGCCTTTCTCTTGGTTTGTTCGCACCAGATACCATTACAAGTTTAGGAAAAACTGGTGAAGATTATCATAAGAATGAAGATATCTTCTTTACAGGTTATCAAGGTGATCCTACTGGCCAAAAACCAGGAGACAAAGATTGGTATGGGATTGCTAACCTAGTTGCGGACCGTACGCCAGCAGTAGGTAATACTTTTACTACTTCTTTTAATACAGGCCATGGTAGAAAATGGTTCGTAGATGGTAAGGTTTCTAAGGATTCTGAGTGGAATTACCGTTCAGTTTCAGGTGTTCTTCCAACATGGCGCTGGTGGCAAAAATCAACTGGCGATAAGTTGAAAGCAAGCTATGATTTTGAAGATGCTTATAATGGTGGAACTTCTCTCAAATTTGCAGGGGATCTTTCAGGTGCGACCAAGCAAGATGTTAATTTGTACTCTACTCGCTTGAAGGTGACAGATACAACCAAATTGCATGTTGCCCACAAAGGAGGCAAAGGTACCAAGGTTTATGTAGAATTTGCAACCAAGAAAGATTATACCTACGGTGATGAAGCTGCCCGTAAAGAATTGACAGTTTCAGATAACTGGACTACCGATGATTTTGATTTGAGTGCCTTGGCAGGTAAAACAATTTACGGTATTAAACTCTATTTTGAAAATGATAAAGACCTAAAAGGTTATCAATTTAACCTGGGGCAATTGACCATCAGCAATAATCAAGATGCTCCTCAGGCACCAACTACAGTAGCTGTAGCCAAACAAGTCCTTAAAAATGCCCAAGAAGCAGAAGCAGTTGTGCAATTTAAAGGCAACAAGGATGCAGATTTCTATGAAGTTTACGAAAAAGATGGAGACAGCTGGAAATTACTAACAGGTTCATCTTCTACAACTATTTATCTACCAAAAGTTAGCCGTTCAGCAAGTGCTCAAGGTACAACTCAAGAACTGAAGGTTGTAGCAGTCGGTAAAAATGGAGTTCGTTCAGAAGCTGCGACAACAACCTTTGATTGGGGCATGACTGTAAAAGATACCAGTCTACCAAAACCGCTAGCTGAAAATATCGTTCCAGGTGCAACAGTTATTGATAGTACTTTCCCTAAGACTGAAGGTGGAGAAGGTATTGAAGGTATGTTGAATGGTACCATTACCAGTCTTTCAGACAAGTGGTCTTCTGGACAGTTAAGTGGTAGTGTGGATATTCGTTTGACCCAGCCACGTACAGTTGTTAGATGGGTGATGGACCATGCTGGAGCTGGTGGAGAATCTGTAAACGATGGTTTGATGAACACCAAAGACTTTGACCTCTATTATAAAGATGCGGATGGTCAATGGAAGTTGGCTAAGGAAGTCCGTGGCAATAAAGCCCATGTTACAGATATTACCCTTGACAAACCTATCACAGCTCAAGATTGGCGCTTGAATGTTGTCACTTC
This sequence comes from Streptococcus mitis, assembly GCF_002860865.1. GTDB lineage: Bacteria > Bacillota > Bacilli > Lactobacillales > Streptococcaceae > Streptococcus > Streptococcus mitis_AT. The sequence continues at coordinate 2,753 of NZ_PKIE01000015.1, forward strand.
TGACAATGGAACTCCATGGAAGGCTATTCGTATCTATAACTGGAAAATGTATGAAAAGCTTGATACTGAAAGTGTCAATATTCCGATGGCCAAGGCTGCAGCCCGTTCTCTAGGCAATAACAAGGTACAAGTTGGCTTTGCGGATGTACCGGCCGGAGCAACCATTACCGTTTATGATAATCCAAATTCTCAAACTCCGCTTGCAACCTTGAAGAGCGAAGTTGGAGGAGACCTAGCAAGTTCACCATTTGATTTGACAAATCAATCTGGTCTTCTTTACTATCGTACCCAGTTGCCAGGCAAGGAAATTAGTAATGTTCTAGCAGTTTCCGTTCCAAAAGATGATAGAAGAATTAAGTCAGTCAGCCTAGAAACAAGACCTAAGAAAACAAGCTACGCCGAAGGGGAGGATTTGGACCTTAGAGGTGGTGTTCTTCGAGTTCAGTATGAAGGAGGAGCTGAGGACGAGCTTATTCGCCTAACTCACGCGGGTGTATCAGTATCAGGTTTTGATACGCATCATAAGGGAGAACAAAATCTTACTTTACAATATTTGGGGCAACCGGTACATGCTAATTTATCAGTGACTGTTACTAGTCAAGATGAAGCAAGTCCGAAAACTATTTTGGGAATTGAAGTAAGTCAGGAACCGAAAAAAGATTACCTAGTTGGTGATAGCTTAGACTTGTCTGAAGGACGCTTTGCAGTGGCTTATAGCAATGACACCATGGAAGAACATTCCTTTACTGATGAGGGAGTTGAAATTTCTGGTTACGATGCTCAAAAGACTGGTCGTCAAACCTTGACGCTTCGTTATCAAGGTCATGAAGTCAACTTTGATGTTTTGGTATCTCCAAAAGCAGCATTGAACGATGAGTACCTCAAACAAAAATTAGCAGAAGTTGAAGCGGCTAAGAACAAGGTGGTCTATAACTTTGCTTCACCAGAAGTAAAAGAAGCCTTCTTGAAAGCAATTGAAGCGGCTGAACAAGTGTTGAAAGACCATGAAACTAGCACCCAAGATCAGGTTAATGACCGACTTAATAAATTGACAGAAGCTCATAAAACTCTGAATGGTCAAGAGAAATTTACGGAAGAAAAGACAGAACTCGATCGCTTAACAGGTGAGGCTCAAGAACTCTTGGCTGCCAAACCAAACCATCCTTCAGGTTCTGCCCTAGCTCCGCTTCTTGAGAAAAACAAGGCCTTGGTTGAAAAAGTAGATTTGAGTCCAGAAGAGCTTGCGACAGCGAAACAGAGTCTAAAAGATCTGGTTGCCCTATTGAAAGAAGACAAACCAGCAGTCTTTTCTGATAGTAAAACAGGTGTTGAAGTACACTTCTCAAATAAAGAGAAGACTGTCATCAAGGGCTTGAAAGTAGAGCGTGTTCAAGCAAGTGCTGAAGAGAAGAAATACTTTGTTGGAGAAGATGCTCATGTCTTTGAAATAGAAGGTCTAGATGAAAAAGGTCAAGACGTTGATCTCTCTTACGCTTCTATTGTGAAAATTCCAATTGAAAAAGATAAGAAAGTGAAGAAAGTCTACTTCTTACCTGAAGGAAAAGATGCAGTAGAATTGGCTTTTGAACAAACGGATAGTCATGTCATCTTTACAGCACCACACTTTACTCATTATGCCTTTGTTTATGAATCTGCTGAAAAACCACAACCTGCTAAACCAGTAGAAAAAGTTATTTCAAGCAAGGAACCAGCTGAAGGTGTCAAGAATTTGGTTGTGGATACTCCGAAATTAGAAGTTGAAGAGACAAGTATTGCCTTCGAACACCAAGAACGTCCAAATCCAAATCTTACAGTCGGTCAACGGCAACTTGTCCAAGCAGGAGTTGAAGGACAAATTCGCCGTTTGATTGAAGTAGATAGTCAAGGCAATCGTACGCTTCGCGCTACAGAAGTTTTGAAAGAAGCAAGCCCTGAAATCGTAGAAGTAGGTACTGGTCTCATTCCTGCCAATCCAGCACCACAAAACACAGACCTTCCAAAACCTACTAATCAACCGGCTTCTGATCAACAAAAGGCTCCTAAATTGGAAGTTCAAGAGGAAAAGGTTGCCTTTGACCGTCAAGAGCATGAAAATGCCGAGATGCTAGTTGGGGAACAACGAGTCATCATACAGGGACGAGATGGTCTATTAAGACATATCTTTGAAGTTGATGAAAACGGTCAGCGTCGTCTTCGTTCAACAGAAGTCATCCAAGAGGCGATTCCAGAAATTGTTGAAATTGGAACAAAAGTAAAAACTGAACCAGCAGTAGCGCCTACACAAGAAAAACCAGCCCAAAATACAGCAGTTAAATCAGAAGAAGCAAGCAAACAATTGCCAAATACAGGAACTGCTGATGACAATAAAGGCCTAATAGCAGGATTGGCAAGCCTTGGTCTTGCTAGTTTAGCATTGACATTGAAACAGAAAAAAGAAGATGAAGATTAAATATCGAAAAATCTTGTGAAATCTTTCCTTATATTTCCAAAGTGTGATATAATAGTTTCGAATAAAATAAATAAAGGGGTTTTTGTAACATGGCAAAACTTACTGTTAAAGACGTTGACTTGAAAGGTAAAAAAGTCCTCGTTCGTGTTGACTTCAACGTACCATTGAAAGATGGCGTAATCACTAACGACAACCGTATCACAGCAGCTCTTCCAACTATTAAGTACATCATCGAACAAGGTGGACGTGCAATTCTTTTCTCTCACCTTGGACGTGTGAAAGAAGAAGCTGATAAAGCTGGTAAATCACTTGCTCCTGTAGCAGCAGACTTGGCAGCTAAATTGGGCCAAGACGTTGTTTTCCCAGGTGTCACTCGTGGTGCTGAATTGGAAGCAGCGATCAACGCTCTTGAAGATGGACAAGTTCTTTTGGTTGAAAACACTCGTTACGAAGATGTTGACGGCAAGAAAGAATCTAAAAACGATCCTGAACTTGGTAAATACTGGGCATCACTTGGAGATGGTATCTTCGTAAACGATGCATTCGGTACAGCTCACCGTGCACACGCATCTAACGTTGGTATCTCAGCAAACGTTGAAAAAGCAGTTGCTGGTTTCCTTCTTGAAAACGAAATTGCCTACATCCAAGAAGCAGTTGAAACTCCAGAACGTCCATTCGTGGCTATCCTTGGTGGTTCAAAAGTTTCAGACAAGATCGGTGTTATCGAAAACTTGCTTGAAAAAGCTGATAAAGTCCTTATCGGTGGTGGTATGACTTACACATTCTACAAAGCACAAGGTATCGAAATCGGTAACTCACTTGTAGAAGAAGACAAATTGGATGTTGCGAAAGCTCTTCTTGAAAAAGCAAACGGTAAATTGATCTTGCCAGTTGACTCAAAAGAAGCTAACGCATTTGCTGGTTACACTGAAGTGCGTGACACTGAAGGTGAAGCAGTTTCTGAAGGCTTCCTTGGTCTTGACATCGGTCCAAAATCTATCGCTAAATTTGACGAAGCTTTGACTGGCGCTAAAACAGTTGTATGGAACGGACCTATGGGTGTATTTGAAAACCCAGACTTCCAAGCTGGTACAATCGGTGTGATGGACGCTATCGTGAAACAACCAGGCGTTAAATCAATCATCGGTGGTGGTGACTCAGCTGCCGCAGCAATCAACCTTGGTCGTGCAGACAAGTTCTCATGGATCTCTACTGGTGGTGGAGCATCAATGGAACTTCTCGAAGGTAAGGTTCTTCCAGGACTTGCAGCCTTGACAGAAAAATAAGATTTTATAAATAAATCAAAGAAGAGAGGGATGAAAGTTCCTCTTTTCTTTTGCTTAAAATAAAAACGCTTCCTCTCAACTATTACTCATAAAAATCACCGATTTATGATAAAATGGAAATAGAAAGTTGAGATTATGAGTTATTTTAAAAAATATAAATTCGATAAATCCCAGTTCAAACTTGGTATGCGAACCTTTAAAACAGGTATTGCTGTTTTTCTAGTTCTTTTGATTTTTGGTTTTTTTGGCTGGAAAGGTCTTCAAATCGGTGCTTTGACAGCGGTTTTTAGTCTGAGGGAGAGTTTTGATAAGAGTGTTCATTTCGGAACTTCGCGTATTCTAGGAAATAGTATCGGTGGCCTCTATGCCTTGGTTTTCTTCCTAATAAATAGTTTTTTCCACGAAGCCTTTTGGGTGACCTTGGTAGTTGTTCCAATCTGCACCATGTTAACCATTATGACAAATGTAGCCATGAATAACAAAGCAGGGGTTATTGGTGGTGTAGCGGCTATGTTAATCATTACCCTATCGATTCCGAGTGGAGAGACAATTTTGTACGTATTTGCGCGTGTATCAGAAACGTTCATGGGAGTTTTTGTCGCAATTCTCGTAAATTACGATATTGATCGTATTCGGCTCTTTTTAGAGAAAAAAGAAAAATAATGTTACATTTTATAACATTATCAATTGACGTTTGTCTTTTTTTAGACTATAATAGACAGAAAGAAGGAAATTGTAAATGAAGGAAAAAGAATTTCGCCGTAATATGGCTGTTTTTCCTATCGGCAGTGTTATGAAGTTGACCGATCTATCGGCGCGTCAGATTCGTTATTATGAAGATCAAGAGTTGATTAAGCCTGATCGAAACGAAGGGAACCGTCGCATGTATTCCTTGAATGACATGGATCGTCTACTTGAAATCAAAGATTATATCTCTGAAGGTTATAATATCGCTGCCATTAAGAAAAAATATGCTGAACGTGAAGCGAAATCCAAGAAAGCGGTGAGTCAGACTGAGGTGCGTCGTGCACTTCACAATGAACTCCTCCAACAGGGTCGCTTTGCTTCAGTACAGTCACCTTTTGGTCGCGGTTAGGCAACCGCAAGTAGTCATAATTAAGGAGAAAACTCATGCCAATCACAGCTGCAGATATTCGTCGTGAAGTCAAGGAAAAAAATGTTACCTTTATCCGTCTCATGTTCTCAGATATTTTGGGAACCATGAAAAACGTCGAAATTCCTGCTACAGATGAACAGTTAGATAAAGTCTTGTCAAACAAGGCTATGTTTGATGGATCTTCTATTGAAGGTTTTGTACGTATCAATGAGTCAGATATGTACTTGTACCCTGACTTGGATACATGGACAGTCTTCCCGTGGGGAGATGAAAATGGAAGTGTTGCAGGTTTGATCTGTGATGTCTATACAACAGAAGGCGAACCATTTGCAGGTGACCCTCGTGGCAATTTGAAACGTGCTCTTCGTCACATGGAGGAAGTAGGATTCAACTCCTTCAACCTTGGACCAGAGCCAGAATTCTTCCTATTTAAACTAGATGAAAATGGAGACCCAACACTTGAAGTGAATGACAAGGGTGGCTACTTTGATTTGGCGCCTACTGACCTTGCTGACAATACACGTCGTGAGATTGTCAATGTCTTGACCAAAATGGGATTTGAAGTAGAAGCGAGTCACCACGAGGTTGCGGTTGGTCAACACGAGATTGACTTTAAGTACGATGAAGTTCTCCGTGCTTGTGATAAGATTCAAATCTTTAAACTTGTTGTTAAAACCATTGCTCGCAAACATGGTCTTTACGCAACCTTTATGGCAAAACCAAAATTTGGTATTGCTGGATCAGGTATGCACTGTAATATGTCCTTGTTTGATGCAGAAGGAAACAATGCCTTCTTTGATCCAAATGATCCAAAAGGAATGCAGTTGTCAGAAACTGCCTACCATTTCCTTGGCGGTTTGATCAAGCATGCCTACAACTATACTGCTATCATGAACCCAACGGTTAACTCATACAAACGTTTGGTTCCAGGTTATGAAGCGCCTGTTTACATTGCTTGGGCTGGTCGTAACCGTTCGCCACTTGTGCGCGTGCCTGCTTCACGTGGTATGGGAACTCGTCTTGAGTTGCGTTCAGTCGATCCAATGGCGAACCCTTACATCGCTATGGCTGTTCTTTTGGAAGTTGGTTTGCATGGTATTGAAAATAAAATCGAAGCACCAGCTCCTATCGAAGAAAATATCTACATCATGACAGCAGAAGAGCGCAAGGAAGCTGGTATTACAGACCTTCCATCAACCCTTCACAACGCTTTGAAAGCTTTGACAGAAGATGAGGTTGTCAGAGCAGCTCTTGGGGAACATATCTATACTAGTTTCCTTGAAGCCAAGCGAATCGAATGGGCAAGTTATGCTACCTTCGTTTCACAATGGGAAATTGATAACTATTTAGATCTTTATTAATATTAATATAGAAGAAAGATTGCCTGTGGGTCAATGTCATTAAGTTAAGAAATTCAAATACAATTCTGTATTTGGGTTTCTTTTTTATGTGATAAACTTATAGTTAAGGAGGGATTTCCCATGATAAAACAAATAAAAGCCCACTTGAATAATAGTATTCAGAG
>NZ_PKIE01000016.1 GCF_002860865.1 Streptococcus mitis
GTGTGTTTCTCAGATGCGGCTTATGCCTGCCGTTTGTTTTTTAACTGTTCCCTTTCTTCTCTCCAGTTGAAAAACTACCTCAAGAAACAGTTATCTATTATTCGACCGAATCGAAAATATCAAAGAAAGATAAAGACCCAATCGGTAGTTGATTTCATCTATAGAGTAACATAAATCTCAAAAAATAGAAGATAGGATAGAGAATCACTTTGATGTTCTCAATCCTATCTTCTATTTAAAGAGTTAGATCACTAACTTAATGACATTGGCCTTCGGGTGACTTTTTTGTTACAATAGCTAGAAAAATTATTCACTGTAAATTGTCTTTTAGAAAAGGAGCCTAGTATGAAAGTCTATCAGCATGTAAATATCGTGACTTGTGATCAAGATTTCCATGTTTATCTGAATGGAATCTTAGCAGTTAAGGATTCTCAAATCGTCTATGTTGGTCAAGAGAAGTCAGAGATTTTAGAGCAAGCTGAGCAGATTATAGACTATCAGGGAGCCTGGATTATGCCTGGTTTGGTTAATTGCCACACCCATTCTGCAATGACAGGATTGAGAGGAATCCGAGATGATAGCAATCTCCATGAATGGCTCAATGATTATATCTGGCCTGCAGAAGCAGGATTTACTCCCGACATGACAACAAGAGCGGTTAAAGAAGCTATGATAGAAATGCTCCAGTCGGGAACAACAACCTTCAACGATATGTATAATACCAATGGTGTGGATATTGAGCGGATTTATCAGGCAGTGAAAACTTCCAAGATGCGTTGTTATTTCTCACCGACTCTTTTTTCTTCGGAGACAGAGACAACTGCTGAAACTATAAGCAGAACTCGAGCAATCATTGAGGAAATTATTGGATATAAAAATCCAAATTTCAAGGTGATGGTAGCCCCACATTCTCCCTACAGCTGTGATAGAGACTTGCTGGAAACGAGCTTAGATATGGCGAAAGAGCTTGCTATTCCAATCCATATCCATGTGGCGGAGACCAAGGAGGAATCAGGAATTATCCTGAAACGCTACGGCAAACGCCCCTTAGCCTTTCTAGAAGAACTGGGGTATTTAGATCATCCGTCTGTCTTTGCTCACGGGGTCGAATTAAACGAGAGAGAAATTGAACGCTTGGCAACTTCTCAAGTGTCTATTGCCCACAATCCTATCAGTAACCTCAAACTGGCATCAGGAATTGCTCCAATCATCCAACTTCAAAAAGCAGGAGTGGCTGTGGGAATTGCGACAGATTCGGTTGCCTCCAATAACAATCTAGATATGTTTGAGGAAGGACGGACTGCAGCCCTTCTTCAGAAGATGAAAAGTGAGGATGCCAACCAATTTCCAATCGAAACAGCCCTCAAGGCTCTAACGATAGAAGGTGCTAAGGTTCTTGGAATGGACGAACAGATAGGAAGTCTGGAAGTTGGCAAGAAAGCAGATTTTCTGGTCATCCAACCACAAGGGAAAATCCATCTTCAACCTCAGGCAAATATGCTCTCTCACCTGGTTTATGCTGTTAAATCCAGTGATGTTGATGATGTCTATATCGGCGGAGAACAGGTTGTTAAGCAAGGTCAAGTCTTAACAGTAGAACTTTAAAAGAAAAATCACGAAAAAATTTTAAAAAAGTTTGCAAAAATCTTGCATTCTTTTTTTGACTATGCTATACTTATATACGGTTTGAAAAAACTGCCTAAGACAGTAGGGGAGCTCGACTCATAAGTATCCTACCGAGGACAAAACGTATCATGTAAAAAGAAGCGTATTGTACTTTCGTGTCTAGGTTTGGGCGCGTTTTTCTTTTGGAAAAATTCCCCAAGCAAAATAATAACGGAGGTGAACACACTAATGAGTGAAGCAATTATTGCTAAAAAAGCGGAACTAGTTGACGTAGTAGCTGAAAAAATGAAAGCTGCTGCATCTATCGTCGTTGTAGACGCTCGTGGTTTGACAGTTGAGCAAGATACAGTTCTTCGTCGTGAGCTTCGTGGAAGCGAAGTTGAGTATAAAGTTATTAAAAACTCAATCTTGCGTCGTGCAGCTGAAAAAGCTGGTCTTGAAGATCTTGCATCTGTATTTGTTGGACCATCTGCAGTAGCATTTTCTAACGAAGATGTTATCGCACCAGCGAAAATCTTGAACGACTTTTCTAAAAACGCTGAAGCACTTGAAATCAAAGGTGGTGCAATCGAAGGCGCTGTCGCATCTAAAGAAGAGATTCTTGCTCTTGCAACTCTTCCAAACCGCGAAGGACTTCTTTCTATGCTCCTTTCTGTACTTCAAGCGCCAGTGCGCAACGTTGCTCTTGCAGTCAAAGCGGTTGCAGACAACAAAGAAGACGCAGCTTAATCTTAAGCTACGCAGCGTAGCCTAGCTACGAAAATCTATTATAAATTTAAAACATATTTGGAGGAAATAACAATGGCATTGAACATTGAAAACATTATTGCTGAAATTAAAGAAGCTTCAATCCTTGAATTGAACGACCTTGTAAAAGCTATCGAAGAAGAATTTGGTGTAACTGCAGCTGCTCCTGTAGCTGTTGCTGCAGCTGGTGCTGCTGACGCTGGTGCTGCTAAAGATTCATTCGACGTTGAATTGACATCTGCAGGCGACAAAAAAGTTGGCGTTATCAAAGTTGTACGTGAAATCACAGGTCTTGGACTTAAAGAAGCTAAAGAACTTGTTGACGGTGCACCAGCACTTGTTAAAGAAGGCGTTGCAACTGCAGAAGCTGAAGAAATCAAAGCTAAATTGGAAGAAGCTGGAGCTTCAGTTACTCTTAAATAATAGAGTACCGCAATTATATTGCGGAACCCTTGTTTAATGAAGTTTAAGACAATATAAAGGCGATAATAATTGGGAGAATAATTGTTTTCCCCACCGAAACCCCACTAGGAATTATCTTGGTGGGGTTTTTATATTGCTCTTTGTTAGAAATTTGTGTAGCTCTTGTTAAAAACGCACCAAAAATAGTGCATTTCTTTTTTCTAAATGTTATAATTGTGTTATCAAATGAAAGGAGTTTCCCATGATTGGAAAAAACATAAAATCCTTACGTAAAACACATGACTTAACACAACCTGAATTTGCCCGAATTATAGGAATTTCTCGAAATAGTTTGAGTCGTTATGAAAATGGCACTAGTTCAGTCTCTACGGAACTAATAGATATCATCTGCCAGAAGTTTAATGTATCTTATGTCGATATTGTAGGAGAAGATAAAATGCTCAATCCTGTTGAAGATTATGAATTGACTTTAAAAATTGAAATTGTGAAAGAAAGAGGTGCTAATCTATTATCTCGACTCTATCGTTATCAAGATAGTCAGCGAATTAGCGTTGATGATGAATCTAATCCTTGGATTTTAATGAGTGATGATCTATCTGACTTGATTCATACGAATATCTATTTAGTAGAAACTTTTGATGAAATAGAGAGATATATCGGTTATTTGGATGGAATTGAACGTATGTTAGAGATATCTGAAAAACGGATGGTAGCCTAATGGAAATCCAAGATTATACCGATAGTGAATTCAAACATGCTTTGGCACGGAATCTTCGTTCTCTGACAAGAGGAAAAAAGTTCAGTAAGCAACCTATAGCGATTTTGCTTGGAGGGCAAAGTGGTGCTGGCAAGACTACAATTCATCGTATTAAACAGAAAGAATTTCAAGGAAATATTGTTATCATAGATGGCGATAGTTTTCGTTCTCAGCATCCACACTATTTAGAACTGCAGAAAGAATATGGCAAAGATAGTGTTGAATACACCAAGGATTTTGCGGGAAAAATGGTGGAGTCTTTAGTAAGAGAATTGAGTCATTTGGGATACAATCTTTTGATTGAGGGAACTTTACGTACTATTGATGTTCCAAAGAAAACAGCACAACTATTGAAAAATAAGGGATATGAAGTACAATTAGACTTAATTGCGACAAAGCCTAAGCTGTCCTATCTGAGCACCCTTATCCGATACGAAGAACTATACGCTATCAATCCAAATCAAGCACGCGCAACTCCAAAAGAACATCATGATTTCATTGTTAATCATCTAGTTGATAACACACGAAAATTGGAAGAACTAGCTATCTTTGAAAGAATTCAAATTTACCAGCGAGATAGAAGTTGTGTATATGAATCAAAAGAAAATACAACTTCAGCAGCAACTGTTCTTCATGATTTACTATTTGGAGAATGGAATCAAGTGGAGAAAGAGATGCTTAAATCTGGAGAAGAAAGGTTGAAAGATTTAACTAATCGAAATGGTTGTTAGAACACAAATTTTAAAATATAGTCTACTTATAAATTTTGTTAGTTGTTCAAGGTGGGCGAACATTTTTTAGAACCAAAAAACGCATAGTATCAGGTGTCGAAAAACTTGAAATTATGCGTTTTCTTGTGGGAAGATTTACTCCATTTTCTTCAGGAATTGAGATTTTGCCCAGCCGCAAAAGTTCCAATCAATCTCAATAACTCAGAAAAAAGAAGACTGACAAAATATGACTACTTTAAGACGAAATAAGAAGAAATAAGAAGAAAAATTGTGATCAAAATTAATATAGATTAAAGTAGATTCTGGAATGGTCTATTTTATATATATTGGAGAAGTTTGAAGTGTATTTTCCTGACAGATACAATAGTATACAAGATTAGTGAGAAGATACTGAATTTTCTTAATTTTCTCAATTATTATTAAAAAGTATAAAATAGTATGCTATAATCACATTAGGAGGAGAAAATAATGAAGAAAATTTTTTATAAAAAATTGGGTATTTCAATTATTGCGAGTACTTTATTGGCTAGCCAGTTGTCGACAGTATCTGCTTTGACTGTTATTTCTAGTACAGGTGTAGAATATGAGGTAAGTGAAACATTACAGGAAAGTCCGGAAACTAATAATTTTTCACTTCCTGAGATTTCGCCAACGTATGGTTCATACTACCAAAATCAATCAGAAGTAATTATTGGTACTGATGATTTGGTTAAAATTGATAATACTTTACAGTATCCGTATTCAACTTCAGCTATGGTTTTGTCTGAGTACCATGGTGTATCTAATGGAATGAATACAGAAGGAAGAGGAAGTGCGAATTTTATTAAAGATAATGTTTTAATTACAGCAGCTCATAACTTCTACAGTCATAAATATGGGAAAGAAGCTGATGCTATTTATGTACTTCCGGCAGCTAGTCCAGATCAGGAACCATTTGGAAAGATCAAAGTTAAAGAAGTTCGTTATTTGAAGGAATTTAGAATTTTAAATTCTAGAGATGCATCGAAATATGACTTGGCTCTATTAATTCTAGAAGAGCCTGTTGGTGCAAAATTGGGGACATTGGGGCTTCCAAATAGTCAGAAAAATTTGGCGGGAAAACCAGTAACAATTACAGGCTATCCATCATATGATTTTGGAATTCATCAAATGTATACAGATAAAAAACAAGTTTTAAGTGATGATGGTACTTTTTTGAATTATCAAGTTGATACCTTGGGGGGATCAAGTGGATCTGCTGTTTATGATGCTAGTCACCGTGTAGTTGGAGTACATATTTTGGGAGATGAAGCCAACCAAGTTAATAGCGCAGTAAAATTAAATGAACAAAATTTATCATTTATTTATTCAGTACTCAAAGGTTATTCTCTTGAAGGATGGAAGAAATTAAGTGGTAGTTGGTACTATTATAGACAACATGATAAACAAACAGGTTGGCAAAGTATAAATGGCAAATGGTATTATCTGGAAACCTCTGGTTCAATGTCCACAAGTTGGAAATATATACGAGGAAGATGGTATTATTTAGATAAGACCAATGGTGATATGAAGACTGGTTGGTATAAAGATGGCTCAACATGGTACTATTTAGATCCTACTAATGGAGATATGAAAACAGGTTGGATAAAAGTAGGAGAAAATTGGTATTATCTCAACTCCTCTGGAGCAATGGTTACAGGTAGCCAAACTATCGATGGTAAAGTTTATAATTTCGCTTCATCTGGTGAGTGGATCTAATATTGGAGAAATATATAAATGAAATTTTTGAAAAAAACTATGCAAGTTGGACTAACAGTACTTTTCTTTGGTTTGCTAACTACAAATACTGTATTTGCGGATACCACAGGTGGTCAATTTGTTGATAAGGATAATAGAAAATATTATGTAAAAGATGATCATAAAGCAATCTATTGGCATAAAATAGACGGAAAAACTTACTATTTTGGTGATAAAGGAGAAATGGTAGTTGGATGGCAATACTTAGAAATTCCTGGAACAGGTTATCGTGATGATTTATTAGATAACCAACCAGTTAATGAAATCGGCCTTCAACACAAGTGGTACTATTTTGGACAAGATGGGGTACTACAAGAATTTGTTGGCTGGAAAGCATTAGAGATTAAAACAAAAGACAGTGTTGGAAAAGAGTACGGGGAAAAACGTGAAGATTCAGAAGATAAAGAAGAGAAGCGTTATTACACGAACTATTACTTTAATCAGAATCATTCTTTAGAGACAGGTTGGCTTTATGATCAGTCTAACTGGTATTATCTAGCTAAAACAGAAATTAATGGAGAAAACTATATTGGTGGTGAAAGACGTGCAGGTTGGATAAATGATGGTTCAGCTTGGTACTACCTTGATCCAACAACTGCTGCAATGCAAACAGGATGGCAATATCTAGGTAATAATTGGTACTATCTCCGTTCATCAGGTGCTATGGTAACTGGTTGGGTGAAAGATGGTTCAACTTGGTATTATCTAGATGCTCAAAATGGTGATATGAAGACAGGTTGGGCTTATGTTGGTAACAGTTGGTACTACCTTCGTTCATCAGGTGCAATGTCTACCGGTTGGGTCAAAGATAATGGTAAGTGGTACTATCTCGCATCATCTGGTAATATGCTTCGCAATACACGCACACCAGATGGCTATTATGTAGATGGCAGTGGCGCTTGGAAATAAATTTTAAACAGAGAAAATCTACTGAGAAGGTCAATGTCATTAAGTTAAGAAATTCAAATACAATTCTGTATTTGGGTTTCTTTTTTATGTGATAAACTTATAGTTAAGGAGGGATTTCCCATGATAAAACAAATAAAAGCCCACTTGAATAATAGTATTCAGAG
>NZ_PKIE01000017.1 GCF_002860865.1 Streptococcus mitis
TTCTCTCAAGTGACAACTATATTAGTATATCACAGTCGCTTTCGCTTGTCAACACTTTTTTGAAACTTTTTTAAACTTTTTTTCATCAAGTGTTTCAACCGCAACATACCATAGTCCGTACGGGATTCGAACCCGTGTTACCGCCGTGAAAAGGCGGTGTCTTAACCCCTTGACCAACGGACCTGAGTTGTTATTTTCAACTCTTACTATTATACCGACTTTTTATTTTTTGTCAACTACTTTTTTAAACTTTTTTTATTAATTTTACAACAGCCTCAGTTCGAGCTGTATGTGGGAACATATCGACCGACTGGATATAATGAAGATCATAGACTTCTACTAAGCGCACTAAATCACGAGCCAAAGTCGAAACATTGCAAGAAATATAGACCATTTTTTCTGGTACATAGGTAAGAATTGTATCTAATAACTTGTCATCCAGACCTGTACGTGGTGGATCTACGATCAGAGCATCTGCTCGGTAGCCTTCCTTATACCAGCGAGGAATAATCTCTTCCGCTGTTCCTGCTTCGTAATGTGTGTTGTCAAATCCCATTCTTTTAGCATTTCGCTTAGCATCTTCAATGGCTTCTGGAATAATATCCATACCTCTGAGTGTTTTAACTTTCTTTGCGAAGGCAAACCCAATCGTTCCAACTCCACAATAAGCGTCAATCAAATGGTCTTCTTTAGTAACATCCAAGGCTTTTACCGCCTCGTTATAAAGAACTTCTGTTTGTTCAGGATTTAGTTGATAGAAAGCTCGAGGAGATAGTGAAAATTCATAATCGAGGACACCTTCTTGAATACTCTCTTGCCCCCAGATAATCTCTGTCTTTTCACCATAAATCTCACTGGTTTTAGCTGTATTTGTATTCACAGCTACTGTCACAACTTCTGGGAAATCTTTAACTAAGTCTTTTACTAGTTGGGTTAAATTAAGCTGACGGTTTGTAACAATAATAATCTGAACCTGTCCAGTCTTTCTTGCTCGTCGGACCATAATAGTCCTAACACCTAGAACTTTTCTCTCATCCGTGATTGGAATCTGGTGATAAGTAAGCAATTCTGCTAGACGATTAGCAATCACTTGGGTTTCCTTATCTTGTACTAGGCAGTCTTTCAACTCTACCAAATAATGAGAGTTTTGTGCATACAAACCTGCCTTGACCTGATTTTTAAATTTTCTAGTCTGAAATTGTAACTTAGCACGATAGTACTTGGGTTCCTGCATTCCAATAGTTGGACGAATTTCATAGTTTTCATATCCTGCAGGGGCGAATTTTTTCAGTGCTTGGTGAAGTAGGTCCGTCTTGAACTCCAGCTGCTTATCATAATGCAGGTGCATGATTTGGCATCCTCCGCATTCATTATAAATAGTACAAGCTGGCACAACTCGGAATTTTGACTTCTTATTAACCTTTAGTAATTTTGCTTCAACAAAATTGCGTTTAATAGAGGTAATCTGACAATAGATATCTTCTCCTTTTAGGGCTCCAGGTACAAAGACTAATGTTTTTTGATAAAAGCCGATTCCCTCACCATTAATTCCCATGCGCTTGATTTTTAATGGTATTTTTTGTTTCACTTTCAGATTCATACCCCTATCTTATCACATTTTGAGTTATAATAGAACTATGAAAATCACAAAACTTGAAAAGAAAAAAAGACTCTATCTGATGGAGCTTGATAATGGTGACAAATGCTACATTACTGAAGATACAATTGTTCGTTTTATGTTATCGAGAGATAAGGTGATAAGCGAAGAGGAATTGAAGGAGATTCAGGACTTTGCCCAATTTTCTTATGGTAAGAATCTAGCCCTCTATCACCTTTCATTTAAAGCACGTACTGAAAAAGAGGTCAGAGAATATCTGAAGAAATATGATATTAATGAAAAAATAGTTTCTCAAGTCATTGCTAATCTTAAAGAAGATAAGTGGATTAATGATAGCCAGTACACTTATGCTATCATCAATGCCAATCAACTTTCAGGAGACAAGGGGCCTTATATACTGACTCAGAAATTAGCACAAAAAGGAGTTTCAAAATCTACTATAGAAGAGATTCTGAAAGAATTTAATTTTTCGGAAGTTGCTCAACGTGTAGCTAATAAACTCTTGAAAAAATATGAAGGAAAACTTCCAGCTCGTGCCTTGCAAGATAAGATTCTCCAAAACTTGACCAACAAAGGATTCTCTTACTCTGATGCTAAAAGTGCCTTTGATGAGTTGGATAGTCAAGTTGACCAAGAAACAACTCAGGAACTCATCTTCAAGGAACTTGATAAGCAATATGCCAAGTATGCCCGAAAATATGAAGGATACGAACTTAAACAGCGTTTAACCCAAGTTTTAGCACGAAAGGGCTACGATTTTTCGGATATAGCAAACGCTCTCAGAGAATATCTTTAATATTTTCATGTAAAATTCACAGATTTTAGGTAATTTTATGGTACAATAGTAAACGATAAACTTATAAATTGTAGAAAGTTGGTTAGTTATGAAGCTTCCAAAAGAAGGCGACTTTATTACAATTCAAAGTTATAAGCATGATGGGAGTCTCCACCGAACTTGGCGGGACACCATTGTACTAAAAACAACAGAAAACGCCATTATTGGTGTCAACGATCATACACTTGTTACCGAAAGTGATGGTCGTCGTTGGGTCACTCGAGAACCGGCTATTGTTTACTTTCACAAGAAATATTGGTTTAATATCATTGCCATGATTCGTGATAATGGAATTTCCTATTATTGCAATATGGCTAGCCCCTACTATCTGGATGAAGAAGCACTGAAGTATATTGATTACGATTTGGATGTTAAAATTTTTACAGATGGAGAAAAACGTCTCTTGGACGTTGAGGAGTATGAGCGTCACAAACGCAAAATGAATTATTCTGATGACTTGGACTATATTTTAAAAGAACATGTCAAAATTCTTGTTGATTGGATTAACAATGGACGTGGTCCTTTCTCAGAAGCCTATGTAAACATTTGGTACAAGCGCTATGTAGAACTAAAGAATCGGTAAAGTTGTCAAACTAGGGTGAAAGCCCTGGTTTTTTTATTTGAAAAACCCAGTTTTTCAGCTGGGTTGGTCTCTATATATCTAATTTTGTAACTGTAAATTTGATGTGGGAATAGTCTTTTTCAACATCCTTATCCAGCAAGAAAGCTGTGGCATCCTTCTTAACTTGAACCAGATCAATATTCTGGGCTTGAGCTGCATAGACGCATCCACAATAACATTGACGGTAAATGTCATACTCTTCACACATCTCTACCGAACGTTTGTAACCTTGATTTTTCTTGAAATCGCTGGGAAGATAGTGGGTGGTATAAATCTTTTGCACATCGATTCCGATGCTGTTGATGGTCTGAGAATTCTTATGAGGACTGATGGTCAAGGCTGAGCCAAAGTAGTCAAAGCCCAAATCCATAGCCACTTGCGCTGTTTTATCCAGGCGGTAGTCAAAGCAAACCTTACAACGGTCGCCACCTTCAGGCTCTTCTTCCAAACCTCGAACCAGTTTACGATATTCGTTGGGTTCATAAGGCGCTTCTAGGTACTGAACCGTATTTCCTGTTCGCTCATTGAAATCACTGACAAATTTCTTGGTAACATAGGCACGCTTATGGTATTCTGCCTTGGGATGGATATTAGAATTGGCAAAATAGATAGTCACATCTGCATACTTGGTCAAATATTCTAGAGTATAGGTACTGCAAGGGGCACAGCAAACATGCATGAGAATAGTTGGACGTTGCTCATTTTTCTCCCATACTTGTACCATCTTCTGCATGACACGGTCATAATTAATCTTCTGATTGGGGTTCATCTTGCTCAGAATTTCTTCTACATCGATCATGTTCTTCTCCTTTTTCTAGTCTTATTTTATCATATAAATTAGGAGAGCTCAAATCTATTTAAAAGTGAATAGCATAAAAAGAGGGATAGACATTCCCAATGTCATTAAGTTAAGAAATTCAAATACAATTCTGTATTTGGGTTTCTTTTTTATGTGATAAACTTATAGTTAAGGAGGGATTTCCCATGATAAAACAAATAAAAGCCCACTTGAATAATAGTATTCAGAG
>NZ_PKIE01000018.1:0-2040 GCF_002860865.1 Streptococcus mitis
CTCCTCACGGTACACCTTCTTCACACATAGAACGCTCTCCTACCATACCTATAAAGGTATCCACAGCTTCGGTAAATTGTTTTAGCCCCGGTACATTTTCGGCGCAGGGTCACTCGACTAGTGAGCTATTACGCACTCTTTGAATGAATAGCTGCTTCTAAGCTAACATCCTAGTTGTCTGTGCAACCCCACATCCTTTTCCACTTAACAATTATTTTGGGACCTTAGCTGGTGGTCTGGGCTGTTTCCCTTTCGACTACGGATCTTAGCACTCGCAGTCTGACTGCCGACCATAATTCATTGGCATTCGGAGTTTATCTGAGATTGGTAATCCGGGATGGACCCCTCACCCAAACAGTGCTCTACCTCCAAGAATCTCTAATGTCGACGCTAGCCCTAAAGCTATTTCGGAGAGAACCAGCTATCTCCAAGTTCGTTTGGAATTTCTCCGCTACCCACAAGTCATCCAAGCACTTTTCAACGTGCCCTGGTTCGGTCCTCCAGTGCGTCTTACCGCACCTTCAACCTGCTCATGGGTAGGTCACATGGTTTCGGGTCTACGTCATGATACTAATTCGCCCTGTTCAGACTCGGTTTCCCTACGGCTCCGTCTCTTCAACTTAACCTCGCATCATAACGTAACTCGCCGGTTCATTCTACAAAAGGCACGCTCTCACCCATTAACGGGCTCGAACTTGTTGTAGGCACACGGTTTCAGGTTCTATTTCACTCCCCTCCCGGGGTGCTTTTCACCTTTCCCTCACGGTACTGGTTCACTATCGGTCACTAGGGAGTATTTAGGGTTGGGAGATGGTCCTCCCAGATTCCGACGGGATTTCGCGTGTCCCGCCGTACTCAGGATACTGCTAGGTACAAAGACTATTTTAAATACGAGGCTATTACTCTCTTTGGCTGATCTTCCCAAATCATTCTTCTATAATCTTTGAGTCCACATTACAGTCCTACAACCCCGAAGAGTAAACTCTTCGGTTTGCCCTTCTGCCGTTTCGCTCGCCGCTACTAAGGCAATCGCTTTTGCTTTCTCTTCCTGCAGCTACTTAGATGTTTCAGTTCACTGCGTCTTCCTCCTCACATCCTTAACAGATGCGGGTAACAGGTAGTACCTGTTGGGTTCCCCCATTCGGAAATCCCTGGATCATCGCTTACTTACAGCTACCCAAGGCATATCGTCGTTTGTCACGTCCTTCTTCGGCTCCTAGTGCCAAGGCATCCACCGTGCGCCCTTATTAACTTAACCTTATTTTCTGACCTTTCAGTCATAAACTCTTATTAATACTACAGCGTTTTCGGTTTATTTTCTTGTTACTATTTGATATAGATATTCAATTTTCAATGTGCATTACTTGGTGATCTCTCACCAATGGAGCCTAGCGGGATCGAACCGCTGACCTCCTGCGTGCAAAGCAGGCGCTCTCCCAGCTGAGCTAAGGCCCCACAAGACCTCTCAAGACTAAACAAGACCAATGCGCAGTTCCTTATCCTTAGAAAGGAGGTGATCCAGCCGCACCTTCCGATACGGCTACCTTGTTACGACTTCACCCCAATCATCTATCCCACCTTAGGCGGCTGGCTCCTAAAAGGTTACCTCACCGACTTCGGGTGTTACAAACTCTCGTGGTGTGACGGGCGGTGTGTACAAGGCCCGGGAACGTATTCACCGCGGCGTGCTGATCCGCGATTACTAGCGATTCCGACTTCATGTAGGCGAGTTGCAGCCTACAATCCGAACTGAGACTGGCTTTAAGAGATTAGCTTGCCGTCACCGGCTTGCGACTCGTTGTACCAGCCATTGTAGCACGTGTGTAGCCCAGGTCATAAGGGGCATGATGATTTGACGTCATCCCCACCTTCCTCCGGTTTATTACCGGCAGTCTCGCTAGAGTGCCCAACTGAATGATGGCAACTAACAATAGGGGTTGCGCTCGTTGCGGGACTTAACCCAACATCTCACGACACGAGCTGACGACAACCATGCACCACCTGTCACCTCTGTCCCGAAGGAAATCTCTATCTCTAGAG